>NZ_JBDVKP010000006.1:0-277122 GCF_039960695.1 Ekhidna sp. | reverse complement strand
TGAATTTCGCTTCGCTACATTTCGAACCTTAAAGTCAACCGTTGAGGGTTCTCATCCTTCACCTTTTCGTTCTTTGGAAAGCTTAGAAATAAAAAAACACCTACTATAATAATAGGTGTCTGATGTGCACTCGGAAGGATTCGAACCCTCAACCCCCAGAGCCGAAATCTGGTATTCTATCCAGTTGAACTACGAGTGCAGAATTTGGGTTCGCAAATATAGAATTTACCAGACTAAAACGAAATCTTATCAACCGAACTGAAGCCCATTGATTCCATTTTACCAGACTTTCCTATTCCTTCTAGTTTAACTAAATCAATTTCAACTTCAAGCTTACTATTATCTGATTTAACCAAGATTACCCGATAGGTAGTTACCCCCTTTTTACGCTTGATGGTCTCTTTAAAACTTAAACGTTTGATATCCTTGAAGGAAACTTTGGCATTCTCACCTCGATAAGAGTAATTAATAGAGCTCGAGGATCCGCTCGCCTCATTCTGAAAAATCATCACATTAGATAAGCCAAGCTGATCTCCATTATTCTTAACCACAGTCACAGGACTCTGCGTGAGCGATAAAACTAGTGTTATTAGAAGCGTTTTCATAGATTAATACAATTCTAAATAAGTAAGTTACAAAAATCAAAAGATAGTTACCTTTTAGGGTGCTATATTTATGCCAAAAAAAGAATGGAAGAAAACGATTCGATGAAATTTTCTGAATGGCTGGATACCCTCACCATATCAGACACGGTAAATATCTTCTTAATGGCTGCATTTACTATCGTTATCCTTTGGCTCGTTGTTCGAACTTTCAGGGGTAAATCTTCCGCTTAAAGCTTAGCTGAGCAGTTTTTACAAAATATAGCCTCCTCTTCGTGACCAACTTCACCACAGGCAACACATTTCCGCTTAGCCTTTGACTCTTCTTTCCTTTGTTTCTTTTCTGCTTGTGCTATTTCGGTGGTTACAATTCCTGTGGGTACTGCAATTATTGCGTAACCCATAAGCATTAACAAAGAAGCTACTGCCTGCCCAAAAATCGTTTGTGGAGCAATGTCTCCATATCCAACTGTTGTAATCGTCACAATGGCCCAGTAAATGCTTCGAGGAATACTTGTAAATCCACTCTCTCCCCCCTCAATCATATACATAAGTGTTCCCATAATCATGGCCAAGGTGAATACGGCACCAAGAAAAACTAATATTTTATGTTTACTTGCTGCTAATGCATTGGATAGCACAGAAGCTTCTCTGAGATATCTACCCAGTTTAAGAATCCTAAAAATTCGCAATAATCGGATCGATCGGATCACAACCAAATAGCTACCGCCCGCGACAAATAGGGTTAAATAAGTAGGTAATGTTGCTAAAAGGTCAATAATTCCGAAAAAACTAAAAGCATATTTCTTTGGTTCCGCAGTGATGAAGAGTCTCAGCAAATATTCAATGGTAAACAGAATTGTGAAAAACCATTCTGAAATAAAAAATATATGATCGTAGGATTCTCCTATTTCGCGTACACTTTCAAGCATCACACTTAGCACACTCAACACGATAGCCCAAAGTAGTATTATATCAAAGAGCTTTCCAGCACGAGTTTCCGTGCCAAAAACTAATACAAACAATTGTTTTCTTAGATGCGGGAGATACTTGAATTCGGGATGAGACATAATTTTGAAACTAAGTCAACGTTTTGGAGCAGAAAAGTGTCTTGATTACAAACAATTCGCAACTTACGCGATTAATTAATTAATTTTAAATTAGTACGTTAACTTAAAACCAAATACAATGAAAAAATCAATTTTGAAGTATTTCAAAGCTTTCACCCTTATCGGAGTGGTGGCTTCATTTATAGCACTATCCAGTTGCGGTAGTGATGATGATGCCGGTCCAACTTTGACAGTTTGGGGAACTTTGGAAGCCGATGCTAGTCTATCATTGCTCAAAGGTGAATTTGAAGCATTTGCAGACATAGAGGCAACCTTATCAGATGAAGATGCAACCTTAACGGTATTTGCTCCGACAAACGCCGCTCTTAATACACTACTTGGAACTTTGGGTCTTGAAGACTTTAGCTCAGTTAATGGAGACATTGCAAGAGCTGTGCTTGAGTATCACATCGTAACTTCTGGTCAATTAGCTTCAAGTGCCTTAACTGACGGTTCTACTACTACGACAGAACAAGGTGAGGCTATTACAGTAACTGATGGTAAGTTAGTTACCGGTGCTACGTCTGATGCAGAGTTTGTGACAACTGATATCCAAACTACAAATGGGGTTATTCACATTGTAGATGTTGTACTTGTGCCACCTACAATTGGAGCTCAAATTGTAGCTACTCTTGGTACACTGGCTCAACCAGTAGCTTTGGGTGCTGATTTTACTACTCTTTACTCAGCAATCTTGAAAGCAGATGCAGCTGCCACTGATCCAACAACCACTATCATGGCGGCACTTATTAATGCAGATACTACGCTAACCTGCTTTTTCCCTACGAATGCCACTTTTGCAGGTGCAGATCCAGTTATCACTGTTGATACTTACGATGCAGCAACCTGGAATGCAATTATCAAAAACCACATTGTTTCCAAGCAAGGTGGAGCTACTGATGAATCCGTTGAAGAAGCTGATATGATCACGGGATTTACGGCTACAAGCGGAATTGGTGTTTCTTTATTCTTCGTAAATACAGGCTCAGCAACCAATGTTCCTGGCGGTCCAGGGATCTACATCGATAGTGATGGAGATTTCGATGCTCAGACTGGAGCTGGTTTAAATGGAGAAGTAGCACTGATCGATGCGGCTACAGCTCAGAATGGTAGAATACACGCTATTGCTGGTGTACTTTCACCGCCACAATAGACCAAAAACAATCAAAATAAAAAAGCCCCTCGATGAGGGGCTTTTTTATTTATGATTTCATTTAAATTTCTTCAATGATGATATTATGGAGGAATTCAGCTGACAAGTCTATGATCTCTTGGGACGTGGCGTCATCTGCATCAGATGAAAAATAACCGACATGTTGATCACTATCTTCGATCAGTATAAATTGACTACTCACATTGGCAGCTTCAAAAGCAGGTTGTAATTCGCACGCTCCATATGCAAGGATAGGAAAAGGAAAGACATCAGTTGCTTCATAATTGCAAGGAACTACAGGGTCACCAGATTCGTGGACCATAAATATTGGAGGATCGTCGCTGGTTACCCACACATCTCTGAAAAGAGAACCGGAAAAACTTAAAACACCTTTCACCTCATAGGAAGCAACTACATCATTCGTATTACCTTCAAATCCACCATGAGTATTTATGTGATCCAGTAAATAGTCAGGAATTGCTGTATCGGTAGGATCTAAGTATGCGACATGATTCGCCATTATCGCACCTGCTGAGACTCCACCAGCAAAGATCATATCTGCGTCCACACCATACGAGTTTATTGTCTGAGCATCATTTCTAAGGTATCTGATAGCAGCCTTCATATCTGCAATTGTCAAAACTACACCTTCGCTAAAGGCTACAGAATCACTTATTGATACATCATTGATTAGGCGATATCCTATACTGGCAACCACATAGCCCTTTTTAGCATATGCTATGCACAAGTCTTTTATTGAAGTTTTAGTGCCGCTTACAAATGCTCCACCATGTGCCAATACCAGCAATGGTCTATTTGATTCGGAATCTCCTGAAGGTTCATAAATATCTAGTGATAGATCTTTAGCTGTTCCTACCAATGCTGCATTATTGCCATATACTATTTCAATTGACACATCTGCGTCTGCAAATAAATCATCCAAATACCTGGTTCCCGCAGGACCATCATCATCCCCACAACTTAGCATTGAAGCAACAAAGAAAAGTGCTATTATTTTTTTCATAATTATATGTTCATTTAAACGTAAAAGGCCGCTACCTAATAAACACATAGGTAGCGGCCTTGTTTTTATTTCTCAATTCTTCATTAGTTCATCAACTCATCAAAGGTTAAAGAAACATAATAGATTGAGCCAATATTAGGTCCACCCAAACTTTGAATATATGGATCCCCCATGATATTGGATCCCCCAAGCTTAACAATCGACTTGAGCTCATCAAATTTGTAAGATACTTGTGCATCAAATGTTCCATAAGATGGCACATCACCTATTGCAAAAGACGATTCCCATCTGAAGGCTTCTTGCCATCTATATGTAATGTTGAATCCGATATTATCGGTTAGTTTTCTATTGCCGAAGTTCAAATTGAATTTATGCTCAGGAGTGTTGAATTCTGAAAGGTTATTTGAAGTAAATCCTCCTATCAACTTATTCCAGCTATAATTACCACCAACAGTATATCCTTTTGGAAGGTTATAAGTAAGTCCTAATGCCGCACCCTGAGAAGTCACTTTATCATCTAAGTTTGAATAAATCTGTGCCGTATTACCTGTGAAAACTCCATCACTGACACGTGTTAGTGCACTTCCATTTAAAATGGTGAGGTAGTTAGGATCTCCAACAGCTGCACCAGCAGATGGTGCTGTAGCACTTGTATGCTCAGTAGCAACTACAATCCGAATCTGTGTAATAAAATCCGTATACGTGTTGTGATAATACACTGCATCTACAAGTAGTTTATTAGCAATTAAGCTTTTATAGCCAACTTCAATAGATCGCACTTCCTCAGGCACAACAGGTTTGATATCTGCCTCTGTGAATGGTTGGAGTAATCCAACATCTCCTGCATCAAAGCCATCAGCAAAAACACCATTTCTAAAATCAAGAACAGAACCTCCGGTATAGGCCAATGGTAAACTTGTTGAGCTGGTACGAGCCAGATCGTAGGTATCATAATTTTCCTGTAATCCACCAAGCAGTCTAGTCGTGATTGTATTTAGATCTATGTATTGTCCCTGAGTGGTCGGATTTCTAAACCCTGTCTGATAGGAAGCTCTAATATTGTGATCGTTTGCAACCGTATAAACAGCAGATATTCGAGGGTTTACTTGACCATCGAAATTTTGATTCTTATCAAAACGAACAGAACCACTCAACTTTAAATTATCAGTAACACTTCTCGCAACTTGAGCATAAGCTCCATACTCGTTAATTTGTATTCCACCATCAGCATCTGGGAAAATGGTTCCATTGGATCTTAAGTCAAAGATCTTATAAGTAGCTCCTACCTGTAAATCCACAGCATCGATTTCATTTTTAAAATCGTATTGAAAATCTGTCTGATACATTTTTGTCGCATCGTTAAATTTAGGTCCTTGTGGTACTACACCATTCTGAGCTGAATTTTTAATACTTTGAAATGAGGCTGATGATGGATCTAGTGTATTTAAACCAAAAAATCCATCGGTCTGAGTTCGTGCAAAACTATGTGCGCCTTGTTGTACCAAAAGTGCTGCATTTGGATCTGTTTGCTGCAGCGCAGCTAGATCACCAGGATTAAATCCTTCATTGTAAAGGTGCTGAAGATAATTAACACCATAATTTGCCAGATAAGACGATACCTCACCACCAAATAATGATTCATTAACCTTCAACGCCAAAAACTCTGTAATATATGAGTCGCCTGAATCTTCAAAAGTTCCGTACGCTCGAATGAAGAAATTATCCGCCCTTAATTGGAGTCTGTGTTGTTGAATGCTGAAGTTTGAAAGCGAGTAGCGCTGCGCACCAGTATATATACTAGTCCCAAAACCGCCATTATATAAATAACTAAGCTCAAGGTCATCATTCAGTCTGTAGTACAATCCTGTATTAAACTTTAGGTTTTCTGATCCATAATCAATTAAGTCAACCTCGCTAAAAGGTGTAACTGATGTGACGTGATTAGGCAAGTCTCCTGCATCAGAGTAGTTTTTAGCTGTGAGTCCAGACTCAAAATTTCTTCCTTGCGCCAATGTGTTAAACGATGCGCTAAATGGGAATATTGCTAAGTTGATAGAGGCTTCATCTCCGTGTAAATGCAATCGATCAGCTCCAGGGTTTTCACCACCGATACTTGCAAAAGGATTATTTTCTGCATTTCTATCAAATGTAGAAGTCCCGTGCCAGTCGTCTGCATAAGAATATGTGGCATTTACCTTGAAGGCAAATTTGTTATTGAAAGCACGTGCATACCTTACTGAGAAAGTATTTAGCAGTGCAGCGTCTTGATCGGTATTACTTCCCACATGGTTAACTCCGGTCTTTGCATAAGCGCTGAGACCTTGATATTCAAAAGGGTTTTTACTATTCACCAACAATATGCCATTAAATGCATTGGGACCATATAAGGCCGATGAAGCTCCAGGTATCAACTCCACACTTTCTACGTCTAAAACAGAAGGTCCATTTAGGTTTCCAATTGGAAAGTTTAGTGCTGGAGCTTGTGTGTCCATTCCATCAATTAGCTGAACAAATCTGGTATTTCCAGTAGATCCAAAACCCCTTGCATTGATAATTTGAAAGTTGATACTACTCGAAGCAACATCAACACCCTTCAAATTTGCTATTGCTTTATAATACGTATCGGCTGAGGTATTTTGAACTGCCAGAATATCCATTTTTTCAATACTGACTGGAGATTGTAGAATGTTTTCCTCAACTCTTGACGCAGATACAACTACTTCTTGCCCTAGTAGCGTAGATTCTGCAAGTTTGACATCTAAGGCTTGACCGGAGGATGTGACCTCAATCTCTTGCCTTTCATATCCAACATACGTTATTACTAATGTTATGGGAGGAGCAGATTTAACGGTAAGTGAAAAATCACCATTCACATCAGTTATGGTACCAAGGACTGTTCCCTTTACCAATATTTGGGTACCAATTAGAGCTTCTCCAGTCCCTAGATCAGTGATTTTCCCTGTTACTGTCGTTTGTGCGTAGAGGAAACTAATGCAAATAGTTAATAAAGCACTGAGAATCCATTTTGTAATGTTCCGGTTCATATGGGTTGATGTTTAGCGAATTAACTTCGGTATTTAGGTAGAAATTTAACCATAAATTCCAGCTTATGGCAAATAATATATAAACCGCTGAAAGATATTATGCATGCATAATATTAATGATTTTTGGCGAATTATTGGATTAAATGATGCTTCTAGCCCTCATTTTTTACATGTTCCACTAACTTATCACACAATGATGAAATCTCATGATTCATAAATTCATCGCCGGTAGCATTAAGCACACTCTGTGCTAAACCGCCTAAGCAGTCAATGTAGAAATGCTTCATTTCATCTAACGGCATATCTTTCGACCATAAGTCTATCCGCATGGTGTTTTTATTCTCATGATCCCATAATGAGAGGCTTATCGATTTAGTTTCTGAAGGACCTGGCTGCTCCTTTTCATCCGCATCCCACATTATTTTTTCAGGAATATTTTCCTTATCCAACTCAACTACGAATTTGATTTCTGACTTTTTCATTACTATTTATACGATTTTAAAATGATTCATCGCCGTTTATTTACGGCAGGGAGTTTCTGAAAGATTGATACCTGGAGGCAGACTCACTATCCACTTCAGCATTGCAACCACTTGCTGATATTACTTCTTCTATGTACTCAAGTCTTGATTGTTCTAGCTGATGAGCAGCAATAAACTGTGACTGCTGATTTGACTGTATGTTAAGTGTTTTTGAGAAAAAAAGACCTCCTGACTCACATGACTGTGTTGTTTCTATTAACATAGAAATTGCAAGTGTATCAGCTTGTATTTCATTGCCCCTTGTGAAGGATAAAAAATCAGCTGATAGTTCCAAATCACTTATGATACTTTTCAAATCTGAATCATTGCCAAAATTCGCAATACTTTTCAGCCCATTTACTCCATATTTAAAGAATAATGCTTCTGCGATATGAGACTGATCAATATGGGCTACTAAATGAGCAAGTAATCCTGAAAACTGATCTTCATTATCCAGAAAGAATATCATACCTGATGAGACATAGATATGACCGCCAGGAAATGCAAAAGCTTGTCTATTATCATCATCTATCAAGTAGATAGTCCAGGTAAATTCTTCGCTTTTGGAAATTGCTGATGTAGCCGTTATTTCCGCCAATCGTGAATTAGCATATCCATAAGGGATACTATTTCCGGTTGTGGGTATAATACTAAATTCAGTATCAGCTGCAAATGCTTCTGCGAGCCTCTCACCAAGTGCTATTTCATCCATTTCGGTAAAATCCGTGAGTTCATCCGTTTTCTTGCAAGACGATAACAGATGAACCATCACCAGGATCAAAATCAATATGGATTGAGTTTTAAATCTCATGTAAGAATACTTAACGCTATTTCTTTGTCTTTATTCAACTGTTCCTTTAAAGCTTCCAGGCTATCAAACTTCATTTCCTTCCTAAGAGCCTTGACAAATTCAACTCTCACTTCCTGACCATAGATATCTTCCTCAAAATTAAACAAGTGTGCTTCTATTGTCCGCTCCCTTCCGTCAACAGTTGGCTTAAAACCAATATTGAGCATACCTAAATATTCAAAACCCCTTACAAAAGCCTTAATTGCATATGCTCCATCTGCTGGCAAGAGTTTATACGTCTCAGATACATGAATATTCGCTGTGGGAAATCCCAATGATTTTCCTTTCTTATTGCCATCTACAACTTTGCCACAAATCGAGTAATTCCTACCCAATAATGAATTTGCTAAATGGATTTCTCCGCTCTCAAGTGTGTTCCTGATTTTAGTAGAACTTACTCCTATGTGATCAATTTCTTGTTTTGAAATTTCATTGACTGCAAAACCGTATGGTGAGGAATGTTCCTGTAAGAATTGAATATTACCTTCTCTATTGTTACCAAAATGATGATCGTAGCCAATGAAAAGTTGTTTTGTCCCCACTTGATCAACTAGTATTTTTCTCACAAACTCATCTGCGCTAAGGTTTGAGAATTGAGGCGTAAATGCAATTTTAAGTATGTAGTCAACACCTAATTCTTTCACGATTTCCACCTTTTCTTCAAAGGTTGTCAAGAGCTTAAGCTTATCTGCATCCTTTTTGAGTATAAATCTTGGATGTGGCCAAAAAGTGATCAATACACTCTTTCCGTTGTTTTCTTTTGCTTCCTCAACTAACCGCCTTAAAATAGTCTTGTGACCAATATGCACACCATCAAAGGTGCCTATGGTAACAACGGCATATTCAAGTTTCTCAAAATCGCTTAAATGATCAACTACTTTCATGATGCTGACGAATAAACTCATCCAAATCTACTGCATCTGACAACTGATATTCACCAACACTGGTTCGGACCAGATTCTTCAAATACCCTCCTACTCCAAGCTTTTGACCAAAATCATGAGCTAAGCTTCTAATATAAGTACCTTTTGAACAGGCAACTTTGAACCGTATGTTAGGTAAATCTTCCGTTTCGATCAGAAAATCATGTATCGTAAGTAATCTGGGTTCAAGTTTCACAGCTTTATTTTTACGAGCCTTTTTATATGCCCTTTCTCCGTCAACTTTTATCGCCGAATGAGCAGGTGGTACTTGAGAAATTTCACCCAAAAAAGTTTCTCTAACCTCTTCTAAATCCTTTTGAGTAATGTGAGACCAATCAGCTTCACTATCAAACTCAGTTTCCAAGTCATATGAAGGTGTAGTTTTTCCAATCTCTATAGTTCCTTCGTATGACTTATCTAGTCCTTGAAGCTCATTGAGTTTTTTGGTGAATTTACCTGTGCCTATAATCAATAATCCAGTTGCAAGTGGATCGAGTGTTCCGGCGTGACCTATCTTTTTTACTTTCAAAGTAAATCTCAACTTCTTTACTACATCAAAAGAAGTCCAGTCAACAGGTTTATTGATTAGTAACAGTCTGCCTTCTTCGTAAGTATTCTCCATTTTTTAAGCAGCTATTATTGCAATGAATCCAACGATAAAACAGTAAACAGCAAAGTAGCTGAGTTTTCCTTTTTTGACGATTTTAATCATCCATTTGCAGGCAACGTAACCAGATACAAAGGCAGCCAAAAAACCCACTGTTAGACTTAGTACATCGATTGTATGGATGGATGGATTTTCTGTGTAATCGAGTAACTCTAGTAGGCTTGCTCCTATGATTGGCACCAATACCATCAAAAAAGAAAAACGTGCAGCTCTGGATCGTTCAACGCCTAATATCAGGGCAGTTGCAATCGTGGATCCTGACCTTGATATACCTGGAAGTACGGCAAAAGCTTGAGCTATGCCAATAAAGATGGATCCCAAAAATCCCACCGGTTTATTTCCGTCTTTTTTAAAATGTGCAAACAGCAGCAGGCCTCCAGTTATCAATAACATTGATCCAACCAGAAATAAATTTCCCACAAATAATTCTTCAATTTGATCTTTATATAAAACTGCTACCACAAAAACAGGAAGCATTGAAATAAGAATCTTAGTGGCAAACTGAGTTGAATCATTCCATTGAAACTTAAAGATGTCCTTTAAGAGAACTAAAATATCATCCTTAAACACAGCAATCGTCGCCAATGCTGTTGCTAAATGGACAACAAGAGCAAATAGCAAGTTGTCTGAACTTTGGGCATCTAAAAGAACTGATCCAATTTCAAGGTGACCACTACTACTTACAGGTAAAAACTCTGTTAATCCCTGGATAATCCCCAGAATAAGGGCTTCTATCCAACTCATTCAGAATCTGACTTACTTTTTGGCTTATGGAAAATGGCAACAAACTGGATGATAAATCCAAGCATCACAACAATTGGACCTAGGGTAAGACCCATAAAACCGAAACCATAAGGTTCAGTATCCATCGTCATAAGAATAAAACCCAACGCCAGCACTACAACACCGACAATCATGATCTTATAATTAGCTTTAGTAAAAGCAAGTTTTCTTTTTTCTGACATTATTAATATAGTTCGTCCAAAGACATTTTTAAATATTTTTTGATAGCTCGTAAGGAGCTGAAATAGCCTACGATAATTCCCATGATAAGGATTAAAGAAAATAGAATAAGGAATCCATTTGTATCCTGAAGTTCTTCAAGTCCTTCTATGATACTATTCATATAAATGGTGAAACCGTAAATTATACCACACGAAAAGATTCCAGCAAACAAACCGTACATCATGGATCGATAGAGAAAGGGTCGTTGAATGAAGGAACTTGTCGCGCCTACCAATTGCATGCTCCTTATTAGAAATCGCTGAGAAAACAGGGCGAGCTTTATCGTATTGTTAATTAAAATAATTACAACAATTAGGGCGAAAATGGCGATGCCGAGCAAAATAAAGCCAATCTTGGTGAGGTTTTCATTAATACTTTCAATGAGACTTTCCTCGTATTCAACTTCAAATACACCTCTGATGCCTTCAATTTCTGCTTTTATCTTATTTAGACTGTCCAGAGCCTGATAGCTTCCTTTCACTTTAACTGCGAAAAGATCTCTCAACGGATTTTCTCCTAGAAAATCTTTAAAATCTTCGCCGGTTGCTTCAATAAATTGTTTAGCAGCTTCCTCTTTGGTTATTAAAACAATTTGCGGTGCATCTTTAACCAAGGTATATGGTTTGGCGGCAATAGCAGTCCTGATTTTTGTTATATCAGATTGATTGATATTCTTGTTGAGATAAACTTGAACTTCAACACTTTCCTGGATGCGGGTACCTAGACGAGAACTGTGCAAGACCAACCAACCAAAAAGCCCTAAAACCAAGAGCGCCACTGTGATACTAAATACCACACTGGCAAATGGATAACTTCCAAGTTTTCTTTTTTTTCTGGTTTTCTTCTCTTCCATTAAGCCACGAATTTAGACAAAATGGAGATGCTTTGGAATGTTACTGTGGCTACTTATTTTCCCTCAATAGCTTAAGTTCGCTTATTATATTAGAATTAGTAACCCTTGGTAATTCAGTAAGCTTGTCAGCGATTCCTACTTTGTAGTAGCTTCCAAGGTAATAGACATAAATTCGTCTTCCGGTTGCACTATTGATTTCTAGTATCTCATAAGGTGCTTTATCAAAATCACCATTAAGGAAAAGCTTGCCATCATAATACTTGTACTTTATGACATTGCTTTTTGAGATTTCAGACTGGACATCAATAGGTGCTTCTTTTGTACTTTCAGCACTATTTGGTATTTCATCTAGTCCAGTCGCTGCAAATTCTTCATCATTAATAGATTCTGCATTTGGTGCTTCAAAAGCAGGCTTGAATGACTTTTCGACACTCTCAGTTTTAGTACTTACTTCTTCTTCTTTTGAAGATGTAGTCATTTTCTCTACTAATTTATCATGCACCTTAACTTCAACAAGCTGAGTTGGCTTATCAAGGATATTGGTTTCTGAAGTTTCTCCTTCTTCTGCTAAATCCCACATGAATTCAATTGATTCTACTTTTGGAGCCACTACTGTAGCAGTTTCACCTGAAATCGGTAAGTCAGATTTCTTCCCATAAAAATAGATTCCTGTTCCAATTATTGAAGCAACAATTACGCCTCCAAGAGATTTCATCAAAGCAGATTGCTGTGCAAATTCAATCCATGTTGGACCCACATTGATAGCATCAAGTCTGGATTTTAGTTCGAGTTTTCGATATTCCTTAAGCCCACTTACGATATCTGATTGAAAGTCGCTTTCAGCTTTAATAGAAGGATCAGACTCAAGCATATTTTCAAAGTCAGTCATCTCTGACTCACTCATCTTGCCTGAATGATAATTATCGATTTGCTCTTGGTTTAGTTTCGTCATGGCTAATCAAAAAAGTCTTCTGTGGTGTATTTACTTTTTATTAAACTATCTAGTTTCTTCTTACACTTATACTTCTTCGTTTTGGCGGTATCAGTGTTTGCAAAGTTCATCTTCTTGGCTATTTCTTGCATTCCCAACCCATCGAAATAGTAATAGGTTAGAACTTTCTTACACACATCACCCAACTCTCCAATGCAATCCATAACAATTTTTAGTCGCTCCTTAGCATCATGCGTTTGATGTTCTTCTCCATCAACAGTCTCTGAGCTAAGACGGCTCTTTCGATCCAATTCCTTCCTCCATTGGTTGAGACAGATGCTATATAGGTAGGTGCTGATCTTAGATGTTAAAACCAGTTTCCCACTAGCAGCTTTCTGCCAAAAAGCGAGTAAGGCCTCTTGATATACGTCTTTCGCCTCGTCCTCAGTGCCATTATTGGATAGAACAATCTTGGCCATCATCCTATAATATTTCTTATAGAGATGATCAAGTACGCGTTCGTCTCCACGACTAATTCGCTCCAATATCTCACTGTCCTTCATACACCAAGCCAGTTTTTAATACGATTAAAATCAATAAAGTAACCCCTCGATGGTGAGTAAGCAGGGCTAGGATGTAAAATACGACAAATCTCACGTTAATTCAATGACTATTCCCTCAGCTATTCCAAATACGCGATCTTCTTTTTGAGGATGGATTTTTTTGATTCCAGTGAATTGACCGAAAGCTGGAAGAAGGCCGTGATTATTTGAAAAACAAAAACAGGGCATTGTTATGCTTTGCCGAGCTTTACCTTTGATAGTAATACCCGGATGTAGGTGACCAGAAAGATTATAATATGAAGATTCTTCTTTGATATGTGTGAATGAAAATGGTGAAAGGTGCAATAGAGGAGTCATCTCAAGTGCCAGAGGATAATTATCTAGAATATCGTGATTACCCTCAATTAGCGTAAACTTTACAAAATCATAGACTTCAAGAAATCGAAGAAAGTCTTTCCATTCATTATTTTCAAAGCTGTGAAATAAATCACCGAGTAAGATTACCTCTTTTGGTCGATGTTTTTGGATCAGTGATTCCAGAATTTGAAGGTCTGTAAGGTGAATTTTTTTTGATATTGGAATACCATGTTTTCTAAAGTGTCCGGCTTTTCCCAAATGAAGGTCTGATATAATTAAAATACGTTTGGACTCCCAAAAAACCGCTCGTTCGGGAAGCAAGGTCAATTGCTCTCCTTTTATTGTTATAACAGATTTACTCACCTATGAAGGGTAACCATGTTTGTGTACGATAAAAAAAAAGCAAATATCCTCTTACCTTAAGTGTGCCATCCTCTCCTATCCAGAGCTTGCAATCATATATATTCCCATTTTCAGGATCCATTATTTCTCCTTTGTGATACTCTTTGTCCTTTTTATTGTATTTCATATCACTAATGATCTCCATTCCTATGATTTTTTTGTCTTTGCGGTAATCATCACATTTATCGCAAATAGGATCTGGATCTTCACCTTCTTCGCGATATAGTTTTAAGATTTTACCGAAGTACTTCCCTTCTTTTTCATAAATCTCAACTACAGATCGAACTTTTCCTGTTTCATCATCTATCGTTTTCCAGGTACCCACAATGGACTGAGAGAATGATGCTGACATAATCAGAAACATTGCTGAATACAGTTTAGCTTTTTTCATGGATCAAATTTAGTCTGATCCAATAGATCGTTCAAGTTGCATCTGCATTTTTAAAATGCGATCGGTTACATCCTCCGAGCTTAGACGTTCTCGACGGATCATATCCACTAAAATTGGAAAGGCAAAGGGTGTCGGTTTTTGCGTCTCTTTTAGAATGATCTTTTGGTTATTGATTCTTCTTATGGCTTCCATAAACCGAGATTGATCCAACTGCAAGGTCATCACCTCTTCCATAGATTGTTTCAAAAGCAAGTTATTCTCATCATATTCCTGAAATGCTTTATATAATATTCCGGAAGATGCTTGTAAGTGTCTTGCTTTTATATTTTTTCCAGGGTAGCCTTGAAAAATTAATCCTGCAATGGTTGCCACATCTCGAAATTTTCGCTTTGCCATTTCTGTCATATTAATTGACTCATTGATATCCTGGTAGATATTCTCTTCAGAAAACAGGTCGAGTTCTAAGCCCTCTTCGATTGCTATCACTTGATCTGAAAGTAACTCAAATCCGTAATCATTCATTGAAATAGAAAAGGTGATTTTTTGTAGTTTACTCATTCGATAAGCGACCAGTCCTGCCAAAACCTCATGCACAAACATGCCTTCGAAAGTGAAAAAGAATAGATGATGACCATGCTCAGTTTCCACTTTTTCAATCAATAGTGATTTATTATCCGGGATCACAGACATTTTATTCTGCAGATCTAGGATCGGTTTTATCTTCTTGAGTTCAACATCCTGATAATCGCCTTCTATGGCTCGTTGAAGCTTTTCTCTTATTTGGTCTGACAGCAATGAAGATAAAGGCAATCGACCGCCTCCCCATGAGGGGGTTAGTCCGCTTTTGCGTTTGGATTTTTTTACTAATACAGTTAGGTCTTTGATCATCATAAACTCCAGATTCTGACCGGCAAACCAAAAGGTATCTCCAGGATTTAGCTTGGAAACAAAGCTTTCTTCAACAGTGCCCAGATGTCCACCGGAGATAAATTTCACACTCATAGCCGGATCACCTACAATGGTGCCTATTGAAAGTTTATGGCGCTGGGCAGCTCTGCTATTTATAATTTTATAAACTCCATCATCATTATATACCCGAGAAAATTCATCGTACTCTCCAAGTGTTCTTCCCCCTGTCGTTATAAATTCCAATGCCCAATTCCATTCATCTGCATTTAAAAGCCTGTAGCAATAAGTTTGCTTAACCTCTTCAAGGATTTCCAGAGGCTTAAATCCTCCACTTACTGACAGTGTTACTAAATACTGGATTAATACGTCCAGACACTTTTCTAAAGGCTTTCTTTGCTCAAATTTTTCTTTTTCAATTGCGGTTCTCAGCGCCGCTCCTTCAATTAGCTCAAGCGAATGTGTAGGCACAAAAAATATTCTGCTAAGTTCACCTGGACCATGTCCACTTCTCCCAGCTCGCTGCTGAAAACGTGAGACTCCTTTTGGTCCGCCAATTTGAATAACTGTATCTACAGGCCTGAAGTCAACTCCTAGATCAAGGCTTGAGGTGCATACAACTAGTTTTAATTTTCCTTCATGCAGTGCATCTTCCACCCAATTTCGAATGTGTTGATCCATGGAGCCATGGTGCATTGCGATGACTCCTGCTAATCCAGGAGCTTCTTTTAAAATTGCCTGGTACCAAAGTTCTGTTTGTGAGCGGGTATTTGTAAAAAGTAAGGTGGTATTGCTGTTCTTAATAATAGGCAGAACTTTATCGATCAACTTGACCCCTAAATATCCCGACCATGGAAACTTTTCAACCTCATCTGGCATGATAGATGAGACTTCAATTTTCTTTTCGATGTTCGATTTGATTGAGATTGCATTTTTATAAAGGTCTTCTCCCATCAATACTCGTTTGGCTTGTGGCAAGTTTCCAATGGTGGCGGATATTCCCCAGACTTTAAGACGGCCCTCCGTTAGCTTCTTAATTCTAGAAATGGCAAGTTCTGTAGCCACTCCACGTTTAGTTCCTATTAGTTCATGCCATTCATCTACAATGATGCTTTTGACATTCTTAAGGTAATTGGGATAGTCGCTTTGACTAAGCAATACATGAAGGCTTTCTGGAGTAATTACCATTGCCTGGGGTGCCGTTTTCTTTTGCTTTTGGCGTTCCGTCGAAGTGGTGTCTCCTGTGCGTAGACCTATTTGCCAACGAACATCGATATCATCACAAAAAAGCTGCATGGCACTCTGGATGTCTTTAGCTAATGCTCTGAGAGGAGTTATCCAGAGTATTTGAACTTCAGGTTTTACATCATATGGTTCATTGTTTTTCAAAAACTCTAGCACACATGGAATCCAAAGTGCGTAGGTCTTACCTGATCCCGTGGGCGCATTTAACAATCCACTTTTACCAGATAAATAGGCTTCCCACGTCTTGCGTTGAAAATCAAAAGATTTCCATTTTTTGGACTTAAACCAATTCGATGCAATTTGAAAAAGTTCGTCGTTAGACATGGATGGAAGTTACGTAAAGGCATAAAAAAACCCCGACTCTGATGCCGAGGTTTTTAATGTATATCCTTTGATATTTATTTCTTCATTGCATCAATTTGAGCCTTAACAGCTGCTTTGTCTCCGACAAGTGTGTCTACTTTTGTCATCGCTTCTGCATTTTCCATTACTGTATAAGTTACAATAGCTTGTACCTGTCCATCTTCTAATGACTTCATTTCAACTTTGAATTCCTCGGTTACTTTAGTCATCTCTTCCATAGGCTCTTCTTTTTCAACCACAACAATCGCAGCTTCTTCACTGGCACCATGACCTGAACCGTATACCTCTCCCAGGATTGGCGCAATTACCAGTCCGACAAGACAAGTCAATTTGATGAGAATATTCATGGATGGACCAGAAGTATCTTTGAATGGATCGCCAACTGTATCCCCTGTTACTGCAGCTTTATGAGCTTCAGATCCCTTGTAAGTCATTTCTCCATCAATCTCAATTCCAGCTTCGAATGATTTCTTCGCGTTATCCCATGCGCCACCAGCGTTGTTTTGGAAGATTGCCCAAAGCACACCAGATACAGCAACACCAGCCATATAGCTACCAAGTGCTTCTGGACCCATCAAGAAACCAATAAGAATTGGAGCAGTAATTGTAATTGCCCCAGGAAGCATCATTTCTCTCAGAGCTGCTTTAGTAGAAATATCAACACATTTACCATATTCAGGCTGACCAGTTCCTTCCATAATCCCTGGAATTTCCTTAAACTGCCTTCTTACCTCTTTCACCATTTCCATGGCCGCTTTACCCACTGACCTCATGGCCAAAGCAGAGAATACAACTGGAATCATACCTCCAATAAATAGTGCAGCGAGAACGTCTGCTTTGAAGATATTAATTCCATCAATTCCAGTGAATGTTACGTATGCAGCAAACAATGCCAATGCTGTTAATGCAGCAGAGGCAATTGCAAATCCTTTCCCAATTGCAGCGGTAGTGTTTCCAACTGAATCAAGAATATCTGTTTTTTCTCTTACATCGTCTGGCAGGTCGCTCATCTCTGCGATACCTCCAGCATTGTCAGCAATTGGTCCAAATGCATCAATTGCCAACTGCATAGCAGTGGTAGCCATCATTGCTGATGCTGCTATACCTACTCCGTAGAAGCCAGCTAGCTCGTATGCCCCCCAGATCGCACCGGCGAAAAGAAGAATTGGGGCGAATGTTGAAATCATTCCGGTAGAAAGCCCGGCGATGATGTTTGTTGCTGCTCCTGTAGCAGAATTTTGAACGATATCTACAACTGGTTTTTTTCCAAGACCTGTGTAATATTCTGTGAAGTACGAGATAAGTCCACCTACTGCAAGTCCAACTAGAACTGCTCCAAATACATTTCCAGAAGTCACTGTTAAGTTTCCTTCACCAAAGAAGGCCATTGTCATTTCCGCAGGAAGGATGAGATCAATTAGGAAATAACATGCAACAGCAGTTAAAATGATTGATCCCCAGTTTCCTTTATTCAATGCCGCTTGTACTTGAGGTTCTTTTGCATCATTGCTTGATATTTTGACAAGGAGAGTTCCAAACAATGAGAAAACAATTCCAAGACCAGCGATCACTAGTGGAAGAAGGATTGGTCCAATACCATTGAATTCATCAGTGATGGATCCACCCATATCTCTAATAACATAGTTACCAAGTACCATTGAAGCTAATACTGTTGCTACATAGGATCCAAAAAGATCGGCACCCATTCCAGCTACGTCTCCTACATTATCTCCTACATTATCGGCAATTGTCGCAGGATTTCTTGGATCATCCTCAGGAATACCGGCTTCAACCTTACCTACAAGGTCAGCTCCAACGTCTGCAGCTTTAGTGTAAATTCCACCACCTACTCTGGCGAAAAGTGCAATCGACTCGGCACCCAACGAGAAACCAGCGAGCGCTTCAAGTACTACTGTCATATCATTTACTCCATTTACCGTCCATTGTCCGCCCATGAAGAATTGAAACAGGAATATAAAAAGAACACTTAATCCGAATACAGCAAGTCCTGCAACTCCTAGTCCCATTACTGTACCTCCAGTAAATGATACTTTCAATGCCTGAGGAAGGCTGGTTCGTGCGGCTTGAGTTGTTCTTACGTTAGCTGCAGTAGCAATTCGCATTCCGATGTTTCCTGCCCATGCTGAGAAGAAAGCACCTATAACAAAAGCAACGATGATAAACCAGTGAGTGGTCTCTACCATCATTGAGATCACACCAAGAAGAACTCCGGCGATCACTACAAAAATTGCAAGTATTCTATATTCTGCGCTAAGAAATGCCAACGCCCCTTCTCTGATGTAATTAGCAAGTGTTTGCATCTTTTCATCACCAGCATCTTGCTTGTATACCCAGCGAGATTTGATGATCATCACAAGAAGCCCTAAAAGACCTAGAGCGGGCACTAAATAGATTAATTTATCCATGATTTTTTAATGGTTTTCAAAAACAGTGCGCAAAGATAGGTCATCAGAGTATTATAGAAAACCCTAAAACGAACTAGAAAAGAAGGATTTTTTTGACTTAGTCTTTAGTCTCTGTATTGATGTAGTTCAGGAATTCATTTTTGATTTCCTGGTTTTTGAATTTACCATCGAAAAAAGCAGTTCCTGTTCGGCTATTGGTGTCATTTACACCTCTTGAGGATACACACATGTGCGATGCATCCATTACTACCGCCACATCATCTGTTTGAAGGATAGACTTCAATTCATTTCCAATCTGAACTGTCAAGCGCTCCTGAACCTGAGGTCTTTTCGCGAAGTACTGCACAATTCGATTGATTTTGGATAACCCTATTACTTTACCACTTGAGAAGTACGCAACATGTGCCTTTCCATAAATAGGAACAAAGTGATGCTCACAATGTGAGTAGAATGTAATATCCTTCTCGACAAGCATCTCGTTGTAATTGTACTTATTATCAAATAGACGAATCTTTGGTTTGTTGGCTGGATTAAGACCAGAAAAAACCTCCTCCACGTACATTTTAGCTAAACGTTTTGGTGTTCCGGCTAAGGAATCATCTTCAAGGTCGAGTCCTAAAATTTGCATAATCTCTTTGAAGTGTTTTGAGATTAATTCAATCTTTAGTTCATCGTCCTGCTCAAAAGCGTCTGGTCGTAGTGGTGTATCATATGACGTTCCCACATGATCTTCTCCAAATTCATCAACCTCAGGCTGGATATTCAACGAAGTTTCTTTCTGTTTCATAAAGTTTTATTTTCATCTCGTACCTATCTTCTATCTCAGGCCTCAAAAGGTCATAGATGACTTTGACGATGTTTTCTGCTGTTGGATTCAATTTTTTAAATTCGGTTACATCCAAATTCAAGTTTTTATGATCAAATCGATTGAGGACTCGCTCTTTAATAAGATCACTCAATTTTTTCATATCATAAACATATCCGGTATCAGAATCAACTTCTCCGGTAAGACTTACGATTATTTCATAATTATGTCCATGCCAATTCGGGTTGTTACATTTCCCAAATGTCTCATCATTCATCTCTTCGCTCCAATTCGGATTATATAACCGATGTGCCGCATTAAAATGTTCCTTTCTATTGACAGTGACTCTGTGCATGTTGCAAAAATACTGGAACCTTTAACAACCCTCTTTGCAAAGATGTTTCGCATGGCTATGAATTTATTTCATTCTGACATTGTTTTGCCTTGAACTTGATCCTATGGAAATATCAGAAATCGCTAAAAAAATAGCTGAATACCGATCTGAAAGAAAACGACTATTTACTACTTCCTCCTTTCAAACTCACAGTATTCCCATGCTTCATATTTTGAGTGAAATAGACAATTCTATTCCTGTATATTTTATTAATACAGGATATCTATTTCCCGAGACTGTTTCGTTTCGAGATGAAATTGCAGAACTGTTTGGACTCAACATTATAGATCTAAAGCCCAACACCCCAAAGTTTATGCAGCGTGAAGCTAACGGTAAGTTGATGTTTACAACAGATCCTGATCATTGCTGCTACCTGAACAAGACTCAACCGATGGAATCAGTATTGGCCAGTCATGATGTGTGGATCAATGGCGTGCGTGGCGATCAAAGTGCTGTGAGAAAAGCAATGAAAGTAGAGCAGCCTGCTCCTTTTGACAGCATCCGATTCCATCCTATGTTGGATTGGGACAATCGAAAAGTTTTCGCCTACATAAAAGAACATGATTTACCCAAGCATCCACTTGATGCTAAAGGTTACATAAGTATTGGATGTGAGCCATGCACCAGAAAAATGGATCTGGATATGCAAGAACGTGAGGCCAGATGGTTTGGGCTCAATAAAGTAGAATGTGGGTTGCATACGGATTTAATAAAGCAATAATCCCCCTTTGAAGGAGGTGTGTCGGCAGGAGTTGTTGGAGGGGGATGTAACACCCCTGTAGGCTAGAAGGGTCGAACAGCCTCAAGGGTCAATTTTTAAAACTTAATTTGAATAATGAAAGTACTTATTACCGGTGGAGCCGGGTATATCGGAACTAAGCTAGTAAAGCATCTGGTGTCTGATCATGAAGTTGAGGAGATCATTGTCTATGACAACCTGAGTAAAGGTCATCATAACTTCTTTCTTGGAAAGGATTATGAGAACAAGGAGAAAATTCAGTCTGTAAGAGGTGATATTCTGGACACACGACAACTGAAAAAGTTAATGAAAGATGTGGATGTCGTTGTACACCTTGCAGCTATTGTGACGACTCCATTCGCCAACACTGACCCACACTTTTACGAACAAGTCAACCACTGGGGAACTGCGGAGGTGGTTTACTGCGCTGAAGCATCTGGTATTTCTAAATTCATTTACTTGAGCAGTACGTCAGTTTATGGTGCGAGTGAACAAATCGCTAATGAAGCAACAACACCTGCTCCATCTACTTTTTATGGTATTTCTAAGCTACGCGGTGAAGAGCATGTCAATCGTTTGGCGCAAAAGAAAAATGCCATCAACATTAGAGGTGGCAATGTGTATGGCTACAGTAAATCTATGCGTTTCGACGCGGTTATCAATCGTTTCATGTTTGATGCCAACTTCACCAACCGTATTCAGATCAATGGGAATGGTAAGCAGTCTCGAGCCTTTATCCACGTAGATGCACTTTGTCATTCGCTCTCGCAGGTGGTGATTAAGGATGTGCAAAGTGGAACATACAATCTGGTGGATAAGAACTTGCAGATACTGGACTTGGTGGATGTGTTGAAAGAGATTTATCCGTCACTGGAATTTCTATTTACCAACCAGCACATGAATTTGCGTGAATTAAAGATCAGCCCTGATAGCCAATTATTTGATCAGATCGAACCATTTGATGCAAAGGAATTAAAGGCTGAATTGGAAGAGTTTAGAGAGCGATTTGCTTTTTAATTCAACCTCCCGGCTCGCATAAATACAGGAAATGTAATTTTTCGCTTACCATAATCCCAAAGCTTTTCAAGGTCCGCTTTTAGTTGATCTATTGGACTATGACCATTTGCCTTGATAAAGTGTTGTACAGCTGACCAGGTACTAATATATCCCGTGAGTTGATCCAATGACAACTCATTTTTGATATCGAAGTTATCCTCCACTTGAATCTCAGTGTATGGAAAAGGGATGGTCTTATAATTTTCTTCTATGTGATTTCTCTCAGCGTCCCAATATGGCTTGGTCACCTTCCAATAAAAATCCTGAATGATTTGACCGACAATTCCTTCTACACGAACCAGTCCATAACCTAAAAGAACGACCGCTCCATTCGGTTTCAGCACTCGATTTACTTCTTTATTAAACTTTGCATGATCAAACCAATGTGCTGCTTGTGCTACAGTGATCAGGTCAAAATGCTGGTCAGGGAAATTGGTTAGCTCTGCTGGTTGTTTAGAATATTCGATGTTTGGCTTGGAAGTAGCATTTGCTAATTGCTTTTCGCTAATATCTGTGGCATATACTTTTGCAAAATACTCAGCAAGTGCTACTGCCAACTGCCCATTGCCAGTGCCGCAATCCCAGCAAGTTTCATGAGTAGAGGTAAGTGAAAGTAAGAAGTCAATTAGCTTTTGCGAATACATCGGACGAAACTTTGCGTAATCATCCGATTGGGTGGAGAAGTTGTCTTTCATAGATTAGTAAATAGAGGATGAGTTAATTAGTGATTAATAAAACCATTAATCGCTAGTTTACTGTTTAACTAAACACTAGTTAATGCATCATCAACACCTTCCATGCAGTATCTACTTCACCTTCATTCAGCAAATCAGCAGCTAGCTTATGAAGTTCCAGATGGATGTTTTCGTCATCATCAAATGAATCGAGGATGGAACGAACTTCAGGCTCATTTTCAAAATCTTTTACTTCTTCTTCGGTTGGTAAAGCTTCTACATTGCCCAACTGGCCCAAGTGATTGCCTGTAAGGACCGTACTCGTTCTAATTCTATCAGGTATTTGGTCTACGCCTATGCCCATGGTTGTCAAAGGTTTGGTTACTTCAAATATAGCATCTCCGTTGGCTCTGGAATACCAGTTCCCTCCCATTCTAGCCACCAGGTCAATTTTATTTGGATTGATCCTACCATTTTCATCCAAAACGTGATCAGCAATGTGCATCAAAAGCACCTCGCAAATCACCAATTGCCCGGCTCCTCCTTGCTCTCCCAGCGACTTCACCTCAATCACTTTACATTCGAAGGAAACTGGCGCTTCTTTCACCCTTGGTGGCTTTACAAGTTCAGACTTGACTTCCGTAAATCCTGCCTTCACAAACTCATTCACTCCTTTTTCATACTCCGTACTGCTGAGTGACATCTGTTGGACCATATCATATGAAACTACATTTACCACCACCTCTGCATGCTCTTTCACATTTTCCAACGTATGCTTTGTTGTGTTATCTCTTCCTCTTCTTGCTGGAGAGAAAATCATCACCGGAGGGTTGGCACTGAATACATTGAAGAAACTAAACGGGCTCAGGTTTACATTTCCTTCTTTGTCTATGGTGCTGGCAAAGGCAATGGGTCGTGGAGCTACTGCGCCTAGCAAGTGACCATGAAGTTGAGGAACGGGTATGTCTTTCGGGTCGATTGTCATGATAATCTTAATTTAGGATGTGGATGAGATTCTCGAAACCTACTTTTCTAATGTCCGTTTCGACAGGCTCAATGTGACAACTTTATTTTGCTGGCAACACTTTCGTACTCACCTCTCCAAAACCAATTCGCACTCCATTATGTTCACTGTGCCCCCGCATGATTACGGTATCACCATCCTGGATAAACTTTCGTTCGCTTCCATCAGGCATTGTCACCGGCTTGGTTCCTCTCCACGTGATTTCCAGCATCGAGCCAAACTGACTTGAATCCGGCCCGGAAATGGTACCACTGCCGTACATATCGCCTGTTCGAATATTGCAACCATTTACCGTCTGGTGCGCCAGCTGTTGCGCCATGTTCCAATACATGTATTTGAAGTTGGACTTACCAACCACCTTCTCTTCAGAACCATTTGGCTGGATTGCCACCTCCAGGTTGATGTCGAAATGCCTATTTCCTTCGTACTGCAAATAAGGCAGCACGGGCGGGTCTTGCTTGGGGCCAGGAATTCTAAATGGCTCCAATGCATCCAGGGTCACAATCCATGGAGAAATGCATGATGCAAAATTCTTGGCTAAAAATGGCCCAAGGGGTACATATTCCCACTTTTGAATATCTCTTGCAGACCAATCATTGAACAGTACCATCCCAAAAATGTGATCCTCAGCTTCTTCGATTGGAATGGATTCTCCCAACTCATTTGAGCCACATGTGATGAAAGCAGTTTCCAATTCAAAGTCCAACAGCTTACATGGACCGAACACCGGTGGCTCATCGTCATTAGGCTTCTGCTGTCCTTTCGGACGGTGAATAGGAACACCTGATTCAATGATTGAAGACGATCGACCATGATAACCAACCGGGATGTGTTTCCAGTTGGGCATCAGTGCATTGTCAGGATCACGGAACATGCAGCCAACATTATAAGCGTGCTGTTCACTGGAATAAAAGTCCGTGTAATCTCCAATCTGAATAGGAAGGCACATTCTCACCTTATCATTGTCGTACAAGAGAGAGCCAATGGCATAATGACTTCTCAGTTCTTCGTTTCCTTCCTGCAATAGTTCTGAAATTCGATTTCGAACTGCTCGTCCCATCGTTTTACCCAGATTTAAAAATCCATTTAGCACTTCATTATCAAATATGCTTTCCGGCAATCCCAAACCATCCAATAAACCATGTTCCTGTAAACCCATCAGATTTACTATTTTATCACCTATCGCTACACAAGCTCGCTTTTTGCCGCTTTCTTTGAAAATACCGAACGGTAAATTTTGAATAGGGAAGTCAGAATTGGCGGGTACTTCTACCCATGATTTTAGGTTTGGATTATTTGCTGGTATTTCCATTTTGTTTTTTTTATTCCGGTACTGCAAATATGCACGTCATAATTACATCCACAAAGAGGTAAAGAAGCAAGAGAGCTGCTAACTTTGCGGCTTCAAAAAAATTAACGAGATATAGCGCACTCATGAGCATTTCCGCACAATACGACCCGACCAAAGTAGAAGACAAATGGTATCAGTACTGGATGGATCAAAACTTCTTTCATGCCGCACCTAAAACCGGCAAAGAAGCCTACACGATAGTGATCCCTCCACCAAACGTCACAGGTGTCTTGCACATGGGGCATATGCTCAACAATACCATTCAGGATGTACTTATCCGAAAAGCTCGGATGGAAGGTAAAGAAGCCTGCTGGGTTCCAGGTACGGATCATGCATCTATTGCAACTGAAGCGAAAGTTGTTCGAATGCTACGCGAGCAAGGCATCAAGAAATCGGATCTCTCCAGAGAGGAATTCATGAAGCACGCCTGGGAGTGGAAAGAAAAATACGGAGGCATCATCCTTGAGCAGCTAAAGAAACTAGGAGCCTCCTGCGATTGGGAGCGTACCAGTTTCACCATGGATCCAAACTACCACGATGCAGTGATCAAGCAGTTTGTAGACCTATACAAGAAAGGCTACATCTATCGCGGATTGCGCATGGTCAACTGGGATACCGAAGCACAGACCACTATTTCTAATGAGGAAGTGATTTATAAAGAAGATGGTGAGCAAGCAGTTCTCTATTATGTAAAGTATCAAATTAAAGACTCGGATGAGTTTGTGACAATTGCTACGCAGCGACCAGAGACTATCATGGGTGATACCGGTATAGCCGTAAATCCCAGTGATGAGCGATTCAAGCATCTAATTGGGAAAAAGGCATTGGTTCCATTCATCAACCGTGAGATTCCAATCATTGGGGATGATTATGTAGAGTTAGATTTTGGTACTGGATGCCTGAAAGTAACACCAGCGCACGATCCCAATGACTATGAGATAGGTCAGCGACACAACCTTGATACGATTGATACCATCAATCTCGACGGTACATTAAATGAGAAGTGTGAGATTGATAAATATGTAGGCGAAGATAGATTCAAGGTTCGCAAGATGATCGTTAAGGATCTGAAGGCTAATGAGATTTTAGTAAAAGAAGAAGAATTCATCACGAAGATTGGACGCTCCGAGCGAACCAACTCGGTAGTAGAGCCCAAGCTTTCCTTGCAGTGGTTCATCAAAATGAAAGACATCTCCAGACGAGCGCACAAAGCTGTGATGGATGATGAGATTCAGCTTTTCCCGGCGAAGTTTAAGAACACCTATAATCATTGGATGGAGAATGTACGCGACTGGTGTATCTCCCGTCAGCTCTGGTGGGGTCAGCGAATTCCCGCCTACTACTTTGGTGAAGGTGAGAATGATTATGTAGTTGCGCACAACACTGAGGAAGCGATTGAGGCAGCACAAAAAGCAACCGGAAACAGTAGCCTGACTGCAAATGACTTGAGACAAGATGAAGACGTATTGGATACATGGGCGTCTTCCAACTTGTGGCCAATTGCCGTGTTTGATGGATTCAATGACAAGTGTTTTGATAAGGAAACGGGCAAGATTGACAAGAGCAAGAATGAAGAGCTGAGCTTCTTCTACCCTACTCAAACGTTGGTAACTGCACCGGAAATCTTGTTCTTTTGGGTGGCACGCATGGTGATTGCGGGATATGAATACCTGGATGAGAAGCCATTTGAGAATGTATACCTAACCGGAATCGTTAGAGATAAACAGCGCAGAAAGATGTCCAAGTCGTTGGGCAACTCGCCTGATCCATTGGATCTGATCAAGCAATACGGCGCGGATGGTGTACGAACAGGCATGCTGTTTAGTTCACCTGCCGGAAACGATTTGTTGTTTGATGAAAAGTTGGTGGAGCAAGGACGAAACTTCTCTAACAAGGTCTGGAATGCGTTCCGATTGGTAAAGGGATGGGAAATCAGTGATGCAGAACAACCGGCCATAAACACACAAGCCATCACATGGTTTGAAAATAAGCTCAACAAAGCGTTGACCGAATTGGAAGATCACTTTTCTAAATTTCGGATGTCTGATGCATTGATGACGACTTACAAGCTGATCTGGAATGACTTCTGCAGTTGGTATCTGGAATGGATCAAGCCGGAGTATGGTCAGCCAATTGATGTGAAAACACATGTGGCCACTATTGAGCTTTTTGAAAAAGTATTGAAACTGCTGCACCCATTCATGCCGTTCATTACCGAAGAGCTGTGGCATGAGCTGAAAGAACGTAAAGATGGTGCGGCTATCATTGTAGCAGAGTGGCCAAAAGCCGAAAGCTTTGATGACGCTGTACTGAAGCAAGCTGATCTGTTGTTTGAGATTACTTCGGGCGTTCGAAACATCCGAAACTCAAAAGGAATCTCGCCCAAGGAAGCGCTTGAGCTAACAACAGATTCAAAAGCTATTGCAACTATTGGTGAGTCCTTACAAAAGTTGGGCAACCTCTCAGCAATTAAAAGCGGAGACAAGCCTAACAATGCCTTCAGTTTTGTGATTGGTTCGGATGAGTTTTTCATTCCAGCGTCTGAGAACATTGACATTGAGGCGGAAAAGAGGAAGATCGCAGAAGAGCTGAATTACACCAAAGGCTTCATGAAGTCTGTAGAGAAGAAGCTATCTAACGAAAAGTTTGTGAGTGGCGCACCCGAGCAGGTAGTAGCCATGGAGCGCAAGAAGCTGGCTGATGCTGAAGCGAAGGTGAAGACGTTAGAGGAGAGTTTGGCGGGGCTTTAGCGATTGGTTGATGGTGACTGGTAGATAGTCAAAATCATCCTCGCACGTCATTCCTGATGTACCGAAGGGAAATTCAGGAATCTTTGGCTTTGATAAAGCTTATCTGGAAGATGCCGGATCAAGTCCGGCATGACAAAAAGAATAAAGATACTGACCTCAAATCCTGGCCGCCATAAATAAACTTATATCCTTAAACGCCATATTGAAGCGCTTGGCAAGTCCCAGGTTGGTCAGACTGCCCTTGTAGGAGTATACGCCCTTTTGTAGCCAAGGATGGGTATAGATCATCTCGTCAAAACCTCCACAGTCGCCTGCTTCCTGCAAGATCGGTGTGAAGATGTTTGAGATCGCTAAAGAAGCAGTCCGTGCGACTCTTGAAGCGATATTCGGCACACAGTAGTGCGTTACATCATGCTTGACAAAGACGGGTTTCTTGTGATTGGTTAGCACGGATGTCTCAATACAACCCCCCTGGTCAATACTCACGTCGATGATTACTGCCCCTGGCTTCATGCTCATCACCATGTCTTCGGTCACCAACATTTTGTTACGTCCTTTTTCAAAGCGCACAGCACCAATGAGTACATCTGCTTCACGTACTTCTTTAGCAAGCAATGCTTCATCATAAGTAGAGGTATAGATTTCCTGTCCGAGTACGTGCTTCAACCGGCGCATCTTGTAGATCTGATTATCAAACACACGCACCTCGGCACCATGGCCTAAAGCTGCCCGAGCGGCAAACTCTGCCACTGTTCCTGCACCAATAATCACCACGCGTGTTGGAGGGACTCCTGTGATCCCGCCTAATATCACCCCTCTTCCGTCATTGGCACTGCTTAAATATTCGGCGGCAATCACCATCACAGTGCTGCCTGCCACTTCACTCATGGCACGTACCAGCGGAAGACCTCCTACTTTGTCTTGTATGAATTCATACCCAATAGCAATCAACTTCTTCTTGTTGATGGCCTCCAGATACTCCGCATTTTGCTTGCCTGCCTGAAATGCTGAGATCAGCGTACTGCCGGGTTTCATCAGTTCAATTTCCTTAAGTGTAGGTGGCTCTACTTTCAATATCACATGACACTCAAACACTTCTTTTGCGCTATAGGCTATCTTGGCGCCAGCTTCACTATACTCTTTGTCTGAAAAGTTGGCTGAGTCGCCAGCACCTGATTCAATAAGTACTTCATGTCCATTCGCTACCAATACTCCAACTGAAGACGGCTTGATAGGCATGCGCTTCTCCTGGTCAGCTACCTCCTGAGGTACGCCTATCTGCAAAGACTTATGCTTTTTCGAAATCTTGGCAGGTGCTTCCTGCGGATATAGGGTCTGTTCCTGCGCCAGCTTCGCAAATCCGGATTTAGACGATTCGTTCATTAGGTTGTGCTGTTAGTGATCGGGTTTTATCACCTACTAATTTAATGCTTATTTGGAGGTATTCATCAGGCAAAAGCGGTTCAATAATCGCTGGCCATTCCAACAAACATAAATTTCCGGAAAACAAATAATCCTCTACGCCTATATCTATAGCTTCCTCCATGTCCTTCAATCTGTAAAAATCAAAGTGATAAATATCAGTTCCATTTCCAGTTTGATACTCATTGATGATGGAGAAGGTGGGTGAGCTCATTTCATCCTCAACTCCCAATTCTGTGCATATTTTCTTGGTCAATGTGGTCTTGCCTGCTCCCATTTCCGCTTCAAAACACCAAACTTTGATGTGGCCAAAATTGCTAATCAGCTTACGCGCCACCTCATTCAACTCGTCTTCATTATAATTCGCTATTGTCATTTGTTTGCCAGCCTAATGAATGGAATCATGATTTCTTCCATGGAAATACCTCCATGCTGAAAGGTGTCTTTGTACATGCGGACATAATGGTTGAAATTGTTAGGATAAGCAAAAAAATGATCGTCTTTGGTGAAAACATAGGACGTGCTCACGTGCTCTTTGGGCAGTCCTAACTTTTCTGGTTCACGCGTGAAAAACAGGGATTTCTCATCAAAAGCCAGATTCCTCCCAACCTTATATCTCAGGTTAGTATTCGTATTCCGATCTCCCACAATTTTTTGAGCTTTATTCACTCGGATGGTTCCATGATCAGTTGTGATCATCACCTTCACCTTTTTATTCGCAAGCTCTTTAAGTGTGTCATACAATGATGAGTGCGTAAACCATGATTTGGTCAACGAACGGTATGCTGATTCATCAGGAGCCAGCTCACGTATCATTTGCATGTCGGTACGTGCATGGGAGAGCATGTCTACAAAATTGAAGACTATTGCGTTTAGCTTGTTATTCATCAGATTAGGAATGTTCTCACTTAGCTGCTTTCCTTCATCTGCACGTAATATTTTATGATAACTGAAGCGCTCTTTTACTTGATTGCGTGCCATGTTTGATTCAAGCAGCTCGCTCTCCTTCATGTTTTTTCCTTCATCGATTTCCTCGCCAACCCACAAATCTGGGTAACGTCTCGCAATCTCCAAAGGTGTCAATCCTGCGAAAAGTGCATTTCGAGCATAAGATGTTGTCGTTGGAAGAATGGAGAAATACATCTCCTCAGAATCAATGCTAAAAAGTTCCGCTACTTCCGGCTCAATCATTTTCCATTGATCGTATCTTAGGTTGTCAATTACAATCAGGAAAACCGGCTCCTCTCCTACTTCAGGAAAAACCTTATGCTTCAATAGGTTATGTGAAAGCAAGGGCCGTTCGATATCTGGGTCTGTGATCCAATCTTCGTAATTGGAGGTGACAAAATCTGCAAAATTCCCATCTGCTTCCACCTTTTGTGCATTCAGCACTTCCACCATGCTCTTATCTTGTGTTTCGTCGAGCTCTAGCTCCCAATAAACTAATTTGCGATAAATTTCCATCCAGTCATTGTGATCCTGAGCATCCATTACGCCCATGGATAGCTGTTGAAAATCCTTTTGATAACCTTGGTTGGTCTTTTCAGAAATGATGCGCTTGTTGTCCAAAATCTTTTTAACAGAAAGTAATATCTGATTGGGATTCAATGGCTTTATGAGGTAATCGGCAATCTTTGCACCTATGGCTTCCTCCATGATCTCTTCTGCCTCATTCTTGGTAATCATCACCACGGGAAGGTTTGGATGTGTGGATTTGATGTAGTTCAAAGTCTCCAAACCTGTCATGCCAGGCATATTCTCGTCCAAAAACACAATATCAAAATAGTTATGGTCAATTTCCTCTAACGCATCGGCGCCACTGTTTACAGGGGTGAGTTGATATCCTTTCTGTTCGAGGAATAAAATGTGAGGCTTTAGGAGCTCAATTTCATCGTCCGCCCATAAGATTTTAAATTGCTGCATTAATTCGGTTTTAGCATTGGTTTGCTAAGTAAATCACAAACGCTGTTGAACAAAAAGAAAATTCTAAATGATCCGGTTTACGGATTCATCAATATACCCAACGATCTCATTTTTGACATCATAGAGCATCGTTATTTTCAGCGGCTGAGGCGAATAAAACAGCTCGGACTGACTGACCTTGTCTATCCTGGTGCACTTCATACACGTTTTCATCACGCGCTGGGCGCTATGGATCTGATGCGTAGAGCTTTGAATGCGCTTCAAGAAAAAGATATAGAAATCATCGATGAAGAAAGGCAAGCAAGCATGTTGGCGATTTTGCTCCATGACATTGGACATGGTCCTTTTTCACACACCTTGGAATTTTCGCTATTCAAGCATGTACACCACGAACAAGTGGGTGTATGGATGATGGAGCGTTTAAATAAAGAATTTAATGGAGCCCTTGATCTAACCCTCAGAATTTTTAAGGATGAATACCACCGTCCATTCTTCCATCAGCTTGTATCCAGTCAATTGGATATTGATAGGCTGGATTATCTAAAGAGAGACTCCTTTTTCACGGGAGTCTATGAAGGCTCCATCGGATCTGAGCGCATCATTAAAATGCTAAATGTAGTTAGTGAGCAACTTGTTGTAGAGGAAAAAGGAATCTACAGTATCGAGAATTTCTTGAGTGCCAGAAGATTGATGTATTGGCAGGTATATCTACATAAAACTGCGGTTAGTGCAGAGGTCATGCTTATTGAGCTTATCAAGCGAGCAAAAGAACTCACACAAGATGGGGAAAAAGTAATGGCTACTCCTGCCTTAGCGATTTTCCTGGAACAGGATATTACAGAAACAGATTTCATCGATGACCAAGACATATTGGAAGTCTACTCCATCTTGGATGACAATGACATTTGGGGATCAATCAAGTTCTGGCGTGATCACAGTGATGTAGTGCTCCGCTCGCTGAGTGAAATGCTTCTTGATCGCAAGCTGCTAGGTATTTCATTTTCTAATGATCCAATCGGTCGGATAGTTACGGACGACCTGATTAAAAAAGTCATGAAGCTCTATGGTGTTTCTGCGCATGAGGCCGGCTACTTTATGAAAACTGGCTCCGTGAGCAACTCAGCTTACATCGCTTCCGGGCAGTCTATTAAGATTTTGAGAAAGCATGGAGATGTCGTAGACGTGGCAGAAGCGTCTGACCTTCCCAATATTAAAGCCATGAGCAAAATTGTAACCAAGCACTATCTCTGTGCACCGAAAGCCCTATTTAACGATTGAAGATGATTATTACCGGAGAAGATATAGGAAAGAAATTTGGTAAAACCTGGATATTCAGAAACCAAAACTTTGAAATCCAATCGGGAGAGATCACTTCCATCACAGGAAAGAATGGTTCCGGTAAGTCAACCTTACTCCAAATCATCGCGGGGTATCTCACCCCTAGTCAAGGAACTATATATGCCAATGGAGATCAGATTGATGAACAAAAGCACCATTCGGTATTTATCGGACCATACACTGAGGTTATTGAAGAATTTACGCTTAAAGAATTTCTAAATTTTCATCAGCAATTTAAGAAACCTGTTTGCAGCATTGAAGAAATGGCCAATTCTGCATCACTGCCTTTAGACAAAATGATCGGAGACTTTTCTACGGGCATGAAACAACGAACCAAGCTGATTACCGCTTTTTTCTTTGAGAATGATGCCATTTTCATGGATGAACCTACATCCAATTTGGATGATGAAGGTTTTCAATGGTGGAAGGATCTACTAAAAAAAATAGACCAACGTCTGGTTATTATAGCCTCTAATGATCAGGAGGAGATTAAATGTTGCTCAAAACAGCTTAATCTTTAAAAAAAAGCCAGTCGGCGAATAATTTCGTTTGGTTTTTCCTGTTAAGTAGGTATAAAAGTGAAAAAGTCCTACTTTTGGACAGAACTTATATCTAATCAGACAATACTTAGATTCAAATTTTATGAAACGATTATCAAACTTACTTGCTGCCTTAGTTTTTGCTTCCTTAGTTATTTTTATGTCTTGTGGCGGTGGTGGTGATGATCCAGCTCCAGATCCTTTGATTGCTAAAGCGGAAAACCTTACAGTGGCTTGGTCTCCAACTGCTGTAAATGATCCGGACGGTGTGAATCAATTGAGCACTTGGAGCAATTTTACACTTACATTTAGTGGAAATGAAAGTGGAGGAACTTATAGCACTGGTTCGACTACACCTACAGGTTTTGAAGATGTTTGGCCAGCTTCAGGTAGCTGGGTATTCGCTGACACTGACGGTGAGGTAATTACTAGAGATGGAAGTCTAACGATCAATGTGACAGCACTGAGTGCTACTCAACTTACGTTGGAGTTTGATTTTCAATCTTCGGCAAGGACTAGTAGTATTGATGGAGAATGGACATTTTCATTCTCTCCTAATTAAATCCACTGCATTATAAAAAATCAAGGGTAACGAGAGTTACCCTTTTTTTGTGTCTATTTCATATAATAGCATGCAATTCAATATCTTTGCACCGTGCTTATCGAAGAAAAATACTTCCCGCAGGATAAGAACTACCTGCTCAAATCCGTTCAAGCATTTTCAAAAGAAATCTTATTAGATCAGTGGCTCCAGCAAATTCTTGCTTCGTATAGCATGCAGCACAATCCCATGGGACTCGAAGATGATTTCATCATTGAGCTGAAGAAGAAAATATCACTAGCTAAAGAATTACTAGAAGACAATTACGACATTCTAGCTGCTATCTACCGTCACAACCATGCAGACAATCAGTTGGAAATTATGTGGGATGGGCGCTCACACATGGAAGCCTATGATTCAGACTGGAAAGAGATGTATGCGGATTGGATTCAGCAAACTTCATTAATTAAAGACATTCAGCGTCCCATCATCAAGTATGCTGTTTCAGAAGGTGGGATAAATCACACGTTTCTTAAGCAATCCATTCGCAGAGCTATACTTTCTCATTTTAATTTAAGGATAAGGTCTCAGATGCTTTACCAAGCGAGTGCCTAAGCTTTAACTTTTAGAATAAAAACACCTCTACAATCCACTCGAGGGGGTAATTACCTTATCGTTAATGCTTCATCTTGCAAACCTTGCAAAACTTTTGTTTTCCGGGTGGGCGTTTCTTAGGCGGCCGTTTGTGACCGAAGTAGGATGGATCAGAATATTCAGGCTTCTTGGCAAGCTTCTCTTCTTTTGCCTTTTTTTTAGCAACCTTCTTAATCCGCTTACGGAAAGCAGCAACTTCTTCTGCCTTGGTTGAACGATGTGGATCCGTTTTTTTCTTCTTCAAAAATGAAAAAAAACTCTTCTTCTCTTTTTTCACCGCCTGATATTGAGGTTTCGGAGGTTTGGGTGCCTCAGTACTTCGTGTGTTTTGTCCAAAAGCAACCCCAGACAAACACAATACAAAAATGATTAAGTAGATTTTTTTCATAAAAACCAGTTCCTACTTCAAACGTAGACTGAATAATTTATTGCCAAAACTGCTAAAAGATTCCTTCCAATCATAAAAATGGTTAATCTTTTGCTAGAAGAAGAAAGAAGACCAACAAACCATTTTAATTTTCCGTTCGTTATCAATGCTCCATGAAGAGCCAGTAATCAATTTAACCTCAACAACTTGAAGAAATTATTGTTTTGCCTCTTGTTTACTTCAACCCTTTTCGCGCAGGCACAGATTGTCCGTGAATCCGTTTTGATTGGAAAAATGGAGAAGGGTGCCGAGTTAATGGCGCTGGGAAAATATGATAGTGCACAGGTCTTGTTTCAATTCGTGCTTCAAAACATGGAGAAGCTCCCATCTGAAATGGCTTATTTCTTTGGTCGTAATAGCTATCACACTGGAAAGTATAAGCAGAGCATCAACTGGCTGAATAAGTATATCCAGTTAAAAGGAACCAAAGGAAGATATTATGAACCTGCCATTCAGTTTCTGCAATTCGCTGAGGACGAATACCTGAAGATCCAACGTTCCAGGTCTGAGCAATTTGAAAAAGATCTGGAATCTGCCGAATATGATTGTGGAGGCTTAGAAAAAATGCTCTGCCCCGTGTGTCACGGTTCTGGAGTAGTAGTGCAAGCTGGAATTTTTGATGAAGTTTATAAAACCTGTCCTTATTCGCTTGGCGAAGGCTATTTATCTTGCGAAGAATATAATCTCTTTATGCGTGGTGATCTTGACCCAAAGATTGGCAACTAAGAAAGACGGTTTTTAAAATCGTGATATCCAAACTCACGTATTAATTCAAATTCCCCATTTTTCCGCACGATGCCAATGGACGGATGTTTTACGCCATTGAATGTACTGGTCTTAACCATGGTGTAGTGGATCATGTCTTTGAAGATGATAGAATCGCCAGCCTTGAGTGGAATTTCAAACCAATAATTCTCAAGGAAATCACCAGCCAGACAACTAACTCCTCCCAATCTGTATGGATACCAACCCTCTGTTTTCTCTTCTGATCCATTTGCTAGCTGAGGACGATACGGCATCTCCAGACAGTCGGGCATGTGACAAGTAAAGGAACCATCAAAAATAGCAGTCTTCTTTCCGCCGTTTTCAACCACGTCTAAAACAGTAGTATGTAGATCTCCTGTCTGCCACGCAAAGGCACTTCCAGGTTCAAGAATTACATCCACACTATGTTTCTTTCTGAAATCGGTAAGCAGATTAATTAAATGGTCAACGTCATAGTCTTTTCTTGTCATCAAGTGTCCCCCGCCCATATTTATCCATTTGACGTGCGGTAAAAAGTGACCAAACTTTTTCTCAAAAGAAGCCAACACATTTTCCAATGCATAAGAATTGGATTCGCACAGAACATGGAAGTGTAGGCCTTCTATCCTGGCCGGGAGTTTTGTTAAATTCTTTTCTGAAATACCTAGCCTGGAAATTGGACTTGATGGATTGTATAAATCTGTTTCAACGTCGGACCACTCTGGATTCACTCTCAACCCAACGCTTACACTATCTGGGACTAGATCTATAAACTCATGATACTGATTTAATGAATTGAATGTGATGTGTGAAGAATTTGATGCAATCTCTTCAAACTCATCGGACGAATAGGCGACACAATAGGTGTGTGATTTAACACCCATCTCCTCGTTGCATAATTTCACTTCGTTGAGCGAGCTGGCTGTTGCACCATTTACATACTGTTTTATCTGAGGAAACGCACTCCACATGGAAAAGCCTTTGAAAGCTAGAATAATTTCTATTTCAGCACTTTTCTGTACTTGATCTATGAGCTTGAGGTTTCGGATGAGCTTATTTTCATCCAACACAAAACATGGGGATGGAATTTTCACTTAGTATATCGTTCTTGAATCACGTTCATATGATGAATCAAATGTCCGGAGATTATGTATCCCAGCATCTCTACTGACATCTCTACTCCACTGGCGACTCCAGTTCTTTCTCGCATACCTTCATTAAAAGATGAAAACATATCTACGGTTGCGGCTCTTACATTGGTAAACTCAGTAAGCATGTTATAAATGGTACGATCATCAGCTTTTGCTTCTGGCACATAAATATTTTGATCAAAGCCTGAAAGCTCCGTCTTGTCATTTCTGGCAAATCGTAACGCGCGATAAGCAAATACTCTTTCTGAATCAATCAAATGAAGGATGATATCCTTGATACTCCATTTATCAGGCTCATATTTATACAAGCCTTGTTGCTCGGTAAGGCTTCTACAAAAAGTGATGAAGTCATCTCCTGACTTCAGTAGAAGTGGTACAAGATCACCATTTCCTGCTGCTTTGATGTATCCTCTATAGAATTCGGGAACTTTCTCTAAATCAACCATCTTCAGTCCATTCCAAGATCTAAATCATGCTCTTCATGCCATGGAAGGCCTGATATTGCGAGTTTTTCCAAAAATGGGTCAGAATCAAATTCTTCTACATTAAACACACCTGCTCCCGTCCACTTACCAGTCAGCATCATATAAGCCCCGGTCATTGCAGGTACCCCGGTAGTATATGAAACCCCTTGAGCTCCAGTCTCATCATATGCGGTTTTATGACTGCAATTATTCCAGATATAGTAGGTTTTTTCTCTTCCGTCTTTCACCCCTTTGATTCGACATCCAATGGAGGTTTCTCCTTCATAGTTTTCACCTAAATCGCCCGGATTAGGAAGTACTGCTTTTAAAAACTGGAGCGGTACAATTTCTTTTCCTTCATAGTTGACCGGCTCAATTGAAGCCATACCGATGTTTTGAATAACTCTTAAATGTGTCAGGTATTCATCACCAAAAGTCATCCAGAAACGAGCTCTTTTGATGGAAGGATAATTCTTCACCAATGACTCCAACTCTTCGTGAAAAAGCAGGTATGAAGGCCTCTTGCCTATATTTGGATAGTCCAGATTCTTTCTAAACTCAAATGGATTGGTTTCCACCCATTTTCCGTCTTCCCAGTATTTACCTTTTTGAGTAATCTCCCGAATATTAATTTCAGGGTTGAAGTTGGTTGCAAATGCTTTCCCATGATCGCCAGCATTGCAATCTACAATGTCTAAATAATGAATCTCATCAAAAAAGTGCTTCACGGCTCTTGACGTAAATACACCTGTTACTCCAGGGTCAAAGCCGCATCCAAGTACTGCAGTAAGTCCCGCTTCTTTGAACCTATCCTTATATGCCCATTGCCATTTATATTCAAATTTGGCTTCTTCTGGCGGTTCGTAGTTTGCTGTATCAAGGTAATTGACTCCAGCCTCGAGACATGCATCCATGATCGTCAGGTCTTGGTAAGGTAATGCCACGTTAATGACAAGCTTTGGATCATGCTTCTTAAAAAGCGCCACCACTTGATCTACATGGTCTGCGTCTACCTGATCCGTTTTGATGGTAACTCCAAGTTGTTTATCAATATCGCTTGCGATATCATCACATTTGGATTGTGTGCGGGAAGCCAACACAATATCAGAAAAAACATCTGAATTCTGAGCGCATTTAAATGCCGTCACCCTTCCTACACCCCCAGCTCCAATTATTACTACTTTAGACATATTTAAAAATTTGAATTTCGTCCAAAGTTAGTAGGAAGATAGCTTACAAGATAAACCGATAAGTGTATTTAATTAAGAAGGTATTTGTGGCTGTAAGGTCTGTGAGTTTTGAAGATAAATCACTGAACTCATTTTGCCTTGAATTGTCAAAATAGGATCCACTATTGGCCCAAACCAGAAAAAGTGTCGAGCCAGGAATATACTCCCACCTCATGACGAAGTTAGATCTAAACTGAACAATGTTGAAATCCGGATTACCAAAACTATAATCCTCTTCAGTTGATTCAGATTCGTAAACTTCATAACTATCATCAGTTGAATTGAATACTAATTCAGTATCTTCAAAAAGTCTAAATCGTTGATTATAGTTTTCCGAATTTGGCTCATCTACACGCTTGAATTGGCTGTATTGGCCACTAGCAATGAAAGGCTGTCCCCAAAATTCAAATGTCAAATTAGGCGTTATGTTGTAATTCATCCGCACAGACATTCCATAGGTTTTTTGATCCACGCGACCAAGAATGTATCTATCCTCTCCGTTGAATTCAGCTTGTGAGATATATTGTAAATCATCTCGATTCCAATTAATATTTGGGGAAATAGAAACTTGCATCGCATCCAAAGGACGAATGTTGATATCCAAAGACACACCAGAACTCTTTCTAGAGTCGTTACGTCCCCAGTTGAACCAGTTATTGAAAGATACTCTTACTTTTTTCCTGCTATTGGAGCCAATCCAATACCAGTAATTGACATTACCAGGGTATGTGATCGATGGGCCTCCTCGCAGGTCTGCATTAGATACTCTGTTCCCTCCAATCCAAATACCTTGATTGAATCCCCAGTAATTGATGAACTCCCAGTTCATGTTCATATTCATACCCTTACCGGTGGTGACACCACCAAAGTCCATATTTTGCTCCATATACATATTGTATCGTTGGGATCTGAATAGATTGGTCACCTTATTGACTCGGTACGAACTCCAGAACCAATTATTGATATTATCCGTCACCCTCAAGAATCCAATGTCATTGAGTGCTAATCCAGGAGAACGATAATTTGTACCAACGTTCCATCTCCAATTTCCACTTCTCTTACCAAATGAAAAGCTACCTGCTGAACCAACAAGCGCTGTTCGTGTAGAATCTACCTCTTGATAGCCATTATCTGGGCGTTGAAAAAACCGTACAGATGAAGTTTGGGTTTTATGCAACGCACCTTGCGTACCATCCACTCTACTCATTGCAAATCGAAGTTCTATGCCATAATTTCGATCTTTGAAGTTATGATTAATGTCTACACCAGCGCTTTGTGCATTATTATGAGCCAATTCGAGATTGTAGCCTTCATTATCAATACGATTCATATTGGTGACCATCGCACCAATAACAGTCTTTCCTCCATTAAAATCCTGCTGGACGCGACCCACTAAGTAATTTGTATAGGGTTCAACTTGTTCTCTTCTTCTGACACCCGCGGTATCTACTACATCAATTACCTCTTTGTTGGTAAATGACTCTAAAAGCCCCCAAGAGAATCCTTTTGCATTTTTACCTGTAAGCTTCGCAGCACCTAATATTTGGGTTTGACCAGGAAAGTCTGAGTACACTACATCCTCAGGTAATCGACCGATGGGTCTTCCTCCGATTCTTCTGGAGTAAAAGAGATTATTGGGTCCTCCACTTGTACCAAAAGTTAACAGACTACTTCCTTCCAGAAAGAATGGTCTCCTCTCTTGAAAAAAGAGCTGGAAAGCCGATAAATTAACCCTTGAGGGGTCTGCATCTACCTGGCCAAAGTCTGGGTTTACCGTTAGATCTAAGGTAATATCAGACGTGAGACCAATCTTTGCATCCAAGCCTAAATTTCCTTTGATTTCCTCTCCCGTATCTCTGAAAGGATTTTCCTCTTCTTTGGGAAACTTTTCTATTGAGGCTAAGACGTATGGCTGGATTTCCAGCTGCTTCTGTGGTTTAATACCCTTAAGTCCATTCAGTTCACCAAATAAGTGTACCCAGCCAGGTGCATTAGGATCTACTGGTTGCCAGGTGGATCGTTCTTCTGTTCTGAATATTCTTCGAGTGAACTGGATGCCCCATGTATGATTTTCTTTATTGGCGAATCTTAGCTGTGAAAGGGGGATTTTAAATTCAGCGATCCAGCCTTGCTCATCGATGCTTGTTCTCAAGTACCAGATCGGATCCCAGGTACTATCCCAGTTATCTCCATTGTTGGATACGTATTCGTCTCCCTTTACTCCCGATACAGATGCTGAGAAAGAAAAAGCTGTTCTCTTATCGCCATAACTATCAATATTTATTTCCACGAAATCTCCATCAAAGCCGTCTCTTCTAGACATTCGTTTAACTATTTTTTCGGGTTCGGTATCGAAGGCTCTGATACCTACATACAAGTATTTTGCATCATAAAGGATCTTGAATTGAGTCTCCTGAAGAGGCTCCACATTGAAATCTGGTCGATGACCTACAAAGTCTCCTCCCCATTCAACTTGACTCCATGCTTCATCGTCTAGTTTACCATCTATTTCAATCTCGCTTTGTATGTGATTAGTGGTATAGGATTTGGTTGGAAAAGGATTCTCTTGCGTGTAGCCACAAAAAAATACCAATAAAGAAAACGCACACAGAGTTCTTCTTAGTTGCATCGAGTAGAGTTAGTTGACGAGCGCGCAAAAATTGCTGCAGTTGTAAGAAACAATACTCTATATATGATGTACGGTTACATCTTTTATGCGAAATAGGATTTTTTAATGATGGATGGCTACTTAAGTGTATATCTTAAGCCTGTCTGTAGGACAAATCTTGAAGGAGAATTGATCGCATCACTGATAGGTGTAATCGAATGTCTGTAATTCGGCTCTATGGTGAAATTAAACTTATTGAATATCGAATATCCCAACTCCAGACCTCCAACTCCATCAAAGGACCAGTCATTGTATAAGCTAAGATCATTGCTATTCAATATCTGCTTTGTTGGATCTGATATACTCCCATCGACTAAGTAATTCGCTGAAAGTCCGGCATTTAATCGTAAACTAAATTTCTTATTAACTACAAAATATCCGGCCTTCAGCGGAATTGATGCAATCTGGATATTGTTGTTAAGCTCCACTTCGTGATCAAAATTTTCACGAACCTCAATAGTTGCCTCACGTGATGCTAATGAAGGAGAACCCTCTCCACTTATACCATTGGAACTGTCAATGAAGTCATTATTGTCTATGGTGTAGACGTCCAAGACATTGATGGATGCAGTTCCACTATTATCCATGTTTGTGTAGGCTAAACCACTTTCAAGTGTCCATTTTTTTCCTAATTGTACTCCAAAGTCAACGCCTATTGTTGTGGCTATGCCTTGATCCATATCCTCTGTGATATTGGTTGTAGGATTAACGAAATTTCCTGATCCCAACGCTGATGCTAAAGCTCCAGGGTTTAGTGAATTTGATACGGCACCAGACTTGCCGAAACTTGAATTAAAAGTACCAGCTCCCGCTTCAACTCCTGCCCACACTTTGGTCCCAAGTGATTCATTTGACTTTCGCGGGGACAAGCCCGAACCAGCCTGGTAATAACGATAAATATCTTTTGATTCTATTGAAGCAACCAGTTCTGGTCTTTTGCGCTCAACACCTTTTATTTCATATGAAGACTGAGGCTTAGAATCTTGAACAACGATTAATTCGCTCTGAGAGGGTTTTGGCTCCATTTTATCAAAAGAAAGATCCAATGACTGATATCCCTTGGTATGGAAAGTATAGTAATTATTGTAGTCTATATCGTTTGATAGAAAGGCATTATAAGATGCAGATTCTTCTTGTGAATTTTTAATGAAAGATGGAGAGTAAATGACTCCCAAAAGCAAAACAGCAATTATAACTGCAGCAATCGACACCCACTTATACATCAAATGTTGTGACGCATAAATAGAGACCAACTCAGCATTTAACTCATTTTCAATATTCGTCCAAATGCTGTCAGGTGTCTTTTTCGTCTGCCCAACAAACTTTTCCCGGATACTATCTTCAAATTTCCCCGGACCCATATCGTATCTTATCTCTCTGCATGACCTTTTCTGCCAATAAAGTTTTTGCCCTTGAATACTGTGATTTCGAAGTTCCTTCGCTTATCTGCAGCTGCTTGGCAATTTCATGATGTTTATAACCCTCAATCGCAAATAAGTTGAATATGACCTGACATCCGGTTGGAAGCTCTTGGATTAATCCTAGCAATTCTTCGTAACCTAGTGCAGAAATCACAGACTCTTTCTCACTCCAGTTATCTAAGTCGTTTACATCCACCATAGGATATAAATAAAGTTTACTGCGTTGGTGATTGAGTGCTGTATTTACAACTATTCGCTTTATCCAATACGCCAGCGATGAATCCTTTCTGAAGTTTTTGATATTCTTGAAAACCTTAATAAAGGCTTCTTGAATGATATCCTCAGCTTCTTGTTGCATTTTGGAATATCTAAGAGCTACCAGATACATACCGTCACAGTATTTATCATAGAGTGCCTGCTGGAACTCTTTTTTGCCTTTCTGGCAGCCTTTAATCAATTTCTCTTCAGTTACCGACATTCATGCTGGTATTTAATAGACCCAAAGCTGAATATTATAGTTGTAATCTCTAATTTGGGCTTTCGTACCTCTAAAGTTATGAAGAACCTAGCGATAATTACAATAGCTCTTTTATTAGTCCATTGTGAACCCCTTGTCCCCCAACAATCGACTGCAAGTAAGCAAATTGTTTTTGACAACCATGATTATGAGGACATCATTGGCTATGCCAAAATACTACCTATAGAAAAAGGGCAAATACAAGAACTAGAAAATCCGATTGTAAGTCTCAATGATTCGGATCAACTCCTTTTATCATTCGATCTTCTGACGGATCAATTTGAAAATTTGAGTGCCCGGATTGTTCATTGCAATAAAGACTGGAAGAAGTCAGTACTTAGAGATATGGAATTCTTAAACCAGATAAATAATTACAGAATTACGAATTTCAATTATAGTGTCAATACTGTTCAACCATACATCAACTATTCACTTTCCATAAGCAAGCCAAAACTATCTGGCAACTATATTCTGATCGTCTTTCGACGCGCTAACCCTAACGATATCTTGCTTTCACGGAAATTCATGGTTGTAGACAATAAAGTCTCCATTGATCATACAGTAAGAGTGAGTACTTCAGTAAGTCGTCGGGATCTTAATCACCAAATCGAATACAGCGTCAATTACACCAACTTGTTGGTTAATACACCAACAAGAGATATTAGCACAGTTTTACTCCAAAACCATAATTGGAATACAGCGGTTAAAAATGTACCGCCAACACTAATTAGAGCAAATGAGGGCTATCTAGAATTTCGACATCTCGACTTGACAACTAATTTTCCCGGCTGGAATGAATTTCGCTTTGCTGATTTAAGAACGCTTAATGTTTCTGGTCGTAACGTGGGTCGAATAACTAACACTGGAACGCATATTTATGCACCATTGAAACTAGATAGGTCTAGAGGTAACGATACTTACACTCAAAATTTTCAAGACATAAATGGAAATTTCATCATCCAGAATTTAGATCCGGGAGAGGACTTTTTAAATGCTGATTATGCAAAAGTGAGATTTAGCTTAATATCAGATCAAATCAATGGAGAGGTTTATGTCTGGGGACAATTCAACGATTGGCAACTAAATGACCTGAATCGCATGCATTTTACAAATCAAAATGGAGTGAATCGCTACGAAACCGTAATCCCGTTGAAACAAGGCTACTACGAATACCTCTATTTCGTGCAGAGTGAGGAGCTACCTATTACTTACTTTGAAGGCAGCAACTTTCAAGCTGAAAACCAATATGAAATTCTAGTGTACTATAGAAAACCGGGAAATGTCAATGATGAACTAGTTGGCTACAAGAGGTTCAGATCCATTGAACCCTGATTAAACATTGAACCTAAAGTGCATTACATCGCCATCCTTCACCACATAGTCTTTTCCTTCGATGGCTAATTTACCTGCCTCACGACATCCGGATTCTGTTTTATATTGCTGATAATCTGGGATTTTAATTACTTCAGCTTTGATAAACCCTTTTTCAAAATCTGTATGAATTACCCCAGCTGCTTGTGGAGCTTTCCAGCCTTTTTTAATTGTCCAGGCACGAACTTCTGTTTCACCAGCTGTGAAATAGGTTATCAAATCCAGAAGTGAATAAGACGCTTTGATCAATCGATTCAAACCCGATTCTTTCAGCCCATATTCTTCTAAGAACATCTGCTTCTCTTCCGGATCTTCGAACTCTGCTATTTGTTCTTCCAGTCCAGCAGAAACAAGAATAAGTTGAGCATCTTCATTCTTAATATTCTCCGCCAGTATCTTGCTCCATTCGTTCCCAGAATTAATGGATTCTTCGTCCACGTTGGCAACGTAGATAATCGGCTTATCTGTAAGAAGCTGCAAGGTCTTAATCCAGGCTCTTTGTTCCTTATCCATCTCCAGCGAACGAGCGTTTTGTCCACTTTCCAAATGAACTTTGAATTTGAGCAAAACCTCATGTTCCGCTTTGGCCTCTTTATCCCCAGACTTGGCTATTTTTTCTACACGTTGGATACGCTTATCTACCGACTCTAAATCTTTAAGTTGAAGCTCGGTATCAATTACCTCTTTATCTTCTATTGGATCTACTTTGCCAGAGACGTGAACGATGTTGTCATTATCAAAGCATCTAACTACATGAATAATCGCATCTACTTCTCTGATATTAGCTAAAAATTGATTGCCAAGACCTTCTCCTTTACTTGCTCCTTTTACGAGACCTGCAATGTCAACAAACTCCATCACCGTAGGAAGCACCTTCTTGGGGTTTACTAAATCCGAAAGAATTCGTAAACGCTCATCAGGAACAGTAATCACACCAACGTTTGGTTCAATGGTACAAAAAGGGAAGTTAGCTGCCTCCGCTTTCGCATTTGAAAGTGCATTAAAAAGAGTAGACTTACCCACATTCGGTAATCCTACAATTCCACATTGTAATCCCATAGATGAAAAATTTTGAATTTTGAAAGTCACAAGACTTTCGGGGCGCAAAACTAGTTGATAAAATAAAAAAGCCCTCAGGAAATTTTCCCGAGAGCCTCTCTCTTCATACTTACTAAAAAAGTTGTCTTAAAATTACTTTATTAATCCCACTTTAGATCAGAGTCAGAATCAGAAACTTCCCCACTTGTTACTGCTTGTTGTCCTTCATCATTATCTCTATCAAACTGTGTGAAGTCTACCTCTGGCAACAATTCTTCCTTCACGTGATTCACGGTGGAATTTAGTGCGTCCACAAATTTGTTGAAATCTTCTTTGTATAAGAATATTTTATGCTTTTCATAAAAGAAACCATCATCTTTAGGTTTTCTCTTACTCTCTGTAATTGTTAGGTAATAATCGTTTGATCGTGTCGCTTTCACATCAAAAAAGTACGTACGTTTTCCCGCTTTTACTCTCTCTGAATAGATCTCGTCTCTTCCTTTTTCGTTATTATCTTCCACTTGCTTAAAATTTGTGTTAGGTGTTAGTTTTTTTTGCTAAAATCGGGCTAAATATACGGCATTATCTTTTTTATCTGCAAAATCAATCAATGATTAGCTCTTGATAATTCAATTATGACAACAAACATTTCAGAAATTAATCAATATGACAACCTTGGTTTAATAGCGAAACAGCTGGTGGATGGGTTCATCACAGGCCTTCATAAATCCCCATATCATGGTTTTTCAGTTGAATTTGCTGAGCACAAACTCTACAATCATGGTGAAAGTACACGGCATATTGATTGGAAGGTCTTTTCACGAACGGATAGGCTTTACACCAAGCAATATGAAGAAGAAACTAATTTAAGATGTCGGATTTTGGTAGATAATTCGGCTTCTATGCATTATCCAACTCCCGGAAAAGACAAGTTAAAGTTTTCAGTTTTTGCAGCATCTGCCCTGTCTTACTTACTCACCAAGCAAAGAGATGTGGTTGGTTTATCCGTTTTTTCTGACAAAATCGAGGAAGAAACAGACCTTAGAAGTACAAAAGCTCATTTAAATACCATTCTCTCCAAACTTTCTGAGTTGGAGAAAATAACACCTGAATCCAAAACAGATATCAGCTCAGTACTTCACCAAATGGCTGATAAGATACACAGGCGATCCTTGGTAGTAATTTTCTCAGACATGTTTCAAAATGATAATGAGGAAGACTTATTGAATGCACTTCAACATTTGAAACACAACAAACATGAGGTCATTCTCTTCCATGTTTCCGATTACTCAAGTGAACTCAATTTTGAATTTGAAGATCGACCTTACAAATTTATTGACCTTGAGACAAAGGAAACTGTAAAAGTCAATCCACATGAAGTAAAAGATCTATATAAAAAAGAGATGACCAAATTTTATCAAGATTTAAAAATCAAATGTGGTATGATGAAAGTGGATTTTGTTCCAGTTAACACCAATGATTCATTTGATAAGGTTCTTGGAGCCTACCTTATAAAGCGAAAGAAAATGCGTTAAACCTCTCTTAGAGGTGTAGCCATTCTTTTTTAGCTGTAAGCTCTTCTTCTGTCTCTTCATAATCGGGATCTGGTACACAACAGTCTACGGGACAAACAGCAGCACATTGCGGTTCTTCATGAAATCCTGTACACTCTGTGCACTTTCCAGGGACGATGTAGTAGAACTCGTCAGAAACCGGTTCTTGGATTTCTTTGGCATCCACCTTGGATCCATCTTCCATTTCAATGTCCTTCAGGTCGGTGCCATCGGCCCACTTCCACTCAACTCCACCTTCGTAGATTGCCGTATTTGGACATTCGGGTTCACATGCACCACAGTTGATACATTCATCGGTGATCATTATTGCCATAGAAAAACGCTTTTTTATCGTGTTCTAAATGAGGGAACAAAATTAATCGCAATAAGTTTGCAGCCCAACCGGCAATACAGACAATTTCAAATTTTTATGAATATTCAAGACAAAATAGGTGCATTTGCTAAACTTGGAGAGAAAATAACTCTACTCACAGACACTGAAGTACAGCAATTAGCGTCATCTGCTAAATCCCAAAATGGCTGGTTTTCATACGAAAGTGTGAGAAATGCGCTCGAAGGCATCAGCTTTATGCTTGAAGAGCACAAGCTATATGAATGGGTAGGACGCTACAACCTTGAGCATATTACACCAAAGGTGGTGGGCATTGTAATGGCAGGCAATATTCCATTAGTAGGGTTTCACGACCTACTTGCCGTTTTGATTACCGGGCACTTTGTTGCCGTAAAGCCCAGCAGTGAGGATAAAATCCTAACTCAACAAATAGTTGATTGGATCATTGAGGTTGAGCCGCGTTTTAAGAAGAATATCGAGATTAGAGAAAAGTTAACCAATATAGATGCAGTAATTGCAACAGGCAGTGACAATACAGCTCGCTACTTCGAATACTATTTTAAAGATATTCCTAGCATTATAAGAAAAAACAGAACCTCTGTAGCCATTCTAAATGGAAAAGAAAGCAAGGAAGAGCTCGAAGCACTTGGTGAAGATATCTTTTCATATTTTGGACTCGGATGTAGAAATGTATCCAAGGTATTCACTCCAAAAAGCTATGATTTTAAAAAAGCTTTCCCGCATTTTGAGAAGTTTCAGGATGTGGCCAATCATAACAAGTACAGAAATAACTACGATTATTATAAATCCATCTATCTGGTGAATAAGACACCGCATTTAGATACTGGCTTTCTCCTTGTCAATTCAACAGATGAATTAGTTTCTCCAACCAGTGTATTATTTCATCAAGCGTATGATTCATTGGAAAATCTAAAATCCATCCTGGATTCACGCACAGAGAAAATACAATGTATTGTCGGAAAAGGCTTTATCCCTTTTGGTAAAGCACAGCGTCCAGAACTATGGGATTACGCAGATGATGTGGATACCATGGAGTTTCTTTCCAAAAACGTGATCTAATCTTTGCTATTTTATGTTGTTTAAAACAATTGCATGAAGCAATAGCTAAATCAATTATCTTTGTCGGCCCTCATGAGGAGGATCATTTATTAATCTTAAATCATTAAACATATGCCTCAAGATTTTCTCGGAATCGAAAAACAACTCTCTACCCAACTTGGCACCCACAACTATTTCAGCCTTAGAGAACTGGCTAAAAAAGAAGACGTTGTAAATAAGCTCCCTTATTCCATTCGAATTCTTCTTGAAAATACTATCCGGAACTATGATGCTTTTGCCGTCACAGAAGAGCATGTAAACACCATTCTAAATTGGAAGGAAACTGCCGGTGTTAAAGATATTCCTTACAGCCCAGCAAGGGTGCTGATGCAAGATTTCACAGGAGTTCCAGCGGTTGTTGATATTGCTTCCATTAGAGCTGCTGTAGCAGCCAAAGGAAAAGATACTGCTCAAACAAACCCAATTGTGCCGGCAGATATGGTAATAGACCACTCAGTAGTGGTAGATCACTTCGGTAAAGCAGACTCGTACCAAAAAAATGTTGATCTGGAGTATCAAAGAAATGAGGAACGATATAAACTGTTGAAATGGGGACAGCAGGCATTCACAAACTTCTCTGTTGTGCCTCCGGGAATGGGAATCTGCCACCAAGTCAACCTTGAGTATTTAGCAAAGGGTGTAATCGAAAGAAATGGGTACTTGTTTCCTGACACACTCGTGGGAACCGACTCTCACACACCGATGGTAAATGGTATTGGCGTTCTCGGATGGGGTGTTGGAGGTATTGAAGCGGAAGCAGCAATGCTTGGACAACCTATCTATATGATCCTGCCGCAAGTAATTGGATTAAAGATCACTGGAAAGATGAAAGAAGGTAATACTTCAACTGATCTTGTGCTCACCATCACCCGCCTCCTCAGAGATTATGGAGTTGTTGGTAAAATAGTTGAGGTTTTCGGACCAGGACTTGCCAATCTTGCTGTTACGGATAGAGCGACTATCTCAAACATGTCTCCAGAGTTTGGATGCACTGATACACATTGGCCAATCGATAGCCAAACACTTGACTATATGCGCAAGACGAATCGTCCAGCTGCCCATATTGATATGGTGGAAGCATATGCCAAAGAGAATATGTTATGGAGAGACGATAGTGCTCAGATTGAATATACAGATGTAATAGAACTTGATCTTGACACGGTAGAGCCAACCATCTCTGGACCGAAAAGGCCACAGGATAAGATCTTGCTAAGAAATGCGAAGCCTCAAATGAGCAAGCTTCTGGATGAGTACAAGTCTAAAAGGCAAAGCATAGAAATTAAGACAAGAGATTATGGTGACTTCACATTAAACGAAGCTGATGTTGTGATTGCTGCGATCACTTCATGTACCAATACCTCCAATCCAAGCGTGATGCTTGGTGCAGGACTTGTTGCTAAAAAAGCGCTGGAAAAAGGCCTTCAGGTAAAGCCTTGGGTTAAGACTTCTTTAGCTCCTGGATCACGAGTTGTAACTGAATATCTTGAAAAATCTTATTTACTAAAGGAATTGGAAGCATTGAAATTCTATGTTGTAGGATACGGATGCACCACTTGTATTGGAAACTCTGGTGACATGATTCCTGAAGTACAAAAGGCAGTGATTGATAATGACATGGTTGTTTGTTCAGCGCTTTCCGGAAATAGAAATTTTGAAGCAAGAATTCATGCAAACATTAAAATGAACTTCCTTGCCTCTCCAATGCTTGTTGTGGCTTATGCGATTGCAGGTACGATGGATTTTGATATGAACAATGATTCACTTGGTACCGATCAAAATGGGAATCCAGTTTATCTTAAAGATATATGGCCTTCCAATGCTGAAATCAATGAGGTGATGAGCAAGGTGGTAACACCGGAAGATTACGCTAAAACATATGCAACAGCATTTGATGGAGATGAAACCTGGAAAGCACTAAATGCTCCAAAAGGTCAAACCTACGATTGGGATCCAAAATCTACCTACATACAGGAAGCTCCATTCTTTGATGATATGTCTGAAGAAGTTCCAGAGCCTAATGACATCAGGGGTGCAAATGTTCTTCTCCAATTAGGAGACATGGTAACTACAGATCACATTTCTCCAGCGGGCAAATTCCTACCTGAACATCCTGCCGGACAATATCTGGTAAACAATGGTGTAGAGAAGAAAGACTTCAACTCTTATGGTTCCAGACGAGGAAACCATGAAGTGATGATGAGGGGAACATTCGCAAATGTTCGAATTAAGAATAAGCTCGCATCGCGAGAAGGTGGGTGGACGAAGTACATTCCAACCGGCGAAGAGATGCCCGTTTTCGATGCATCCATGAAATATCAGGAAGCGGGAACTCCACTGGTCGTTATTGGTGGTAAAGAATACGGTTCAGGATCTTCCAGAGATTGGGCCGCCAAGGGGACTCAATTGCTGGGAGTAAAAGCAGTGATTACTGAAAGCTATGAACGTATCCACAGGTCTAACCTTGTGGGCATGGGTGTATTACCACTACAGTTTCAAGAAGGAGAAACCCAAGATACATTTGGGTTGACTGGTGAGGAAACGTATGACATCACCGGAATCTCAACTAATCTAACTCCAGGTAAATTAGTAGACGTAACTGCTACTAAGAAAGATGGCTCTAAGGTTGAATTTAAAGCGTTGGTAAGATTGGATTCAGGAGTGGATGTAGAATACTATAAGCATGGTGGAATCCTCAACTATGTGTTGAGAAACTTTCTTAAAAGTGATAACTAAGAATTAACTATCAAAAGTGATAAAGCCCGGATTTAGGTCCGGGCTTTCTTATATCAATCGTACAAGCGAAAAGGAAAACTCCAGCTTCTGACCACTTCGATCTATCTCAAGTCGAATTCGTTTTCCCTCCTTTTCAAGTAACAACCTCAGCAATTTGTTAAGGTTTTCATTGGTTAGGTATTCACCTTGTATACTCAAGACCCGATCACCTACCTGCACTCCTGCTTTTGCCGCCGGTGAACTGGCAATTACATGAGTTACTCGAAAATTATTCTCTCCTTCCGCGTCAACCCGCATGCCGCTTAGATCATATTCAAATGATTTTCCATACTCGCGGTTTTTTCTGAGATATAATTTACTTCCTGAAAAATCTACCAGCATATCAAATCGAGATAAAATACCCATTCCAATGGATCCGGTTTCTTTACTATTGCCTACTTCGTTTTTGGTAAAAGAAGCGATAACGTCTTCAAATTCATCATCCCCTATTTTCAATTCTCGCACTCGTCCAACATATCCTTCAATCGGTCCCGCTGGACCCATTCCAAGAGGGATTTCTAATTTCCTCGCTGGCAAGTGAAAAAGATTCGAGTCGCTATTAAAGAGAACCGTGTGAGTAGCACCTGTTTTAATTTGAAACTTTTTGATTTCCTTATCCCAGTTTTCAAATACAATTTCAGCCGGTAAAAAAGCCTTCCTGGCTACGACATCAATTTGCACTTCATCATATCCCTTGGGAGGTTCGAAATTAGATTTCGGATGAAGTACAAGCTTACTTTTAGAATGGTCTAAATGAACTACGAAAGGTCCAAACAAATCATAACCAATGACACCATGAACAGTCGTTCTTGCTACATTCGAAAGATTCATAAAATCATTTTCTAAAACCAACATCGAATGATTCGTACTAGTGGTAGCCGCTCCAATAGAGAGTTGGACTCCATTTGCAGAATATCCAAAACTTGGCTTTCCATTGACAATTCCAAGTTGGACCTTGCGCATGTAATTCATACCAAGTTGATCGCCTACGGACTTTTGTGAAAGTATACTGTATTCTACGGAAGTATCTAAAATGAACTTCAGTATTACTTTTTTGTTAAAGGTGACAGGAATTATGATTAGGTTATTTGACTGTTCAAAAGGTATCTCCACTTTACCAGAATCTACCGGAATAGTGAAGCCGATCTGACAAAAGACTGGAATTGAGATTAGGCAAGTCAAAATAGTAACAAATATTCTTCTCATTGCTGACTGACATTTATGAGTGTTACAACAAGTCTACAATCTGATTCCATTATAGAATGACAGGAACAAAATTTACAACTAACTTTAAGAATAAGAATTAAGCAAATTATGAAAACTAACACATTAAAATCCTTAGCTATCCTATTCATTACTTCTGCGATGTTTTCTTGCACTACATCACAGAAATCCGAAGAGAGCGCAGACGCGAGTTCGGACAAAATGGAATTGAAACCTAACATTACATTAACTAAAGCGCCTTCATCACCTGAATATCCGGATGCACAACTCCTTAAAATATCATCAAACACTACTGAAACCGATACAGGCTTTGTCCTAAATTATACGTTCAATGTACAAAATTATGAGCTAGGCGTACCAACAGAAGGTGCCGACACGCGAGGAATCGCTAATTCAGGGAAAGGCCAGCACATTCACTACATCGTGAACAATGGCCCATACGCAGCGCATTACATGCCAGGTGTAGACGACATGTTGGATGAAGGGAATTATGTTGTTCTTGCATTTCTTTCCAGATCATATCACGAAAGCGTAAAAAGCGAGGGAGCATATTATGTTGAGAATCTAACTGTAGGCGATATTGAAGCTGATGCAGCTGATTTAACAGCTCCACACCTTTTTTATAGTAGGCCAAAAGGCACTTACAAAGGAGCAGATACTGATAAAGTGATGCTAGATTTTTATTTACTTAATACCGGGCTTTCTCCTGAAGGAAACAAGGTTAGAGCTACAGTAAACGGAAATGAATTTATGATTGATGAGTGGGCGCCATACTATATTGAAGGACTGCCAATGGGTCAGGTTTCCATAAAGCTAGAATTACTAGATGCTGATGGAAATCTAATTCCTGGACCTTTTAATAGGGTAGAACGGAAAGTTACACTTGAGGAATAATGAAAACGAAAAATTGATTTAAGTCCCAACCATTTCGGTTGGGATTTTTTTTAATCTATCCACTCGGCAACGAATAGATTAGTATCTCTGGTTCCTCCATTATTTCTATTGGAAGCCCAGACCAAATACTTACCATCTGGACTAAACATTGGAAACGAATCGAAAGTGTCATCGAATGTAACTTGCTCAAGTTCAGTTCCATCCAAGTTCACCATGAATAAATTGAACGGAAATCCTCTTTCAGACGCGTGATTAGAAGAAAAAAGTATTTTACTCCCATCCGGCGTGAAGAATGGAGCCCAGTTTGCATTCCCCAAGCTAGTAATCTTCCTTGCATCAGATCCATCGGCATTTGCCATATACAATTCCATTTCAGTTGGTTGAACAAGCCCTTGCTCTAGTAATTCTTTATACTCTGTAATTTCCTCCTCAGTTTGTGGACGAGAAGCTCTCCATACTATTTCACTTCCGTCCGGAGAGAAAAATGCACCGCCATCGTATCCTAATTCATCCGTGATTTGCACAACATCTGATCCATCCAAATTCATGGTATACAATTCCAAATCGCCAGATCGAGTAGACGTAAAGATTATTCTATCACCGCTTGGAGATACTGTTGCTTCTGCATCATACCCTACCTCACTTGTCAACTGGCTAACAATTTCACCTTCCAAATTCGCGACGAAAATGTCGTATCCTTCATAGATTGGCCATACATACTTGCCCGTACTGCGAGCTGGCACCGCCGGACATAGGCTGTCAGCCAAATGTGTCGATCCATAAACAATCAAAGAATCTCCAGGCAAAAAGTACGCACAAGTAGTTCTTCCTAAGCCAGTACTTACCATTGGGGGTTGCTTGCCTTTTTCTGAATTTGCAACGCTCAAAGTAAAGATTTGGTCACATTCGACACCCCATTCTGCAAAGTCCGATTGAAACACTAGACTTTCGCCGCTAAAGCTCCAATATGCCTCAGCATTGTTCCCACCCCATGTTAATTGACGAACATTTTTAAGATGAACTTCATTTTCATATTTCAGTGAATCTACTGTAGCTGTTTCGCCTTCAGGCTTATTAGGTCGAGTACATGAAAATGCTACCAGTAAAATTGAAATAATCGTAAAGTTCTTCATGGGTTGGTATCTTTAGCCTGCGAAAGTAACTCACAAATCAAATATGAAAAAGTATCTATCTTTTCTATTGCCCTTCCTCATGTTTACAAACTGTGAACAAACAGATTCTTATGATCCTGAGAAACAGATTGAGCAAGATATTAAAGTGCTCGCTAGTGACTCATTGTCTGGAAGAGAAGTAGGTACTGAAGGTGAGAAAATGGCTGCTGATTACATTGTCAATCAATTCCAGAATGCAAACCTTCAACCCAAAGGATCGAATGGTTATTTACAGTCTTTTTTTGTAAGCGATCCAGACAATCCCCATGCTCAACCTTCCGAAGAAAGTGGATTAAATGGAATAACCGGATATAATGTGATTGGAATAATTGATAATCCAGGTGATGAACTTGTGGTGATAGGTGCTCACTATGACCATTTGGGAATGGGTGATTTTTCCTCACTACACAGAGGAGATCGAGCAATTCATAATGGAGCCGACGACAATGCCAGTGGCGTGGCAGCAATGATGCATTTAGCGAGGGTGCTTGCAAAAAAAGAACTGAACCGGGATGTTCTGTTTATTGGAATATCTGGTGAGGAAAAAGGGCTTTGGGGCTCTAATTACTTCACCAAAAATCCGACGATAGATTTATCGAAAGTAAACTTTATGATCAACATGGATATGGTGGGTCGATTAGATGAAGAAAAAGGATTAGCTACAAATGGAACAGGAACATCTCCTATTTGGAACTGGCTTCTTGATGAGGTGAATGCAGATAGTCTCAAACTAATCAAAAGCGAATCAGGGGTAGGGCCTTCTGATCACACTTCTTTCTATTTACAAGACATCCCTGTATTACATTTTTTTACCGGTCAGCATGAAGATTATCACAAGCCTGGTGACGATATGGAGAAAATTAATATGCAAGGAATTCTGAAGGTTGCATCATTGATTGAACGCATGATTGTGCTCATGGACGATGATGAAAAGATTGCCTTTACTAAAACTAAAGATCAATCCGATAACCCTCGATTTACTGTGACTTTAGGTGTTGTTCCTGATTACATGTTTGACGGCACTGGGATGAGGATAGATGGAGTAAGCGAGGATAAACCTGCTATCATGGCTGGTATTAAAAAAGGAGATATTGTTGTACAGCTAGGAGACAGTATCGTTTCTGACATGATGAGCTACATGCGTGCGCTATCCACCTTTGAAAAAGGTGATGAAACGATTGTCATCGTTGATCGAAATGGTGAAAAATTCGATTTTAAGATAGAGTTCTAATCATTTTTACAAGTGGCTAATGGTATAACCGAATAAGTCTGTTGTGGGAGTGTAATCGACAAGAACTATGCGGAAAATAATATATTTACTACTCACCATATCCACATTCATCGGCACAACTCAAAGCTTAAGAGAACTCTATCAAGAAGGAGTAAAAGCTTACGAAGAGAAGAACTATGAGCTATTCAGAGAGAAAATGTTTACTATTGACACCATGCGTCCTAACTATCCCGCAGTTGTATACAACTTAGCGGGTGGATATGCATTAACAGGTAATCAAAAGATGTCTTTGAACGTGTTAAAAAAATACATCTTGATGGATGCTACACAAGATTTTACTGAGGATAAAGACTTTGCATCCATCATTGATCTTCCAGCCTTTGCACAAATTCGAGAGAAGCAAATTCAATTAACCAAAACGCTAAACTTAGGGAAGTCAATAGAGGTTCCACTGCTTTACGCACATCCTGAATCTATCACGTATTCTGATAAACAAAAAGCGTTTTTTATAGGTGGTGTGAGGGATGGTAGTATTTGGAAAATTGAAGAAGGTAAAGAGCCACAACTTTGGGCTGATTCGCCAAAAAATTCATGGTCAGTTATGGGTCTGGAGACCTCAAAAGATGAAAAAATACTGTGGGCATGTACTTCCGCTATGAATTTTTATGAAGACTTTGATCAGAATGAAGAAGGCTTTGCCAGCGTACTAAAATATGATCTTAAAAGTGGGGAGCTTCTCGAAACATATGCATTACCAGGCGGTCACAATTTCGGAGATCTGATATCGGATGATGCCGGGAATGTTTACATCTCAGATGGAACTGCCAATAAACTTTATTGGATTAGCAACAAGCAAGGAAAACTCGAAATTTTTGTTGACCTATCTAAAACTGCCTTTAACCTGCAAGGACTTACCTTAAATAAAACCCAAAACGCAATCTATATAAGTGATTACATAGATGGAATTTGTCTGATAGACCTTGAGTCTAAGAAAGCAGAGAAGTTGGAAATAGCTGCTGATGATGTACTAATAAAAGGAATTGATGGACTTTACTTCGATAACGGGACATTAATAGGACTTCATAATGGAACGAATCCCAATCGTGTCGTTCGCTATGAGCTTTCTAAAAACGGAAAAGAAATTATTGCCAAGGAAGTTCTGGGGCAAGGAGGGCAACTTGGTGAACCCACTCAGGGTACGTGGGTTGGTAGTAGGTTATTTTATATTGTAAACAGTCCTTGGGGAGCTTATGATCGAGACGGTAATTTTAATCCTGATGGAAACAACCTTATCATTGGTATTATTGAATAGTCCAACAATTCATCACCCAAACGTCATATTACTATGAAAGAATTCCTAATCCTAATAGCTGCTCAAAATGAGCAAGGACTCTCCTCTACCGAAGAACAACATTGCATTCAAGAATATGGCAAATGGGCAGAAAAACTTGGTGAACAACATGTGACCGCAAGACGGCTTTCTTTAGAGGCTGGTGAGCTAATCCCAAGTAAAAACAGTGTTACCACAGACGGTCCTTTTGTAGAAGCAAAAGAACTAATAGCAGGCTTTGTATTGGTATCTGCCGAGTCTCTTGAAATGGCTAAAAATATAGCTTCATCCTGCCCACTCAATGATTATTTCCATCTGTACGTCAAGGAAACAAGTTAAAATTTCGAATAAAGTTGAAACTGTTTCAGAAATAATCTAACACATCCGGCTTTTCATTTCAGGGATAAATCTCACATGAATCGTAACCAAGGCTTTTATTGTTCGTTGTACTATGCATTAACAAGTACTATACAATACAAACGTTAACCTTTGGTGCAACCTTTTGTCTTTAGGTAGCATCAAATGAAAAAAGGAAAACCTATAACTCAAATACTTATGACACGATTTGCTAATTACCTAAAATTATCGGGGACAGTTTTAGCATCCATGCTATTTCTTGCTGCAGAAGCTCAAGATGACGGATTTATCTATGGGCGGGTCACCACAGAAGATGGTGATACTTATGAAGGACCTCTGAGATGGGGCAAAGAGGAAGTATACTGGACAGATATGTTCAATGCTTCAAAAAAAGAAAACAAAAATCTCGACTACCTCACCAATCGGGAGATAGATGAGCTCGAAGATCGATACAATGACAGAAGCGACAACATCATTTCAAGATTTGTAAATATTTCCTGGGATGAGGATAACGATGGACGATTCGTTCACGAGTTTTCAGCAGAATTTGGCAACCTAAAATCTCTTAGAATAAGATCTAATAATCGTGTAGAAGTGGAGCTAAAAAATGGAGATTATGTGCAAGTCGATGGCAGTGGATACAACGATGTTGGAGCGAAAATCACCATTCTAGATAAGGAGCTAGGGAATGTCAGACTTTCATGGAGCAATTTAGATCGAATCGAATTCCTTCCTACCCCATCCAAACTTGCAGAAAAATTTGGCGAACCACTCTACGGAACTGTTGTTTGTGATCTGGGGGAATTTACAGGATTCATCCAATGGGATCATGACGAACGCGTAGGCACCGATGTGCTGGATGGCGAAGAAGATGGAGACGACTATGAAATTTCCTTTGATAAAATTGCGTCAATTGAGCGCGATGGCTACAGTAGTAGCTTGGTCAAGCTTAAGTCTGGACGGATGCTTGACTTGAGAGGGACTAATGATGTAGATGACGACAATAAAGGAATTATTGTAACTGTAAAAGGACTTGGCCGTGTTGATATCGATTGGGATGAATTTGATAGGGTTACGTTTAAAAGTGCTCCAAACAGCGGTCCATCCTATGGATCTTTTGCAAAACCAGAAAAAATTATGGGAACAGTTGTGGTCGACAATGGGGACAAACACACAGGTGAGATCATTTATGATTTAGATGAGGAATACACCTTCGAATTGCTCAATGGCGAGGATGACAATGTCAAATTCATTATTCCTTTTAGCAACATCAAAGAAATCACTCCAAGAGGCTCATACGCTGCCAACATTACGCTTAAAGACGGTAGTAAGATCACCCTGGAAGACGGCCAGGATGTGAGTGAAAAAAACCTTGGCATGCTCATTAAGACAAATGGAGATCGAGTTTACGTCCCGTGGGATAGAGTAGACAAGATCATCCTACGATAAAAAACAGGACTAAGACTAACTCAAAGGACAAAACTCAAAATCATGCTTAAGAATTATTTCAATGTTGCCTTGCGCAACTTATTTAAACACAAATTCTACTCTTTGATAAACATCCTGGGGCTGTCAATTGGACTGACCTGCTTCCTGATGATATCACTTTATGTAGTAGATGAATTGAGCTACGACACCTTTCATTCAGACGCAGATCGAATCTACCGGATGGACTTCAGTGGTGTTCTCAATGGATCTGAATTTGTAACCGCGCTGGCCAGTGCTCCAGCAGGCCCTACCATGCCCCGAGAATTTCCTGAAGTGGAAGAATCAACACGTTTACGCGGATCTGGAAACTGGACGATCAGGAAAAAAGCAGAAAATAATTCTTACAATGAAGATGACGTTGTTTTCGTAGATGCAAACTTCTTTACCTTCTGGGATTTCAACTTAATTAAGGGTGATATAAACACATGTCTGGAAAGACCTAATACACTAGTAATAAGTCAATCAACAGCTAAGAAAATCTTTGGCGACGATGATCCTTTGGGGGAAACAGTGGTAATGGACAATGATGAAGATTGGGAAATTACTGGTGTCTTTGAGGATATGCCTTCCAATTCGCACTTCAATTATAACATCATGCTAAGCATGGAGAGTAGAGAAGAAGCAAAACAAACATTTTGGATGAGCTTTAATTTCAACACCTACTTAAAACTCCGGGAAGGATCAGATCCAGCGGCCCTTGCCGCCAAATTTCCAGACCTCATTCAAAAGTATATTGGTCCGGAGATAGAGCAATTTATGGGTGCCTCAATGGAAGAATTTTATGAAGCAGGTAACAGTGCTGGATTCTTCTTATTCCCATTGACAGACATCCATCTTCAGTCTGATAAACTTGGGGAGTTGGACGCCAATGGTGATTATAAATACGTGCTCATATTCACAGCAATTGCCCTTTTCATCCTCATTTTAGCATGTATCAACTTCATGAATCTGTCAACTGCTCGATCAGCAGGACGAGCAAAAGAAGTCGGTGTAAGAAAAGTGATGGGTGCATACAAAAGTCAGCTAAGAAAGCAATTCTTAACCGAAGCATTTTTGATCACCTTCATTTCAATTTTGTTAGCGTACGGGCTTTCCTTTTTACTGTTAGAACAATTCAACACTTTGGCAGATAAAGTGATGATATTTAATAGCCTGCTTTCATTTGACTTTATTCTAATAATGTTAGGAGTTTTAATAACTGTTGGATTCCTGGCAGGAAGCTATCCGGCATTTTTTCTTTCAAAATTTCGTCCCGTAGAAGTTTTAAAAGGTAAACTCAATCTCGGACTAAAAGGAGGAGGCTTGAGAAGCACACTAGTTGTACTTCAATTCTGCGTGAGCATCATCATGATTATAGGTACCGCAATTGTTTATCAGCAGCTCTCCTACATCCAAAATAAGAAACTAGGATTTTCTAAAGATCATGTACTACTTGTGCATAATCCGTGGATGATGGGTGATAAATCTGAGTCGTACAAAAATGAAGTGTTACAATTTGCGAATGTCAAGTCAGCCACGCTTTCCGGATTTTTACCTGTGCCAAGTAATAATAATAACAACCTTTGGTTTCCAGGTTCAAATCCTACGAAGGACGAAAGTTACGTCTTTAGTGAGTTTAGAGTCGATCATGACTATCTAAAAACGCTAGACATTGAGATCAAAGAAGGAAGGGATTTCTCTAGAGATTTTCCAAGTGATAGCTCTGCAATCTTATTAAATGAAGCAGCAGTAGCTCGGTTAGGATGGGATGATGCTCTAGGGAAAAAACTATCAACGTATGGGAGCTCTCAAGAAAGCCCGATTGTAGAAACTTATACAGTGATTGGTATAGTAAAGAATTTTCATTTTCAAAGTTTAAGAAACAGCATTGAGCCGCTACTATTTGAATTAGGAAGAAGTCGTGGATTCCTCAGTCTTAAAGTTGACACGGAAAATATTCCAGCTACAATTGATTTCCTTGAAAACAAATGGGTTGAATTCGCACCCGGACAGCCTTTTGAATACAGCTTTCTAGACCAACGCTTTAATGACATGTATGAAAGTGAGCAAAAACTTGGAAATATTTTCGGTGTATTTGCCTTCCTCGCAATATTTATTGCATGTTTAGGGCTTTACGGTTTGGCTGCTTTCACTGCCGAACAACGGAAAAAAGAAATCGGTGTAAGAAAAGTGTTAGGCGCTTCCATCATGAGCATCATTACGCTACTTTCTAAAGAGTTTTTAAAACTAGTCGGAATCGCTTTCTTAATAGCAGCTCCCATCTCCTATTACTTCATGAGTGAGTGGCTACAAGATTTTGAAAATAGAACCAATATCAATTTTATGATTTTCTTATTGGCTGGAAGTATAGCTCTGGTGATTGCATGGGTCACTATGAGTTTCCAGTCATGGAATGCGGCAAGAGTCAATCCGGCCAAGTCATTGAAGGACGAATGATAGTAGTTTCTCTTACCACATATCAACAAGTTATCCACAGCCCCGATTCTTCGGGGCTTTTTTTGTAGTACATCGGTAGGCTTTGTGTTATTTTGAAGGAATATAAGCCACTCTATGTACCTCATTTTTGATACTGAAACTACCGGACTCCCACACAACAAAACAGCGCCAGTTGAGGAGCTTGAAAACTGGCCCCGGCTTGTACAAATTGCGTGGCAATTGCATGATCATTCAGGGAAATTACTTTCCACAGGTAATCATATCATCAAACCGGAAGGTTTCACTATTCCATTTAACGCTGAAAAAATTCATGGAATTTCAACCAAGCGTGCATTAGAGGTTGGAGAAAATTTAGCTGAAGTACTTGAGATCTTTTCAGAAGATGTTAAGCGAGCTGAAGTTCTTGTTGGTCACAACATCGAATTTGACAACAAGATTATTGGAGCGGAATATCTACGCACAGAAAAAGAAAACCTACTAGCTGACGCTAAAAATATTGATACTTCGCTTGACACGAAGGAGTTTTGTCAGTTACAGGGAGGTATCGGAGGCCGATTAAAATCACCCAAGCTTATTGAGCTTTATGAAAAACTTTTTGGAGAGCCATTCGCCGATGCACATGATGCAGCCTATGATGTAGACGCAACTGCCAGGGCATTTTTCGAATGTCTCCGCAGATCCATCATTCCAACCATCGACGATACTAAACCTGATGATATCACGTATGAGGCTCCAAATTTGGATGCTGCGAATTTTGCAACAAAAAGGGAAGAATCAAGTGGTAAAATAGGAACCGAAGAAGTAAAAGCCGAGGACATAAAAGGTGTCTTTTGCCATCTGCATGGACATTCACAATTTTCGGTACTGCAAGCAACACCTGATGTTGGAGCTATTATCGCCAAAGCCAAAGCCTATGACATGCCGGCTGTAGCCATGACTGATCTAGGCAACATGTATGGAGCTTTTAAGTTTGTAAAAGCAGCTAAAGGTGCAGGAATCAAACCCATCATCGGATGTGAATTTTATGTGGCAGAAGAAAGGCTGAAACTTCAATTCACCAAAGACAATCCCGACAAGCGATTTAAACAACTACTGCTAGCCAAGTCAAAGAAAGGTTATGAGAATCTCATCAAGCTTAGCTCAATAGCTTACAAGGAAGGAAACTATGGTCTTTATCCTCGAATAGATAAAGCACTCATTGAAGAATACAAGGAAGATCTGATTGCACTTAGTGGTAGTCTTGGGGGAGAAATACCACATCTTGTCTTGAATGTGGGAGAAACACAGGCTGAAGAAGCGGTCGTTTACTGGAAGGAGCTATTTGGCGAAAATTTCTATCTCGAAATCAATCGGCATGGACTTGAAGAAGAAAACAGACTCAATGAAATTCTTGTTGATTTTGCGAGAAAGCATGACATCAAACTTATTGCTGTAAACGAGTATTTCTATCTGGATCGTGAAGACGCAAAAGCACACGATGTATTGATTTGCATCAAAGAAAACGAAAAGCAAAGCACGCCGATTGGTAGAGGCCGAGGGTTCAGACCTGGCCTGCCAAACGACAACTACTACTTCAAAACTCAGCAAGAAATGAAGGAATCATTCGGAGACCTGCCGGATGCAATTGAGAACATTACAGAACTGATAAATAAAGTAGAAACGTACAGCCTTGAACGGGATGTATTGCTCCCCGCATTTGACATCCCTGAGCAATTCATTAACCATGAAGATGAAAAAGATGGAGGCAAACGTGGTGAAAACGCCTATCTAAAACATCTAACAGATAAAGGTGCAGAAAAACGCTACGACGAGATTACAGATGAAATCCGTGAACGCATTGATTTTGAACTTGAGACAATTGCGAACACTGGATATCCCGGATATTTTTTGATTGTTCAAGATTTCACTGCAAAAGCACGTGAAATGGGTGTAGCTGTTGGACCTGGTAGAGGATCCGCGGCTGGATCAGTAGTTGCCTATTGCATCGGAATTACCAACGTTGATCCAATTGCATACGATCTCCTTTTTGAGCGTTTCTTGAATCCTGATCGAGTATCACTTCCCGATATTGATATAGACTTTGACAATGAAGGTCGTGAAAAAGTAATTAAGTATGTGATTGATAAATATGGCTTTGATCAGGTGGCTCAGATTATCACATACGGAACGATGGCACCCAAATCAGCAATCAGAGATGCGGGAAGAGTCATGGAGCTTCCTTTGCCAGAAACTGATGCCATTGCCAAACTAGTCCCTGAAAGGCCTGGAGCAAAGTTTACTTCCGTTTTCGAAGAAGTAAAGGAGCTTGAGGACTTGCGCAAAGGAAAAGATCTTCCCTCCCAGGTGCTTAATCAGGCCGTTGTATTAGAAGGATCACTTAGAAACACGGGTATACATGCATGCGGTGTAATCATCACACCTGATGACATGAGTAAATTTGTCCCTCTCGCCAAGTCCAAAGATTCTGATCTGCTTGTCACCCAATTTGACAACAGTGTAGTAGAATCCGCAGGGATGCTCAAGATGGACTTTTTAGGATTGAAGACCTTGTCCATTATTAAGTCGGCTGTGGAGAATGTGGAGAAACGTCATGGAATAAAAATAGACATTGATGAGATTCCTCTGGATGATCAGACCACTTATGAATTATACCAACGAGGTGAAACAAATGGAACCTTCCAGTTTGAGTCACCGGGCATGCAAAAGCACCTTCGCGCCCTAAAACCTGATAAGTTCGAAGATTTGATTGCCATGAACGCCCTTTATCGTCCAGGGCCAATGGAATACATACCCAACTTCATCGCCAGAAAACACGGAAAGGAACCTATTACTTATGATGTTCCAGAAATGGAGGAATACCTGGCAGAGACCTATGGCATCACTGTCTATCAAGAGCAGGTAATGCTTCTATCTCAGTCATTGGCAGGTTTTACCAAAGGTGAAGCTGATGTATTGCGTAAAGCAATGGGTAAGAAGAAGCGTGATGTGCTGGATGAAATGAAGCCTAAATTCATTGAACAGGCTAAGGCAAAAGGACATCCTGAAGATAAGCTTGAAAAGGTGTGGACCGATTGGGAAGCGTTCGCAGCATACGCTTTTAACAAATCTCACAGTACCTGCTATTCAGTGGTGGCATATCATACCGGTTATTTCAAAGCCAACTACCCTGCTGAATATATGGCTGCAGTGCTTACTCACAATCAGAGTAGTATCGACAAGGTGAGCTTCTTCATGGAAGAGTGCAAAAATCGTGGGATAAAAGTTCTAGGTCCACATGTCAATGAATCTGCTAAAGACTTTGCTGTAAACGCTGAAGGTGAAATCCGCTTTGGGATGGGCGCCATTAAAGGTACTGGAGAATCGGCTGTCCAGGCAATTATCGAAGAACGTGACGAAAATGGACCATTTTCCAACATTTTTGATTTTGCGAAGCGCGTAAACCTTCGAACTGTCAATAAGAAGTCATTTGAAAGCCTGGCTAAGGCAGGTGGATTTGATTGCTTTGAAGAATTTCACAGACGCCAATATGTCGAGCCTGATGCTGAAGGATCTTCCCTAATTGAAAAATCTATTCGTTATGCCAACCGGATGCAAGAGGAAGAAGCTAGCAATCAGTCTTCTCTATTTGGTGGTGCCTCTGGCACAGATATTACTCAACCAAAAGTTGGTAGAATTGAGCCTTACGGTGATATTGAGAAACTCAATATTGAAAAGGAAATGGTAGGACTCTACATTTCTGGTCATCCATTGAATCAATTCAAATTTGAAATGGATCATTTAACAAATGCCGGAATCCATCAACTCTCCGAGCCTGAAAAACTGCAGGGCAGAGACGTTCGAATCGGTGGCATTGTAAGTGATGTTCAGCATCGAACCTCTAAAAAAGGTAATCCTTTCGGTCAATTCACGTTAGAAGATTTTAACGACAACTATACCTTCTACCTCTTCTCTCAAGATTACCTGAAATTCAAGCCAATGCTAGAAAAAGGCTGGTTTTTATACCTCACTGGTAATATTCAAAACCGATGGAATAGTGAAGAATTAGAATTTAAAATTCAAAACATAGAGCACTTAAGTGAAATTCGTGAAAAAATGACCAAAGGCCTGGAACTGAAAATGCGCTTAGAGGATGTAAATGCAATTATTGTAGATGAGGTTGAGCGAATTGCTGAAAAGTTTCCAGGCAAGTCTTTGCTGAAAATGTCATTGGTTGGCGTTTATGAAAACCGAGCCATTAATCTGGAAATGCTCAGCAGAAAGTTCACTATAGATCCAACTGACGAGTTAATTAAGGAATTAAAAAGTATTGATGAGCTCCATTTCAGGGTGTTGCTCCAAAAGAACTAATTGTCAAGGCAACAACAAACCTCCGTTTTATCAAAAGAGAATAAACTATTCAAATTACTTTTGTGTTCGAAACACAAGCAATTAAAAAAATTCAATAATAATACAATGGCAAAAGCAGTAGAAATTACGGATAGCAACTTTGAAGAAATCATCAATTCAGATCAACCTGTTCTTGTTGATTTCTGGGCAGAGTGGTGTGGTCCATGTAAAATGATCGGTCCTGTGGTAGAAGAACTAGCTGGAGATTTTGAAGGAAAGGCAGTAATTGGAAAAGTAGATGTGGACGCAAATCCTGAAGTATCCGCTAAATTCGGCATCCGATCAATTCCAACTTTGTTGGTATTTAAAAATGGTGAAATCGTAGACAAGCAAATTGGAGCGGTTCCTAAAAACGTCCTTAGCGACAAGCTTACTGCTCAAATGGCCTAAGCATAAAAATATTCATATTAAAAGCCTTGACTATTTAGTCAGGGCTTTTTTTATGATCTTTAATTCATGAATCTCTTTTCCCATTCCTCTATAATACTGCCAGTAGAAAATGTCAAAGCAACTGCAGAATACTATCGAGATAAACTAGGCTTTGCGATTTCATTCCTCTGGAAAGACCCGCCCACCTATGCTGTTGTCAATCGCGACGATGCTGTCGGCTTGCACTTTACTACTTCTAATCATCCGATTAAAAAAGATGATCAAGCTCGACTATACATTTTTGTGCATGACGTAGACAAAGTATATAAAGAGTACCAAAATGCGGGAGTGAAAATCTTAGAACCGATCAACAACACGGACTATAAAATGCGCGAGTTTGTTATAGAAGACATTAATGGATATAAATTAGTCCTTGGAAAAGGAACCTAAAATGATCATAAACCTAATCTCTGGCCCACGAAATATTTCCACAGCCCTGATGTATGCGTTTGCTCAACACTCAAAGATCAAAGTGATTGATGAACCATTTTATGCTTATTACCTTGTAAAAACCGGCTTGAACCATCCAGGAAGAGATGAAACTATCGCCAGTATGTCAAGTGATCCTATTGAAGTAATAGATCAGATTCACTCCCTGGAAAAGGGGAATGAAATAGTATTCCTAAAAAACATGGCACATCACCACGAAGGGCTTGATTGGAGTTACCTAAAGGATATTCACAATATCTTCTTGATTCGTGATCCCAAACAGCTGATCGCGTCATTTGCTCAGGTTATTACGAACCCAACAATTCAAGATATTGGTTTAAAGCATGAAGCAGATTTGCTGGATTATGTGCAGGAGAATTGCACTCATCCTCCTATTGTCATAGACTCCAACGACATCTTAAAAGATCCTGAAAAAAGTCTATCAAAAATATGCCGCCAGCTAAATATTTCTTTTCAAAAACAGATGTTGACCTGGGAAAAAGGCACGAAATCGGAAGATGGAGTCTGGGCAAAATATTGGTATAAAAATGTACACAACTCCACTGGCTTTACCAAACAAAAAACAAGTGATCGGTCATTGCCAGAGCATTGTAAATCACTCCACTCAGAAGCGATTTCATATTATGAAAAACTAAAAGCACATGCTACAGAAGTACAACCCTAAAAATGAAAATATACAAGTTTGGGTAGGTAATCGCCTATATCACAGAAATGAAGCAAAAGTTTCGGTATTTGACAGCACCGTCCAAGGTGGAGATGCCGTATGGGAAGGTTCCAGAGTTTACAAAGAAGGAATCCTTCATTTAGATAAGCATATTGATAGATTATTTGCTTCGGCCAAAGCCCTCGCTTTTGAACATATTCCTACTCGGACTTTTGTGAAAGACGCGATAAAGCAAACTTTAGAAGCAAATAAAATGACGGAGGACACCCTTATGCGGATCACTCTTAGTAGAGGTGAAAAGGTGACATCTGGTATGGATCCAAGACTTAATCAAAAAGGTAGCTGCTTGATCGTATTAGCGGAATGGAAGCCTCTGGTTTATGACAATGACTCAGGCATTCGAGTCATCACTTCTACCCAAAGAAGAAATGGACCCCAATTTCTCGACAGCAAAATCCATCACAATAATCTCTTAAATAACATCCTGGCAAAGATTCAAGCCAACTTTGCTGGGGTTGATGCAGGTGTCATGCTCGATGAACGAGGATTTGTGGCAGAACTAAACGATACTAATCTTTTTATGGTAAAAGATGGCACCCTATACACACCGTTTGCAAATGCTTGTCTCCATGGCATCACTAGAGGCTTCATGCTAGAGCTGGCTCAAACGAACAACATTCCCGTCCAGGAAAAAAATCTAAGCTTGGTTGAATTCTATAATGCTGATGAGGTTTTTGCGACAGGCACCATGGGTGAGCTTACTCCAGTAAAAGAAATAGATGGACGTGTCATCGAGAATAAAACTGGTTCTGCACTTAGAAAAAAACTCAATGCCCTTATGCAGGGCAGTCTTAGCGAACGGTGTGAAAAGTTGTAGATTTAGTTAAAAATATATTTATGTCAGTTAGATTAATCGTATCCATTTTAACTATAAATCTTAGCATCCCATTATTTTCACAGGGGCTTGAGTTTATTAATATAGATTCTACAAATTATACGTTTGATTTTTTTATTGATAAGGCAAAAGAGGAAGATAAGATTATATTACTTTATTTATCGGGTGAGGGGTGTACTCCTTGTATGAGAATGCAACGAGAAATTTTCGTTAAAGACGAAGTTAAAGAGACGTACTCTGATTATCTACTTGTCAATTCTCACTTAATTATGAGACCTTATCCAATGCCTCATAACTTATTCAAAAAAGTAAATAAAGCCCATCTTAAACTCCGAAAGAAATTCAAATCAGAAGGTGCCTATCCTACATTTTATCTCATTGACAAAAATGGAAGAATCCTTAAAAAAGCTAATAAGATGACAACTGAAGAATTCATTGAATTTGCGAATACAGAAACGCAATAATTCTTTAAGTAAATCACGTAATTTATCAAAATACCAAAATCACGCTACCACAGCTTCCATGGCTTGATCATCTTTGAATCATAATTAAAAGACTAAAAGTTATGGAAGCAATTTATTTGAATCAGTTGATGGATCTCTCAGTGAGCTACAACGTGAATGGATCTGAACTACGAAGAAACGTACTAGCCGGGAAAAAAGACGATTACGGCAAAATGTGGGTACTTGTAGAAACTAGCACAAATCAATCTTCAAGCACACAGTGGGTTCAGTTGAGCTTTTTTCAAATGTGGCTTAATCAGGTAAGAGCAGCTGCATAAGACTATCGAGCGTACCAATCTCTAAGTCTAACTTCAGTAGCTATTCCTGAATTTTCAACCATCGTTTTGAATGATTCAACATCACTCAGACCGCCTTTGCCTCTGTAGTGATATGGATAAACGATAGAAGGCTGAAACTCAATGACTGCACTGGCAGCTTGACTTATATCCATCGTGTATGGAAGATTCATACATACAAATGCAACATCAATATTTTTAAGGTTGCGCATCTCTGGAATATCTTCTGTATCTCCTGAGAGGTAAATACGTTTTCCACCTATTGTTAAGACATAGCCATTACCCCTTCCCTTTGTGTGTCGAGCGTCGGGAGACTCAGGCAAGTTATACATAGGAATAGCAAGTATTTCTATTTCTTGAAATACTACTGTTTGTCCATTTCCAATTACTACAGTCCTCGACTTCATTGCTTCTGGCAATTTGTCTTTAACTGCCTGTGGAACAAAAAATTTAGCTCGTGAAGTATTTATGGCTGCCAAAGTCTTCACATTCAGATGATCCCCATGGATATCAGTAATCAAAATAATCGTGGGGTCAGCAATTCCTTCAAAACCATCTGCACCTCCATAAGGATCCACATAAATTACTTCGTCATTCCAGGACAGCACAAGAGTGCCATGTGTGATTGGCTGAATTACTACCTCTCCATCGTTGGTTGAAATCTGATCACTTTGTGCCAATGAAATAAAGGCGACTGAAAGAAATAGGGGAAATAAGATGCTCTTCATAGCTGCTTAGTTTACGATATCAACACAATCTTGTCAAAGATATTCATCTAAACAAAAAAGACTCACAATTCGTGAGCCTTTAAGTGTACTTTCAATTACTGCTTATTCGTTGATTATTACCTTCTCCATCACATCATCTTCTTTGATCTGATCGATGACATCTAATCCTTCTACAACTTTACCAAATACAGTATGATTGCGATCCAGATGAGCCGTGTTCTCGCGGCTATGACAAATGAAGAATTGAGAACCTCCAGTGTTTCTACCAGCATGTGCCATGGATAAAACTCCTCTGTCATGGTATTGATTGTTACCATCAAGTTCACAATCTATTTGATGTCCCGGTCCTCCTGTTCCATCTCCTTTAGGGCATCCACCCTGAATCACGAAGTTTGGAATTACCCGGTGAAAAGTCAATCCATCATAATATCCGTCATTCGCAAGATCTGTAAAGTTTTTGACCGTATTTGGAGCGTCTTCTTCAAAAAATTCGATTTTCATCACTCCTTTTTTTGTATGTATTTCAGCTGTTTTCATAGATCACAAAATTAGTTGCAAAAAAACACAAAAAGAAAGGCAGCACATCATTGTACTGCCTTAGGCGCACTTAGGTTTGACAATGTCAAATTTTCTAAAAAGGCAGCTCATATTTGAGGCGCTCATGAGCCACCTTAATAGATAGCTTCCTTAGTTTTTTATTAAACGTCCTGTATACGTATCGCCACCGCTGGTCTTAATTGAAAGTATGTAGGTGCCCGCTTCCCATGATGAAACATCAAGCTGATCTCCTTTAACAGCTCCATTGTAAAACACTTTTCCTGACAGGTCACTGACATAAATGGATTCAATCTTTAGCTGCCGATCAAAGTAAAGGTAATCAGCAACCGGATTGGGGTAGATCATTCCCAATCCTTCTGGTTGTGTGAGAAACAAGGGTTTTTCAGACGTGGATGCAAGAATCTCAAAAGACCTTCGCACATCTTCAGCAGCCGAGTAAAATTCATTACCCATTTGTTTGGCTGTCACTTGCACTATACCATATCCTGTAAATTCCATGGCACCATCAACTACTTCTCCTGGACCCACCACAGAGTACGTGACTTCAAGTCCTGCATCTGAGGTGGCATCGAGGTTTACAAAGCTTGCGTCTTCAGGGATGTCTTGAATCTCCGCGAAGGTGATTGTTTGCTCTTTTTTATAAACTTCAAACTGCTTGATTACATCAGGAGCTGGTTTATAATCATCATTTCCTTGTTGTGATGCAATTATTTGTACTGTTCCCTCTCCTGAAAGTGTTAACACACTTCCTACTATCGTGGCAGGCCCATTTATTTGGTAAGTAAGTGGTAGCTCTGAATCAGATGTTGCGTTGATATTAACTAGCTCATCCCCTATCCATGTATCCGAAATGTCATTGAATGTAATTTCTTGATTGGCTTTAATAATTTCAAATGAAATCGAAGTTTCAATAGCCTCGTTATAATTATCATTGCCTACTTGTGAAGCAATTACTTCAACTGGTCCTGTACCAGTAAAATTTAAAAAATCACCATCCTTTTCCACTGGCCCATTTATTTCAAATGTGATTGGCAATTCCGTATTTGATGAAATTGATAAGCTAACATACTGATCTCCTATCCACTGATCTTCAATTGATTCAAAATCAAGTATCTGATCTGCCTTAGCTATGTTAATCACGTTTGTTTTTGTGGATTCTGTATAGTACTCATCCCCAGCCTGTGAGGCAGTAATATCCGCAGTGCCGACACCTACAACTTCTAGCTGACTTGACCCAATAACGCGCACCACGCTTTCATCACTACTGGTATAAATGATCTCTAAATCTGAATTTGTAGTAGCGGATAAGTCGATCAACTCGCCAACATCCTCGTAATCTTTATTCACATCTAAATCAAATGTTATTTCCTGATCAATTTTGGAAAATATCCAACCGTCTGTAGAATTAATTGGTATTGAGGCGTAGGCGTTAAATTCGGCAGATCCAATGCCTTTGACGTTGTCAATTGAAACAAATTCAACATCTACAGATCCTCCATTCTGCTTAAAAGTAAGGTCATTATGTCCATTTATTCTTATTTGATTATCTCTATCACCCTTTGCAACTAACCGATTAAATTCAACCTCTAAAACCGAAGTAAATAGATTCAAAAAAACTCCTGGATCGACATGCAATTCATTAAATTTCGGATCAAAAAATATGAAGCTGTGGCTACTAGCATGAATAAAATACTTATCAAATGGAGGGTTCACAAATTTAGTTCTATCTATCTGCGTGGTGCCTCCAACATAGATTATATGTACCTCTGTATTACTTGATTTCAAATCTGCTATACCTTGGGTTAGGTTAATCGATTTTGCATATAATTTTGAACTTACGAGATCTATAGTACCGCTTCCGGGACTCTGTACAGCAATATTGTTTAAAGCATGAACAGGATAACCGTTAAAATCCAAAGTATCATTAGGAAAAAATATACTTATATTCTTAGCTGAAATTGAATCTTCAATTGAAATGCCTCCGCCTCCCAAATTGAAAAGCAAGTCAGTCTCATTCATGCTAATCCCACGCGAATCAAATAATACATTTTCATTGTTAGGGATATGTCTTAATTCCTTTATTAATAGTGTTAAATTATCATTTAATGTAACTGAGCCTGCTACCAACATTTTCCCATCATTGGTATCACCTCCAATAAAATTAAGCGTCGCAGCAAAAGCTCCTGTCCAGTTCAAGTCTTTGCACAAAGCAAATGTTCCTTCTCCTCCAATAGTCACTACTTCCCCTGGAAATGCAAATGAATTTTCGTCAAAAAAAACATTGTTTTCAGTACCTGGAGCAGACGTATGAAATACATTCCCTCCTGAGCTAGTTGCCCAGTGATTGGCAAAGTCTGTCCAGTTTCCTGTACCGCCTACCCAGTAGTAATCGCTTTGAGAAAAGGATTGGAATCCGATAAAAACAGAGAGTAAAAAGATTACAAAGCGTTTTCGAAATGATTTTTTTGGTGTTTTTTTCATATGAATAGGTTTTTAAATCTGGTAATAATTAGACCATATGCAAAACACGGAATCAATACTAGATAAGTCGAATTTTGAGTGTATACAAGTGGTGCACAAAGTGCTTATTCAATAGATATCTAGAATCGTTAAATAGCGTTAAATAATCTTAATTGTGATGAGTGGATATAAAGTAGCTCAGCTATTTCAGTAAATTGGTTCTGTCAAAAAAACTCAAAATACCTATGCTAAGAAATTATTTCATGGTGGCCATTCGCCACCTTAAGCGTCAACCAGGTTACGCACTTCTAAACATATTAGGACTAACTATTGGGATTGCTTCTGCACTTCTCATTGTTTTATATCTAAATCAAGAAACGAGTTACGATCAGCATCATCTAAATGCAAAAAATATTTATCGAATCTCTGCGGATATTACGGAGCCAGATAATGCCTTCAGATGGGCAGTGACTCAACCCCCATTGGGAAGTACGGTAAATACCGAATTTCAAGAGATCAAACAGTTCACACGTTTTGCAGGGGGTGGTCAGACGCGATTCAGACTCGATGATAGAAACTACGAAGCGGAGGACATGTACTTAGTCGACTCAACAGTCTTCGATGTCTTTTCTTTTAATTTCATTCAAGGTGATCCGGAGACAGCCTTGGATGCTCCAAACAGCATCGTATTAAATCAAACGCTTGCTGAGAAAATTTTCAAAGGTGAAAACCCAATGGGTCAGTTATTGGAGACAGAACGCTTCTCATACAAGGTGACTGGCATATATGCAGATGTGCCAATTACCTCACACATCCGACCAGACGCGATGGCTTCATTTAGTACTAATGAACGCTATTCAAACTCGCAAAGCTGGGGCGGTTTTGGTTTATATACGTATGTTGTCCTGAATGAGGGCGTTGATCCATCTTATGTCGAACAGCGACTCAATGATGAGATTATTCCTAAGTATGTGGCAACTGTTTTTGATCAGTTCGACATCAAAGTCAAGTATGAAGTAATCAACATTCAGGACATTCACTTGTACTCAGACTTTGAAGGCGAACCGACGGCACTTGGTAATATCGATTATGTATACATATTCCTTGCTGTTGCCATTTTTCTTGTCCTTATTGCTTGCATCAACTATATGAATCTTGCAACTGCAAGATCAATGCGTAGGTCTCTGGAGGTTGGTATCCGAAAAGTGATGGGTGCGTTTCGTGCTGCGTTGATTCGTCAGTTCATTGTTGAGTCCATCGTAATTGCGCTTGTATCAATGATCATTAGCATACTGCTACTTCTTATCGCTGTACCAGTAATCAATTCATCAGTTGGTACATCTCTTTTACTAAGCGATTTGCTGTCCCAAAAGATTGTCTTCACACTCATTGGAATCCTAATTTTCACCGGTCTGGTGAGTGGTTCGTATCCGGCGTTCTACCTCTCTGGTTTTAGCCCGATTAAAGCCATAAAAGGAGGCTCGGGAAACAAACGCACGGGTAATGTTTGGTTACGAAGAATATTGGTGGGACTTCAATTTTCCATATCGATTTTCATGCTTATTGGTACGTTAGTTATTTATCAACAGATGCAATTTGTAAGAAATGCTGACCTTGGGTTTAACAAGGATCAGGTTGTCAACTTTACATTAAACAGAAGTACCAGTGAGAAATGGGAAGCATTTAGAACTAGATTATTGCAAAATCCTAATTTAACTAACGCCTCCACAGCCACGAATGTACCGGGATTTGGTTTTGGGAAGAATGTGATGCAAGTAGAGACTAATGATGGCGTAATGGAAGATTACGGCGTAGACTGGTACGGCGTAGATTACGATTATCTTAATGTATTGGGAATTGAGGTAATCGATGGCCGTGGCTTCTCCAGAGATTTTCCGAGCGATACCGCTACTTCTGTGATGGTCAATGAGTCAATGGTGGAGAGAATGGGCTGGAATGATCCAATTGGTATGCGATTTCAGTTTGATCAGGATAGCACAGTGTTTCACAAAGTTGTTGGAGTAGTGAAGGACTTCCATCATCGATCACTTTATAATCCAATTGAATCGTTCATGATATTCCCCAGCCTGAATAACAGACAGGCAATGGTAAAAATAGGTGGCGATTTAGAAGAGGGTCTTGCACATCTTGAAACTTCATGGAACGAACTCTTTCCAAATACACCTTTAGAATATCAATTTCTTGATCAAAATTTTATGGAAGCCTATGAAAGTGATCAACTAAGAGGACAACTATTCCTTGGATTTGCTGTGATGATGATTCTAATTTCTGGTCTTGGCCTCTTAGGTTTAGCCTCTTTCACAGCGGAGCAGCGCACAAAGGAAATTAGTGTAAGGAAAGTTTTAGGTGCGGATGTAAAAGGCCTAGTAATACTTCTGGTAAAGGACTTTATCTGGCTGGTTCTTGTCGGCGCGCTTCCGGCCTTTATTATTGGCCATAAAATAATGACTAACTGGCTTAATGACTTTGAATATCATACCGAAATCAATGTAATGATATTCGCAGCTGTTCTATTAATTGTTGGAGCGTTCGTCATGCTTACCACAGGCTTTCAAGCCTACAAAGCGGCTACTGCTAATCCATCAGAGAATTTAAAATGTGAGTAAATAAGAGAGCCCCGATCAAAGTCGGGGCTATTGGTTCTTTATTTCAAGAATAACAATTCCCTATACTTTGGCAGTGGCCAGTCTTCATCGTCAACTAGCATCTCCAGCTTATCTACTGCGTATCGTAAAGGCTCAAAGTATTTACCTTTCACTGCATCACAGTACTCAATGGCACGTTCTCTGATGCTTTCAATCCTATTGACACGCTTGCGCTCTTCTACCATATCATGTGTCAATCTTCTCACATTGTTAATGTGAGTGGACACCTCTTCGATTGTTTTCTTAATCTCAGCTGCATCCAGACTAAGATCCATTAGACCTTTTGCATTCCTGATCAATTGTGACTGATACTTAGTAGCCGTAGGGATAATCATATTACTGGCAATATCTCCCATCATCCTTGATTCAATTTGTACTTTCTTGATGTAATTCTCCAATCTAATTTCGTGTCGAGCCTCGACCTCCACGCGGCTCATTACTTTGTGTTTTTCATACAACTTGATCGCTTTCTCTGTGATTGAAAAATCTAATGCCCTTGGCGTGTCTTTTACATTTGCCAGCTTTCTCTTTTCCGCTTCCTTAACCCATTCATCAGAATATCCATCACCTTCAAATCGAACAGATTTGGACTCTTTGATGTAATCTCGAAGTACATCGATGATGGCCAATCTTTTATCTCTCCCTGAATCAATAAGCTTATTTACCTTCTTATAAAAATCAGATAGTTGCTCTGCCATAATGGTATTCAATACCATCATAGGATCTGAAACATTGGCATCTGATCCTACTGCACGGAATTCAAACTTATTTCCAGTAAATGCAAATGGGGAAGTTCTATTTCTGTCTGTGTTATCCAGAATAATAGATGGTATCTGATCGATTCCCAATTTCATATACAGATTCTCTCCTTTCTCAACCATGATATCACCAGACTTCTCCAGTTTGTCAAGAACCTTGGTCAAGGTTGAACCAATGAAAACAGATATAATAGCCGGTGGTGCCTCATTTGCTCCTAATCTAAAATCATTTCCAGCGGAAGCAATGCTTGATCTTAACTGGCCCGAATACTCGTGTACGGCTTTTATTGTAGTTACAAAAAAGGTTAAGAATAAAAGATTTTCTTTTGGACTACTGCTTGGTTGATAAAGGTTTACTCCAGTATCTGTAACAAGTGACCAGTTGTTGTGTTTTCCACTACCATTCAATTCTGCGAACGGCTTTTCATGGAATAGAACCCTTAGGTCGTGCTTGTTGGCTACCTTTTCCATCACATCCTTCAGCAGCTGATTATGATCAGTAGCTTCGTTTACAGTACCATACATAGGAGCAGCTTCATACTGGGCAGGCGCCACCTCATTGTGTCTGGTCATTAGTGGAATACCTAACCTATGTGCTTCGATTTCATATTCCTTCATGAAATCATAAATTCTCGTTGGAATAGTACCAAAGTAATGATCATCAAGCTGCTGTCCTCTGGCCGGATTGTGACCAAAAAGTGTCCTACCTCCCATTACCAAATCTGGACGTGCATTGTAAAGAGCCTTATCTACGACAAAATATTCCTGCTCCCATCCAAGCGAAGCGTTCACTTTGGCTACGTTTCTGTCAAAAAGACGGCATACCTTAACGGCTGCTTTATCAACAGCTTCAAGTGCCTTTAGTAATGGTGCCTTATGATCAAGTGCTTCTCCTGTATATGCTACAAAGATCGTTGGGATACATAGTGTCTTTCCATAGATAAATATTGGTGAAGATGGATCCCATGCGGTGTATCCTCTAGCTTCGAAAGTGCTTCTTATACCCCCATTTGGAAAGGAAGAGGCATCTGGCTCTTGCTGAACAAGCGCTTCTGCCTTGAAGTTTTCGATACCCTTGCTTGGGTCGAAGAACGAATCATGCTTTTCTGCTGTAGCTCCGGTAAGTGGCTGAAACCAATGTGTGTAGTGTGTGACACCTCGTTCCATGGCCCAATTCTTCACTGCAGCTGCAACAGCATCTGCTGTTTCAATGTCGATTTTTTTTCGATTTTTTATACAGTCAGTTACTCTTTTAAAAACATCAGGTGAAAGAGTAGTCTGCATTTGAGCCTTTGTGAAGGCCATTTCTCCGAAATAATCTGAGATTCGTTTTGAAGGGGCTTTTACTTCTACCTTCTTTCTTTTTTGAACTAAATTAAGCGCTTGGTGTCTGAGTTGTGCCATGGTTTATAATTTTCAGCAATTTTCAATGCCCAAAAGTACTTAATTTTTGCATATCAATATTAAGTAGGTTCGTTTTCTAACCTCTTTTTAGCCAATTTGCACAAAAATTAATTTTTCAAGTTAAAATTTTTATACGAATGACCATTTTTTACAAAAAATTCATTCAAGATGGAGGAAACACACTTTCAGAAGAGGAGTCAAAGCACTGTGCTCAGGTTCTGAGGCATCAACAAGGGGATGAAATTCTGATTTTTGATGGAAATGGTGGAAAACACCAAGCTATCTTGACTCACGTTTCCAAAAAATCATGCGCATTTGATATTATTGATTCGAATTTTACTCCTCAAAAGAAATTTCATATTCATTTAGCTATAGCTCCCACCAAAAATGCAGATCGTATGGAATGGCTAGTTGAAAAGCTCTCCGAAATTGGTGTAGATGAGGTGACTTTCATTCAGACCAAACACAGTGAACGAAAGAAGCTCCGGCTGGATAGATTGGAGAAGAAAGCAATCAGCGCAATGAAACAGAGTGGAAATCCGTTTTTACTTCATCTAAATGAGTTAACTCAACTAGATGCGTTTCTAACTAATGCTGATGCTAAAATTAAACTAATTGCTCACGTGGATGATTCGCACCAATATATATTCGAAGCTTTAAATCCCAATCAGACAGTTACCATACTCATCGGTCCCGAAGGGGATTTTAGTTTAGAAGAAGTAGACCAAGCTAAAGCGAATGGATTCATGGCTGTTTCCTTGGGTGAAAATACCCTACGAACAGAAACAGCAGGCTTTGTAGCCTGCTGCATAAGTAATGCGGTAAATAAATTCTAATTACTTGATCAGGACTTTATGTCTTTTCGTATTCCCACCTTGTTCAACTATTAGGTAATACATTCCTGATTTTAGATTTATCGTTGAATTAACTTTTTCATCAATCATCAAAGAACCTTGAAAGAGTTTTTCTATGTAAGTTCTTCCGGCCATATCAATTATTTTCATATGGATTGGTGTGTGATCATCGCCAGAAAGAATTCGCAATCGAACATTATGTGCAAAAGAAGGATTAGGATAAGTTGATACTTTTATTCCTTTCTGCTTGAAATCATTCATCACTAAAATGACTGGTAACAGCTCTTCAACTCCGTCAAAATCTACTTGTCTCAATCGGTAGTAATTCACCCCGAAGAATGGGTTTCTGTCAATAAAGTTATATTCTATTGGTTCGCTTGAGTTACCATTTCCATCAATCACCCCTATAGCTTCAAATGCAGTGCCATTGGATGACCGCTGAACTTCAAAGAAATCATTATTTAATTCAGAAGCTGTTTTCCAATTGAGGAATATCTGGTTTTCTTTGGAGATTCCGGTAAAGGAAACTAACTCGACTGGTAAGGCTGACGCTGAGTTTTCTGAACCAAAAGTGAAATAATTTTCACTGAACGCTGCCCCTAGGGTTGATACAAGTGATGCATTAGATGGTGTGCCGGAAGCTACCCCACCCAGGTCATCCCACTCTGTGCCCGCATCATCCCAAATTAGCACACGTAACTCTTGGTCATCAATTTCATCCTGAGTAATTGTATTAATACTTGCATCCATTCTGAACGTTGCTCCGTTGGCGGGACTAGCAGTATTTACTCGCCAATATTCATCTGGAATAATCGACTGAACATTGCTGGCCGCTTCAACAGTAAAATTATCTACAGCAGCTTCGTTGGTAACTGGTGAAATTTTATAGAATTCCACTTCCCATACTTGAACTCCTGCCTGACCACTTGTCGTATTCACCCTAAAAGACTTATAGAGATTGTTTTTTCCTACTGGGAAAGTGAATGACTGATTGTTTCCTAGTTCAACCAATAATGGTCCATTTACAAAACCACTGGTACGTATATAATTACCTGCACCAGTACCAACATCACATAACAAAAGTGCAGCACTTGTAGAGTCCACAGTATTAAATCTTCCTTGTGTTAAAGTCAATGTATTTGCGACAGCTATGGTGTCCATATTTCCTATATACACTTGACCAGATGCTTTGTTGATTTCAACATTATACATCTTGTTGAGCTTGAAATCACCATTCACTATCTGATGGTTTGTTCCTGTGAAAATTACTGTTCCACTACCATTGCTAAACGTACCAGCAGTATAATCTACATCTCCACTTAAACTTAAATCGCCACTTCCGGCATTGAATGTCCCCCCATTTAAGTTTATATCTCCCGATAAAACGGCATCTGCTCCGCTGCCATTAAATGTTCCAGCAGTGAGTGTTAGGTCAACTCCAGTCATTGTGGTTGTAGCATTTCCAGCATTTAATACTCCATTGGTGATAGTAATAGGTCCAGTACTTGAAAAATTCATATTTCCGTTATTGGAAAGAGTTGCCCCATCTTGAATGGCGATACCAGTGGATCCCACAGAATATATAACCGACGGAAATCGTTTAACAGCACCATCGCTAATTATCATGCCTCTAATATCTGTATAATCAGCAGGTATGGTAAAACTCGATCCACCTCCATATTCAATAACCCCGCCTGAAGTATTAAAGAACACATCCAAGTCTCCTCCTGGTAAAGTACCGGACTCTAGTTTCATCGTTCCGGTCCCAGTAACATCACCAAAATTATGCCCATCAGAGTCTCCGATATTTAGCGCTCCTTCAACAGCTACGCTAAATAGATTTTGATTATTATCAGTCCCAGAGGACATGGTGATATTAGCATCGCTGCGTACCTCAACTACCGAGCCAGCTCGTGGTGTTTCTCCCGCAGGGTTATAGTTTGATCCTCCGTCCAATGATACCTCCCAAAGTGCAGTATTGGACCAGTTTCCGCTTGCTGAGGTTACTGTTCTATAAAGCAAAAGTTCATCTGGAATATCGTCCGGATCACCTATTGTAAATTCTCCGGTGAAGTTATTATTCCCTAAGTCTGTATCATCCCACGTTATTGTCTTACTGGCAGAATTAATACCATTTCCGGAAATTGGAGGTTGTAGCTTAGTCCATGTTGGTGCTTCTAGACGAGCGTTAGCATAATTGTTAATGTTGCCATTGATATCACTTCCGATATAGCTAAAAGTAATAGAGCTTCCGGCAAATCCAGAAATATCAGAATCTGATGTTGTAACTACCCAGTAATAATCTAAAATATCAGTACCAATTGCAGAAGGATGTGCTGCATTTATTACTTTAAACAAGATAGTTGCAGTTTCACTACTATTGACTACTACATCTACTGGAGTGTATTTACCAGGAACTCCTAATGGGATTGTGAAGCTTGTATTGTTGTTAAATTCTTTTTCAATTCCATCACTCTTTTTGACTCCATTTACTGAAATCATGGTGTTTTCATCAAAAGTACCAGTAGTCGTAATTGTGGCATCTCCATCAATGAAAAGTCTATTATCAGAAATATTGAAGACCCCATCATCAATGGCAATTTCATCATCAATATTAATGGTGACTACCTCGCCACCACCTGTTTGCTCCAGTGTCACTCCATTAGGATTATCAATAACTAATTTACTAATTGATCCAGTTTTATCAGATGAGGTCAGCTCTTGAGATACCGTTGAGCTATTCATTGTAAGACCTCCAGCTCCGCTATAGGTCGTTAAAATATCCACATTTCCTTCCACATTTGTGGCAATTCCCTGATCATTGAAGGTACCGGAGTTCAATAAAAAATCGTTCGTAATTATAATTCCGGATGCAGGAACCGTCACATTATCTATGGCAACCGTACCGGATGAATTGATCGTCATATCATAAAACGTACTGGCTGTGGTTCCACTTATTACCTGACTGGTTCCCTCGAAAACAAACAGATTATTGTTTGGTGTGTAGGTGCCGTCATTTATAAAATCTCCTGATAAATTTACCTGCAATCCATTCGCATCAAAAATGCCATTATTGTTGATTTCTAAATCTCCAGAAAGTGTCAGGTTATTAATGATCATTTGAACGGTTGGACTGTTTGCATCACTGCTATCCACACGGATATTGGATAGTGACTGATAGGAGTTCAATTCGAATGTGGTCGAAGCGGGTGTGGTGTAAGTACCATCATCGTATCCAAAATCGATGTATGTATCAGAAGCCATAGCTACCGTCGGGGTGGTACTTGAGGTTCCTATTACAAAACTTCCTATTGTTGGATTGGCTTGAGCGCCTACTAATGCCAATAGCGAAGTACCATCATTGTTGTTTAAGGTGAAACTCCCATCGGAAATTTCAAAGACTCCTCTAGTGTTTTCGAAAGTAGCAGTTGTATTTACTCCGAATAAAGAGGTACCTCCGGTTTGTGAATAAGTAATAGTTCCATTTGATGAAAGTACGGATCTACGTAATTGAGAGCCGACAATCAAATTCCCAGTTGTCAATTCGATTTCTGCTGATCCACCTGATCCATACTCTACATAATTGTCACCAGTCGTTCCATCAGCAAAAATGGCACTGCCACCATTGATAGTTAACTTGCCATCCAATTGAATACCATTTCCGGATCCTGAACCTGTTGCACTAACGCGGACTGTTCCATTGGTTATAGTCAATGCCGCTGATGATGGAATATCAAAGTCTCCTCCTCCTCCATTCACATCAACATCAATGCTTCCATTATTCAAAATTAAAGTACCATTCTGAAGCTCTATTGGTTTTGAAGTACCTGATGATGAGGCACTTAAAGTGAAAGTATCGTCAAAAGTAAACGTTGCAGATGGATCTGTACCTTTATTTACAATCACACGATATAAGCTAGCACCTACACCTGTATTATTGATAAACGAATGACTCCCGCTACCAGCTACTTCTAATTCTACCTGAGCCCCCGCAGCTGATGTTAAATCAAATCCTGTGCCTACATCTAGTGAAATATCTTCATTTACCTTCAGACGATGAACATCACTTCCTGAATTTTCTACGCTCATATTATTCCCAGCATCATTACTATAAATCAATGTTCCACATTCTAATGTCACATTTGTTCCTACGTCAGGAAACTCGATCGTACCAGCACCATTTGAGCCTATTTGGACCAAGCTGTCAATCGTCCAGTTTGTAGAAATAGACATTATTGTTCCATTATCGACAACAATCCCGTGTGCGGTTACATCTTGAGAAAAATCTAAAGTGCCGTCTGCTCCAAAAGTTCTGAAAATTGGAAATTCAAATCGGTCTGTAATAGTCACATTGTTGACACTTTGAAACCAATAGAAAAATCCGTTGTCCTTTTCTTCAATAAAATCACCAACATCTCCAGTAATAGTACCAGTTTCAGCGACTGTGCCAATATCCTGTACTAATTCCCCTGTGCCGCCAATTTTATCAGCATCTAATGTGAGACCTCCTCGAATTCTAACTCTTGACATATCTGTCACATTTAAAGCCGTTCCTCCAGCTTGAGAATCAAATATCAATTGTGCAACCGAAACATTTCCTACTGTATTATCAATTCGAATCTGATGCCTACCTGTGCCTGAGTTAATACACGGGTCACAACCAAGTGCATCTACATAAACACTTCCTACTACAGCGATATCGCCTGCTTGAGGATAATCACTCGCTGCTGCTCCTAAATGCTGATTAACTGCATCTGTTGACCAATGTTGTGTATCCTGCCATTCCCACCAGGTTCCATTTATGGCGCGACTGTAATACACTTCGGGTGCTCCATTCCATGCATTACTTCCTGCCGCACTGAAATTTGCATTTATTATTTCGAATCTATTACCTGGGAAGGCGCCATTGTTAGAACTCGTGCCATTAAAAATTAACTCATTAAAATTTCGGTCATCATCATTCGCATCTTCTTCTACTCGAGAAAATGGAGATTCATCCAAAACATATCCTCCGTTGTACTGATTTTCATTTCCTGTGATATCTTCGTCATCATAATTCAGTTGAAGTGAAATATCCGGAAGTGTACCAGCACCAAATCCAGAATGATTTAATCTCCAATAAAAGCTCAACTTATCAGTCTCTGAAGCTTCAATTGTTGGTAGTACCTCATCAGCGACGCTTATTTTGACATACCCACTATCAATACCATTAACGGCTGTTATTGATAAAACTGCGGGAGTGTATTTATCTGTTCCGGATTCAAGGTCTGTGCCTATTGGAAACAAGTAATCATCTCTGTCATTGGCTATGTACATAGCAATACCCTCATCTGAAGCATTACCAGCGGTTCTGATGTATTTCGTTGTACTATATCCCGTACCAGAAATACCTGAAGAATCTGTGGCTAGTACGAGGGCATTAATATCAATGTCAAAAATCCCTGTAGTCATTGTCAGGGTATCATAAATAAATATATCATCAAGTAGGTTTGCCCCATTGGCATCATCCAATTCTAAGTTGGTGAAAATTCCAGTGCCATCACCATCAATAGTATGAGTAGCTACACCACCTGTTAGTTCTATTTTTCCAGCGCCAGTATGAGTCCCTGCATTATATATATCGCCATTCACAGCAATATTGAATCCATTGTCATCAAATATGACACCAGAGCCAATAACAAGACTGTCTCCAATCTCAAATGGATCTAATGTACCTTCTATTCGCTTAGTGCCACCACCTGAAAGAACCATCTGGTACATTCCATTCATATCTGAAAGAACTCCATAAACAAGCTCGCCTTCAATAGAAATACGTTGCACAGCAGAAGTACCATTAAATGTAATGGTGTTGACTTCTGTCTCGATATAAGTATTTGCTTCAATGTAGAATCCATTTCCAATGGTCAAATCACCGCCATTAGCATCGAATCTTACCCTGTCAAATCCTGTTCCTCCATTATCAAGCATTCTGAAGTCATTTAATACAATTAGATCTTGAAGAGTTGCGGCTGGGGTAAAGGCTGTGGCATCGACAGCTCCCATGTAGTATTGACGGGTATTCCCATCTTCTTTATCAAGCGTCAAATTCCAAAAGGGAGCAGTTGAATTGATGATCCCATCATCTTCATCAAAAGCACCTGTAAAATTTCTCATTTCAACATTTATTGTGCCCCCAGAAACACTATAATTACCATTGTCTACACCTATCTGGATTAATACATCGTCACCTCCTGTTTCTTTTGGTTGATCATTGTCATCATCATCTTCCATGATGATATTCAAAATAGTAGGATTAGATGGGTCATCTTCCATCATTGTAAAGTTCATTTCAGAATACGGTAAGCTAAAAAGTGCGTGAGACCCATTTGCTCCATCACCTATATCGTCTACAGGATAAGAAGCAGAGTTATTATACGGATTCACGTTTACAGTTCCTCCTGTGTGGATGTATGCGCCTCTAGGATCAATAGGGCCTCCGACTGTTCGAATTTGACTAACTGTAGTTGTACCTCCCTCAATTAGCATGATTGCAGAATCATCAAATAAGATCTGGCATGTACCTGATCCCTTGGAAAGTGTTGCATTATCACTAATCTGCAACTTGCCCATCACCTGGATGCCTCTTTGCTGTTCTGAAGTCAATGAAGAGGTTCCTGCAAGCCATAATCTTGCGTCAGGGAAAATAACAAAATCAGTGTTACAGGTTCCTGAACAAACTCTCGCAATATTTCCATTTAGATCTGCTGTAGTGACCTCTGGAATAACAATATTATCAGATAACTTAAGGGTTCCTTTTTCTAAGCCCAACGCTTTTGGGTTTACATACTCTGATGAATTAGAACCAACATGCTGAGCAAAGGCTACCCTTCCAAAAATGTCGAAATTCGCTGAATTATTTGCGGTTATTTCACATATATACGTATCGTCTGATCCCTTATCAACTTCTATTCTGTAAAACGTTGTTGGTCCATTGCAAGTCACCATTTGATTCTGAGTGCTTGAGGTAAACAACACTTCTACCACTCCATATTCAGTTGCTCCGCCGGCAAAACCATCTGGATCTGCAGCCATCGGATACTGATCTAGGTTAGCAGCTGAAAGATTGGTAAACGATACAGTTCCCTCATTAATAAAATCACCTTTTATTTCAAATTGATGAAATTGATATGTTTCGGTTACGTTGCCTCCTGGCCATATTACTTGAGCATCTCCAGTGCCTGTAGAAATTGTCCCTGCGGCACCTACTGAAACGTCGCCATTAACTAACAATGACAGAGTTGTTGTTGAAGCATTATCATTAATTCTAAATGTACCATCTTCAACTAATAAGTCTCCATTGACTACTACATCATTAAGAAGAGTCAGGATGCCGTCAAGGGTTTCGGCATCATTAGTCATGTTAATGGTAAGATTGTTAAATGATTGACTTGTATTTATGCTAAAATCGGTTGATCCATCATAGTAAAATTCAAATGTTCCCCCTGAAGTAGTAATAAATGTGTTTGTGGTAGTGACAGATGGGAGATCAAAGCTATTTAAACGTATGGTTCCCTTTCCACTTAGATTTTCAAAAGTATGACTTGATGTGCCTTCTAAGTCTAATATACCTCCCAAACGTACATCAACATCCCCAACAGAGTATGGTCCACCATTCGATGTTACAGCATCTGCGTCAAGATCGATTTCATCTCCATTCAGAATGGTAACGTTGTCAGTTGTTTGATTCGGATATCTGCTATCTGGATTCACACGAATGGAACCTGAAGGATCGGTTGTCCAATTCAACGGATCATCCCAATCCCCTGATTTGTAGGAATAAAAATTGACGATTTCAGTCACACCTAGTGTGTAATAACCATCAGCAAGATTGGCATCAGTTACTGAAAAGGTAACTTTCGTGTTTCCATCAGTAAACGAGGCTGTAGGAGTACCTGAAGCCTCAGTAAAATCTACTGAAGAAGGATCAGTGGAATACAAAAGCTTGAAATCACCGGTTGTCCCTATATCATCCGCATTACCGAATCCTGCCTCGTCCGTATCAAAGGAAAGTGTAATGTCTACAGTTCCTGTTTTTTCTAAATACCAGATTCGAGACCATCTACTAAATCCTATGAGACCTGCGTCTACATTACTTTTTGTTGTACCATGTCCAACTCCATTATGCCCTGCCATAACCCACTCATCATCTGCATCAAGCGTAGCGCCGCTTTCGTCGTAATAAATCTCTCCACCTGAGCCGGTTATTGTAGTTGATGTATTACCTGCCGTTTGTCTACCAATACCAACAAGATCGGATTCGTATCCTGCCTGAGCAAATTCATCGTTTGCCGAAAGTACAATTCCGTATTTTTCACCTAAATAATTATTGATTATTGTTATCTCCGCGTCATTCAATACCACATTGTAATAAATAGCCTCAGAAATAATTCCGGTAAATCCTGCCGAACCATTTGTAATCGTTGAACCCCCACTAATTTGATTCCCATCCCCACTATCTCCGAAAGTTATATCTCCAGAAGTCCCTGTTACGGATGCTAATACTGAAGTATTTACACCAACAGAGTTATTGTCTAATAATGCTTCTATGGTTGTGGATCCGCCATTAAAAGTAAAGCTCATTATATAATCTGTGCTAGCAGTTAATGCACTTGAGGTGATGAAGTAGTCATTGGTCGAGCTGTAAACACCTGCATTTAATTGACCTGATCCATCTATGTAAATAATCAATCCATCGGAGTTGTTTCCTTGCTCATACAAAACTTGTGTTCCACTAAATGAAGATGGAGTGCTGAAAACAATAAAAATCGTTCTTGTGGAAAAGGTGCTGGTATTGATGCTCCCGGAATTGGCTATGGTAAGTTCCTTACCTGATGAGAATGTTACTCCAGCGATTCCATTGATTGCGGGATCTGTGTAAGCTGGCTCCTGACTTATGGGTGGGCTTGCATCGTTGGAAGAGGCTCGATCCTCCCAAAGGCTCACAAGTCCGCCGGTTTCGAAAAGACCAACATCTCCTTTCAACCAAAAGAGATTTGAAGAATTATCTTGTATTCCTCCCGGACCGCTTTGTCCTAAAAGCACACATGGTAGCCATCCTACAATGCAAAGTAGAGCTAAACGTAAAAAAGAGTTCATCGTGGTATCCTAACTAAGGTTTGTAGGAAAAATACCAAAATGTATGAGTATTTATGGACTTTTTCGTTCAAATGATCATATACTGTGTTGTATTGACCAATCTAGAAAATTTAGGACTTCACTTTTCGATAACCTCTACTTATAATAATGCTAAAAATGGTTAGAAGGCGACTTTTTATTTCATCTAACAATAAGTCTTTTCGTAATTAATCGATCTCCTTGTAGAAAGGTGGCAATGTAGATTCCAGCTTTTAGCTTGAAGTTTTGCATCATTCGTTGATCCAAATTAGTAGTACCAGGAATAGTTTTCTTCAACAATATTTTACCATCCAGGTTTAGAACTGTCATTTCAAATGATGTATGATCGTCTCCAGAAATGATGCGAAAGTTCATTTCATCACTTTGTGTTGGGTTTGGGTAAATAGTAACTTCCATACCATCAAAGTAATAGTCATTGTACACCTGAATAATTGGATGAATCTCTTCAGCACCATCAAAATCAACTTGTTTCAATCTATAATAATTGTTTCCTAATGCCGGGCTTTGATGAATGAAATTGTAACTCAATAATTCATTTGACGATCCATTCCCATCGACCATATCAATCGTTGAGAATTCAATTCCATCTAAAGAATGCTGCACTTCGAAATAGTCGTTGTTGATCTCAACAGCAGTTGTCCATTCAAGTTCTACTTGATTATTCAGTGCATATCCTGCAAATGTTAAAAGCTCTACAGGGAGTGGTGTTACATCTCCAAAAATCATGAAGTTGTCAAAAGCTACTCCTGTTCCTGTTACTCCTCCATCACTCTCAAAGAGAACTCTAAACTGTACGGTAGAATTATTTTCCAGGACAATAGGCAAATCTATTTCGGCTGATTCCCAATTGGAATTATCACCGGACCAACCATCAGTATTATTTGCAAAAGCATCTACATCGGTATCATTATACCAATTGATTCCTTCTGCGGTAGAACCCAGGTCATACCATGTTGTCCCTCCATCATCACTGTATTCTACCTGAAATCCATCCCAATCTGCCTCAGTATCATATCTGACATCCATGAATAGCGTTAATGAAGTTTCTCCCGTTAAATCCAAGGTGCCACTTTCAATCGTTAAAACAGCATTATTGTTATATCCTCCGGTTGGGGTAGTATGCCAATAACTTCCATCTGCTCCAGTACTTAATATTCCAGTACCTCTAGACCAATCGCCGTTGGTATTGGAAGTGACCGTCCAGCCTTCGTTTCCACTATCAAAATCCTGAAAAATTATCGCGTTATCGCCCGTGCCAGTGATGTTAAAAGTGAATGGGTCTTCATCGGGATCATCACTCGCAATTGATACTGTCGCACTTCTTGATCCCGATGCTGATGGATCAAATTCAATGGCGAATGTCGTGGAAGCAAAGCCAACTAAACTTGCTGCAGGCTGGCTGGTTACCGTGTAATCAGAAGCCGCCGACCCACTAATTGTCACTGGAGTTCCTCCGGTAAAGGTTAGCGTTGCACCTCCAATATTTGTAATAGTATATGTTTTAGTGCGAGTGCCTGATGTAATGTCTACACTTCTGAAATCTGTATTCGCTAGTGGGTTTGTACTTGTTTCGCCATCGACAATTTCTACGCTGTTAGATTCTACATAGATATCAGGGATTCCTGTATAAATCATGAAGTTGTCAAAAGCAGCACCTGTACCTGTAACAGATCCGTCACTTTCGAATAGTACCCTAAACTGCGCATTAGAGATGTTTTCTATAGCGGCTGGTAATCCTATTTGTGCTGCAAACCAGGCCGTATTATCACCAGACCACCCATCTTCACCATTCGCAAATGCGTCCACGTCGGTATCATTGTACCAACCTACACCTTCACCCACAGCACCTAAATCAAACCAGCTTGTTCCTCCATCGTCACTGTATTCTACTTTAAATCCATCCCACTCGTCTTCCGTATCGAAGCGAATATCCATGTACAAAGACAGGTCAGATTCACCGGTAAGATCAATAGTAGGACTCTCGATAGTAAGCACAGCATCATTATTATATGAATTATTTGGAGTGGTGTGCCAATATGAACCATCAGCTCCAGTACTCAAGGTGCCTGTTCCACGAGACCAGTTTCCATTGGTGTTGGAAGTAACAGTCCAGCCGTGATCGGAAGAATTAAAATTATGAACTACAACCGCATTAACTCCTGTTCCCTGAATATCAAATGTATATGGATCTTCATCTGCATCATCACTGTCTATGGAGACTGTGGCGCTCCTTAGCCCGGTTGCTGAAGGATCCATTTCAATTGTGAAGGTGGTGGATTCAACTGCATCTAATGTTGTAGACCCTGGCTGGTTGGTAACGGAAAAATCTGCTGCATGTGTTCCACTTAGCGTTACAGATGTTCCTCCATTCAAAGTGAGCGTACCACCACCAACATTCGTAATGGTATAGGTCTTAGTACGAGTTCCCGAAGTAATATCTACACTTCCAAAATCAGTAAAATCATTGAAAGATGGACTTGAATCACCATCGCTTATTTCATTACTATTTCCATCTACTTGAATATCAAATCCTGAGCTAATTGATATATCATCAAAAGCTACTCCTTCATCTGTAACAGACCCATCGCTTTCAAATCTAATGCGAATCATCACGTTTGCATTATTTTCCAAGGTGGCTGGCAGACCAATTTGAGAGGTCTCCCAGGCAATATTATCACCAGACCAACCATCTGCTCCATTTGCTATTGCATCTACATCAGTATCATTATACCAGTTTACACCATCACCCACTGCTCCAAGGTCAGTCCAAACTCCTCCTCCATTCGCGCTATACTCTACCTGAAATCCGTCCCACGCGGCTTCAGTATTGTGACGTATCCGTATAGAAAATAGTAAGTCGGTTTCTCCTGTTAGATCTATCACAGGACTCTCAATGACTAAAACTGCGTCATTGTTGTAATTAGATGGAGAGGTGTACCAGTACGCATCATTAGATCCGGAGCTAAAGATATCCGTCCCGCGCAACCAGTCTCCATTTGTATTAGAAGTAGCAGACCAGCCCTGATCTGAATTGTTAAAGTCATAGGAAACTACAGTTGTTTGTGACACTGAAAGGAATGCAGTACACCAAAAGATTGTAAGTAATCGAAAACGTAGCATTTTGATGATAGTTGGTCTTATATATAGATAGCAAATTTTAATTAACTGTTTTAAATAATTAAGAAAATTTCGATGATCTACATGAAAATGCCCAAGAACCGGGCAAAAACCGATACGTAGCATTTTTTACTCTACACTGTAACTGACACTTTGACCGTCCGCAGTTAAAGTCAACTGTTTGGATGTGAGCTGATTAACGATCCAAATGGTACCATCAGCAAAAATCAGAGAATCAGAAAATAATTGTCTATCCATCGCTTTTGAAGCATTCGCTCTTCCAATAAGGTTTGTGGTAGATGGGGAGCATCCAGATATCATTGATACATCAAGTGAATCAACTGAAGTGCTCACGATCAAGTCAAAGACAAGTTTGATAGAATCTACACAGTTAGTGGTATTTGTGACCTGGTGCCATGTTTTGGTTCCACTTTGTCCACTAAGTAACCTTTCTACCTGATAGTCATAAATACCTTCTGGTAGCTGCTCTTCTGCACATGAAATGATTACAAAAAATAATGTTATTGCAACTAGCTTACCTCGCATTTCCAGTTCTATCAATCACCACATATCCAAGCTCATCAGAATCAAGCGGTAGTTGCTCTTCTGGGTACAGAAGAATGGTTAACTCTTGCGTCAAATCATCAAATTTGAAGTCTACAGGTCTTTTATTGATTGAGACAACGGTCCCCCAATTCAAACGGCCATCTGGTGTGTAGCTAACAACTACAAAATTATTCTCCTGAACAGAGGCGTTGTATACGTAAAAACTCTCTGAACCTGCAATGGTTGGGATTGAATCGCTTTGGTAGTTTACTATATCGGTGCCTGGTAGATCAAACTCAAGTTTCCATTTAGCTATTCTATCTGGTCCAAAAGATGCCACAAAACCTTTCTTAGCATTTAGGTCTGCACCATATGCTACAATTTCATCAGGTGTTTTCACCGGCACATTCATGGTCATGAAACCACCCTCCGGTGCATCCTGCATAAAAAGTGGATATAATATTTCTTCGTTTTCTGAGTCTACGCCCCAACGATTCCTTTGAGACCAAAACTCAACTGAGTTTCCTAGCCATTTTACGTGTCGGCGCGACCAATCTTGCATCTCTAAGACATACTTCGATGCTGTGACGTACTTCTGAAAGAAACTCTCAATGTAATCTGTGTACTTCTTTTTGGACACTTCCAGGTCATCTGTGGAAATAGATTCAACCAGTACATTCATTTCCTTGGCATCAGCGTAGGCAGCTTCAAAAATTGCAAGCTGCGAACCTATTAGCGAAGAATCCATTAATGCAGGATTTAATTGGAGGTCTACTTGCTTGATGATTCTCGCTTCATACATTTCAACCTTGAGCAGTTTTTCAACAGTAGATCCTGGATCATACTTTTCAAATTGCTCTCTTAAATTATCTGGAAAATCTCCGATTTCAGCATTTTGACTACTCTTTACTTTTGTTTTTTTAGCACGTAGTTCTTCTGAATAATTCCTTACCATAGTCTTAAAAAGGGCAACACCACCCAAAATCTCTGACTTTGCGGCCCTTGCCCACTCTCCAAAATTCCAGATCTCTATTGTGCCAGATCGGATATTAGCAGAACTTGTCCCGTCTACTCCGTATTGAGCAATATTCTTTAGCATTGGTTCTTGACTGTATTTTTCTGAGCTGAGCTTGATAGCCAATTCTTTCACACTGTTAACATTTTCCACGCTTTTATTTCCATTTTCTTCGATACTTGAAAGTGTAGCCTGAACTTCTTGATCGGCGCCAATGAGCATATTATTATAAACTGCAAACTTTGATACCAAACCATTATAGGCTTCAATCGCTGCGGCTTGATTTTCTTCAACTCTAACCACTCTACGATGCATCTCTTTAACATCAGCTATTCTTGTTTCAATAGCTTCTACCTTCTTCTCAATATCTAGATGAACGTCAGAGACTTTAATTCCAAATTCGCCAGTTCTTAAGTCCCTTCTAAAGAAGGCTTGATAATATTCATCTTTCTTTTTGAGTTCCTTTTCGGTTATCAAAGTCTTGGCTTTTTCCAGGAAGAATATAGTTGAATCACCAACTTGGTACACTTTCGAAGAATCATCAACCACATCAAAACTTAAAAAGCGACTTTCCAGCCACAATCCCATCTGAAGGTTTGCATTTGGCTCTTCTTGATTTTTTACATCCGAAAGAAATTGAATAAGCTTAGGTCCCCCCTCTTCGTAATTCTTTGCAGCTAAAACCGGATACAAATCTTTGTATTTGATTTTTTGAGCTTGGACGCTGATTAACAATAAGGTGAATAGAACGGTAGCTGTTGATTTGATCTTCATCGCATGGTGATGTTTATGTAAGCGCTAATTTATAAAAATACTAAGTGAGATTATAAAAATATGATGATGACACTCATTGAATCATTTCTACAATTTGGGTGTATTATTAACAATTACCCCTAACGATGAAGAAAAAACTTAAAAAAGAACTCATAGAATGGATTGTGTTAATTACTGTAATTGGCGTGATTTATTTTGGCGGCTGGCATACTGAGGTGATCGGAAGAGTTCAGCAGGTAGTGCTAGCTACAGGTATAATCAAACCGGGATTAGTAGATGAGGAACGTAAAGCTTCCTATGACTTTGCGATTCAGGATTTTGATGGCACCAGCATTCAATTTTCCGAATTTGAGGGAGAAGTTGTATTTCTCAATTTTTGGGCTACATGGTGTCCTCCATGTATAGCGGAAATGCCAGACATTCATGAATTATATCAGAATCAAAAAAGAAATGTAAAGTTTGTGATGATATCTCTCGACCGTGATGAGACAAAAGCGAGACAATTTATAAAAAGAAAGGAATTTGAATTCCCAGTTTATTTTCTACGCTCCAGCCTACCAAATACATACGATACTCATGCTATTCCAACGACCTATGTATTGAATCAAGAAGGAATAATTAAAGTTGAAAATCATGGGATGGCAAAGTACAATACAGATTCATTCAATAGTCTGCTAAATGAGCTTACGAAAAGTCAATAAATTGTTCGAAACGCCGGTGAGCGTTGCAATTCGATAGATTATTCTAGCAGCCACATTGGCATCCCATTCATCATTTCCAACCTCACAAACATCAAAGCCAACAATTTTCCTGCCTGACCTAACCACTTGTTCCAATAGGTAGGTAGCTTCATTAAACTGCAAACCACCAGCCACTGGAGTTCCTGTATTTGGACATAGCGAAGGCTCCAATCCATCCATATCAAAACTGATGTAGACATTTTGCGGAAGTGTTTCAATGATTTGAGCAACTTGTTCACTCCAATTAAGTTCTCCTATTTTTTCACGATAAATGGATTCATCATAAAAAACATGAATTGGCTTTTCAGATTTCTCAACAAAATGTTCCTCTTCTTCACAAAAATCTCGAATCCCTACTTGTGTCAATGATTTTATTCCATTCTCCTTTAACGCATTGAACATGATGCTTGCATGTGAAAATTCAAATCTTTCATAGGCTTTTCTTAAATCCATATGAGCATCAATCTGAAGGATACCAAATTCCATTTTATGGCTCAGCGCTTTCATTAGTCCAAGTGGGGAGGAATGATCGCCACCAATTATTCCGACCAATTTATCGAGCTTCAATAGTGATGCAGATAATTCCTTGATCTTCAAATGTGTAGTATTGCAAAACTCATTGATGAACTCAATCTGTTCGTGCTCAGGCTCTTTCCCTGCTTCAAGTGCTTTTATCACATTTTTAGCTCTCCCTCTGTGGATTTCGTTTTGACTGGCCTTTACGATTCGATCATACATGACCATCTTCAAATCCCATGGTTTATTTATGCTTAGCAGCGATAAATCCAATTGAGATGACTCTTCAAGTACAACATTTGGAGCTTTGGAAGTACCCTGTCCATATGATACGGTAACATCCAAATGAACTGGCAAAAGAACAAGACTTGCTTCTTCTAAATTATAAGGTAAACCGAAAATGCTACCTTTCTTTCCGACATCACTGGGATTGTACATTTTTAATGACTGGGATGGTAATAGTCTACGAAAATACCTGTCCCTTGTGATATTTCAGACCATTTAAGCTTTTCTATTTTGATAGTCACCACTCCAGATGGCTCCATATTTCCAATAATTGAAGCTGAAAGATACTCGCCAAAAAAAGTGATGGTTGGGTTATGACCAATGATAGCGACGGATTTAATTTCATCTGAAACTTCATTAAGAACTTCTAGTAGTTCGCGTACAGAAGCATTATAAATGATATCCTTATAGTCAATTAGTCCTTCATTCATTCCAAGCTCTTCCACAAGATTCACAGCTGTTTCTTTTGTCCGGGCAGAGGTACTGCATAAAATAATATCTGGGTTAAAATTTTGATTGATCAGATGTCTGCCAAGAGCGCGCACCATACTTTGACCTTCTAATGTCAAGGTGCGATCTATATCTCGCTTGCCATTAGGTCCTTCTGCATAGGAATGACGGATCAGGTAGATTTTTCTACTCATCGATTCGGTTGGTTTGGTCTAAATATAAACCATCAAAAACAGCTGGAACAAATTCAGTTTAATAAGTTTTTTCAATTTTGTGTTGAACAGGATTTAAATAGTCGTGTTATGTTTACGCGCTGAATGAGTTCCGCTCATCACTTTTCATCTTAAAAATTTACCATGGGAAAAAATCTCGTCATCGTAGAGTCGCCTGCTAAGGCAAAAACAATTGAAGGATATTTGGGGAAAGATTATGAGGTAAAATCATCTTATGGGCACGTGCGTGACCTTCCTAAGGATGATTCTGCCATTGACATAAAAAATGGATTCGCTCCGACGTACGAAATTTCCAAGGACAAGAAAGATGTAGTAAAGGAGCTTAAAAAACTCGCAAAGGAGGCAGAAACTATATTCCTTGCATCGGATGATGACCGTGAGGGAGAAGCAATTTCTTGGCATTTATCCGAAGCACTTGATCTGGACAATACAAAAACACGAAGAATTGTTTTTAGAGAAATTACCAAAAATGCTATACAGAATGCCATCCAAAATCCCAGAGGAATAGATATAGATTTGGTGAATGCGCAGCAGGCGAGAAGGATCCTTGATCGACTGGTTGGGTTTGAGTTGTCTCCCATTCTATGGAAAAAAATAAAGGGTGGTCTTTCAGCAGGTCGTGTACAGTCCGTGGCAGTGCGACTGGTTGTAGAGCGAGAACGAGAAATAGCTAAGTTTAATCCTGAATCGTCATTTCGTATTACTGCAGAATTCAATTTGGAAGGTGGTAAAATCCTTAAAGCTGAATTGCCAAAGAAATTCAAGACGGAGGAAGACGCGCTGAGCTTTCTTCAGAAGTGCAACGGAGCAGATTTTGCCATCGAAAATCTAGAAACAAAGCCAGCTAAAAAATCACCTGCACCACCATTTACCACTTCAACCCTGCAGCAAGAAGCGAGTAGAAAGTTGGGCTATTCGGTAGCTAGAACTATGTCTGTGGCTCAAAAACTTTATGAAGCTGGAAAAATCTCTTATATGAGAACTGACTCCCTGAATTTATCTGATGAGGCCTTAAATGGAGCAGCTTCAGCTATTAAATCAAATTACGGTGAAGAATACTCAAATAGACGTGTATTCAAAACCAAGAATGCAGGAGCACAGGAAGCTCACGAAGCAATCAGACCAACAAATTTTAGTATCCAATCGGCTGGAAAAGATGATGCGGAGAATAGGCTATACGATTTAATTTGGAAACGAGCTATTGCCTCGCAAATGTCCGATGCACAACTTGAGAAAACCACAGCAACTATTGGAATATCTACCACGGACGAAAAGCTAGTAGCCAAAGGTGAAGTAGTCAAGTTTGAAGGATTTCTTAAGGTTTATATAGAATCTACCGACGAAGATGGTGCTGAAGAAGAAAATACCAATATGCTACCACCGGTTAATGTTGGTCAAGTACTGGATCTAAAAGAAATACTTTCAAAACAAGGATTTACGCGTCACCCACCAAGATATACTGAAGCTAGTTTGGTGAAGAAACTAGAAGAAATGGGCATAGGACGTCCATCAACATATGCGCCAACTATTTCAACGGTACAAAAGAGAAATTATGTGGAAAAAGACGCACGGGAAGGACACGAGCGAATCTCAATCGAGTGCCGATTAAAAGATGGTGATATAAAGCGGGAGGAAGTAACTGAGATAACCGGAGCTGAAAAGAATAAACTCTTCCCAACGAATACAGCTATGGTGGTGAATGACTTCCTTGTAGATCATTTTCCAGATGTGATTGACTATCACTTTACGGCGGATGTTGAGCAACAATTTGATGATATAGCTCAAGGTAAAACTGAATGGCATAAAATGATTGACAAGTTCTATGGCGGATTCCATTCTACCGTAGAAAAGTCTGCGGATCTCGACCGAGCAGCCGTCAATCAAGTCAGAGAGATTGGTGTAGATCCAGCATCCGGGGAAAAAATCTATGCTCGTCATGGAAAATATGGTGCCTACGTTCAAAAAGGCGAACTCGTTGAAGGTGAAGAAAAGCCACAATATGCTAGCTTGAAACATGGCCAGTTTATGGATACTGTTAATTTAGAAGAAGCTTTGGAGCTTTTTAAGTTGCCTCGAGAAGTAGGTATGTTTGAAGATAAGCCAATGGTAGCTGCTGTCGGTCGATTTGGCCCCTACATCAGACATGATGGCAAGTTTGTATCCATTAAGAAAGAACAAGATCCTCTTACGATTACTGAAGATGAGGCAGTACGACTTATCCTTGATAAACGAGAGGCAGATGCTAACAAATACATCAAGACTTTTGATGAAGATGAAACTGTTGCTGTACTTAATGGTCGTTGGGGACCATACATCAAGTTTGGCAAGAAGAATGTTAAAATTCCAAAAGATGTCGTGCCTGAAGAATTAACATTCGAACAATGTAAGGAATTGGCTGAGAAAGCACCTGAGAAAAAAGGGAGGGGCGGAAAAAAAGCACCTGCAAAGAAAAAAAAGTAGCTCGATGAAATAAATCGATTGTTTTAGCCACTAACATCCAAAGTAAACGTGTCAGAAGATTTCTTCAAATCGTACGTAGAAGAAAACATGCCTTTAATCATGCATATATGCAGGGCATATTCGCGTGATGAAGAATCGCTGAAGGATTTAGTCCAGGAAGTTACTTTGCAGCTTTGGAGGTCTCACAAGTCCTTTAAGGGTAATTCACAACTTTCTACCTGGGTCTATCGTGTTACGCTGAACGTTTGCCTTTCACATTCTAAAAGAATGAAACGGAAAGTGGAGACCATTCCATTAGAATGGAAAGAGGATTCCGCGATTGAGGAAGATGTAGATAAGGAACAAATTGAAAAATTGTACACAGGCATCAAAAAGCTCAAAGAATCTGATAGAGCAATTATTCTGCTTTATCTGGAAGACAAGAGTTATAAGGAGATGAGTGAGATATTGGGTATCACAGTAAGCAATGTCGGCGTGAAAGTGAATCGTCTTAAAGACAAGTTAAAAGAAATAATCAATGGCTGAAGAAATAGACATCAAATCAGTCTGGAATAGAAGCAAGGCAAAGGAAGATCCATCTTCCCTTCAAATAGATAAGTTGGAGCGAAAAGGCACTAGAACGACACTCTATTGGATCAAGATTATTCTATGGATTGAGTTTAGTCTAACAATTCTTTCTATGCCCTTTCTAATTATTTATGTAACCAGTAGAGGGGATTCAGTAGGATTAATTGCGTTTTATGTTTTCATATCCATCATTTATCTTTTTTATTATCAATTCTTAATTCGTGAAATACGAAGATTTAACTACGATGGAAACGTTTTACAAAGTCTGAAAAAGCTATATGGCTATTTGCGATTTTATGTTCTTCACTATTACGTAGTTTTTTGGATTTCCTTAGTTGTTGGATTCATCTATGGAATGCTAGATCCAGCGAATGAAGAAGCCCTTTCTACCATTAATTCTCGCGAGAAATGGATTGCTGTCATTGCTATATGGGCTGCGCTTCTTGCTATTATTGGGAGTTTTTTTCATCTACTCATTTACCTAATTTATGGGCGCAAACTAAAGCGAATCAGAAAAATGGTAAAGGATCTCGAAAGTAATCAATAAAAAAAGTGACACCTTTCGATATCACTTTTCAAAATCTTCTAAGCTGTAATTCTTAAACCTGATTATTGAGCATTACAGGCATTACTAGCATCAGGATATCTTCTTCTTCTTCCTTATCATGCGGAGTGATAATACCAGCTTTATTTGGCGCACTAAGCTTCAGGGTGATATCATCAGAATCAATATTGCTGAGCATTTCGACTAAGAACTTAGCGTTGAATCCAATTTCCAGATCTTCTCCATCGTGCTCGCATGATAGACGTTCGTTGGCCTCATTAGAGAAATCAAGATCTTCTGCTGAGATCATAAGCTCGCTACCAGTTATTTTCAACCTTACCTGATGAGTAGTCTTATTTGCATATATCGCAATACGCTTCAATGAGCTTAGTAACTCATCCTTCTTTACAACCACATTGTTGTTATTATCAAGCGGTATTACGTTTTCATAATCTGGGAATCGCTCATCGATCAGCCGGCAAATCATTTTCACCTGATTGAAATTGAAAAATGCGTTTGACGCATTGAACTCCACGTTTACATTAGTCAGTTCTGACGGTAATGTTGTTTTTAGTAGTGTAAGTGCTTTCCGAGGGATGATCATGCTGTGTCCCATGTCAGCAACCACATCTACTCTTCGGTAGCGAATTAATCGGTGACTATCTGTAGCTACAAATGTTGTATTAGTTTCGTCTAGTTTCACAAATACACCCGTCATAGCTGGTCTGAGCTCATCGTTGGACGTGGCAAATATGGTATTGTTGATTGCCTTGCCTAATACTTCTGAAGATATGTTTACTGAATATCCGTCTGAAACAGTAGGTATCTTAGGGAAGTCCGTGGCATTCTCTCCAGCTAGCTTATATCGACCATTGTCTGAGTTGATTTCGATACTATATGTGTTGCTATCGATCGAGAAAGTCACTGGTTGTTCTGGTAGATTTCTTAATGTCTCCAGTAAAATTTTTGCTGGAATAGCAATGCTTCCATCTTCCTTTGCTTCTACTTGAAGCTCGGTGATCATACTAGTTTGAAGATCAGATGCAGTAACTGTTAGGTTACCATCACTTATTTCAAACAAAAAATTCTCCAAAATTGGTACCACCGGATTTGTAGTAATTACTCCGTTGATAGCAGATAATTGCTTTAATAGGTAAGATGATGAGACTATGAATTTCATATAGTTGTAAAGCTTAGTGAGTTAAGGCAACTGCCTATTTTTTCGGGTCGCTAATTTAATCACAAAATGTGAGATTTTTAGTCGGATTATGAATCAGAAATGCTGCCTAGAGAGGATCATATGGACGTTTAATCTAATCGTATCCTTATTTGCCCTTCTAACCTCATTCAAAGCGGCAATTAATCCTTGATTAACTGATTGTTTTTTACTGATTCTCTGGATTTGTAAGTATCTGATTGATCCTTCTCGCATCAATCACCATTTGCTGACCATCCTGATCTTTAACCAAATGATACGATTGATTTAGCTTGTTGGGGAAGATCTCCAATTGAATAGGGTGGTCATATTTTATATCATCAATAAATACCGTCGCAAAAGGCTCAGCACTTGCTATACTGTCCATTTCTTCAAATCTTCCTAACGATATCATCTCATTGGCTTGAAACTGCTGAAACTGATTTAAGTAATTGACTACAGCCGAGCTATCTGTAGGCTGCTCGCCATTCACTAGGAAAAATTTATCTACAAATGAAATTCGAAAGCCACTACCTGCTTCATTCTCTACTTTTACATTTTGTATGGTTCTCCAGCTACCATCAATGATGGTCCGATCTCTCCACTGATCTGGATGTAAAGTGAATATGTCTACCACATTATCGCGATATCCAGGTACTGCCACTTCTTTGGCTCCTGCCTCTGTTACAAAATAGGATCTGGTCTTGTTTGGATCAGTGGCAAACTGAAATCGATACCGGGAGTTGAAATTAAATTCAACTTCTACACTTCCTATAGCTTCTCTATCCCAATTCTCAATGGTGTTCCCAACTTCCACTCGCTCCAAAACGGAGATTAAGGTATTCACAAAGCCTTGGTCTGCCAGGAATTGATCATTTACAAGCCAGCCCTCACCGGTCAGTGAAATTTGTACTGTATCTCCTCCATACATGAACTTAAATGCACTCGTTCCTTCTAAGTCTTCACTATCAAAATATTTTTCCGAAGTTTGGGTATCATCACTGTTTGAAAAAAACAGCCACAAGTTGGCCCCCAGGAGCAGCGCGATCGCAACAATGTATTTTGTTGATTTACTCATTGCTTAGCAAATTTTCTTTTTCTCAAATGCCATTTCAATCCACCTATCAGTAAAATTAAAAGCACAGGAACAGTCAGATTGATCGCTTGCCATTTGGTTCGTTCCTGTTGCACCTTTACCCGATCCAAAGGTCGAATCTTTACTTCTCTTGATCGCGTCTCAATGAGTCCGGAATCATCCACCATATAATCAAGGATATTTAGTATAAACTCTTCATTAGCATAGGTCGTTTTTGTAAACGGTTCTACTCCCAAACCAAGCGGCTCTCCCGTTTCAGGGTCTAAATCATTTCGAATGATGTCACCATCACCAATCACAATCACTTTGCCCGGCTCACCTTTATCTCGAAATTTTGATTTATCAAACCCTCGCGGAACTAACCGGTTTGCGTAAAGCGAAATAAAAGATCCTTCTAACAAATAGCCTATTGTTTTGGGTCCATCTGTAAATCTTTCAGGTCTGAGTTTATCTCTTAAATCATTGAAAGCTACTCTAACTGGTGGGCCTAGTAGCTTAGTGTATTGACTGGTGTTCATCAATGGGATTTTATTGATTCCCACTGCTTTCACGGTATCGATTTCAGACACAAATCTCCCTAAAATAGCATCCAGATTTCGAACAGAAGGGTGTTTGCTGAAATTCGTAATTATTGGGAAAAATGGCCAAGGAATCATTTGAATCTGTGGTTGGCTGCCCACATTGCCAGCTACAACAGGAAACTGTCCACTATTTACATCTAATATGTAATTCTGATTTATTCGAACTCCGTATCGGAAGAGTTGGTCATTCAGATTGGTTTCATAGGGTATAGCTATCGTCCCCTCGCCAGATGCGCTATCCATATTAACGCTCAATGCATCAATAAAGTAAATGAGGTTGCCTCCTCGCATTAAGTATTGATCTATCAAGTACTTTTCCTCTTCCGAAAATGGCTGAGTAGGCTTGCCAACAATGATTGCATCGTATCCGCTTATTTCTTGTCTATTTGCTAATGATACGTTGTACAGTTCAAATTTAGACAGAACTGTACTTCGAAAACCTGCTATTTCCAATGAGTCTGGTGATCCGTGTCCTGTGATGTATGCAATTCTCTTGGTTGTGCCGTCCACTAATTGAGCTATTGCTGCTGCCAGCTCATATTCTAACCCTTCGATGCTCTGATTTAGAACTACATCTACACCTGCGGCACTATTACCATTGATCAGATTCACACTGATTTCATTCATGCCTTTTGAGACAATCGCACCTGGAAAAAGGAGTTTTTCCATTTTATCACCATCTGCATTCTTATAGTTTAGATTAGAAGGTTCTATCCCCTTGTCAATCAATGATTGGTAGAATTGATTGCGTGCCTGAACGTTGGCTGCTTGTGCAGGATCTGTGAATTTGTACTGCACTTTGTTTCCACTTTCAATAGCAAACTGCTCCAGCATCTCTCCTATTGAAGTCTGAAAACGCTCAAAGTTGGATGGCAATTCACCTGCCAGATAAACTTCAAAGTATACTTGCTCATTAAGGGATTTCAAGAGATTTTTAGTCGCACGTGAAATGGTATATCGCTTTTCTTCTGTAAGGTCGAATTGAACCCGATATCGATCTGCAAATTGATTAACCAACCAAACAGAAAGTAGTACAGCCAGGCTTTGAAGAAATATTATTTTTCTACGCTCACTCATCCTTTCTGCACATTTAATATGATTCTGGTTAAGTATAAGAAGAGCACAATCATTGACAAAAAATAAAAGACATCACTCATGTCAATTAAGCCTTTACTTAAGGTTTCATAATGTGAGAGGATACCAATTTGTTCAATGATGTAAGAGGTTTCAGACCAAATATTGATCGCTGCTATTGAATCAAAACCTGCATAGAACGTAAAACATAGAAAAGCAGCCAGTATAAATGATACTATTTGATTACCTGTTAGTGCTGATGATAAGGTACCAATGGATGTGAAAATTCCGCCTAGCAATATCAATCCAATGTAGGATCCAATAATGCCCGCTGTGTCAATGTTTCCTACAGGATTTCCTAGATATGAAAGTGTGAAGTAATAGATCAGTGTTGGAAGAATCGAAAATATAACGAGCAGGAATCCAGCTAGGAACTTACCAGCAACTATCTCAATATCTCTAAATGGAAGTGTATAGAGCAATTCAATGGTACCTCCTCTTTTCTCCTCCGCAAAGGCTTTCATTGTGATTGCTGGAATTAAAAACATGAAGACGTATGGTGCCAGAGAAAAAAGTGTCTCCATACTGGCATATCCGTAATCAAGCACGTTGGTATCAGGAAATACCCACATCAGAAGTCCTATTCCGATCAAGAATATACCAATCACCACATAGGCAATCAGTGAATCGAGAAACTCGTTGATTTCTTTTTTTAGAATGGTAATCATAAGATTGTTCTAATAATAAAAGACACCCCTTTAATCCCCTCAGGGGGATATTCCTCTGAAACTGGATTCCACTTGATGCTAGTATTTATTCTTCCTCTGCGGGAGGCGCTGTGGGTATTTTTTCTACTCTCCATATAATTCTTTGTGGACATCATTAAGCACCCATTTTATATTGTTCCTTACATCAAGATCGTCGAAAACCAGCACTGTTACACCTGCTGATTCTAATGTGCTAATTCGTTTTTTATCGTAGGCAACTTTCCACTCATGAGAGTTTCCATTTATTTCGATGGCCATTTTCTTCTCATGACAATAAAAATCTACAATATATTCTAAAATAGGAACCTGACGATGAAACTGAAATCCAAGTTGTTTTTTTCTAAGTTCTTGGCAAAGTAGCACTTCAGAAAGAGTACTATCTTTTCTCAATTCCCTTGCTTTTTCTTTGAGGTCTTTTCGATATGGAATTATCTCATTTCTCATCTCACCTCAAAAATCCTTTCACAGAATGATTCATCTGAATCAATCTGCACTTTTTGATAGTACTTATTGCTCCCTTGAGGGAGGTCAGGTGGGTGTTGTTAGTCCAAATGGTAATTCTAATAATCATTTTCCTTTTGTCAATTCCTGAAAAACTCCTTCGAGTGATTGCTCCTCCTTTGAAATATTGATCAAGGGCAAAGCATGTTCTCCAGCGACCTTCATAATGATCTTTCGCGGATCATCTAATGCGGAAATCTGGTAGTTGTTTGTCTCACGTTTGATAACCTTTAATCCTTCATTTTCAAATAGCAAAACATCAATCTGTTCTTCAAATTCCACACGATAGCTAATCACATCTGAATTCATCGATTTCAAATTTTTCACTTCATCATCGGCTACAATTTCCCCTTTATTAATAATTACCACTTTATCGCAAAGTGCTTCTACCTCTTGCATGATATGTGTGGATAAAATCACCGTTTTATCTTTACTGGCTTCTTTAATTACTTTCCTTATCTCCACCAATTGATTAGGGTCCAGGCCACTTGTAGGCTCGTCCAGTATCAAAACCTTTGGATCGTGTATCAATGCCTGAGCCAACCCCACTCGCTGACGATAGCCTTTTGAAAGCGCTCCGATTTTTTTGTGTTGTTCATATTGCAAGCCGCACACCTCAATCATATTTAAGATTTGAGATGTCTTACTTTCCAATTTATATGCAGAAGCAACAAACCCAAGGTATTCTTTTACATACATTTCCAAATAGAGTGGGTTATGCTCTGGAAGGTAGCCAGTAATGCGTTTCACTTGAAGAGGTTCGGCAGAGACATCAATTCCATCCACATTCACTGAGCCTGAAGTAAGGCCAATGTATCCGGTTGCAATTTTCATTGTGGTGGATTTACCTGCTCCATTTGGTCCGAGAAAGCCCGTAATTTTTCCTTTAGATGCTTCAAAAGAAATCTTATTCAGCGCCTTTTGAGCTCCGTAGACTTTGGTTAGTTGATCTACTTTTATTGACATTGAACTAAAAGCCGTTCTGAGGTTTTACAGGTTTGATGTTTATTTGCGCTCTGATAATAGATCAGAAAACGCAATTATCGGGCAAATATTTCTATATGAGTCCATATCTACAATTTTGATTTAGAAAATCCTATATGATTACTATCATTAGTAGCACCAATCGTAAGAATTCTGTCTCCAAGCAAGTAGCACTTCAGTATCAGGAACTACTAAAAGACTTAGGCAGCGAATCAACCATAATTGATCTGGAAAATTTGCCTTCTGATTTTATCGCAACGGCGCTTTATGAAAATCAGGGAACCAACGTGGATTTCAATCCCATTCGAGATCACATGAAAACTGCACAAAAATATGTGTTCATCGTTCCTGAATATAATGGATCATTTCCAGGTATTCTGAAAACTTTTCTTGATGCCCTTGAATTTCCGGGGACACTCAAAGGAAAGAAATGTGCAATGGTAGGGTTGTCTTCTGGTATTCAAGGTGGCGTCATGGCGATGAGTCATCTAACAGATATTTTCAACTATCTTGGTATGCATGTATTAGCCAATAAGCCAAAATTGACTCGTGTGAACGGAATGATGGAAGATGGAAGGTTAACTGATGAATCCAGTCTGAGACGATTGAAAGAACAAGCAACAACATTAATTGATTTTTAGCAAATGATCGAGAACCTTATCAAACTGCTTTTGTACTACAAATCGCTTGGCGAACGAACCTTTGATTCACTTTCTGATGATGAACTACACCTTATCCCCGGCGATGGTTCCAACAGTATTCCAATTATAGTCAAGCATCTATGGGGAAATATGCTTTCAAGATGGACAAATTTTCTGACCGAAGACGGTGAAAAGGACTGGAGAGACCGTGAAGGTGAATTTGAACTTACGATCAAAACGAGGGAAGAGATGATGGAGAAGTGGGAAGAAGGATGGGCTACCTTTACAAATGCTTTAAAGGAATTAAAGGAAACTGATTTAAATCGAACTGTTTATATCCGAAATGAGGGCCACACAGTTATTGACGCCATTCACCGACAGTTGGCACATTACAGCTACCATATAGGACAAATCGTATATCTAGCCAAAATGATCAAAGGTGAAGATTGGGCATCACTTTCTATTCCAAAGGGTGGCACCGATCAGTACAATCAAGAAAAATTCACTACTGAAAAATCTAAAAAACACTTTACAGACGAAGTGTAGAAGTGTCCACATCCCTCTTCATCGGTTTTGAGGCTCGGTTGGTAGGAAAAATCGAAGGATCATTTAAAGAATGTTGTATCCTTGTTATCTACAATTGACTACCATCATTGATTTATGCTTAGGAAAAGCCTTGTAATTCTATTTTCTATTGCGTCTGTGTCACTACTGGGGCAGTCATGCTTACAAAAGCTGGATAGTGCCGAACGTTTTAAATATTCCTTTCCTCTTAAATCTAAATTCTACGCCAATTCACTTCTTACTGATCTTGATTCTGCCAAATGTGTGACTGAGATAGGATTAGCAGGGCTTTACAATAATGTTGGACTTATTTTATGGGAGATTAACGATAAGCAGCGAAGCTTAAATGCGTTACACAGTGGCTTGAATCATGAAATAGCCAAAAAAGATTCGCTCCATCAAGATTTACTTGGCATCTATTACAATCTTTCTGCTTTGTATCAGGAACTGGGTGAATTTGAAAAAGCTGGTAGATTTCTCAATTTGGCAGGTAGAGTAACCAATACCAGACTCGAGGATGATGCGAGAGCCCAAATTAGATTTTTATATAGACAGGGTATTTTTCACCGAGAAGTAGGCAATTTTAAAGAGAGCCTTGACGCGCTAAAACAAGCTTTAACATCAGGAAAAGACTTTAGCGATTCAATAAGTATTGCCCTGCAAATAGAGCTTGGAACTACGTATCGGCACTTTGGTGATTTGAATAAAAGTGAAAGCGAGCTTCTAAGAGCCATCGAAATGGCGAAGGGTAAAGATGAGATTCAATATTTCCGCGCCATTGATAGACTCTCAGCTTTGAAGATAGAGCAAGGCGAATATTCCGATTCTGAGAATTATCTGCTTCACAATCTGGAAAAAAAGAGTAGCAACTATCAGGATGATAAGGTAATGCTTCTTGAGACTCTCAATGGACTTAGTATCCTTTACTATCGGTTGAACGATCTGAAAACGGCCAACAATTACATGGACCAAGCGCTGGATGTGGCTGGTGAAATCAGAACCATTCGTCCTTACATGATAAACAACCTTGGCACGATCTATAAAAGGCAAGGTGACATTGAAAAAGCCGAAGCATGCTTTAAAGAAAGTTCGCAAGGATTCCTCGATTTGTTTGGGTCTATGAATCCTGATTATGCGAGTAGCCTCAGTAATCTGGCAAGTATTTATAAAGACAAGGGTGAATTGCCAAAAGCACTCGATCTGTATATGAAAGTACTAGATATGGACAAGGTGATCTATGGAACAGAACATGCCAACTATGCTACATCACTTAACAATGTAGCACTACTTTATCTTCAGTTTGGCAATTTCTCGTTGGCAGGAAAGCTACTAACAGAGGCCAAAAGAATTAGGGCAAATACACTTGGGAACTATCATCCACTATATATCAAAACTGTAAATGACCTTGGCTTGTATTACATGATTGTGAAAGATTATCAGAAAGCCATGGAGTCTTTCGATCATGCGCTATCAGCAGAGATTAAGCACATGCAGGACATCTTCCCAGTACTTACAGACAATCAGCGGAAGCTCTACTTTGATGAAACCAGATACAACATCGGCAGGTTTTGTGCTCTCGCATTTGCTGATGAAAACATAGATTCCAAATACGCCAATAATGCGCTCAATCATTTCCTAAATACCAGAGGAATTCTCTTTTACGCTTCAGAGAAAATGAGAAAACTCATACAGAATAGTGATGATGATAAAATAAAAAGAGACTACAACACATGGCGAGAAAAGAAATATAGTTTAGCTCAGGCTTACCTGCTAACAGAAGCTGATCGTATCAAACAAGGAATTTCTATTACGCATCTTGAAGAGGAATGTGCAAGTCTGGAAAAAGACCTTTCCCGAAAGTTTAAAGTATTTGCGGATCAGGAGAAATCCACCTATCACCATTGGTCTGAAATTAGCCTGGAGCTTGAGGACAGCACAGCCATGATAGACATCATCCAGTACAGGGATTATTCTGTAGATGTAGTTGATGAAAAAATCGATCAAGGATTTGAAGATGAATCTCATTATATGGCATTCATTATCAAAAAAGATAGTGTTCTGGAAACTGTAAAACTTCCAGCAATCGATTTAACAAAAGGTTTTGCCACCTACAGAAATTCATTGAAGTATGGCGTAAAAGATAAGCACAGCTATGGTATTTTTTGGCAACAAATAGACGAGCACTTACATGATGTAAACAAGCTTTATCTTTCGCCTGATGGCATCTATCATAAACTTAATCCTGTAGTTTTTTATGATGAATCAGCCAATAAATACATGTCTGATAAGTATGACATTATTAATATCACTAGCGGTAAAGATCTACTTTATAGGGAAGTTCAAGAGTTAGTCACAGATGCCAAAATCTTTGGAAATCCGGATTTCTCCAAGATCGAAGGTTACTCACTTAATCAGCTACCTGGTGCAGAAAAAGAAGCAAGCGATATTAGTGAAATTCTAGACGTTCGAAGATGGAACACAGAAACTTACTATTTCTCTGAGGCCACAGAAGATAGAATTAAAAACTTTATAAATCCAGGAATCATTCATATTGCTACGCATGGTTATTTTATTGATGACCCCAACTATACAGATCCACTACATAGCTCAGGGCTATTTCTAAGTAAATCTGAATCCAGCACTAACGACGGCTTACTTTCAGCATATGAGGCAATGAATCTCGTTTTAGATCAGACTAATCTTGTGGTATTAGCTGCATGCGAGACTGGTTTAGGTAAGGTACAAAACGGTGAAGGTGTATTTGGACTGCAGCGAGCGTTTCTTGTTGCCGGTGCGCAGAACGTCCTCCTTTCGCTCGTGAAAATTAATGACGAAGCAGCACGAAATTTTATGAATCTATTTTATAGGGAATTATTGGTTGTTAAAGATCCGCAAACAGCCTTTTTCAATGCGAGAAGAGAATTCAGAAAAGTGGATTCAAATCCGTATAACTGGGGAGCTTATATCCTCGTGTCCAAAGGCTAGTTTTTAACTGAAAACGAGTCAAGACTTTCCTCATCTACCAGGTGGTTTATTGGTCGCTCAACATTTGAATCTTCATAAACTCGAATTGTATTTCCAGCTGTTATAATTCCCTGCTTATCACCATTCCATTCCTTAAGTTGCTGATAGTCCACGCCTAATATTTCAGCGATTCGTTTCAAGGAGTTTGGCTTTCTTACGATATAGCTTTTAGCAGTACGCAACTGCATGCCTTGATTGACTTTCAAAATAATCTCCACTCTTCGCCTAAAAATACGTCTAAACCAATGATCGTTTCCTTGAGAAGGAATTTCACCTCTTGGCAACACATTAATCTTATCACCATCAATACCAAGAGAAATCAAATACGCGCGTGCAGCTTCTCCTCTACGCTGGCTTAATAGGAGGTTGGCTGAATTTGAGCCAATACTATCAGTGAACGCTAAAATATCTATCGCCTCGAAAACTTGACCCTGAACCTGCTGCGCCAAGCTCTGCAAAGCCGCTACAGCTTCAGATCGTAAAGAATGTAATCCATAGTCATAGTAGAGCTTTTCAAATCGAACTTCCGATGTTTCAGTAGATGCAACAACGATGCTATCTTCAAGTATTTTAGGTTTAGGCTTGGAAGGCCTGATGGGCTCAAAAAGGTCGTATCCTGCATAATCTTCTACTCGAAATGTCACCAAATCCAATGATTGAATATCTCTAAACTTAGACACCAATCGAGCATCGATTAAGGATTCTCCTGAAATAAGTAAGGAAAGAAATAAGCGTTCATTGCTCACATCAAAGTTGTATACATTCAGAATTTCGTGATTTTCACGATTAGACGATAAGAATCCGACAGTGTCAGATATTGCAAAGTAAGTATCGTCCCATGTAGAGTTGAAGGGGTCTCCTAAGTTGTAAATCTGCGGCTCAAAGAATGATTCCCCTTTTGCTGCATAAAGGTCATAACCACCATATCCAACGTGCCCATCACTTGCAAAGAGAAGGCATTCAAAAGCAGAGGAATAGTAGGGAGTAATTTCATTTTCAGGCGAATTGATAACAGCTCCCATGTTAATAGCTGGCGTCCATGACTCCTTCTCCAACCCTTTTAAACTCATCCAAATATCACTTCCACCACTTCCGCCAGACCTATTAGAGCTGAAAAATAACGTATCGCCAGTCACGGAAATTGCTGGTTGCTTATTCTCTGAACCAAGCTCGTTGATATATGCATTGAGAGGAACCGGAGCTGTCCATTTATTATTTTCCAAGTAACTAACCATGATGCTACATTCGGAGCCTTCTCCCTCTATACAAGAGGAAAAATAAAAGACACTTCCATCTCTTGTAAAAGAACCTGATCCTTCCGGCCATTGGGTATTTAGATTAGAAAAATCTTGATTGGAGGAAGACATCCTCCATCTTCCGTTGTTCCTCAGTTCAAACGAAACTAGGTCTGGTAATAGACCTTCATATTGTAGTTCCTCATATTGATTGCCTGGTAAATTTCGTGTAGTTGCGAGTATTACGTGCTTGCTGGAAGGGTTCAGAATCGCACCAAAATCATGAAATCTGGAGTTAATTTCTTCCATTGAATGGATAGAAAACCCACGATCCGCTTTCTTTTGTCGCAGTGCCAGTTGGCACCCTTCGCTCTGTTTTCTAGCCAACTCAACAAGATAAGGCTCTGCATCCGGAACTGATATTAGAAAAGAATAAATGGAATCTGCCTCGTTGAATCTGGTTTCTTGCTTTAGCAAGCCTGCATAGCTATACATCGAGCGTGCTCTATATTCTTGATTGGGCGTGTTGCTCAGTTGTAAGAAAACTGTCTTGGCCTTTTCATACTGCAATGTCTTATTGTAGCAATCAGCAAGTCGGAATCTAGCAAAATGATTATTCCTGTCAATCCCAGCTATTTTATCATAAAACTCAATTGCATCATTGTAAATACCATTTTGGTAATGTTCATCTGCCAGTTTCAAAAGTTTAGGGATAGATTGAGAAACTGCAATAAAACTAACAAGCAGGCATATTATTGTGGTGAGTATTTTTCTCATACTTACGATCAGAATATCGGGCTTGAAATATTTCTCAATGGTGTTGATAGATCAAGGTTGTAAGTTAAGGAAACCTCATATGTAGGCAAGTTGGCTCCTAGTTGGTCAGAGATATCGAAAGATTGGGTATTCAAATCGAAACTAAAGCCAATTTTAAGATTATCGATTTCAAATCCTGCCAAAACAATAATTGAATCTTCTAAACGATACCAGGAACCCACTTGCAGGTTTACCGCGGTATTCGAGGTTGGGGAGCTAATGAGAGTAGAAAAATAAACTCCAGCATTGATTTGGCTGCTACCCTGCGAATAAAGAACATAAGCCGAAGGATGAATGTGCCACCTTGGTGCTAAATTCAACTTTGATGATCCGAATGCTTTAAACAAAAGGCTTTTCCTTGCGCCTTCCAATCCTTCGATAGAGACATTAGCCCTGTTCAGATTATCCACACTCAAACCTAACAAGAGACTTTTATCTCTTATGTATCTGTTTTCATTGTCAAATGCAGAATAAATTACTCCGAAATTGAAAGTTGGATATAACACAGGATTTGCACCCAATTCTTCTCCAACTTTTGTGTTGTCATATCCTATGTATCTATTGAATTGAGATCCCCAGGTTAAACTAGACCCATCAATGGTATGCTGAACAATTCCTCCTTGCAATCCAAACACAATTGTCTTGTTGGAGAGGCGACTTAACCGGAATGCATAGGCTCCTGTGAGGAGAATTTTTTTGGATGCATATATGCCCTCAAACCCTCTTTTTTCTTGAAAAAAAGTAATTCCAGCTCCTCCGATTTGATGGTCTTTGCTGGTTGTCTTTTTAAATGGATAGGTAAACGTAACCTGCAGCAATTCCAGAAAAGAATCTGAACTCGGCGAGCCTCCTCTTTTATAGTTGGAGTTAAATGAAAGGTTAGGAATAGTACCTGTAAAGGCTGGATTGAGTACGCTTGAACTGGCAAAATATTGAGAAAATTGACCTTCCTGCGCCATCAATAACAATGAGCTGAATACAAAAAAAGTGGTGAGGAGGCATTTCTTCATTTTACTAATAAAATAGATCCGACCTGGCTATATTCTTGTGAATCTGCTACTACGCGTACATTATAATAATACACCCCTTCAGGTGCATCAAGGCCTGAATTCAATACACCGTCCCAGCTAAACTGCGAAACATCAAGATCTTCTCCTGTCTGACTAACAGTGAATACTTGTTTGTTGAATGAATCATATAGCACTATGGAAATTGATGTGACTAGGGTCCCGGTAAAATAGGCTTTGAATGCACGATTTTCTTCTAAAGTAGCATTTGGTGCAAAAGCCTTAGGTACAAATAATCTTGGTTCATCCACCAACGGAACCAGAGCAATCGCCAGTCTTCTCCCTTCATTGGTAATGAGAATCGTCTCGTCTGAAGTAATTACACCACTGGCATTGAAAGGATCAGCTGTGTTTTGCGTGCCATTTAGGATATGATAAAGTGTATCTACCTTCGAATAAAGTGCAATGGCTGGCGTATATACATTGGCTCTCACAAACTCCCCATTTGAAAAATTATTAGGATCAAGATCTACCCCTGAAAAATTGACTGAAATTTGAGCTGTTGTAGAATCACCCTTTACCTTCAATATCCATTCTACCTCATCGGCCAGGCCAACCATATCTTCGTCAGGTAACAATTGGCTCTGATTGGGTAAACGACATTCAACACTTACGATAGCGCCATTAGCTAAATTTGAAATGGTCATGTAATTAGGAGATCCATTCACACCCATTGGAAATGTAACAGGTCCTCCCTGTGATATTCCTACCAGTTTACCTTCCACATATCCAGATCCAACGGCTTGCGAACTACCACTCACCAATAGATCCTCTTCTTCTTCAGCGTCAATTACTCCATTGGTAGTTTCTAAGGCTCCTGAAACAATTACACGGTCTGTCAGTAAAGTCAGCTTCCCTTGCTTGTCCACGATGAAATCACCTACATCAAGTGTATCTCCACTTAAATTTTGATCGTTGGCACCTGTGAATTTAAGATTGCCAACGTCTGTATTGAGGACAAAATCAAAGTCACTGTAACTAACGATTCTGCCGGTATTGGTCAAAGAACCGTTTAAGGTTGTATTTCCTCCAAAGAAAAACACGGTTCCATCACCCACATAAAGTGTGGTCTGATTTCCGAAAGTAATGTTCTGAGCGGAAACCAATTGAGCAATTAAAAAACTGATTAAACAGATAATATTTCTCATCGACATACTATTGAGCGCTCCTTCCAATTTCTATCCAGAATGTACCTATATAAACTAAATGCAACGTTGCATTCACATTCATCAAAAAGTTAGGGTTATTGTTGGCTAGCTGAATGTTATTTCCTCCATTGTCAGCATCAATGATATCCACACTAAGAGCTGTTGATACTAGAATTATCTCTTGTCCTTCCAATCCAGCAGCTATTTGTGCTATTGGCCCTCCATCCAATCTCACTATTCGAGTGTCACTTGCCACAGGATCAACATTGAATGGTCCGGAAACTGCACTGATCAGATTTCCACCTAAACTGATATCGCTGGCAGTCGCAAAATTCCCATTTACTTCCAATTTAGCACTTGGTGTAGCGGTGCCTATTCCTACATCTCCTAATGAGCTAATTGCGAAATCTGCTACACCATCGGTAAGTAAGGCACCCATATTTATTTTGAAAGTCGCTCCGTCTGTCTGATCGATACCAAGGACGGTGTTATTACCAGGTACGTCAAATCGGATGGATGCATCACCTGTTCCTGCATTTTCAACTTGCAATAGCCCGGTGGCAACGTTACTATTTCCTGTAATATATGATGTGTTGATACCGACATTAACATCTAAGGGTCCTCGTGGAGAACTAAATCCGATCCCAACATTACCATCCGTAATAATAGATGGTCCATTGCTGTTCATTACTTCAATAGCTGAATTAGAACTTGATCCATTCATATTAACCAGAATGCCATTTCCTGTGGTACCTGTATGATTAACATTTACTCCAGAACCGGTGCCACTTGTAGACGCAAAAATGGCTGAACCTGAACTTGTGCCGTTGTTGACACTGGCGCTCAATGCTCCTCCAACACCTGAAGTGGTGACTACTAAACTATTAGATGCGTTAGATGCATTGGTTATAGCAAAAGAACCCGCAACACCAGTACCATCTGTATTTGCTTGCACTGCCGCTCCATTACCTCCTCCAGAAATTGTAAACTCTCCAGCATCTCCAGCTCCAGTATTTATAACATGTATCGCTCGTGATCCTGCACCTCCATTGGACTCTACAGAAAGGGCGTTTACTGTGCTAGCTCCATTATTTACTTGAAATCTTCCAGCTCCACCACTTCCTGTTTGCTCAATAAAGAATAAATCAGCAGCATTTGCAACCGATCCTGGCGAGTAAGGAAGAGCCAAACCACCTCCCAGCGAATTCCATCCTCCGGAAAAATAACCATCAAAACCAGAACCATTGAAACGGATCATTCCATCTTCCTCATCTCCCGGGTCTGGTGAGCCAATACGAATACCTTCCGATATATCAATGTTTCCAGTATTTCTTAATGACATCCAGCTGCGAACATCTGTTCCAGCATCAGATAAATCTACTTGCGAATCTGGCGCTCCATTTACGACGTTCATAAACAAGATTTCACCATTGTCGAAGAATATAAAAGATGCAGAATCTGAATTGGTTCTTCTTAGTTGATTAATCGTTGCATTGGAATAGTCAGGATATAAATTTGACATAATTGCATCTCCATTGATGGTTTCTGTAATATTCTCAAAATGGCCCATGCCAAATTCTCCTCCTATTTGGAGTGGAGTTCGTGGGTTTTGAATACCTATTCCAACACTGTAATTGGAATTGGTTCCATCTCCAAGCACAATAGTACCTGGTGTATTTGCATCTGTAAATGCCCCTATGGCAATCGCATCATCTGCATTGGATTGGGCATTTCTACCAATGGCGATCCCATCTATATTATTGGTTTGAGCACCAAAACCAATGGCTACACTTCCATCACCTGGTGCCGCTGCATTGAAACCAATTCCAACTACATTTTGAGATGTGGGGCTGGTATTTATACCCGTTCCAATGAGAGTATTCCGAACACCAGTAGTAAGCGTCAAAGCAGCGTTTCGACCGATAGTGATATTATCAGTACCTGTAGTAACCCCACTACCTGAATTTGCACCTAGCAACACATTTCTATCTCCTCCAGTCATCAAAGCACTTCCAGCCCCTAATCCTGAAATTAAATTATCAGTAAATGGATTATCAATAAGAGTTGAGACTGAACTTAAATCACTAACCAAAGCCAATGTTTCATCACTGGTAGGTAAGTCTGGAATTCTTAGTATAGGAGTAGCGCTGGACTGAGTTGTCACAACCAGCGCCAAATCGTTAACACCAGCTTCAAAATTAAACTCACCAATAACATTAATGTCATCCGTCCCTGCATCGCCCAGATTAATTACAGGGCTATTTAAACTAGTTTCTATGGCTGTATTGGATATAAATCTTCCAGCACCGTCTACAATTAAGTCATTACTTCCTGCACCAGTAGTAATGGTGGCGGGCGCAGAAAGAGCGCCACCCAAGTCAATGTTACTGGTATTAATAGTTACGCCATTTCCTGAATTTAAAGCAGAAGCAGCTACGGAGGCATCTAATTCCTTTAGGGCAGCCTCTACATTTGCTGTAGTAATTACTAAGTCTCCTGTATTATCATAGGCTACCGCTAAGGCATCCTGAATCTCATTCGTTGGGCTGTTATCTCCATCACCGGCAGCTACGGAGGCATCTAATTCTTTTAAGGCCGATTCCACATTCAGCGTCGTGATTATCAAATCACCAGTATTGTCATAGGCTACCGCTAAGGCATCCTGAATCTCATTCGTTGGGCTGTTATCTCCATCACCGGCAGCTACGGAGGCATCTAATTCCTTTAGGGCCGATTCCACATTCAGCGTCGTTATTATCAAATCACCAGTATTGTCATAGGCTACGGCTAAGGCATCCTGAATCTCATTCGTTGGGCTGTTGTCTCCATCACCAGCAGCTACGGAGGCATCTAATTCCTTTAGGGCCGATTCCACATTCAGCGTCGTTATTATCAAATCACCAGTATTGTCATAGGCTACCGCTAAGGCATCCTGAATTTCATTCGTTGGACTGTTGTCGCCATCACCGGCAGCTACGGAGGCATCTAAATCTTTAAGTGCGCCTTCTACAGATGCTGAAGCAATGATCAAGTCTCCTGTATTGTCATAGGCTACCGCTAAGGCATCCTGAATTTCATTCGTTGGACTGTTATCTCCATCACCGGCAGCTACGGAGGCATCTAATTCCTTTAAGGCAGCCTCTACATTTGCTGTAGTAATTACTAAATCTCCTGTATTGTCATAGGCTACCGCCAAGGCATCCTGAATCTCATTCGTTGGACTGTTGTCGCCATCACCGGCAGCTACGGAGGCATCTAAATCTTTAAGTGCGCCTTCTACAGATGCTGAAGCAATGATCAAGTCTCCTGTATTGTCATAGGCTACTGCTAATGCATCTTGAATCTCATTCGTTGGGCTGTTATCTCCATCACCGGCAGCTACGGAGGCATCCAATTCCTTTAAGGCAGCCTCTACATTTGCTGTAGTAATTACTAAATCTCCTGTATTGTCATACGCTACCGCCAAGGCATCCTGAATCTCATTCGTTGGACTGTTGTCTCCATCACCGGCAGCTACGGAGGCATCTAATTCCTTTAAGGCAGCCTCTACATTTGCCGTGGTAATTACTAAGTCTCCTGTATTGTCATACGCTACCGCCAAGGCATCCTGAATCTCATTCGTTGGGCTGTTGTCAGCGTCATCAACATTTATTGAAATGGTAGAACCGCCTGTTATAGAAATATTACCTGGAGAAGCGTCAGTACTTATATCTTGACTTTCGCCGGTAATATATCCAGCATCATTAACTAACACCGAAACATTATCACCACTACCTAAGTAACCTGCATCATTGGTGAAAATGGAAACGTTATCACCACTTACCACATAACCAGCATCGTTATTAAGTAAGCTTACATTTTCACCCTGTATCATAACATTGGCATCTAGTTTACTTGCGGCAATATTTGCAGCTGCATTAATATCAATATCAGTAATACTTCCATCTAAAATTTCAGTGGAACCTACAGCTCCATTTGCTAGTTCAGTGCCTGTAATTGAATTTGCAGCTATTGTAGCGGTAACTCCTGTAAGTGCACTTCCATCTAATGCTGGCAATGTACTTGGGCCGGATAGTGTCACAACGTTTCCAGTTGCGGTTCCGATATCTGCAGTAGTTAAGTCATTTGTTGCATCAGTATCCAGGTTAGGTGCGCCTGTGATTTTACCAACAGCCACATCTCCAATGTCCGCATTGGTTATGCTACCATCTGCAATTTCAACGGCAGTAACGCTGCCGACATTTAGGTTAAGACCCGTTTGAAAATCACCTACGATATCTCCGGCAGCGGGTGCCGTGCTTAATGTCAGGTCATCGGTGGCATCTATATCGATGTTTGCAGGTATACCTGAAAGTTCCGAATAATCGATTCCATCCTTGATGTTTGCTGGTACTGTAGGATCACTTTCCGTAACTACAAATCCTGCAGTAGTGAGATCTACAGTGTTACCCCTATCTAGCGAAAGGTTAGTTCCTGCTAAAGTCAAATTTTGATTGTCTGTATTTATACTGCTCAAATCAATGGTATTACCATTATCGATGGTAAGGTTATTTCCCGCCAACGTTAAATTTTGATTGTCAGTGTTTGTTGTCAAAACCCAATTTGGGTTTACCCAGAAATAGAAGGCGTTTGCATCACTATCAAACACCATCAAGCCATTATCAGTGGCTGTTAAAGTGCCATTCATTGCGGTTCTCTGGGCTGTTGTTAAACTTGGAATCAATAATCCCTGATCACCATTCGGTGCAACTAGATGCAAAACTGCATTGGGGTTTGGGGTTTCTGTATTAATTCCTGCTGTAAACTCTTGTGCGACAAGAGAAAGCGAAAGAAAGAATGTTGCTAAGGCAATAAGAGATTTTAGCGTGGTTTTCATGGTTTTGACTATTTAGCGGGAACTTCAAAAATAGCTATTTGATATTGCTGTAAACTTTCTTTGTCTCTTAATTCGATCTACCGTTGGTTTCGGTAGATAGGTGTCTATTCTGAAGGAATTAAATCATAGCTAAATAGCTTCAAAAACAGAAAAATACCGCGAAATACGGATGTGAAATCGCAAATTGGTGGTATTTCATCAGGTACTGACTACCATGAACTTAGCCTAAAAAACAATAGTCATGAAAACGATCAAATTATTCGCCTATCTTATTTTAGCTTCATTCCTTTTTGCATGCGGAGGAGACTCTGATGATGCTGCCCCGGTTGGAAATAGCCTATCTGCCACCGTCACTGGAGACATTTCTGCCAGTTTCAATGCTTCTGGAGAAGTACAAGGTCAAAAGTTGGTTCAGGCAAACCTTACAAGCTCTAGTAATGGTAATGTACTATCAATAGTTGCTTCAGAAGGTACTGGCAATTCTATGGCCATTTCCATAATCAATTTTGATGGGGCCGGAAGCTATAGTCTTGCGATCACTTCTAACAACACTGCAACTTTTACTTCTGTAAATACCTCAACATTTGAAACCACTGGAGTTACAGCTACCTCAGGAAACATTGAAGTAACCGTATCAGGTAATGTTATAAGCGCAACATTTAGCTTTAGTGGGGAAGGAAATAATGATGTTCAAGCAGAAGTGACAGGGCAATTTTCTGTGACCGCCGAGGAACAATAACTAGAAATTAGTTTTAAATAGTTACTTTTCTTAAAGGTGATACAGCTATGCTGACCACCTTTTTTTATTGTTTAAGAATTTTCACCAACCTTCCTGATTCAGCGTTGACAAGCTTCAAAAAGTATATTCCATTTGGATATGCATATAGAGATATGGTTCCTTCAAATGCTTGATCATATCTACTGAAACGATGATTTTGAATGACCCTGCCGTTTAGATCTATCACATGAACTTCCAAAAACCCATCAATGTAATCATGACCTGGAACACTTATTTTAAAAACTCCATTCGTGGGATTAGGTGCAACTTTTATGGATTGATCCAGTGTAGTTCCTAGCACAAAATCAACTGTGAAAGTTCCAACTTCTAAGCATTGACCATCATTGGATATAACATGTATTTCATAGGTGCCGGAAGCGATGCTAGTAAATGAATTTGAGACTTGAAAGGTATTGCCCCCGTCTATGCTGTATTCATAAGTATCCCCTCCACTGGCGGTAATTTCAATATTTCCTGTACCATCACCATTTTTTTCCTCGCTGATGGAAATCGACAATCCACACTGAAATCCAACGGTTACTACTTCTTCGAAAATACAGTTGCCGCCTTGTCCTTCGACATAAACGTCATAGCTTCCACTTTCTAAACCATCAAAAACGGAAGACTCTTGAAGTGTGATTCCTCCATCAATGCTATACTCATAATCATAACTTCCGGATGCTTCAATTACAAGAGATCCTGGTTGACTATTACTTTCATCAACTACATCAACCGTGGCATTTAAATTACACGAAGTACCCACACAGAAATTGGTACTTTCACTGTTGCTATACATACCATCTCCTGCAAATATGATTACATCATTTTTATCAGCAATTTCGTATGATCCTGAACCAAAATCACAGCATATGCCATCCGCAAATGCATCATAGATTACAAATTCATAACAGGCATCCGGATCTACACAAATGATCTCTGTAATGGTTGTTAGAATTTGATCGGGATATGGCCCTCCTGATTCAACCACACTGCCTTCGGCATTCAACAATTCCCACGAAGTTTCTTCCGGAAATTCATCCGTATTCAGAGTTAAAACAACTTGATCAAGATTTGAATCAAAATCAACGGAAGTAGAAGATTCATTATTGGTAGTTACTTCATCGGTTGACTCATTTGGATTAACTAAAATCACAGAAATGTCATTATTACCAGAAACAAGGTTCGAAACACTGACTTCTTCAATCGTTGATTTATTCGTTGCAATAGATCCCGTCCAATTTATGGTTTCAGATAGTGCTGCATTCAGGTAAACCTCAATATCAACTGATTCGAGCGTAGCTCCACCTTTATTCGTAATAAGAACATCCACAATTACACTTTCACTGCATGTGGAGGTTGGGGCCGAAATAAAGGTGCTCGCATCATTTTCTGCTAGTTTTGATACCGCCTTGCTTAGCACATCGTTGCCAGGGAGTTCATCTCCTGCAAGGTCTACTTCCACTGAAATGTTATAATCTCCCAATACTGATAGATCAATGGTTGTTGCAAAATCATGTGCTAAAGTAGCTCCTGAAGCTAGCATCTCAGTATGAGTATAGGTTTCAATAACCACATCATCCAGCTTAAGAATTATATCAAAACTTGTTGCACCCTGCGATCCAATATTTTTGACAGTCACAGAGACTGTTTCAGCGTTAGTGAGAATTGTGGAAGTATTGGGCTGATCTATCGCAGTTACTGTTAGATCATTGGTATTATCCTCAAGCTGAAAGGCAACGATTCTGGTTTTTGAACCACCAGTTGCTGCATATTCTGATGTATACCAAAAAGTTCTTTCATTTTGCGGATCAATTCCCATTTGGGCATAGTCGCCAAATCGATCTCCGCCAACTGAAGCTCCACCATCAACCACATTAAATTCAGGAACTGTCATTGTTCCAAGCGGATCTTCTGCATATCTACCGGTAAACTTAATTCCTACAAACTCGGATGAACTGGTGGTGTTGTAAGCCAGCCCTATATTGCCATCTTTATCCATCGAAATTGAAGGCATGAAGCGATGCAAACCATCATCGGGGGCATATGAACCTTCCTGATACAGGGTCCAGTCTCCAGTGGTCCGTCTCAGTTCCATCCATCGGATACCTGACAAATTATTACCGTCATCTACGTCTGTAATAAAACTGAGTACTATCGATTCGTGAGTTTCAAAATTTCTATAATGTGGCAGGTTCATGATCACTTCTGGAATACCGTCAATGCCTTGAGTCCCAGGTTGGGATAAACACGAAAAATCTTGAGGGTCGGTATTGTCACATGGATAGCCATCAAATGGAGTTGTAACAATTGTGGTTTTTGTCACAGTCGTTCCATTTTCGAAATCTACATCAAATATGAATACTTCGACAGCATCATTTGCTATTTCGCCCCATGATGAATCGTTAATTTTTATTGCGATCGGATTAGCATCCGCAGGAGCTACATCTCCTATCCAACTAACTGGTGTTGACACATAAAACCCTGCTTCCGTTCCTGTGTTCCCTGTTATTTCGACACGCTGCGCTTGAACTTGGCTTTCTCCAGCAATGAAGGCCGCACGATCAAAAAAGTATTGATGCAAAGCTCCCGGGCCGCCCTCATTCGTAGTTACCATATATGTGTCATTCCATATTGCCCATTTCGGATAATCTGGAAAGCTTGGTGGCGAAAAAGCATATACATTATAGCTACCCAATGGATCGCTTGTTTCCGAAATTGCAAAAAGGAGATTGGCAGAACCGCTAGGCGAAGTAAACTCTGTAATGATCCAACGGTTGTATTCATGATCAAATAGAATAATGGGATCTCCGGCTGAACTTTCATTAATTGATGTCCAAAGTGTATTTGCGGCAAATTGATCTATAAGAGTGCCATCTGATTTGTCATAGACAGCAATATCCGTTGCATTGATTGCCTGCACAAAATAGTTTAGTCCTACATCTCCTGATGGATCATTTGGTGAACCAAAAGAGCTCGCTAATCCATCGATATTGATTGCAGGAGTGATCGAAGCTACTCTTCCATTTGGCACGTTATGGCGCTGACGAATGGGATCGATTCCTTGATGTTCTAAATCGGGTCTAATGGCATTGCTGCCGTTTCTTCCGGTAAAGTTGTTGGGAGCGGATGTTATCCTGGTTTTTATTTTTGCCTTTTTATCTCGATCTGTTGAAGGGATTCTTATCAATTCCTTGATTGGTTGGGTTTTTCCCAAATGGATAGCTTTTAGACTACTCACATTGACATTCTTTACTTCTTGAGTGGTTTGGCTTAGACCAGCCAAGCTGGAAAAAACGAAAACGAGGATTAACAACTTGCTTCTCATGAGTATCTAATTTGTATCTGATTTTCCTGACTTTGTGTTTGTAACCGTGTCTGATTGGTCGCTACTTTCAATATAAGCTTCCTGAACATGCTCATCTGCTTTCAGTTTTTCTATCAACGAAAGAGTATCTTCTTTACTACCATTTACTTTAATCATCCATTGATTTTGAGATCTGCTGATACGTTTCATACTCTCAATTTGCACCGACTTAATCAATTCCAAATCAGCTGGAGAAAATTCATCGGTAAGCAATAAAATGACAGGAGTCACTTCGTAATTGTTGTCATCCACTTGCCCAACATTAGCGGATTTACATTGTATTAGTAATACAATAATGATAATGAAAGAACTGATTTTCAATTGCATAGCGTACTAAAATTCTATTCAAAAATAGTCGTATCAGCTAGCAATTCAGTAAAAAAATTGGATTTAATGCGTTGTGTATCTTTTAATTATTTGATCCATGCATCGCTCTCCATCCATTGCTGCGGATACGATTCCACCAGCATAACCAGCCCCTTCTGCACATGGAAACAGTCGTTTGATCTGAACGTGCTCACAGGTTTCTTTTTCTCTTGGAATCCGTACGGGCGATGAGGTACGACTTTCTACTCCAACTATTTGTGCATCGTTAGTCAGATACCCTCGCATCTTTTGTCCAAAGAATTGAAAGCCCTGACGCAATCTCTTTCCAATAAAATGTGGGAGCACGTCCATCATATCTACAGATTTAAGTCCCGGTTGGTACGAAGTATCTAAAAGGCTATTCGACACATTCCCGTTTACAAAATCTACCATTCGTTGAGCTGGCGCCATCTGAGTTTTACCTCCCATATGCCATGCTTTTTTTTCAACGTCTGCTTGAAACTCCATAGCCGCTAATTCGTCAAACTTTCTGTATTCTGGAATGTCTTCTAATTCTACGGCCACCACCATTCCGGAATTGGCATATCTACTGTCTCGTCTCGACGGGCTCATGCCATTTACTACTAATTCTCCAGGTGCCGTTGCTGCTGGGACTATAAAACCACCTGGGCACATGCAAAAAGAGAAAACACCTCTTTCTTTACCCTTAAGAGTAGTTTGAGAAACAAGTGAATAAGCTGAGGCGGGTAAATAATCTCCACGATCTGAACATTTATATTGTATTTCATCAATCAATTGCTGAGGATGTTCAATTCGGGCACCAAGTGCAAAAGGTTTTGCTTCAATTTTAACACCCCTTTTTTGACATAATCTGAATATATCTCGCGCTGAGTGACCTGTAGCTAATACAACAGCAAGTCCGCTAAATTCTAATTCTTCGGAAAAAACCCCCTTCATTTCACCATCTTTGATAATGAAGTCAGTAACCTTGGTATTGAAGTGAACTTCTCCCCCAGCCTCTTCAATTGTTTCTCTCAATGCAGCCACTAACTTGGGCAAGTTATTGGTACCAATGTGTGGGTGTGCTTCAAACAAAATCTCAGGCGTTGCACCATGTGCTACTAAGATTTCAAACACTCGCCGAATACTTCCTCTCTTTTTGGATCGTGTATAAAGTTTACCATCCGAATATGTTCCGGCTCCTCCTTCTCCAAAGCAGTAGTTACTTTCGGGATTAACAATATGTTCTTTATTAATTGCTGCCAGATCTCTTCTTCGTGCACGAACATCTTTTCCTCGCTCTAGTATAATTGGTTTTAGACCTCCTTCTATTGCTTTTAATGCCGCGAATAATCCTGCAGGACCCGCCCCTACAATGATCACCGGATCACTGTTTTTAACATTATAATCTTTTTTGAAATACTCTACATACTCCACCTCGGGTGGTGTATCTCTTACCTCAATTCGAAGATTAACTTTAATGTTCCTTTGTCGTGCATCAATCGACCTCCTTAGGATATCTACATACTGTCCTTTCTTAAAATGTCCAGAATCACTCAAATAAGTCTCAAGTGCTTTAAGGTTAAATCCAATTTCAGGGCTAACAACTAGGTCATGAATGGGCATGTCGCAAAAGTAGTATCCGTTATGCTGAGTAAGTCATGGAGTTTTATCTTTATCAGATGAATATTCAAGATTATCTATCACAGGTCAAAGAATACTTTTCACCTAAAGTCATTGGTGAGGTAAATGATGTCTATGTAAAGGTGGCCAAGATAAAAGGTGAGGACATCCCATGGCACAATCATGCAAATGAAGATGAGGCATTCTATATACTCGATGGCGAGTTACTTTTCGAAGAAGAAGGCAAAGAACCATTTAAGATGAAAAAAGGGGACTTTTATGTTGTGAAAAAGGCAGTCAATCATAGAGTCTCCTCAATGAGTGAATGTCAAATCATGCTCATAGAAAATAAAACAACAGCGCATACAGGCGAGGTAGAATCACCTGTCACCCGTAGCCTTGAGGATCAACTCAAATAAGCCTCAATCACTCGATTGCTGCGGATCTACAGAAAAAATATCTTTTCTGTAATAATTCTCCTGCTACCGGGACTAGTGTGGTAACGATTCGAAAATGAAAGAAAGCGAACAGCGAAAAATCTTTGATGAATGGCTGGATGGATACCGAGCCTTACTCTTTAAGATTATCAAAGCGTATGCGTACTCAGAAGATGATCAAAATGATCTTTTTCAGGATATCTGCATACAGATGTTTCGGTCCATTCCAAATTTTAAGGGTTCCTCAGCAGTTTCAACATGGCTTTACAGGATTGCACTTAATACTGCAATTAAGTGGAGCACGAAAGAAAAGAAGCATGTAACTGGTCATCAGGAAGTAGAAAATATGACCAACGTGCTCATATCAAATGAAGAAGCTAAGGATGAAAGAGTGGCTTGGCTTTATAAAGAAATCAAGCAATTCAATGAGATTGATCGTTCGCTTACACTTCTTCTTCTTGATGGATATAGCTACAAAGAGATGGCTGATATGATGGGAATCTCTGAAAGCAATATCGGTGTGAAGATTCATCGGATCAAAAAGCAATTAGTGACCAACTCTAAACAATACGAATATGGAGTTTGAGGAAATGCAAAAAATCTGGGACGAACAAAAAGGAGAAACTATGTACGCAATAAACGAAACTGCGCTTCATAAAAGCATTACAAGAAAAAAGAATGCTGCAAGCAAGCGAATGAATATGGTAGAAACTTGGATTAGTCTAATTAATGGGGCCGTGGCTATATTCCTTTTTATTGATGCACTCAACGATTCTCATTATTGGGATTTTTTAGGATCTGCAATGATGCTTGCCACTGTAATCTATATTCAGATCTCTCGCCATAAACGATTGAAGGCTGAAAATACGTTCGATCGAAGTATGTTCGGAGAACTGGATCATGCCATAGCGAATACCAATTCCATTATCCATTTTTCCCGGATGATGATACTGGGGTATTTACTTCCGTTTTCATTTTTTTACATTCTGAAAATGATTGTCGTTGAAGCAACTTTAGACCAATGGCTGTTTGTAACAGGTATGTATATTCTTGCTTTTGGGATGATACTCTGGGAACGAAAAAAAATGCATATACCCCGAAAAAAGAATTTGGAGGGAATGAAACGAAAATTGATGGAAGAATAATTGGCGGTATGAGTATTTTTTTGATACTTAATATCGTATCAAACCAACAGATTATGTCTGAAATCACGATTAATGAGATCCCACCTAGCTTTGAATCCCAATATAAGAAGCTTGTACACCAAGCACTCATCGATGACCATGAGTGCTTTCGTATCTCACCCAACGATGATCTAGACATTCCATTTTTAACTTCAGAGAATGACTGTATCACGCTTGGAGCATTCGAAGAGGATGAATTGATTGGAGTGGCCACCTTCAAAAGAGAGGGTTCCAATAGGGAAAAGTTGAGACACAAAGGCTTACTATCGCGGATGATTGTTTCAACCAATCATAGAGGCAAGGGAATTGGCAAGCAATTGATCTCTGAGATAATTCGAAGAGCTCGTGAAATCGAAGATATTGAGCAAATCAACTTGACTGTGATCCCAACCAATGAAAAAGCCAAATCGCTTTATGAGCAATTTGGATTCAAAACTTTTGCCTCAGAGCCAAACGCTATTAAATGGAAAGGCAGATATTTCACCGAAGATCAGATGGTATTACTACTATAAATTGGTCGTTTTCAATCCTTCGATCAACGGTTTGATCTTTTCTACTAAAATCCCTTTTCTTCATTCAAACCGCTTATAAATCGTCATTTAGAACTACTCAAATGCTATACTAATATCAGTAATGGCACGATGCTTGGATATTTCTTAGCCGAACCAAACACTTATCAATTATGAAAAGAAGTGTACAGATTTTTGGAATAGCGATAGTCATGTTGTTTGCTTTTACAAATGCAGAGGCATGCAAGCATCATAAGAAACATAAACATCAGGCACATAAGCAGCATATTAGAAAGGGACCACCTGTATGGGCTCAGGCGCATAGCTACAAGACGAAGCATATTCACAGGTTTACTTATTTTCCAGCGCATAATATATACTATGACCAGCGACGACAAGTCTTCATCTACCTCGATACTGGAGTTTGGAGATTTGGCTCACAACTTCCATTCCGGATGAGTAGTGTAAATCTTAGGAGATCCTATAGCGTGGAGTTAAATCTGCTTTCGAATAATCCTGTCGCTGATAACGCCTATCATGTGAAGCGCTATCGTAGATATGGAAAGAAACGATACTATGCCGATAGGTATGGAAGAAGGTAATTTTGAGGTTTGATTTGGGTATAAAAAAAGCGGCAAATGCCGCTTTTTTTATTACCGTACTTCCAGATTGCCTGGTAGTCTTGCTTGTAATCCTTTTAGGTTTTTAAGTGATTTGGCCTGTTTCAGCAGTGGATCTGCCTCCACGCCAAATAGCGTGAACTGAACTTTTGCATTCATCTTTTCAAGAATTTCTTCAATAAATGGTTTTTGCTTTGGATAATAAGCCACCATATAGTCGTCCTCAATGCCCGCAGCTTTTGCGGCCATTTCAATGGCATCATTGAAATCACCAAGTTGGTCAACCAACCCGTTTTTCACTGCTTGTTCTCCACTCCATACACGCCCACTCGCAATTTTCTTTAGCTCCGCCTGAGTCATACCACGAGCATCGGCCGCCTTCTGCGTGAACACTTCGTATCCTTCATTTACTCCTCGCTGAATAATGGCTCTTTCGCTATCTCTCAATGGACGAGTAACAGTATAGATATCTGAGAAATCTCCTGTTTTCACTACATCGTGCGTTATACCTATTTTGTTTTCGAGAAACTCACCAAAGTTGAACCACATTCCGAAAATTCCTATGGAGCCTGTAATCGTATTTGGCTGTGCAAGTATGGAATCGGCAGGCATTGCAATGTAATATCCTCCGGACGCAGCTGCTCCACCCATGGAGGCTATGATTGGTTTCTTCCCCTTGGTAAGCATAAGCTCACGCCAGATCATATCTGAAGCTGTCATACTTCCTCCACCAGAGTTCACTCGCATGACAATGGCTTTAACTTTATCGTTGTTCCGTGCTTTTCTAATTTCCTCAGCAAAAGTAGCTCCCACTATCCCTTCATCTCCGCCCATTACGATATCACCTTCAGCTACGATTACTGCTATTCTATTACTGGAATAGTCACCTTCTGTAGATATCGCCTGGATGTATTTGTTCATCTTCATCGTACGAAGATCTTTGCTCTCGTTTAACCCAAGTTTTTCTTTCATTACACTCTTAAGCTCATCTTCATATCCAATCTTGTGGACTAATCCTACATCAGCAGCATCTTGTGGCAGACTTACTTTCATTTGGTCGGAAATATCTCTCAACTTTTCTACCGGGATTCGAATAGAATTGGAAACGTTATTTAAATAGGTACCATACATAGAGTTTAGAAGCTCAGTATACTGAAGTCTGTTTTCAGGACTTAAATCCTTCCGTATGTATGGCTCGACATAACTTTTAAAATCTCCCACTCTAAAAATTTCCGGCTTGATATCCAGTTTGTCAAACATGCCTTTATAGAAGGTGATATTGACGCCAAGTCCATTGAATTCAATAGCTCCTGTTGGATTCAAGAATAGACTATCTGCAACAGATGCTACATAGTAATCAGACTCACTGATATACTCGCCATATGCATAAACGAACTTACCTGACTCTTTAAAGTCCAAAAGCGCATCCCTTATTTCCTGAAGTCCTGCGTAGCTACCTGCTAGATACATTGGCTCTATGTAGATTCCCCTGATTCGTTCATCGCTCTTGGCACGTTTAATGGCGGTAATGATATCCAATAAACTTTGCGGAGTTGGTCCGTCTGCAAATGCATTTAAGAATGGATCCTCTACAGCCTTCTCCATCAGAATCCCCGACATTGGAAAATAAAGGACAGAATTTGATTTGACAGTTGGCACTTCATCTGAGGAAGCTGAGGCCACTACACCTATGAGCATAATAAATCCCAAAAAGGTGAAAATTATCAGGCCGAGAATAGTGGCTAAAAGATTTCTTAAAAAAGCCATGTATTTAGTTTTGGTACATTTAGTTTGTCTTCGAAACTCGCAAAAGTAAGACGAGGATAGCAAACTTTGGATTAAGAAAGTGTATGAACGGAATTTACATCCTGCTGGGCAGTAATATGGGCAATCGGTTGGAATACCTTAAAGAGGCTGAAAATCTAATAATTGAGGAAGGTATTGAAATAGTAGATGAGTCATCAATCTATGAAACAGAACCTTGGGGTAAAGCTGAACAAGAATGGTTTTTAAATGCCATTCTTCAAATAAACACTTTAAAAGAACCAGAGGAGCTTCTCGCATCAATTCTCAAAGTAGAGCAAAAGCTTGGAAGAATAAGAATAGAAAAATGGGGAGAACGGTGTATCGATATCGACATCCTCTACTTTCACGATCTTGTGATCCAGTCTGACAAGCTAACCATACCACATCCTGGCATACCAAGTCGTAGGTTTACTCTCATCCCTTTAGTAGAGATGTGTCCTTTAGAAACGCATCCAAAAACTGGAAAAACTCAAATGCAAATGCTGGCTGATTGTACGGATGGATTAGCTTGCAATCTAACAGATTACAAGTTTTAAAATGTCTTTATTAGAAGGTCTTCTTTTGGCTGCGGCAGGTCTATTTGCAGGATTCATGAACACCGTCGCTGGAGGAGGTTCATTGATCACTCTTCCTCTCCTTATCTCATTTTTTGGATTGCCGTCATCTGAAGCAAATGCATCTAACAGAGTAGCGATTTTTGCTCAAAATATTTTTTCTGTTGCTGGGTTCAGAAGCAAGGGAGTGAGGGTGTTTCCCTTTGCTATTTATGTTGCAATTCCAGCGATTTTGGGGGCAATAATCGGTTCTAAGATCGCGGTGGATATTAATGAGACAATATTCAATCGCATACTTGCTATCATAATGCTCATGGTAATGACGCTTACCATTTTCAAACCGAGCATAAAAAAACAGGCGGAAGAAATGCTAACGACCAAAAAGATTTGGATCAGTGTAGTTGCATTCTTTTTTGTTGGCATCTATGGTGGCTTCATTCAAGCCGGAATCGGCTTCATTATGATTGCTACTCTTACTGCCATTCACGGATTCAACATGGCCAAGACAAATGCCATTAAGGTTTTCGTAGCTCTGTCCTATACAGTCGCCGCTTTGGTCGTCTTTTACCTCAGTGGAAAAATTAACTGGGAGTACGGTTTAGTACTCGCTGCCGGTCAATCTATAGGTGGCTGGGTTGCAAGTCGATGGTCTGTTGGGGTAAATGATAGAGTCATTCGAATGATATTGCTGGTTACAGTGATTGCGCTTTCTATTAAATTGTGGTTTTTCTAATTCTACTGAGTGGGAGTCGTTATAAAACAGAGTTTTTGGAGCACAGCTATCGCATACTTAGGTGTTCTTGTTGGATTTGTAAATACACTATATCTACGTCCAGAATACTTTCTACTCGATGAGATAGGGTTGTTTGGAATTATTACGGCTAATGCAATGATGATTTCTCCTTTTACCACCTTTGGGATGTCAAGTTCATATATAAAATTTTTTCCCTTATTCACTGAAAAAGATCGAAATAGTACATTCACATTTCAGTTCCTCATTGTTATAGCCGGCTGTACGCTAGTAATGGTAATTGGCTATTTACTAAAGGATGTTATCAAGCAACGCTACCTTGAATCTGCACCAACATATGTGAATTACCTTGCTATTACGGCTATTATTATAGTTGTGAATAGCCTATTCGATATGTTCTTTAGCTATAGCAGGACTACTTTAAAAGTACTTTTTCCTTCGTTTCTAAGAGATGTACTTTTAAGAATAGGAGCAATTGTCTTGGTAGTAGGATATGCTTTGAACTGGTTTAGTTTTGAATGGGCTGTGAAAGGATTGGCTATTAATTATACCTTCATTCTGATTGCGTTGTTTGGGAAACTAATGATATTTGATGGGTTTCGCTTCAAATTTAGATTTTCCTTGCTATCATCCGACTGGAAAAAAAGGTTGTTTTATTTTTCGACTTATTCAATGCTCTTAGCGGGGAGTTTTGCTGTAATGAATAATGCAACGTACGATTTTGTAACATCCATGTTAGGAGCCAGCGCAAATGGAATTTTTGTAACCTGTTTTTTTATTGGTACAATCGTAGAAATGCCAAGAAGAAACATGGCTAAAGTTATTTCCCCCATTTTATCTACCGAGCTGGAGAACCAAAATATGCAAGAGGTAGAGAGCTTATATAAGCGTAGTTCTATCACTATGTCAATATTAGGAGTTCTCATTTTCATCGGCATAGTTACAAACCTTCAAGATCTATTTCTTTTTATACCAAAAGGAAGTGAATTTAAAGCCGGTCTATATGTAGTCATCCTTGTTTGTACAGCAAAACTTGCCACGATGATTTCTAGTTTTCCTGGTGAAATAATTAATTATTCTCACCTGTACAGGTATAACTTGATTTTCCAACTAGGAACTGCGATATTATTGATCTTTCTAAACTACTTTATGATACCCATTTGGGGCTTAGAAGGAGCAGCATTCAGCTATTTTCTAGCTATTATCATTCACATAATAGTGAAAATCGTTTACGTGAAATATCATTTCAAAATCCATCCATTTATAAAGAAACACTTCACCCTACTATTTATAAGCATCGCAGTTTTCTGGCTCGCATATTTTTTCAATCTTGACCTGCATCCTTCAATTGTAATTGCAATCAGATCAATTCTAACCACAATTATTTTTATCCTTCTAATTTATTTGTTCAGAATATCACCAGATATTAATAAAATCATTCATTTTACCTTTGAACGGTTCCTAAAAATTAACCTGCCGAAATGAATTCAACCCTGAAGAAAAATATACTTACCCACAGTCTGATCATACTTGGATTTCTAGTCATTAATATCCTGGTTCACTATCCTTCATTTCTGAGTAATAAACAAATTAATCAGCATGATATATTGCAAGGACGTGGAGGTAATCATCAAATTCAGTTGCATCGAGATGGAACTGGCGAAGAAGCACTTTGGAATCCCTATATCTTTAGTGGAATGCCTGCTTACTTATCAGGCGTGCAATATCCTGGTGACTTAATGGCCCATGCATATAAAGTTATTCGGTTAGGTATGGGACATCCGGAGGCGATCTTATTTGTAGCTTTTGTCAGTTTTTATATCCTTCTGCTCAGCTTTAAAGTTCGGCCACTTATCGCAGCAGCTGGAGCTATTGCATTTGGGTTAAATGGATTCAATATTATTGGTATCATGGCTGGGCACAACGCCAAGATTGCTGCAGTTGCTTTAATGCCACTTGTGCTAGCTGGAATCCAATATACTTTTTCCGGGAGAAGGTGGCTTGGCTTTGGACTAACTGCTATTGCGTTGGCCATGCAAATCCGAACCAATCATCCCCAGATTACCTATTATCTAGCTATCATAGTGATCGTTTATGGTGTGAATGTGCTGGCTCAAGCCATTCAGAACAAAGACTTCAAGCGTTTTGGTATCAATGCGGGACTTATGGTCGCAGCTGCTTTTCTTGCAGTAGGAGCGAATTTTGGCAGGCTGGCAACCACATTAGAATATAGCAAGTATTCAATCCGCGGAAAATCAGAACTTCAAGCCGACCAGAAAGCTTCGTCGGGCTTGGATAAGGAATATGCTTTTCGATATAGTAATGGCATTACAGAACCTTTATTCCTATTTGTTCCGAATATTTTCGGTGGATCATCTCAACAAGAACTCTCAACTAAGTCCGCCGTGGCTGAAGCATTGCAAAGTGCCGGATACAACCGATCACAAATCGTGAATCAGGTGAAAGCAATACCTACTTATTGGGGAGATCAACCGCTTACAGCTCCTTATTACGCCGGTACACTTATAGTCCTTCTTTTTATCCTTGGCATCCTAATCTTACCCAAAAAGCACAAAGTGTGGCTTATATCACTGGCAATTCTTGGGATTATGATGAGCTGGGGCAAAAATTTCGAAGGCTTTAACAACCTATTATTTGACTATCTACCTGGATACAATAAGTTTCGATCGGTAACCTTCACAATCATTATCACGATTCTTTCAATGAATCTCCTGGGTTTCATTGCTTTAGAAAAGCTCGTTAGTGCGGAATGGAATGAAGCGCTGAAAAAGAAGTTATATATCCTGTTTGGGATAGGTGGAGGATTTTTATTGGCACTCATGATGTTCTCTGGTGCCTTGGGATATCGAGGCACTATTGACTCTCAACTTCCCGATTGGTTTATTGAGGCAATCCGAGAGGATCGTCAGTCATTGCTAGTAAGGGACAGCATAAGAGCACTCATGTTTGTCGTTGGGTTTGCTATAGTAGTCTGGGCACTATTCAAAAAAAGGGTTAAAACCAATCAGGTATTGCTGGGTGTTGCCTTTCTTGTATTTGTTGATAGCTTTTCTCTCACCAAGCGATTTTTGGGTGAAGATAAATTTCAAAAGGACCCTACTGGAAATTTCTTTCAAATGACAGATGCTGACAAGGCAATTGCTTCTCAAGCATTTTATGGTGATCGTGTTCTTAACCTGCAAAATCCATTCAATGAAAATAGAACTTCCTATTTTCATGAGTCCCTTGGAGGTTACCATGGAGCCAAAATTAGACGCTATCAAGATTTGATTGATCATTGCATTCAATCTGAGCTTCAAACAGCTTTTTCAACTCTGCAAGGTCAATCAATGGACTTTTCTGGTCTACAGGTTTTAAATATGCTCAATACTAAATTTATGTATGCTGGAACCCAAGGAAATGCCGTTTTCCCTAATCGATATGCAAATGGAAATGCGTGGGTAGTAAATCAGATAATTCCAGTCAATTCTCCTGACGAAGAAATTGGGCGGGTCTGTTCAATAGACACTAAAAATGAAGCCCTCATCGATCAAAGTAAGTTTGAAGTGCCACAAGTGACTGGTTCAGGGACAATTGTTCCCACCAAGAAAACCCCCAATAATGTAAGCTACTCTGCAAACATCACTGGAGGGTCTGCTTTAGGTGTTTTCTCAGAAATCTATTACCTAAAAGGCTGGAATGCGACCATTGATGGAAAGGATGTTGAAATATTGCGTGCAAACTATGTGCTCAGAGCTTTAGAAATTCCCAATGGAGAACATGAGATCGTCTTTGAATTTAAGCCTAAGACGTACTTCTCAGGTAATGCAGTGATGATGATTAGTGGAATACTGATAATTATTTTCTTCCTGGGTGGCATAGCGATCCAGATTAAATCTTCTGAAAAGAATATTTAATGCTACTTGAAAGACTTAAAAATGATGGACGTCCAGAATTAAAACTTAATTCTTTGCAGAAGAAGACTAAAAAACTAGTTAGTCAAAAGGTAAATACCGGTACATACAAATTTGAAAACATAAACTGCCCGGTTTGTGAAAATAATCGAGCAACAATAATTGGTGAAAAGGATAGGTACGGATTGTCATACATAACGAATATTTGCTCTTCATGTGGTTTGGTTTACACAAATCCACGAATGAATGAAGCTTCCTACGCTGAATTCTATAATCAAGAATATAGAAAACTCTATGTAGGTAAGGAAAGTCCCACTATTGATTTTTTTGAGTCTCAAAGGAGAAAGGGAAAACGCATTTTTAGTTTTCTTTTAAGCAACAAACTTATCTCTAAAAACAAATTGCATGTTTTAGAAGTTGGCTGTGGTGCCGGCGGTATTCTCCATTTTTTTAGATCAAAAGGGCATGCTGTCGAAGGTTTAGATCTTGGTGCAGAGTATGTAAAATATGGTGTAGAAGATCATGGCTTACCGCTAACTGTTGGTTCACTTGAGAGTTTGAGTCTCTCGTACAAGCCTGACTTAATCATCTATTCGCATGTAATGGAGCACATTTTGGACTTAAACAAAGAATTACAACTGCTAAAAAAAATATCACATCAGAATACAGTGATATACATTGAGGTTCCTGGTATTAAGTATGTTCATAAGAATTTTCGGTCTAATATCTTAAGGTATTTTCAAAATGCTCATACTTTCCATTTTTCTCTGGAATCACTAAAAAACATTTTGACAAAAAATGGATTTGAACTGGTGGTTGGAAATCAAACCATTGAATCTGCCTTTAAGATCAATGATCACAATTACTCCATAAAAAATGACTACAATGAAGTGAAGGACTACCTTTTTTATGTAGAAAAAAATCGTCCATATTACAAGTTCACTGCTCAAGGTATGAAGGAGAATTTAAGGAGCGCACTTGATTGGGGCTTAAGATTCACCAAGTTGAAATGGATTACCAGAAAGATTAGTTCTTGAACCCCTTATCTAAATGAATTCTACGGAAATAGACCTCTTTTTTTCTTCTCACATTTCCATCCCCTTCAATTAATTCAAAAGGAATTCTGCAATCTTAAAATCGAGCTCCGTATCAATATCAATTGATCGCAGCTCACTCATTTCGAACTTAACTATCCTATCCATCAATGTGATTTCTTTTTGTTTCAAAGCGTCAACACGAATGACATAAACAGCACCGTTTAGTTCATACACAGCAGGACAATCTTGTCGTCTTTGAAAAAATCCTTTTTTAGATTTTTTCAGATAACCTTCCTCACCCTCTTCAAATAAAACATAGTAAGGATTGGACTTGGTTTCCACTACCGATAATACACAATCCACTTCATCATTAAACAGCGCTAAAGCTCCTAAAATATCTTCAGATTTGCGTAATGGACTGGTGGGTTGAAGCATCACCACACGCTCATAGAACTTTCCCATTGATGCATAAAAATCAATCGCGTGTAATAAAACATCTCTGCTTGTGGAATCATCTTGAGCTAGTGCCTCAGGTCTTACAAATGGGACTTCTAGTCCCATCTTGTTTGCAAAAGTTATGACCTCCTCATCATCGGTGGATACGCATATATGTTCATTACTGATGACCTTCAAGGCTTCTTCGATCGTGTAGGCTATCAATGGTTTACCACTAAGCAGGCGTTTATTTTTATTGGGAACCCCTTTGGATCCTGCACGCGCGGGAATGACGAAAAGGGTAGAACTATTCATAAAACTTTTTAATTGTTTTGGTTATAAGATCGATTTCCTTCTCTGATAATGATGGAAAGGACGGTAAACTCAGACCACTCTTAGCGATTGATTCGGATATTGAATAATCTTCTTTTACGTACTTTGAATAGGCCGGCATTTCACTCATTGGATAAAAAGCAGGTCTGGATTCTACTCCATTTTTTTGCAAATAAATTCCTAATTTATCTCTTGAGAGATTGTGAAAAAGTGGCGTAAACAGCCAATGTGAATTGGTCGAATTACCAAGGCTCTTTTGAAATCGGATTGAATCTACTGACGATAGTTCGCTGATGTATTGATCTGCGATATTACGTTTCTTATTTAGTATGTGATCCAATCGCTCCAGCTGTGCACATCCAATAGCTGCTTGTATATTTGTTAGCCTGTAATTGTATCCGATATACTCATGCCAATATCTCTTTTCCGGACTCATTCCATGATCTCTCAATACTTTGGCATGCTCATAAACTTCCTTGCTTTTAAAGATGATGGCTCCACCTTCTCCCGTCGTGATGGTCTTATTTCCGTAAAAGCTAAATGTACCTATGTCTCCAATGCTTCCAGTTTTTCTAGTACCGTAAGTACTCCCTAGCCCCTCAGCATTATCCTCAATAATCAAAAGGTCATGCTGCTTGGCAATAGCCTGAATGAGCTCCATATTACACGGATTACCATAAAGGTGAACTGCCATTATAGCCTTTGTCTTTGAGGAAATATATTTTTCGATTTTGCGGCAATCTATGTTGTATGTTTCTTGATCTACTTCAGCTAATACAGGTGTGGCTCCTGCATGAATTACCGTGTTTAGAGAGGCAGCGAAAGTGAGATTTGGTACAATTACCTCATCTCCAGGACCTATACCAAGACTCACCATGCCTAGATGTAATGCTACTGTGCCGTTGGAAACGGCAAGTACATGGTCCGCATCATGATAAGCCGCAAGCCCATTTTCCAATTGTTCAACATACTTCCCTTTGGAAGAAATCCATCCTGAATCAAATGCATCAATTAGATATTTTCGTTCGTTTCCTGATAAATCAGGTTCCATTATTGGGATCATTTCTCTCATATCACTTCCGCTGAAGATCGTAATAAAGATATCTGTTTTTTCAAATCGTCAATAGACTGACTTTTGACTTCAACAACATGTGGAACGTTTTTGAATGATTTCAAATGCTTTAAAAACCAATAATTGGCTGTAAGTTTCTCATTGGTATCTTCCATTCCATCATTGTCGCTGTGATGAATGTATGCAATTCGGTCGTTCAATTGACCGACAGCTAAATCCTTATCAAAACCCAAACTGTTCGCAGAAACTTTTAGATGAGCAGTATCAAGCAGAAAACCTAAAGAATCATTATTCACCAAGTCCAAGACCTGGATAATCTCCTCTGGATCCACGCATAGGAGCGGGTTTATGCCATCTTCTCTCCTGTTTATCTGCATCAGTACATTATTTTCGAAACAAAACTTCACGCCTGCATTTTTTGCTACTTCTGATAGCATTTCGCAAGAATCAAGAAATGTTTTCGAGAACATGTCTCTTTCGATATGACTTGGTTGTTCAAGTTGTTTGCCTAGCATATGGGGCGACGGATCCAGACAAAATCCAGCATGGGCTGAGAAATATTTCATCCGACACATAGATGCTAATTCGATACCTTTCATGCAGTGATTGCGAGAGCGTTTAAGAATTTCCCTATCCTGGCTTGCTAGGTTTAATACAAATGGGTCTTTCGGAGGTGGGAAATAATTATGAGGCAACCTGTCTATGGTCAGCGTCATAAACTGATTTCTTAAATCTTGATCGGGGTTGAAATTGGCGCTGAATTCAATAGAAAATTGATGTTGAATAGCTATTTCTTCGATTTCTGGAATCGTTAGATTTTTAAATGCTACACTACTTATAAAAATATTCATAATGATAGCTTCATGAATTGAATATTGTGACGGCTTTCAATAAGCCTAAATCCAAATTTCTCATACAGAGTAATGGCGCCAAAATTGTCATTATCAACGCTGAGCCAAATCTCATCATGATTCAAATACTTTGCTGAATCTAGAAGCTCTTCTAAGATCATACGACCAATGCCTTTGCCCTTAAAACGCTCTGCTACACATATTCCCAACCACAGTTTTTCTTTTTCAGGATCGAGATGGCCATAGCCAATCACTTGTTCCTTTTTTTTAACAATCAAGGTCTTGACATGATTATCAATTACATTAATTGGTCTTTTACCGAAATACCTAAACAAGTCAAGTGAATTTCCAGCATTACTTAGAAAATTCTTGACTTCACTTATCGAAGCATCTTTAATTATGAACTCACCAATCGATGACATCTTCAGTTATGGGTTCATCTTTTTCTAGGTCTCTAACGATTCGCTTCCCAAGAATTTCATAAAACCTCGTAGGAGAAAGCCCATTCATGGGGCGCTTAAAACCAATGTCTTCTTTTTGAAGTACATGACCAATTTGTAAGCCTTGATTAGCTATCATGCACCGGCGCATCCCGAAAGTATTTTTTTGCTCCGCTTGGGTAGGCTGTTTTTTACTTGAACCTAGCGATTTCTCTACTTGTCTTATTCCTTCAACAAGTAATGCAAACTGTTCTGGATTTAATGAGCTACTGTGATCGGGGCCAGACATTGTGGTATCCAGCGTAAAGTGCTTTTCAATCACCTGTGCTCCCAGAGCTACCGCACTCATACAGGCATAGCTGTTCGGCACATGATCCGAGTAGCCAATCATCACATCCATTTCTAAACCCATTGAGACCATTGCGTTGATATTAGCATCTGTTATTGATGCTGGATAATTGGTTGTACACTGTAACAATATCAGTTCAGGATCTCCGTGATCCTTCAAAAAATTAAGTGTATTTCGAACCTCCTCTTCTGTACACATTCCTGTAGAAAGAATCAAAGGTTTATTGAATGATGCGAGATAACTAAGGAATGGATACTCCACAAACTGACCTGAGGCTATTTTGAATGCCTCTACGCCAAGTTGATTCAAAAAATCAGCGTCTTCATGATTGTATGGAGTGGAAAGAAACAAGATGTCCTGACGCTGGCATTCGTCCAAAATAAACTTGTAATCTTCAAGGTTGAGTTCTAGTTGTTTGAGCATATCAAACTGTGACTCATTCTCATCAGTAGTTTTTAATTGGTATGCGGCCTTTGGTGAGTTTTGTGTAACAATTCTATCCGCTTTGAAGGTTTGAAATTTTACGCAATCAGCTCCTGCTTTTTTAGCTTCTTTAATTAACTCTATGGCTAGTTTCACATCTCCGTTGTGATTGACACCTGCTTCGGCAATAATAAATACAGGTTGCTCCTTACCGACGGATCTAGAGCCTATGTTAATTACCTCACTTTTCATTTTCTCGAAAGTTCGGTTTCCATCATTAAATCAACTAGCTCTTCAAACCCCGTTTTAGGCTTCCAACCCAGTTTCTTTTCAGCTTTTGTGGCATCCCCAATAAGTAAATCCACTTCAGTCGGACGGAAATAGTATGGATCAATTGCTACTAAAACTTTCCCTGTCTTGGTATCAATTCCCTTTTCCTCTTTTCCTTTTCCTTCCCATTCCAATGAAACATCAATGTGTGTAAAGGCTCGTTCTACAAACTCCCTAACTGTATGAGTTTGCCCCGTGGCAATGACTAAATCTTCTGGTTTTTCTTGCTGTAACATTGCCCACATTGCTTCTACAAACTCCTTTGCATAACCCCAATCTCTTTTCGCATCCAGATTACCAAGATATAATTTGTCTTGATTCCCCAAATGAATATTCTTTACTGCCAAAGTAATCTTACGTGTGACAAATGCTTCGCCGCGGCGAGGTGATTCGTGATTAAACAGAATGCCATTCACAGCATATATCCCATAAGCTTCTCTGTAATTTTTGACCATCCAATACGCATATTGCTTGGCTATGGCATACGGACTTCTAGGATTGAATGGTGTATTTTCATTCTGAGGAACTTCTAAGGCTTTGCCGTATAATTCGCTCGTGGATGCTTGATAAAACTTTACCTTTTTTTCGATACTCAAATCTCTTATGGCCTCCAAAATACGTAAGGTCCCCATCGCATCCACGTTTGCGGTGTACTCAGGCACTTCAAAGGAAACTTTGACGTGACTTTGAGCAGCCAAGTTATATATCTCATCAGGTGAAATGTCTCGGATCAACTTTACCATGTTGGATGAATCGGTAACATCCCCATAATGAAGGAAAAAACGCTTGGAATTTTGAGGTGATTTGGTGAGGTGTCGGATCCGGTCCAGGCTATGGGTTGGCTGGCTAGAACTCCTCCGTATTCCATGTACTTCATACCCTTTTTCTAAAAGAAATTCCACAAGATACGATCCATCTTGACCGGTAACGCCTGTAACGAGTGCTTTTTTAATCATGTAGTAATTGGCAATAAACCCGATTCAAAACTACGTCTATTACTATTCCGATAGAAGCTTCTTGAGAATTCTTTCACTGACTCTACCGTCTATCTTGTGCGCATGTTTCTTGATGTATTCCTCATTGGATTTAGTTTCAATATTGGATGCTTCAAGCTTATTCTTCAAAATCATTAAAAGTTCTTCTGTTGTTGCTGCATTTTGAGCAACTCCTTCTTGAACATAATGTGCAATGTCGCGATTAAGATAATCGACCGTAATTAATGGAATGTTAAAATAGATGGCCTCTTGACCAACAGTTGAAAAAGCAGTAATAACAATGTCAGTGTCACATAGGGCGACATATAAATCAGAATCTGTGTCCATATCCAGATTCGTGTACCCAACTTCTTCTGCCCACTTTCGATACTTTCCTATATCCCGTTCCAAAGGGTGCGGCCTCATATAAACCTGCACCTTTTTGTCAAAAGTTGCAAATGCCCGAAAAACTAATTTCGCGGTGTTTTCGGTATAGTTTTCATCTTTGTGAGGTTGGGATGCAAACATGATTTTCTTCATTTTTGATCCACTTTTTCTCGTCAATTGAGGAATAATGTCAGTCCTCAGATGTCCCACTTCAGATACATCTTTCGGCCAATTGCTCTTTAGAAGAAAATCTGTAAACCCAGAGCCCCAAGTAAGAAAATGATCAGGAAAAATATTCAATTCCTTATCTTCCACACCATAAACATATCCAGGATGTAAATCATGCATTCCGCCATGCTGAAGAGCTAGACATTCAACTCCTGACCTGGAAGCTCCATTCAAAATACACTTTTGATTCGGGCTATATTCATCTAAAATTAAGATTCGTTTCACCTTTGATGATTTGAAAAACCATTGGTAAGCCTCTTCTTTCCATAAAAAAAATCTTGTTGATTTTCGATAACTTAAGAACTGTTCGTGAATTGCCTGAACAGCTTCATCATCAAAAGAATGAGTTGCTAAGTTTGTAAAAAATTGATCACAAGAAGTACTTGTTTTCCACCAATCAGAGAGGTGAGAGACAAAGTACTTAAACAAAATAACCTCCTCATATAGCCTTGGTCTCGCAGAAATATTTTGTACTAATCTGAACCAATTTTTTTTAAAAAAATTCGAATCAAAAGGAACATTGAATCTATCCAGTAATCCGATTTTTTTCCAATCAAGATGAGTGTATAGATTACTTAGAATCGAATTGTCTTCTGAGTATTCATTGTTTTTAAAAACTTTAGTGTAAGATTCTCTAGTGTCTACTATTAAAAAAGAACGATTCCTTTTAAAGGACAGGAACCCTTTGAATAATCGCATTGTGGAGATAATCAAAAAAATCAAAACTGTCCTTTTTGATCGAACAGGTTTTGCGAAGGATTTGGACGTAAGAGATAGAAATAGCCTGGGTCTATTATAGTAAAACAATTTTGGATCAAACCCTTTCGAATGAATCAATTTCACATATTGAGACATTGCACATAGGACATCTTTTGACTCAAAATTATTTGATGAAAAAACGCTCATTTTAATCGTATTGAACAAATTTTTTCAAGCTCATCATTTGATTCTGCATAATAGGCCTTCAACTCTTTTTCCAACTTATATTTTTTCAGGTAACTCTTTGCAGAAGAAAAAATGCGAAAAAAATATGGATCTAGTATCAGCTTTAGAAGTAACCAAAAGTTTCGTGTCGAGATGGAATCATGAAAGAATTGGGACGGCCTTATGCCATTATATGTAAAATAATTACAAACTCTGAGAATACTCGTACTCAGGTTGGTGAGTGAATTATTTACCGTTGTTGATCTTATGGATGGAGTATCTAAACCTGACGCTCCTAAAAAGCCACAGACATCATCGATTGTTTGATCCTTTTCTTTGCGGAAATTTTCACTGTCAACAACAAGCACATTCTCTTTTCCAAATAGACTTTGATAATGAGCTACTAGCAAGTCATATTTAAGATAAGAAAGACTAAAGTGTTTCTGAAGCCAGCCTCGTTTATCATTAATATCCAACCATTTTCTGAATCTTAAAGTACCACCTTGAACTATATATTGGCGATAATAGCTATCAATTGCTTTTGCCTGATCTCTGACAGTTATAATTACTCTACTAAACCCTACATCCTTTAATGACTCAGCTATTAAGGATCTATTCATCCCTTTTGGGGAAAATGGTGATCCAGCTAGTAATTCAAATGAATAAAAATTGGTTGCACCCTTCTTCTCATATTTATCCATTTTATTGGATAGTACTTTAAGATCATGATCCAATCTGTCAGTGAATACTATTTGAGGGAAGATGTCTCTACAAGCATTATAGTCAACATAATTTACTTCTTTTAGATAGGGGAAAACCTCCCACTGAAGAAATGTTGTAGCCGTTTTAGGAAATCCAATATGTACTATTCGATCAGGCATTATTTAAGATTTCGCAAATCCAATCAACTTCATCTTCGTCAAGTTCGGCAAACATGGGTATAGAAAGAATCTCCTTGCAAAGCTTTTCAGCAACTGGGAAATCTCCGATTTTGTACCCTTTATATGAATAGCTCTCTAAGTGAGGAAGAGGTGCTGGGTAATGAATGGCACAACCAACATTCACCTCTTTCAGTTTGTTCATTAGTTCATCTCTCTTTGGTGATTGTACGACAAACAAATGAAATACATGTCTCATGTTTTCAGGAATGGTTGGCTTCACTAGACTGAGCTTTTCATCATACCATTTTGCAGCTTGAATTCTGGCGTTGGTCCAGCTCTCGAGGTGAGGTAATTTTGTTTGAAGGATGGCCGCTTGTATAGTATCCAACCTGCTGTTTCTTCCCACAATCCGATGATCATGCTTACTAAGCTGACCATGATTGGCCAGCATTTTGCAAGTCTCTGCCAATTCATCGCTGGAAGTTACTATTGCTCCAGCATCTCCGTAGGCACCAAGGTTCTTTCCGGGATAAAATGAAAAAGTGGCAATGTCCCCAAAAGTGCCAACCTTTTGTCCTTGTATTTCCGCTCCATGCGCCTGAGCGCAATCTTCTATAATTTGTAATCCATGCTTTCTAGCAATTGGCAAGATTTTATCCATTCTTGCTGGCAGACCATATAGGTGCACCGGAATAATGGCCTTCGTTTTTGAGTTAATTTTTTCCTCAATTAATTCAGGATTAATCGTTCGCTCATCTTCTAAAACATCTACAAAGACAGGCTCGGCACCTACACTATTCACTGCGCCGGCTGTACTTATCCAAGTAAGTGCAGGAACAAGGACTTCATCACCCGCTCCAATTCCTAGCCCTTTTAAAGCTATCTCAATAGCATCTGTCCCATTCGCTACACCAATGCAATGCTTAATTCCAACATATTTTCCAAAATCAGCTTCAAATGACTTGATTATTGATCCACCAATAAATGAAGTTTCATTTATGACTTTAGCAATTGCTGTATCTATATCGTCTTTGATTGATTCGTACTGTGCCTTTAGATCTACAAAAGGTACGCTCATATATTTCTTAATTTTATTGCTGGATTGCCAGCATATATGCCAGACTCGGTGATGTCTTTCGTAACCACAGCTCCAGCGCCGATGACCACATTATCACAAATAGTAACAGGCATAAGAGTGGCATTTGAACCAATGGATACACCATTTCCAATTGATGTTTTTCTCCACTTAGTACTATCACCATCTGCAGGTCTACCTGATGAAAAATCATCATTAACAAACATGACCCCATGACCGATAAAGCAATCTTCTCCTACAGTTACCAGTTCACAGATAAATGTATGAGATTGTACTTTGGTTCGTGCTCCTATTCTTACATTTTTTTGTATTTCTACAAATGGACCAACGAAGACATTTTCTCCTAAGTCACATCCATAAAGGTTGCAAGGCATAACCACCTTTACACTTTCGTGCGCCTTGACATCTTTTATTCCTGACTCTACAATCTTCATTGGATTAAACTTCCTATTACCTGCAATTTCTCAAAAACTTTTGTATCATGAGGTGCTTCTTGCAATTCATTAGTTAAGTCCTGCCCTGCCCAATGTTCATAATGCTTGCCTTCTTTCCATAGTTTGGACTTGGTCACATCGTATATAACGCCTTTGTATGCTATCCAAATTTCCTCTCGATCATTCCCGTTTCTTAATGCTAATTGCTGTTGGGTAAATTTCATTACTGAAGCTTTATGATAGATATTCCTGCGCCTCCTCGGTCAGCATGTTCATCTTCCACACTCGCTATACTTGGATGTCCCTTTGTTACATTTCTAACAATCTCGCGCAATACTCCATGTCCTTTGCCATGCACAATTCTAACTTCATCAACACCAACCAAAAGTGCTTCATCAATAAAGGTCTCTATCCTATTCATTGCTTCATCCGCTCGCATGCCTCGAATTGAAATTTCATGTTCAAAATTTGCCATCTTCTGACTTATATCTATGCCTAATTTTTTTACTTTCTTTTGATAACTAACCTGAGGAGAGGCATTTGCTTTTTCAAGCTTTGATGTGGAAACGATGGATTTCATCGCTCCAAATAATACTTCTGCTTGCTTTCCTTTGATCTTCTGTATTGCTCCGGTAGTCTCCTGACCAATCACCCTCACGACATCTCCTTCTTTTAAGGTACTAATAGTTACCGCCTTTTTTTCTTGGAATTTGGATTTTTTCTGATCCAATTCTTGCCTTGCAGCCTTTGTACGTTCTTTTGATGCTTTGCTTTCCTTTATTTCACGGATCACACGTTCCACGTCTTTATTGGCATTTTCAAGTATATGGTTGGCTTCCTTTTTAGCTTCTTTAATGATCCGCTTCTTGTCTTCTTCCAACATGTTGCGCAGATCTTCATAGTCTTTACGAACCTTTGTGATGTCAGATTGATCTTCTTCCAGCTTCTTAGTAAGCTTTTCAAAACGCGCCTTTTCCTTTTCCAACTGGTTTAGTAATTGATCGTAAGCCACATGAGAACTACCTATTTTCTGTCTTGCAGATTCAATGATCTGATTCGGCAAGCCGATCTTGCCTGCAATTTCAAAAGCAAATGAACTTCCTGGTTTACCTACCTCTAACTCAAACAATGGCTCCAAAGCATCCAAGTCGTATTTCATAGCACCATTAATCAAGCCTGCTGTCTCATCACCGATTTTTTTCAGGTTTTGATAGTGAGTGGTGACTATACCAAACGCTTTCTTTTTATTCAGATCCGAAAGGACGGATTCGGCAATTGCCCCTCCAAATTGTGGTTCTGTTCCTTTGCCAAATTCATCGATCAGGAACATTGACTTCTTATCTGTATACTCAAGGAAATATTTCATAGACGTGAGGTGAGAACTGTACGTACTCAGATCATCTTCTATGGATTGAGTATCGCCGATATCTATAAATATGGATGAAAATATACCCATTTTGCTTTCCTCATTAACCGAAATCGGAAGGCCAGTCTGCAACATATATTGCAGTAACCCTACAGTTTTTAATGCAACAGATTTTCCGCCAGCATTTGGACCAGAAATGATTAGAATTCGCTTATCCCGATTGAGGACAAGGTTTAAGGGAATAACAGGCTTTCCATTTTCTTGGTGTGATAAATAGAGTAGTGGATGCGCAGCATTTATCAATGAGAATGCTTGTGTGTTTTCCACTTTTGGAACCGAACCATCTATAAAGTCGGCTAAAAGTGCTTTGGAATGGATAAAATCCAACTTTTCAAGCAGTCCAGCACCACTTTTTAGATCAGAAAGATTGGCTCGCAGATGGTCTGAAAGGACTATTAAAATACGAATCACCTCCCTTTTTTCAGCATATTTCAATTCCCTCACTTGATTGTTTAAATCCAAAACCTCTCCGGGCTCTAGATACACCGTTTGACCAGTTGCTGATTCATCATGTACAAATCCCTGAATCTTTTTCTTATGTTCAGCTTTTATTGGTATTACCAAACGCCCATCCCTAATTGTAAGGGTACTGTCATCATCCGTAAACTGATCATCCTTTGCTTTTTTCAAGATCTTCTGAATGGCGGAACGAACGGCTCTTTCAGATTTTGATATACTAGATCTGATTTCTGATAACTCTCTTGAGGCAGAATCCTTCATCTCGCCTCTATCATCTATCGCCTTATCTATGTGAATAGAAAGATTTGGATCAATTTCTATTGCATTAGAAATACTAAATAATTCAGGATAGTCTCCTCCTTTTTTTTTGAAAAACTGCACCCAAGAGGTGAGTGTATTCACACCTCTCTTCAATTCATGAAAGTCTTGTGGATCCAGAAATGAGCCAGGAACCTTTATTCTGGTCAGATATTCATCCATATCAGGAAACTCAAATGAGACTTTATCCTCAGAATTACCTTTCAATCGAATCATCTCCTTTGCTTGATTCAACCACCTAACTAAAACGTCGTAACGCTCTGTTGGCTTGGCTTTTTTCGCGAGCTGTTCACCACGTTCACTCTGACAAAAACGGATCAGATGAACTCTGATTTGATCGAAACCTAGCTTCTCTTCTATATCCTGTGGATAAACTTTCACTAGTTGAATAATTTCTCTCGTTCCATCAAAGTGTCAACCACAGCATTGTAGATTTTTTCAAAATCGTTTGGATGATCTACATAGTAGTTAAAACTTCGTTCGTATTGATCCTGATCAATCCCTAGATCTTCGAATAATAACTTCTCGTAATGATTATAGACGGCCTGTGTGCTATCTACCGGATCAATCCGTAACTTATTTATTTTAGCTTCTAGCAAGTGAATCTCTATCATTACTTTCACCATTTGTTCATTACTAATGAGATCTTTTGGCTCATCTGAACTAGAGCAAGAGCAAACTATTACAAGAACGGTTAAAAAAAGGTTTCTCAAATCAGTCTATAAATTCGTGAAAATATAATTTTGAAGGTCAAAGCGAGTTTGATCCATTAGCAAAGATCATACATGCATTGCAATTATCAATAATGCCATATTAATGCCAAACTTGATAAAGCAAAAAACTCAATATGAAGGATATCCTCAAAAGACTTAGAAGATACGAAATACGTATTCGTAAAGCGATTAATTCGCAGATGCAGGGAGACTTCCATTCCATTTTCAAAGGATCGGGTCTGGAATTCGACGATGTGCGCCCATATCAATGGGGTGATGATGTTCGAAACATCGACTGGCGAGTTACTGCTAAAGGTCACGGAACCTTTATGAAAACATTTATTGAAGAGAAGGAACAAACAGTTTTTTTCTTTCTGGATGTTTCGGCATCACAGGAAATTGGAAAAGATAATCGACAAAAAATTGACCTAGCCAAAGAAATGACAGGGTTGCTCACCCTTTCTGCAATACGTGAAGGCAGCAAAGTCGGATTGCTTTGCTACTCTGATCGCGTTGAAGATTATATTAAGCCAAGTAAAACTGTCAAACATGCGTATGAAATCATCAATCGCATGTTCAAACTGAAACCCAAATCAAGAAAGACCAATCTGGATGAAGGCATCAAATACACGTTAAACTTGCTCAATAAAAAAGCGATTGTATTTATCATTTCAGATTTTATCGATGAGAACTTCACTCACTCCATGCGCGGGTTGGCTCGTAAACATGATTTAGTAGTTGTACACATTTCGGATAAACGTGAGTCAGCAGCCCCACATCTAGGCATTGTTCCACTTTATGAAAAAGAATCAGGGAAGACTGTGTGGTTAAATACTTCATCAAAAGAATTTAAAAATGCCGTAGAAAAAACGCATGGAAAAAATAAAGACTCACTCGAAAATTTCTGCAAAAGAAATAATGTAAACTACATTTCCATTGGTACAGAAGATGATTACGTACCTAAATTGATCAAACTATTTAGACATAGAAATAGAAGCAATGCAAGAAGGACAAGGTAAATGGTTATTGACCATGGTGGCTGTATTGTTCTCATGGAATTTGAGTGCGCAGGAAATTTCCGTTAGAGGTGGATTTATTGAAGACAGTCTTCTTATTGGACAAGACGTAAGGTTTTGGATGTCAGCCACCTATCCTCCATCGTTAGAGATGGTTTTTCCAGATAGCTTATATTCATTTTCACCATTCGAGATTAGTGGTAAACAGTACTTCGCAACTCAAATCAAGAATAATCTAGCATATGATAGTACAGTTTATACAATTCAGTCATTTGAAATTGAAAAAATTCAATACCTCAAACTTCCTGCTGTGATTCTCAATGGCAGTGACTCAACAGTAATAGAAACTCCTCTTGACTCTATTTTTCTCACCGAGCTAGCTCCTATCGTTTCCGACACCACATCATTAAAAACTAATCTGGACTATCAACTCGTAGATACGCAATTCAATTTTCCTTTGATGTACTATGTACTTGGTGGTTTCATTCTCCTGACCATCATTTTGCTTTTAATTTTTGGTAAAAAAATTATCAAATGGATTAAACTTAGAAGATTGCGCTCCCAGTATGAACAGTTTTCCGTGGTATTCAACAATTACATCAAAAAGCTAAAAGTAGATCCAGACCCAGACCTGGCTGAAAAAGCACTCGTGCTTTGGAAAAATTATCAACAACGACTGGATAAGGTTCCTTTTACTGTATTTACTACCAAAGAGATACTTAGTCAAGACTTTACTCAAGAATTAGAAAAACCATTAATGTCTGTCGATCGTGTGGTATATGGAAAACGAACACAAGAAGATGTTTTTCAGGATTTTGAGCAAATAGAAGTCTTTACTCAGGATCGTTATTCAAAAAAAGTAGAGGAAATCAAAGATGGAAGATAAAACTGCAGATTGGTTTTCATTTGAATGGTTTACACCATCAAAACTTCAAAATTTTGACTGGGCGAGCCCGATATGGCTTTATGCCATGATTGCCATTCCATTTATTTTCATTTTACGATGGCTCTTCATCCATAGGTTTAATCAAAAGCTTCCGGTAGCTCTTACTAAGAAAGACCTTAAGAGTGATCCGATTACCTACCTACGATTCATTCCTCCTGTCTTTTTCATTATTAGCTTATTGATGATAATGATTAGCCTCGCACGTCCACAAACCACAAATGAACAAGTGGAGCAATGGAGCGAGGGTATTGATATCGTCTTGAATATTGATATTTCGGAATCCATGCAAATCATGGATTTTCTCCCAAACAGACTAGAAGCGGCCAAAGAAGTTGCTCGCAATTTCGTTGCTGGAAGATTTCAAGACCGTATAGGTTTGGTAATTTTCTCCGGCGATGCTCTTCCTTCCTGCCCACTCACCACTGATTATGGATTACTTTATGAATTGATTGAAGATATTGATTTCGATAAGATAGAAAGCAGAGGAACCGCAATAGGCAATGCTGTTACATCAGGAATCAACTTTCTCAGAGAATCAGAATCAGAATCCAAGGTGATGATTCTCCTAAGCGACGGAGATAATACAGCTGGTAATGTTGATCCTATTACAGCAGCTAATTTGGCAAACGCCTACAATATCAAGATGTATGTGATAGCCATTGGACGAGAAGGTAAGGTGCCATTTGGAACTGATTTTTTTGGAAGGCCAAGGCTGGTAGAAAATACTTTTGACGAATCTACACTTCGAGAGATTGCAAGAATCGGCAATGGCAAATTCTACCGAGTTTCAGACAAGGAGGCACTGGTCCAGGTTTTTGATGAGATAGACAGGCTGGAAAAGGCTGAAATAAAAGAAACACGCTATAAAGACACTAATGATTTCTATTATGTGTACTTAAAATGGGCTTCCATTTTCTTATTGCTTTGGTTGGTTACCAAATCCACATTTGTGACGAATGTATTGACAGATTAAAAAAAGATTAAACTAATCTGTAACTTTTCATTGGGCCTCCACATCATCTAGCTGAATGTCACAAAACCTATACCATAAACACATACTTCCAGCTTCTGACGGCATGTATCGATACGCGTTATCGATTGTACATGAGCCAGAGACTGCAAAGGATGTAGTGCAAGACTGCCTCACGAAAATTTGGAGTATTCGTAAGGATCTGGACAAAGTAGAGAAAGTCAACGCGTGGGCTTTTCGAATTGTCCGAAATAGATGCATCGAAATCTTACGTAGAAACAGATATGCAGACCTGGATGAAAAAGTGGTAAATATGAGATATTCCGGCACGGTAGAAGAGCAAGCCATAACAAAGGACTTTATGTCATTGATGAAGCAGGTGCTCAATACACTACCGGCCAAGCAGCAGGAGGTTTTCCACCTTCGTGAAGTGGAAGACATGAGCTATCAGGACATAGCTGAAACGTGCGAGATCAGTGAAAGTGATGTCAAAGTCAACATTCACCGAGCTCGAAAAAAAGTAAAAGAAGCCATGCAAAAAATAGACGCATATGGGATCGCAAATTGATAAACTGCTTGAAAAGTACTGGAATGGTGAGACCACCCTGGATGAGGAGAAAGTGATTAAATCACACTTTAAATCCAACCCGGCACTCAGCAATGAAAGTCATTACTTTAGATTTCTTGCAAAACAGAAATCAGAAAAATTCGATGGGCCGAAAGCGATAAATAGAAGAAAAGCTTGGCTATCTGCAGCAGCTACGATTACGATTGGAGTTATTACAGCAGCGTTGGTATTCAACGATGCAAAGAAAGATCCATTTGCGATTGACGACCCTGAAAAAGCTTTCCAGGCTACTAAAGAAGCATTGATGATGATTGGTTCCGAATTAAACCAGGGACAGAATCATACATTGGAGCTTACCAAGATCAACAAAGCGAAGGAAGAACTACAGGAGGAATCCTAAGTCATTTTTTCGAATACGAAAACCAAAACCTTGATTAAAGATCATTAAAAAAATAAAACGATGAAAAAGATTGTATTAACCATGTTTATTCTTTCTGTTGCTGGCTATGCCTTCGGACAGGGAGCAGTTGTTTCCAAGTATTTTGACAAGTACGAAGATGATGAAACCTTCACCAAAGTATCTGTAAGCAGTAAAATGTTTTCACTTTTCACTGAGATGGAAGGAAATACTGAAGATGAAAAAGAATTCCTTGACGTAATCAGCAAGATCAAAGGCATGAAGGTAGTAGCCAGCGAAAAAGTTTCTGATCCAAAAGGTCTTTACAACAGCGCCATTAGCGATGTAGCCAAAGCCGGCTACGAAGAATTAATGACTGTAAAGGATGCCGAAGAAAATGTAAAGATTTCCATTAAAGAAAAGGACGGAATCATTGAGGAGTTGATATTAGTTGCAGGTGGAAAGGAAAAATTTGCGATGGTGAGCCTTTACGGGATCATAGACCTGAAGCAGGTTTCAAAGCTTGCCAGCATGATGCGGATGAGTGAGTTGAAGTATCTCAAGAATCTGGAAGAAGATGACAATGATTAAGATTTAAGATAGAAAACAAGGTGGGTCTAGAGCGATTTCTACCCACCTTTCTTTTTTTTGTAAACATAACAGCTACAATTAGCACTTCTACTACATGAAGAAATACCTGCTCGCTACGCTATTGGCAACCATTTTTTTGCCCTCTATCGCTCAGGAATCTATTATTAAAGATTTCGCAGAACCACGAAGGACCACTAGGTGGATGAATCCTATTTGCTTGTATCCCAGCACATTAAGAATGGTCAATCTAGCTCAAAATCCAAATTTTAATGAGATGGTCAATGACATTGAAAAAGTATTGATCTACACATTGGACTCAGCAACTGCTGCCTCCAAAAGCTATACAGACTTAATAAGAAATTATCAAGCCAAAGGTTTTGAAGAATACATGACCATGCTAGGAAAACAAGAAATGAGAATCATTGGAAAAAAGGATGAGTATGTAGGAATAGTAGCCGCTGAAGGCAACGCCATAGCATTCTATCTACGTGGCGACATTCCATTCGCAAAAATCCCAACGCTGCTAGAAAGCTTTCAAAGTTCTGATATGCTACCGTTATTAACTGACCAATTCAACTTCAAATGAGCGTATTAAAAATCAATAAACTCACAAAGAGATTTGGTAAGTTGACGGCCGTCGAGCAGCTAGATCTTACCATAGAAGCTGGCCAGGTCTATGGTATACTAGGACCCAATGGTAGTGGTAAAACAACCACATTAGGAATGATTCTGGAGGTAGTAGCCCCAACCAGCGGTAGCTTCGAATGGTTTGATGGAATAGACAACGTAGAAGCTCGACAAAAAATAGGGTCTATACTGGAAACACCTTGTTTCTATAGCTACCTAACTGCCACCCAGAACCTTCGGATTGTGGCGCACATTAAAAAATGTGGTACACACAAAATAGATGATATTCTAAAGCAGGTCAATCTTTACGAAAGACGAAATGACAAGTTTAAAACTTATAGTTTAGGCATGAAGCAGCGACTTTCACTAGCCGCTGCGCTTCTATCAGATCCACCTGTTTTGATGCTTGACGAACCCACCAATGGTTTGGACCCGGAAGGCATCGCTGAAGTGCGTCAGCTTATAAGAGACATTGCCGCACAAGGAAAGACAATTATAATGGCGAGTCATCTGCTAGACGAAGTGCAGAAAGTATGTACAGACTTTTGCATTCTAAGAAAGGGCGTAAAACTTCACGAAGGATCTGTAAAAAGCATTCTTGGTGAAACCAATGCTGTGGAGATTTCAGCTTCAAATCTGGAGACGCTTGCCAGCTCTATTCAAAAATTTGATGGATTAGATAAGTTAGAAAAACAGAATGGTACACTGATGGCTTACCTCAAGGAAGGTCAGTCGTCTGAAAAGCTAAATAGCTACTGCTTTGACCAGGGAATAGCACTCAATAAACTGGTTCCTCAATCCAAATCACTTGAACAAGAATTCTTAAAAATCCTTAAAGAAAATGATTAGAGCTTTTACACTTGAATGGCTGAAACTGAAGCACTACAGGGTATTTTGGATTCTGTTTGCGCTGTATTTAATAGCACAATTAATTATTACCAATGGAGGAATGTTCTTTCTGGAATGGCTAAAGAGTAAAGGAGCCGATTTTGATGGAATCGATCCGACAATTCTTCCTATTTATGATTTTCCAGATATCTGGCAAAATTCGGTTTGGCTGGCATCTTTTGTTAAGATACTTATTTCCTTCATTGTGATCGTTTCTGTAAACAATGAGCTTTCCTACAACACACTCAGACAAAACATTATTGATGGCATAAGTAAGCGAGAATTCTTAATGTCAAAACTTTCACTAATCCTCTTTTTAGCCGGCATGTGCACACTTGTGCTATTTGGCTCTGGATTAATCGCTGGATTCATGTATTCTCATGTCACTGATTTGAAATATATTTTCGCTGACTTTGAATTCTTACTAGCTTATTTCTTGCAGCTAGTTGTCTTTTGTCTTTTTGCTTTCAGTCTTGCCATGGTCATTAAGAAGGCGGGATTTGCAATCGTAATTACGATGCTATACAGTTTGGTGTTTGAGCCAATAGTTACCTCAATATTGGAGTTCGCTCCATTTACAAGAGACTATACCGCCGGGATTGTAAAATTTTTCCCTATTTACTCTATGGAAAAATTGTGCGGGAAAGTGTACGAAAGTCCATTTGCACGCTACCTGTTTCAGGAAATAAAAGATTATGTCTTTTGGTATGAATGGCTAATTGCAGTAGGCTGGGGGGCGATTTTTATGCTATTTATCACCTGGATTCTGACCAAAAGAGATTTGAAAGCCTAAACGACAAATAACAGCTTTTTAACTATTTTTTAAGACATCTTAACTAAAACCCTGATACGAAATCAGGGTTTTTCTCGTTTTTTGTGTTGTATAGAATAAAGAAAAGCAGTTATGATAAAGTTTGTGTCAATCCTCCTCTCGGTATTTTCATTCAACTTCGTTGTTTCATACGGTACCGTAAATCAACCCTCAGATGTAGCAATTGAATTCAGCGAAAAAGCGGTTGCAGTAGAAAGCGGACAGCCAGTTTTCACTAAAGGAACTAAGGTATGGTTGTCCAATCCCAAGAATCAAGAAATCAAAATTTACTTGAACGAGGAAGAAAAAGAAATTAATGGTATCATGGTGGATTTATCAGAGATTACAAATCTCAATGAAGGCACTTATACGTTAGTAGTTAATACCAATACTGATGAAAAGATATTTGGTTTTACTATTCAATAGATAGTTAAAAAAGTTAGGTTAGGTTTTAAGAGTAGACACGTCCCATGTATGGGGCGTGTTTTTTTATAGGTAATTATTAAGTAAAAAGTATAAGATCTGAATAGTGAACAACACAAGAATAATTGCCACAGTCCTATTCATATTTCTTACAAATCTTACCGTAATTAAATGCTTCAATCGGTGCGCGATAAAGGCTTTTCCAAGGTCCATACTAAATATGGTGATGAGCATTCCTCCAAAAAATTGAATTTGTTGATTAAAGCCATATTCAAAGTTGATAGCTATAGCACTTACCCATGTAGCCCAGGACACGATGATAAATGGGTTTAAGCCATTCAACAACAACCCTTTTGCAAACTGCTTGGCATAGTTCGAGTCGTTCAGCATGGCTTCTTCATTCTGAATTTTGGGCGTCTTAAACCATGAATACAAACCGTAGGCTCCCAACATAATGGCACCGAAAATTCCCATCCAAAATTTAAAATCATCGGTTTCTAAAGCCTTGGACATACCAAAAAGGACAATAACTACATAGAAAATATCACTGACAGAAATGCCAACTGCAAGGAAGATTGCCTTCTTTAATCCTTGCTGAATACTTGTCTGTATGAGTGCGAAAAATGCCGGACCAATGGCAAAAAGGAAGATAAGACCGAAAATCAGTCCATTAATAATTGGAGGCATCTAGCTAACTTCTGTATTTTGTTCGTTCAGAAAATTTCTCCAAAGTTGTGCCTTTTCTTTCTTAAGTACACGAGGAAATTTATTTTGACTGCCTACTTTTCCTTGGGACTCCATCCATTTATAAAAAACTTCCGTTGGTAATACGCTCAATCTAACCTCTCTAAGGGCTGAACTACGCTCTACTTTATAGTCATCATTTAGTCGCATTAGGTGGTGATCTATTCGCTCCTTCAGTTGATAATTTTCTACTTCATCATCCGTACCAATGTACCAGTGATGTGCAAACAAGCTGTCAGACCTATCTCCCAGCAGTGTAAACTCTCTGATATCTATCTTCATTTCTTCCTCTACCAATTCTATCGCTTTATTCATATTATCGAGACTTAAATGCTCTCCACATAAGCTCATGAAAAGTTTGGTACGACCTGTAATCACAATTTCACCTTCTTCCAAAGAAGTGAATTTTATTACGTCACCAATCATATATCTCCATGCGCCAGCATTCGTCGTTATCAATAAGGCATATTCTCTGTTTTCTTCTATCTCATCAATTTTTACCGTTTTTGCTTCCGATTTCAATTTACCATCTTCATCAAAGTTGGTGTCGGTAAAAGGTATAAACTCATAGAAGATTCCATTGTTCATAACCAATCGCATTGACTTTCTATTCGGGAACGCTTGAAATGCAATAAATCCCTCAGAGGCCAGATATGTCTCCATGTAATTCAGTGGGCGACTTAAAAGCTTCTCAAATCCACGTTTGTATGGCTCAAATGAAACCCCTCCATGAACGAAGATTTGCAGATTAGGCCAGATGTCGTGTATGGTCTTAAGATTGTACTTTTCAATTATCTTTTCCATCAAAATTTGAAGCCATGCGGGAACACCAACGATAATGCCAATATCCCAGTCCGGAGCTTTCTTTACAATCTCCTCCAACTTATCATTCCAATCTTTGGTCTTAGCTATTCTTTTACCAGGTTTATAAAAATGCTGAAACCAAAAAGGAATTTGTGCCGCTGTAATGCCACTTAGATCACCTTCGAAATAATGACCGCTTTTTTTTAAGTCAGTGCTGCCCCCGAGTATTAAAATACCTTTTGAAAACAGTGAAGCAGGCAAGTCATACTTGCCCATGGTCAGAATCTGTCTCATAGAGGTCTTCCGTATCGACTTCACCATTTCTCGAGTGATAGGGATATATTTAGAAGACGCACCTGAAGTTCCTGAGCTTAAGGCAAAATATTTAATCTTTCCGGGCCAGCATACGTCTCTTTCTCCTTCTTTGGCCATATGCCACCAATCTTGGTAGATTTTATCATAATCATGGATCGGCACCTTTTCTGTAAAGGATTTGTAAAACTCATTCTTCCCCTTTTTAAATGAGGTAAGAATACTATCGAACGAATGCGACATCCCAAATTTTGTAGACTGGCATTGTATCAATAAGTTTCTTAGTTCCTGCTTCTGTAAATCAAGCGGGGAAGTATATAGTTGCTCCAAACTTTCTCGCAACATGATCCCCTTCTTGAGTAATGTCCCTAAAATTGCCATTCAATCAATTGAAACTTATTCTTGAGTTTTCAAATTTAAGGGATGTAAAAGAGACAATAATGAGCGAAATATCAAACCAACTTAAAGATTTAAAAGAATCATTGCCAGAAACCTGCACTTTGGTGGCTGTAAGTAAAACCAAGCCAATGTCAGCCATCCAGGAGGCATATGAAACTGGTCATTTAGACTTTGGGGAGAATAAAGTTCAGGAATTGGCTCAAAAGGCAGAAGAACTCCCGAAAGACATTCATTGGCATATGATAGGTCATCTGCAGCGGAATAAAGTAAAATATATAGCTCCATTCGTCCATTTGATACATGGAATTGACTCATTCAAATTGCTCAAAGAAGTCGATAAACAAGGAAAAAAAGTAAATCGAATCATTGACTGTCTTTTACAAATTCATATTGCTGAAGAAGACACCAAATTTGGGTTGAGTAAAGTCGAACTTGACGAAATATTAGCAGACAATCAGTTAAAAGAGTTGTTAAATATTCGCATCGTAGGAATGATGGGTATGGCAACCAACTCGGATGATGAAGATCAGGTTAGAAAAGAGTTTAAAAGACTTAAACAGCTTTTTGACGAAACTAAAAATTCTGATCATACCAATGTTCAAATGAACACTCTCTCTATGGGAATGAGTGGCGATTACAAAATCGCTCTTGAAGAAGGGAGCAGTATGATCAGAATTGGAAGCGCAATATTTGGCGCTAGAAATTATTAATTGTTTGGATCCGGCGGCATTACATTAGTAACAATCTTCACACGTTCTGGATTGTTCACAGCATTAGACATAACCGTAATTACCTTGTTTTGCATTCCCATTTTGCCTGCACTGTTGAACACAACTTTCAACTTAGCCTTTTTACCTGGTGCAATGGGCTCTCTAGGCCACTCTGGAGCCGTACAGCCACATGTGGTTCTCACATCAGAAAGAATTAATGGTTCATTACCAACATTCTCAAATTCGAAAACATGCTCCACTTTTTCTCCTTGAGTAATTTCACCAAAATCGAAAGATTTTTCAGTAAACGAAATCTTTGGGCCAGTCATGGGCTCTTCTCCTTCTTGGGCAGTTGCAAAAAATGCAAAACCAACCAACAGCAATGATGCTAAGTATTTCATATCTAAATTTAATTTTAATGTAGTTCTTGGACTTTCAAAGTTAACGAACAAACCAATTAAATGTTAAACGAAAATCAAACGGAAAATCCATTCGGAGGAATGGTGAGAGTCAGAGTCTGTGGGATCTTACAAGAAGAAGATAAAATTTTGCTTTTAAAGCATGATAACCTTGGACCAGCAGGTTATCTCTGGTCACCACCTGGCGGTGGTGTGGAATTTGGAGAAAGCTTACATGATGCACTAAAAAAGGAATTTCTTGAAGAGACCAACTTAAAAATAGATATAGGTGAATATTTATTTGCTAACGAATTCATCAAAGAACCCTATCATGCCATTGAGCTTTTCTTTAAAGTAAAGCTTATTTCAGGGACATTAGAGCTAGGTTCGGATCCAGAATTAGCAGAAAATCAACAAATTTTAATTGAAGCTCGCTTCTTTTCTCCTGATGAAATAGATGATCTTCCTGCAAACGCCATTCATAATGTTTTTAATACCGCTGGTGCAAGACATAAAATTACCGATCTTAGGGGTTTGTTTACTTTTAAGCATTAATAGTATCTGGTGCTTCACGAATCACCATTAAATATTTATAATTGCAAAAACCTAGCGAAAAAGAAATTTAGCAATGAGTAAAACGAAGATTGTTTCTGTGGTCATGCTCGTAGTGTGGGTGTCATTGGCCGTGTTTTTAGTATACAGTATCAAATCATCTATTGATGAAGCGGAGCGAATCGAAAGCGCTGAAGCTTTGATCATTGAACAACTGAAGATGATCCGAGAAGCTGAAATTGCTTATATGTCTGTCCATGGGCAGTACACAAGTGATTGGGATAAACTACTTGCGTTTATCGATTCAGGAAACTTTTACCTGACCGAGCGAAGCGAGACTATTATACCTCAGCCGTATGGAAAGGATAGTATTTATGTTGAAATAGATACACTTGGTACCAAGGCAGTAATCGACTCACTCTTTGGTAACAACAAGTGGCCTAGATTTGATCTAGCCACACTTCCATATGTTCCTGGAATTCAACCTCCAGTAAAATTTGACGTTTGGGCAGATAAAATCTTAAAAGCTGGACTATTGGTGAATGCAATAGAGGTGAAAAACCCTCGACCAGTAGATTCATCAAGAGACGAAGATAGTGAATACAATACCAGAAAGCCGCTGAGATTTGGATCACGAACTAGTGTGACCACTGCGGGTAACTGGGAGTAAAATATTTTGATTGCACAAGATACATCGACCTATAAGCTGATTAAGCGAGTAAAAGATACCAAGTTCACGATTGATGAACTTGATCATTACTCGCTTATCATGCAGGTTGGGATTTATGACTTACAATTCGCCGTTGTAGACTCCCAAGACAATGTGGTTATGGGTCTTGAAGACTATCGCCTTGAGGGAATCAAAACAGTAAATGGTCGACTGAGACTCATCAAAGATATTCTGGATAATCACGAATATCTCACAGCCGGTTTTTGGAAAGACGTAAAAGTGTGTCTTAAATCACACAAATTTTCAATGGTTCCAGCAAGCATGTTTGTGCAAGAATCAGCTGCGGATTACCTCGCGCTTAATAGTGAGATTAAAACTGCTTTTGAAGAAGTTAATTACTACAAACAAGTAGCAGTAGATTCTGTAAATGTTTTTGCGGCTGAAACGAAACTCTGTCGCTGGATTGAGACAATCTATAAAAAGAAGAAAGTACATGTAATCCATCAGGGAAGTGCACTCATAGAAGGCTTCTTGAAGCATGCTGATCACATTCAAGAGAAAAGTATGTATGTCTATATAGACCGAGGCATCATGCACATTGTAGCTACAGAAGGTAATAAACTTTTATACTACAATCAGTTCGCAGCACGAAAGAAGCAAGATTACCTCAAGTATATCATGCTGGTATTTAATGAACTTGGTATGAGTGGCAAAGAAAGTCATGTGTTCTTATGGGGATTTATAAAGCAGGCTTCTGAGGAGATGTCTTTATTGAAAAAGTACATTCGAAATATCTCTTTCGGCTCCAAACCATCTTTTCTAAGATTTAGCTACCTCTACGATGAAGTAGAAGATCACCAATACTTTGATGTATTGAGTGGGTATCTTTGTGTTTAAGCACAATCCAGACAAAAAATGAAAACGGCTATTTTCCCAGGTTCTTTCGATCCATTCACTAAGGGACATTATGATATTGTAGAAAGGAGTCTGGACCTTTTTGACAAGGTTATCATCGCGATAGGTCATAATACATCTAAAAATAACAGGTACTTTGAGTTAGACTGGATGGTGAAAAAGATCAAGGAAGCATTTGCCGATGAAGATCGTGTAGAAGTTGAAGTGTATGATGAACTTACTGCCTCATTGGCCAAAAAGTATAATGCACAGTTCATGGTGAGAGGATTGAGGAATACGACAGATTTTGAATACGAAAACAGTATTTCACAAATTAACCGGTACTTAAACGAAGACCTGGAGACAATTTTCTTGATCACAAGTCCTGAACTAGCACCAATTAGCTCAAGTATCATCCGTGAAGTTCATAGATACGGAGGTGATGTGAATCCGTTTCTACCTTATGAAGTTTAATTTAGACTTGCTTCATCATTTTGGTATACTCCTGCATTACATACCTGATGGAACGATAAGAATCATGCAGCGCTTTTCGAACTTGCTCTAGCCCCATCCATTCTACTTTTTTAATGCCTTCATCCTTCTGAGGTGTCATTTTGCTATCATCGACGCATTTCATGGCATACCAATGTGTCTTTTTTAGAATGTATTTCTTCTTGGTAGTATAAGTATGCCAGACAGCATCGATTTTTTGATCTATCCTTACTTTCACTCCAGTTTCCTCTTCTACTTCTCTCATGGCGCATTCTTCAAGGGTTTCACCTTCATCCAACTTACCTTTAGGTATATCCCAGACTTTCCTACGGAAGATCATCAAAAGCTTCCCATTGTTCTCTACCACCCCTCCAGCAGCTTCAATAACCTTGAATTTACTTTTAATGTAATCTATTAATGCTCTTTTTTCTCTGGAAGAAATAAAAATCGAGTGAAGCTTTTTGAATTTTTTATCTGTCATTAGCTTGAGTAAGCTATCTATTTGCTCAAAAGAGGCATTCATGATTAAAACATCGTCCACCAGTACCTCTGGAACAATACTCTCAAACTCTCTAACTACCAGCCCATAAGCCCTATTCATATTTACTTTCTTTTCAGAAAGAATATAAACCGGAATATCATTGATAAAAATTTTCATGTGTAAGCTCTACTCAAATAACACATGGAATTCAGATAAGCCACTTGCATCATCGCTGGTGGGTCAATAATTATGCTCATTTCATCATTGATAAAAAACGAAGGCAAGTAAGACATAAATTAAAAATGAAACAAGCCTTCTATATTATTGATAGGTAATACAGGACTTATTTATTTTGCATTCTCATGAGCATAAAAATCTATAACCCCCAACTAGCTGCTGAAGTTGCTGCTGACCTTTTAAAAATTGGAGCCATCAAACTAAGTCCCAACGAGCCTTTTATCTGGGCATCTGGTTGGAAGTCTCCAATCTACTGCGATAATAGACTCAGTCTTTCTTATCCCGACGTGCGATCAAAAATCAAAACTGCCTTGGGCCTTGCTGTTTCAAATTCTTTTAATGGCATTGATGTCATCGCCGGCGTAGCAACTGCCGGGATCCCGCAAGGTGCATTAGTAGCAGAAGAACTTGGACTTCCTTTTATCTACGTCCGTTCTAAGTCCAAGGGACACGGCCTTCAAAATATGATTGAAGGCAAGATAGAGAAAGGTCAAAAAGTCCTATTGGTGGAAGATCTTGTTTCGACAGGTGGAAGTTCTCTCGCAGCAGCTGATGCACTTAAGGAGGCAGGCGCTGACGTTGTTGGAATGGTTGCCATTTTCACTTATGGTTTTCAGGTTTCTGAAGACAACTTTAATGAGAAGGGTGTCAATCTTGTGGTTCTCAGTGATTACAATCATCTACTGGATCATGCACAAGATGAGCGAATGTTTGAAAATGATGTGCTAAAAACTCTGAAAGAATGGCGTGAAGATCCAGGTCATTGGGGATGATATCCCATATCATTTTAATACATGCGTCAATAGATTTAAATCTTATGTATCTTAATAGGTGATTTATATATCATCTCTGATCTTAATACGCATGAAAATCAAGTACCTAATAATTTCAGCATTAATGCTGGCTTGTCTAACAAGTTCAAGAATCACAGATCCATCAAAAAAAGAAACACCTGTAGATTTTCAATCAGAAAAAATTCCTATTGAGTGGCTCACAGGTGACCAACCTAAATTGCTTACATCAATGGCAAACACGATTGCTAGTCGTGAGACTTTAAGTGGTGACAGTAAAAACCTTACAGCCATTGTAGGTGGGTGGCATGCCCAGGCCATTGGTCAGTATAAAGACTACATCTATGTGGCATTTAGTGATGGAAGTTTAGGTAAAGGGAAAGTAGCGATCGGATCGAAAAACCCGGTTGGGAAACTCTGGATCTACAATACTAAAACCAAACAAAGTCAACTTAAAGATTTAGAAAATGGATACCCGCATCCATGTTCAATTCAAGTAACGGGAAAATATTTAACAATCGTAATTGAAGCTGAGTATGGACTCAGCCAAGCAGCCCTAGGCAATGCAAGGGAGGAGAAGTCAATGGTTTTGATTTTTGATTTAGACAAAGATCCTAACTGCGCTGTTGAAGTAGGAAGACTCGCACAAGACAATACGAACAGTGGTGGTGCAGGATTAGCATATAGTCCACAGGCTAAATGCTGGTTTATGTTGGTGGATCAAGATATGAAAGATGGTAAAGTTGTGGTATATAAAACGAAAGACTCAAATCTAAATACCTGGCAAAAAGATCCAATAGCCAAATATCGAAGATACGGCTCAGGTGCAGGGCTCAATCTAATTACAGCTTCGGATAACTCGATTTGGGGATTATATTATGAAAATGGAGAGCTTGAAAACCATAGTTTCACCAATTATGATATCACGGAGGATAAGGTGAGATTGTTTAAAGTCATTAATCCGAATGGTTCGCCTGTTCCAAAGCGTGATGTTTATACTCAAACTGTCAATATCAGTACACCTAGAATTAAAGGTGCCGGTGAGCTGTTAGCCAACCGTCCAGGTATGAGGTTTGGTGCAGGACTAAGAAATGAAGGAGGCAAGCTAGAGTTATTAACCTGTCAACGGAATATGGATAAAAGCTTCAATATCGATCGCAATAAATTGAAAACTGGTGATCGTACTCAGGTTGTATTTATGAATTTAGCAAAGGCTAAAGGTGAAATTTATTGCTCGTCATTGTCCAATAAATCTCAAAGTTTTAAAATTCAAAATGTTCAATCAGAATCATGGAATAATGTTCTGCAACCACCTGTTAATGTAGATGTCAACTATCTTTCCGAACGAAGCGCTATCTCTAGTTTTGGAAGGTGGTCAGATGGCATTGAAAAGCAATCCAGCGCACCATTAGTACTATTTTATCTGGAAGGAATGTCATCTATTTCTGGTGGAATGCTGGAATACTACCCAATTAAATCATCGGACAATAAGATGAAATAGCATAAATTTTTCGTTAAAATTTTTCTACAATACCAAGTCCGAATAACGCAAAATCATATTTAACAGGATCATTGGGATCAAGTCTTTTTAGATTTTCCGTCAATTCGATGGCAGTCTTCCAATCGGTCTGTTTGCGCTTGATCAAGCCTAACTTCCGAGCTACTCTATCTACATGTAGATCGCAAGGACAGATGAGTTGGCTAGGTTTGATCGTATCCCAAATTCCAAAATCAACACCTTTCTCATCCTTTCGAACCATCCAACGTAGAAACATATTGATTCGCTTACAAGCGGACATTTTAGAGGGATTGGGAATGTGTTTGTAGGTCCGTTTTGGGTGATCAGGTAAAGAAAAGAATAGCTCATAAAAGCTTATCAATCGAACCTCCATTGAGGAATCTACTCCTAATCCATTTGTAAATGCCTCCTCCATCGACTCGTGCCTTTCGTAAAACCATTTGAAAAAATGAAGAAAATAAAGGGCATCTGTGCTGTTAAATGTTCGATGTTTAAAATCTAAGAATAGCTTTAAATTCTCCTCAGTATAGTTCAGTACAAACTCATGAGGAGCATTATTCATCAATTCCAAAAACGCTAAACTTTTATTAATAATTGTCTTTCGTTGGCCCCACGCAAATACTGCGGCTATGAATCCAGCTATTTCTATATCCTGTTTTTTTGTGAACCTGTGAGGAATGTATATTGGATCGTTTGTTATAAAGCCAGGTTGATTAAACTCCTCAACCTTTGCATTTAGAAAGTCTTTTAGTTCCTCTTCCTTCACTGCTTATTGTAAGAAACTTCTACGCGCGATTTAGAATCTAAAATTCCGAGTTGATCATAGGCAGGTTGTGACAACCTCAATAAGAGATTTTTATTTAATCCAGTATTTGGGAGTTTACCTACTACTTTAACATGCACAATTTGATTATTCATCAGATTTCTAACTTCCAGATTGGTACCAATTGGTAATGCTCGATGGAGTGCCAAATATCGAGTGGTCTTCATAGATTGAATAACCGAAGCCACACCTTCTTCATAAACCCGTTCGAATCCTTTTTCATCGATCTGAGTTCGGATTTTCTTTTTAGGCTCATTGATAGCAGAGACTTTTACTGACTCAGACGGTTTAAAAAATAACTGCTGACCAATCTTCAGGTAATCAGACTCTAACGAATTCCAGAGTTTAATACTATCGATACTGACACCAATTTTTCTACAGATGGTCGATAATGTTTCTCCTGTCTGAACCAGGTATTTTTCAAATCCTGCAAAAGGATTATCTTCAATTAATGCGCTATCAACCTCTACGAATTCAATGGTTACTGTTTCATCCGAAGCTTCCTCAGTTGCCTGTGCTGGAATGGATGCGGCCCGTTTTAACTTAAGAGGCATGCCTGGCGAAATATTGTTATCTGGTAGATTATTCCACTTTCTCAGGTCCTTCAACTTCAAATCATACTTCTTGGAGATACTGTATAATGTCTCACCGAGTTCTACTCTATGTATTCCTTGGTTGTCATGATTGTTTGACTCTTGAACTACAATCGCTTGAACAGGCTTATTGTCTTCAACCAGAACAAAAATAATTTGACCAATTTCAATGCGATTATCAACGATCTGATTATGCTTGATAATGCCAATCACAGAACCTCCATACCTTTTGGCAATGGAGTATATAGTCTCTTCCTCCTCTACTTCATGTACAACAAACAATCCTTCCTCTCGCTGCTCAGCTCTTATACTATCAACAGGATTAGCCAATGTCGCCATTGCTATCATGAAACTACCCAGTATACACACAAACCTCATTTCTGTCTTTTATGAATATTAATTGATCTCTGAACACAAAAAACGCGCCAGGAGAAAATCCTTTCATCTGGCTATCTTGAAGAACCTTCCATTCTTTATTTGCATTTTGCAATAACAGGAGGTTTCGCTCATAATCATTACCAGAACGAAGATAGTAGCTGATTATGATTTTATCATTCCATTCCAAATATTCACAGGAAAGTGGAAGGTCCAACGCCAGAAACTCAGCAACTGTTTTATAATAATCTGAACCATGCTCATAAATGCTCGGTTGGAGCACGTGATTTCCCTTAACTGGGATCGTTTCTATTTGCTTTACTTCCCCGCTCATCCAATCCAGACTGAAGTACTCCTGAAGATTAGGATCTTGATGATCCTTGTATTCAACAAAATACAAAATGTCTTCATAAACACTCAAAAGTTGAGTCCAGCGAGAATGTTTCACTTTCTTTTTATCATATTTTAATGACGAAAGATCAAGTCTAATCATCACAATCTCTTCATTCTCTTTTCTAACGTCAAGATATAATTTTCCCGAACTTTCATCAATTGCAGAATTCCATATTTGTCCTTGGAGGTTGATGTGCTTTATGGAATCTGGGATCATGGATTGAAAGAAAATTTTACTCGTGGTTCATTTTTAAGATAACTTTAACCTAAGAATGACAGTTTCAAAGTTGGAGCTTTTGTTGTGACTTTAGCAATCGAATATGAGAAAACTATTTACGATTTTTTGCCTTCTTTTTACTATCGCACTTATTGCTCAGGAAAAAGAAAAACCGTTAGTTCTTCATCTTAAGATTAATGATGTGATCGATCCCAGAACTAATCGATACTCTGAGCTTGGTTTGGAAAAAGCTCTGGAGATTGATGCTGATTATGTGATTCTTGAATTAGATACCTATGGTGGTGCCCTTAATGATGCAGATGACATCAGAACACGTATTTTGAATTTTGATCGGCCCATATATACTTTTATAAATAAAGATGCTGCATCAGCCGGAGCCTTGATTTCTATAGCAACGGACAGTATTTACATGGCAAAAGGCTCAAGCATCGGAGCTGCAACTGTTGTTACCCAAGATGGAGCCGCAGCACCTGATAAATATCAGTCTTATATGAGGTCTATTATGCGATCTACAGCTGAAGCAAAGGGACGAGATCCACGTATGGCTGAAGCAATGGTGGATGAGGACATTGACTTGGATAGCATTGCTACTGAAGGAAAGATTCTAACACTATCAACTTCAGAGGCCATCAAATACGGATTTTGTGAAGCTGAAGTTAGTGGTATAGATGATATCATGAAACGCTCGGGAGTGGAGGAATATGAACTGCAAGAATTTAAACTTGGCGCTACCGAAAAGATAATTTCGCTTTTTCTAAATCCTTTTGTCAGTGGAATATTGATCCTAATTATCGTTGGAGGTATCTACTTTGAACTACAAACACCAGGTGTCGGATTTCCTATTCTCGCTGCTCTAATTGCGATTATATTATACTTTGTCCCCAACTACTTAAACGGGTTGGCCGAAAACTGGGAAATACTGATGTTTGTTGTAGGCGTGATTCTTATTGCGATAGAGGTTTTTGTTATTCCCGGTTTTGGAGTAGCAGGCATTCTCGGCCTCATATGTACCATAGGTTCGCTTGTTTTGGTCATGTTGAATAACGATCTGTTCGACTTTTCATTTGTAGGTGGTGATCAGATCTTTATTTCCTTCGCGACAGTTATTGCAGGACTGTTGGGTGCGATAGTTGTCATGTTTTTTGGTGGGGCTAGCCTACTCAATAGCAATGTATTTAAGCGTATTGCTCTACAAGAAGTCCAGGATAAGGAACAAGGCTTTACATCTACCTTTTACAGAGAAAAATCCATGATCGGCAAGGAAGGTAAAACTTATACGCGCTTGCGGCCAAGTGGTAAAATAGAGGTGGATGGTGTGATATATGATGCATTTACTCGGGGTAACTTTATTGATGAAGGTGTGGCAATCATAATAATTTCAGACGAAGGCACAAGCTTGAAAGTAAAAGAAGCATAATGAAACTTTTTCCAACCTTAATCTGGATTTTCACCATCTTGGCTTTTGTATTTCTTTTCTTCTCGTTGAGGACAGAAACCAACCAAATCCTTTATAGTTTTATCGCCTTGGGTTTGTGGGGGGTGGCATTTTTACTCAACAAGTTTAAACCAAGTGAAAAAGAGAAGGAAACATAAGTCTTGCCTAAACTGTGGTGAGCTACTCAATCAGAAACACAACTATTGTCCCAACTGCGGACAGGAAAATACGGATAATCAAGTAAGTCTTGGATTGTTATTGAGGGAAGTCACTTCTAATTTTTTATCTCTCGACTCACGCTTTGCACACACTTTTAAGCCTTTTCTTTTCAATCCAGGAAAAATTACCAATGCGTTCATAGAAGGTAAAAGAGTCTACTTTGCCAATCCAATCAGATGGTACTTAGTCATCAGCATCTTTCACTTTTTCTTTATGTCCAAGATGTTTGAGCCTACTGTAAAAGATAAAAAACAGCGTGGTTTTAGTGCGGAAGTGGAGCTTTCAGATACCAAGTTTGATAGCCTTTATAATTTACCAGACTCGGCACATACAGGTTGGCCTCTTTCAAACCCCAGACAGAAAATGGTCAACCATCTCATTGAAACGACCAATCTGGATGCCGCAGGTATAATTGATTCATTAAAAATTATTACGGGATCATGGGCTAATGACTTTGCTGTCAATAAGATTGTGAAAATCAATCAGGAGACTACCGCCTCTTTGAATGAATACTTAATGAGGCAGATTCCGCTTATCATATTCTTTATACTCCCAGTTTATGCCTTCTTGCTCAAGCTCTTTTTCTGGAGAAAAGGGCTTTATATCACGCATCTAATTCACTCGATTCATCTCCACTCTTTCTTATTCTTCATTTTAGGCTGGATGTGGGTAGTATCATTATTGATTAAGGATTTCAAAGATTATGGAGGGCCGATATGTATGATTCTTACATTCGTCTATGCTGTAATCAGCTTTCGTAAAGTGTATGGGATAAAAATCGGATGGAGTATTTTCCGAGCCACAATGCTTGGATTTATCTACACATTTTTCGTTTCGTTTGTGCTTTTGATTGGTATCCTGATTTCCCTTGCTATGATTTAAGAAAATCATCAAATGAAGACACAATCTGTTTGATTTCATCATCTCCGATACAATTGGAGACGAAGAGTGTTTCGAATTGTGACGGTGCAAGGTAAACGCCCATATTAAGCATGTGGCGGAAATATTTCCCAAACCGCTCTGTATCGCAAGATTTGGCAGTATCAAAGTCGACTACTTTTATATCTGTAAAGAATAGACTAAACATGCTGCCAATTTGATTCATGGTGCAATTGAGGTTATGTTTTTTTAGAACTTTCTCATATCCACTCACGATTTTTTGGGTCGTTTTTTCAAGATTTGTATAAACCTCAGGATGTTCATTCAAATAGCTTAGCTGGGCATATCCTGCCGCCATAGCTACCGGATTACCCGACAAGGTTCCTGCTTGATATACAGGTCCTTGCGGCGAAACAAAATCCATCACATCTGTTCTACCTCCATACGCCCCGACTGGCATACCTGCCCCTATTATTTTACCTAAAGTTGTTAAATCTGGCTTTACATTAAATATATCTTGAGCACCACCTTTAGCCAGCCTGAAGCCTGTCATCACCTCATCGAAAATTAATAAAATACCATCTTCGTCACACACTGACCTAAGATCATCAAGAAAGCCGGGTTCAGGTAATACGCATCCCATATTTCCAGCAACTGGCTCAACAATAATTGCAGCAATTTTCCCCTTATTGGATGAAACGACTTCTCTTACTTTCTCGATGTTATTGAAAGGAGCGAGAAGCGTATCCTGAGCAGTCCCTTTGGTAACACCCGGACTATCTGGCTCTCCCATTGTCATTGCTCCACTACCTGCAGCAATTAAGAACGAATCTCCATGTCCATGATAGCAACCTTCAAACTTCAGCACCTTGTCGCGTTTAGTAAAACCGCGGGCCAATCGAATAGCTGACATAGTGGCTTCAGTTCCTGAATTTACCATACGCACCTTCTCAATGGATGGAACCATTTCGGCAATCAATTCCGCTAACTCTACCTCCATCCTACTTGGAGCACCAAATGATGGGGAACCGATAACTGCCTTGAAAATAGCTTCCTCTATTTGCTTATTGGCATGACCAAGTATCATTGGGCCCCAACTGTTAATTAAATCAATATAGGAATTACCATCTTCATCATACATGTAAGCACCTTCTGCTTTAGCAAAAAAAATGGGGTCTCCCCCTACTGCCTTAAATGCACGTACTGGAGAATTCACCCCTCCTGGGATATAGTCTTTTGCTCGATCAAAAAGCTCTTTACTTGTCGCTATATTCATTTGTTCCGTCAACGATTTGTTTAACGCTTTGGTTTTTCAACTCCAGATTCTGCAGTGTAGTGATAGGTACCAGTTGATTGTCATTGTAAAGACCATACTTTAGCCCTTCCATGATATATCCAGGTCGCAATTCACCATCCAACCAACCGCGCTGGAAATACTTACCATGCTCCTTCATCAATTGGCCTAGCTGCCAGGTGAGCTCATAGCCATAAATGTGATATTCACTAGGTTCTTTCCCAATGTTCTCAACGAATATGCGCTTTATTCTCTCAAAACTATCGCTCTCCACATCATAGTATGATGGGCTCAGAAAATTCACTTGTAACCGTTCAAGCTGTGCATAAGAGACCAACGAGAAATTAAGCCAATCTCGATAACCGATGATACCAATACTGTCACTACGAACCTCTACCATGCTAATGAAATTATTAGCAAGCAAATTGCTTGATGTTGCCGCAAAAATGTGACCGATGCTGTCCGGCTGAACAGTAAATTTTACTTCATAAGATTCGATAACATCTTCACCATTTCTATCTCTGATAATCCTTCCGGTTTCTTCGTTCCTTAGACTTCTTGTTCGAACCAATCTGCCAGGCATCAGTGAAATAGAATCTATCTCTTCTTGGGAATACATGGTATCCAACCGAACTTCATACTGCTCGGTGAAATCAATTTGAATCTGCTGTGCATCCTCATTGGTGAGACGTTCAAATCGAACCACAAAAAAACTATCTCTTTCAATAGTCTCACGGTATGCATTCGCTACAATACTATCTCTGTCAGTTTCATAAAAAATGAAAAGTTTCTTGTTATCAGTAAATTTCTTTGCTGCAAACTTTGCTGCTTCTCTACCTTGAGTAGAATAGGCTGGTTTAAATAAATATGAATATGGATTATCTCCTATAATCTCATCATTAGAGGAAACTGGATTGATCATAGTTATTTTATTCTCTTTAGAGAATTGTGAAATAAACTTGGAAGGTCCTGAGTACAATGGGCCGATGATTGCGTCGGCATTGTCAAGGCTCCCACCCTTGATCAGGTCATATGCTACGCTTCCTTTTTTCTTGGTATCAAATGGAAAAAGATGAAGCTTGATTCCTTGTTCTTCAAGTTGTTTTTGTGCTTGTTCCATTCCCTGATATAGATCAAATATGATCGAATTTCGAATCACGGTCTTTGGAGTTACTAGAGATTCATACATAAATGGTAGTATTACTGCCACAGCATATTCTTCTTTCTTCACCAATGGTAAACTTTCATCTCTTCCGATTTGAATTTCAAATTTTTCAGCTAACTCCAAAAGCATCAATTGATCTCTCTCATCGTAAGGCTGTTTTTGAATAGCTTCTGCATAATAGGTTCCTATATAGCTATTGTTGGGATTAAGCGCGTAGGCTGAGTCGAGACCCTCTAAGCTCATCTTCCCCAGGAAATTGTCAATCAGAAAGTTTTTCCAGTTTTCTGGCAAGCTTTCCGCCTGCCGGAATGCCTGCCAAAGCTTTCCTTGATCAAATGCCAAATAAGTGAGCCAATAGTCTACTTCTTGCTGTTGATCCCAATCGGGGTACTTTACCTGAATCTGCTTTAACATATCCTCAGCAACTTTTGGCTGATTCAGCTTCATAGCAGACAGTGCGTAATAGAATGAGGCATATTCGCCGAAAATACGATCGGTATTTAGGTTTTGAAATGCTTGTTTGGCTTCAGTATAGTTGCCAAGACTAAATTGACGTTTTGCTTCTAGATATTCTCCCTGACTTGTCTGAGCGCACAAAGAGGCAGCTGAGATGAGTAAAAAACTAAAGATGAGAGTTCGCACAGTTGGTTGTTTTTCTTTCAAAGCTAATTATTCCCACTCGATGGTCGCTGGTGGCTTGGAACTAATGTCATATACCACTCGATTAACACCTTTTACATTATTAATAATTTTGTTAGATACACGTCCCAGGAAGTCGTATGGAAGATGTACCCAGTCAGCAGTCATGCCATCCAAACTTGATACGGCCCGAAGGGCGACTACATTTTCATAAGTTCGTTCATCACCCATCACACCTACGGATTGAACGGGCAGCAGCATCGCTCCTGCCTGCCATACTTCGTCGTATAATCCTTCTTCTTTCAAGCCATTAATGAAATGTGCATCTACCTCCTGAAGTATTCGCACTTTCTCCTCTGTGATGTCGCTTAGTATTCTAATACCTAAGCCAGGACCTGGAAAAGGATGACGGCCAAGTATAAAGTCAGGAATCTCGAGCGTCCTACCCACATTCCGTACCTCATCTTTAAAAAGCGTGTTTAGCGGTTCTACTACTTTTAGGTTCATCTTTGCAGGCAGACCACCCACATTATGATGAGATTTGATTGTTACAGAAGGTCCGTTTACTGAGACCGATTCAATTACATCTGGATAAATAGTGCCTTGACCGAGCCATTTCACATCTTTGATTCGCTTTGCTTCCTCATCAAAAACTTCAATGAATACCCTTCCAATAATTTTTCTCTTACCTTCTGGGTCACTTTCACCTTTTAGTTCTGAATAGAATCTTGATTTGGCATCCACTCCTTTTACATTGAGGCCAAGGCCTTCATATGATTTAAGCACCTGATCGAATTCATCTTTTCGAAGAAGTCCATTATCTACGAATATGCAGTATAAATTTTTGCCTATTGCCTGATGAATTAGCATTGCTGCTACTGAAGAGTCTACGCCTCCCGATAGTCCTAAAACTACCTTATCGTTACCTAATTGTTCTTTAAGAAGAGCAATTGTCTCTTCAGCGAAAATATCGGGTGTCCAATCCTGTGATGCATGACAAATATGGACAACGAAGTTTCTCAAGACTACCTTTCCATCCGTACTATGGGTGACCTCAGGGTGAAATTGGATTCCATATACAGGCCTGTCTTCTATTTTAAAAGCAGCAACGGGGATCGATTCTGTAGCCGATATTAGCTTAAAAGTTTCAGGTAGTTTGGTGATCGTATCCGCATGAGACATCCACACCTGACTCCCGATTTCCACTTCTTTTAGCAAATCGTAATGAGAATCAACGGTCTTTAAGTTAGCTCTTCCATATTCCCGGTGATTGGATTTAGCAACTGTTCCTCCATTTTTCTTTACGAGAAGCTGCGCACCATAGCAAATGCCCAAAACTGGTAATTCACCAAGGTCGGCTATATTAATATCGGGAGATCCTTCGTCTAATACTGAACAAGGACCACCAGAAAGGATAACACCCTTTACATCCGGTGTGATTTCAAATTTGCTAAACGGATGAATTTCACAGTAAACATTAAGCTCACGAACACGTCTGGCTATTAATTGGGTATATTGTGAACCGAAATCGAGAATTAGGATCTTGTCTTGCATGGCCGCAAAATTACAGTTTCTAAGATACCGTCAGCGTGTTTATTAATCGAAAATTTCACCAGATCATTGAAACAATTTAATACTGGAATAATTTTGGTTTAATACCTTCACGCATCTGAACAGAAGACCTCAAATGAAGAAATTACTATATAGTCTATTTGTCTTATTGTCCTCAATACTTATAGCGCAAGAAAAACCAAGATTGGTGGTTGGTATTGTAGTAGATCAAATGAGATACGACTATATATCCCGATACTATAGTGATTTTGGTCAAGGTGGCTTCAAACGATTAATAGAGGATGGCTTTGTCTTCAAGAATGCGCATTACAACTATATCCCAACGAAAACAGGCCCTGGACATGCTTCCATTTTCACAGGTACTACACCAGCCAGACATGGAATAATTGGTAATGATTGGTATGAACCCTCAATAAACCGAAGAGTAAACTGTGTAGAAGACACGACTGTCCTTGTTGTGGGAGGGGTATCCAATGGACAAGTTTCACCGAAAAATTTATACACTACTACAATTACTGATGAGTTGAAGTTGTATTACAACTTTTCATCTAAAGTGATAGGTATTTCCCTAAAAGACAGGGGCGCAGTGCTACCAGCTGGTCATAATCCAAATGGAGCTTATTGGTATGATCTCAGGAGTGGGAAAATGATCACAAGCACGTATTATTCAGAAAAACTACCTAAATGGCTTGAAGATTATAACAAAGAAAAAAGACCTTTTAAGTTATTGAGCGGACAATGGGAGCTGTTCAAAGATGAAGATTCTTACAATGAAAGTATTGCGGATGAAAACGAATTTGAGCAGCCAATCAGGAGTGGTATGGGAGTTTCATTTCCACACAATCTATCAAAATATAAAAAGGATCCTTCGGTATTAAAATACACTCCGTTTACAAACACCATGATAAAAGAAGTGGCGTTAAGGGCTATTGATGGAGAAAGTTTAGGTAAAGACAGCATCCCTGATTTTCTGTCAATTAGCTTCTCCGGCACCGACGATATTGGTCATAGATTTGGACCTAGATCCATGGAGGTGCAGGATACTTACCTGCGATTAGATGAAGAAATAAGTGAGTTATTAAACTATTTAGACGAGTCAGTTGGTGAGAATAATTACCTCGTCTTTCTTTCTTCAGATCACGGAGCTACTGATGTTCCCTCCTATATGTATAAAAACAAAATGCCTGGTGGATATCACAACAATGGATATATCAAATCATTGCTAACCGATGAATTATCCAAGATTTATGGTGATGGTGAATGGATCAGTTCAATCATCAATGAGCAAGTTTATCTCAATCATGGACTGATTAACAGCAAGAACTTGAACGCTACAGAGGTAAAGAAAATCGTGATTAAAACCCTAATGAAGGAAGACTATGTAGTAGAAGCATTTGATAAAGATTTGGTGGCAAACCGAAACTTTACAGATCCAGTATTGATCAGATTACAGAATGGATATAACAACAAGCGTAGTGGGGACGTCCTTTATAACTTGACTCCTAGCAACCTGAATGATGCATTTGGTAGAAAAGGTACGGATCATCGCACACCGTATGCTTATGACACGCATATTCCAATCATTTTCTACGGTCATAGTATTAAAAAGGGGAGCAGCATTAGACAGGTCGATATTATTGATATTGCGCCTTCACTTTCCTTATTGCTTGATATTTCATTCCCAAGCGGAAATACTGGAAATCCATTAAAAGAACTGTTCGAGTAAAACCATTTCATTAGAGATGAGTATAATTTGTCTATGAGAAAATTCTGGATCCTACTAACAGTAATTTCATTTTTTGCGCATTCGCAGCCTGTTAAGATTGCAAAACTAAAATACGATGGTGGTGGTGATTGGTATGCGAATAAAACCGCATTGCCAAACCTGATCGAGTTTTGCAATGAGCAAATCAACACCAACTTGGCCATATCTGAGGATGTGGTGGATGTTGGCAGTCCAGATCTTTTCTTATATCCTTATGTGTATATGACTGGCCACGGCAATGTGGTTTTGAATAATGTTCAAGTTGAAAATCTCAGAAACTACCTCACCTCAGGTGGATTTCTACACATCGATGATAATTATGGCTTAGATCAGTTTATCCGGATTGAAATGAAGAAAGTTTTTCCGGAGCTTGAGTTTGTAGAGATCCCATTTGATCATCCCATTTATCATCAAAAGTTTGACTTTGATAAGGGTCTACCAAAGATTCATCAGCACGATGGTAAGCCGCCGAAAGGATTTGGTTTAATCTACGAAAAGAGACTTGTTTGCTTTTACACTTTTGAATCAGATCTTGGAAATGGCTGGGAAGATCAATCAGTCTATAATGATCCTCAAGAAATTCGAATCGAAGCGTTGAAGATGGGTGCGAATATCATTTCATATGCATTCACATCTGCTTTATAAGCAAGTAAAGCCTCAATCATCCGAAGAATCATGAGGCGATTACCTACCTGAAAACTTACTTACCAAATATTATCTTCTTCCTTTTGGAGTGATCACCTTTGTGAAGGGATCTCCACCATTGATCGTTATAGTCACTTCATTATCACAGGTTCCATCACCATAGTCAACAATAGCTACATTATCTCCAGACGTAAACTGTTTGATACCAGATACTGGGATGAATACTCGACTTGACCAACACTCTCTTTTATAAATGAGACGGGTGATAATTTCAACTGAGTAGCTTACACCATCTCTTCGAGTGCCACTGGCACTTCCTTCAACACTAGCCTCATCATTTAGTGGATTGCTTGCTCTAAACCAAGTACGAATTCTTTCAGACACTCGTGTAGAAGTTGTTTCATCTTCGAAAGTCATCTTGCCATCAGTGAGTGTGATGCTAAACTTAGGATCTGAATCCATATCTTCAGAAATATTTTCAATTGTTCGAGTTCCTTCAATCAATACACCATCAACACTAAATCCATCAAAAGTAGTTGTACGGAACGCTCCAGGGACCAATCTGTGATCGCTATAGGCAATTCGGATAATTCCAGCTCTAATTCTTCCTCCAGGTCCTTCACAACCATCACCATAATCGATGGTAACAGTTTTGGCTTCTTCATCATGAGTAATTGTTGCACAATCAAGTACGTCATCCCTATCTATTCTCCCTCCAGTATCAAGCGTTTCCATTCCAGCCTCCACAATTAGATCTATATCCTCATAGTTTGATTCAAGAGTCGCTTCTGAGTCAATATCTAATGATTCTACCAAATCATTTCCTGATACATCATCGTCATTATTACATGATGTGAGAAAAGTGGCAAATACAATCGCGGTAATAAATAATAGCTTTTTCATAATTGTTTTATTTCTTGTAATTGTTTTTCAAATGATTTGCTCCTTTGACAGAGTCTGAATGAAAAGGTTTAAAAGCGATTCGTTTTTTTCTGATTTAGTTCAAGTGACAAAAGGTGGACATTCAGATTTCGCAACAATTATTCCTCTTATAGTGCTAATTGATTGCTTATTATTGTAGTGGCTTAAATTCAATTTCTTATGCGAAACGTCTTAGCTGGATTTGTATTCTTAATATGTGTGTCACTTACTTACAGTCAAGGATGCAGCGATGCAGGATTCTGTACTATGGGTGCCATGAAACCAGATCAGAATTATAGCAAACGAATAGCAATAAAACTTAGGTCAATAGAATTCAATTATTACAAGGGAACCAGTCTACTGACGCCAATAATCTATGCGGCTACAGTGGATTTTAACCTTGGAATCAATGATTACAGCTCGTTTCAAATCAAGCTCCCCTATCAGTGGGTAAAAGGTTCTTTGGGTGAAACCGCTGGATTAGGTGATATTTCACTGAGCTACACAAGACTGCTAAAAGCAACAAACAAATGGAACATCAATGGAACCTTAGGAGCTAAGGTTCCATCCAATAATTCAAATACTACAGTAAATAATAATAATACTGGCGGTGTGGATGCTCCAATCCACATGTACTATCAGCAAAGCCTAGGATCGTATGACGCAATAGCAGGTGTTTCAGCAATTAGCAGAAACTGGCTGTTTGCAGCTGGTATTCAAGTTGCACTCACGAAAAATAATAATCAGTTTTTGTGGTCCGGATTTCCCAACTATCCAGACGCTGAGTATCTGCAGAGTTATAACATTGGCCGTGAATTGTTAAGAGGAATAGATGTAATGTTCAGAGTGGAGAGAAACTGGAGGTTTACCAACTTTAATTTCTCGCTAGGAGCACTTCCAATATATCGCATTACTAAAGATGAAGGTATTCCACAAGGAGAAACTGAACGAGTGAAACTCCCGCAAACGACAGGATTAGCACTCTCTATTTTAGGTAGTTTTGGCTATCATTTTGATGTGAACAACAGCATTAAACTCATTAAAGGCGTGAAGTTAGTTGACCGAGATTTTAATCCTGACGGACTTACGAGGGATGAAGTACTTAGTATAAGTTACGTTTACAAATTTTGATCATGAGAAATATTCTTTCAGCAACGTTCATTACCATCTCTCTGCTCAATTCATTTGCACAAGAAATTCAGCTTAAGCAAGCCCAATCTTTGTTTGCGAACAGTCAGTTTACACAAGCTTACGACCAATTTAAGGAAGCAGGTGAGATTCATTTCGCCAATGGAAACTATGACCTCTATGTAGGTTCTCATCTAAAAATGATCGACTGTAAAATTCAGCTTGGTGATCCATTTCAAGCAAAAAGTCTGGCATTAAATACACTTGATTTTATTCAAGCAGAAATATCCAATCAATACGTATTAAGAGCTAGATGTCTAACTCTTCTAGGCCTCAGTTATCTAAATCTTGGCCACAATGATGATGCATTAGAAAATCTATTAGCTGCTGAAGGTAGTTTTCCAGAAGACGATTCAAATGAAAAAGCCAATTGCCTTGACGCAATAGGTCAAGTTTACAACAACAATGAAAACAAGCAGCTCGCTACCCAATACCTGGAGCAGGCATTTAAAATGCGAAGGAAGCTTTTTGGTGCACAATCAATAGAAGCTGCCAATTCATACAACAATCTTGGGCAAGTCTTTTTAAAAAGTGATCCGCTCCAAGCAATAATATATTTCAATAGAGCAAAAGGAATTTATGAAGAGCAACTAGGTAATAGTAGCCGAAGAGCATTGAGAGCCAATCTGAATATCGCATTTGCTGAAATAGAACAAGGAAACTACGATGATGCACTTAAACAATTAAACACAGTTAGGCAGATCTATGATGCTACCTACAACGATGAGCACCCAAACAAGGCATACATTCAGTCAATAATAGGAAGAGTTTATTTATTGAAAGAAGCGTATGAACAAGCGTTGTTAAATCAAAAGGAAGCACTTCAAATGTATATAAGTTTATTTGGAGAAAAGCACCCGGATGTAGCCAATACCTATTTCTCAATTGGTGAAATTTATAAAGCTAAGAGCGAGTTTAAAGTCTCAGTGGAGTTTTACCAACGAGCTATTTATGCCAACCTCCCAAATCAAGTTTATGTAGATATCTATGATTTACCTAAGCTCCAGAATTATTTCAATGCAGATATACTATTGAGAACTCTCCAAGCAAAAGCAATTGCGTTAGGAGCATTACACTTTGAAAAATCTCTCAATGTAAAAGATTTGGTTGGAGCAATAGATGCTTACAGAAAATGCGATGATCTTATCACAATCATTCGCAGAAAACGACTAAATGAACAAGACAAACTCAAACTCGGGCAAATTGCAAAAGAGGTTTATGAAAATGGGATTCAACTATCTCTAATCTTGAGTGAGCAAAGTTTTAACCGCAAGAAGCATATTCAAACTGCGTTCGATTTTTGTGAAAGAAGTAAATCTTCAGTTTTACTAGAAGCCATCACTGAATCAAAAGCGAAAAAATTTGCTGGAATACCAGATGAACAGATATCTCTGGAAGATAGTCTTAAAGATGAGATCTCATACCTTGAGCAGCAGTTGGCGCAACAAGAAAACGCCGACAATCAAGAGATGAAAGATTTGCTTTTCAGCTATCAAAACACCTACAGGGTTTTCATCTCAAATCTAGAATCCAATTATCCTGAGTATTACAAATTAAAATACAATCAATCTATAGCTACCATAGAGTCAGTTCAGCAACATCTTACCGATAAAATGGCAATGTTGTCTTATTTCCTTGGGGATAAGGAACTATACATCTTTATCATCACGAATAAAGGTGTGAAAGCAGAAAGAAAACCAAAAGGGGAAGATTTTGATAAGCTAACCTCAGCACTCAGAAATTCAATTAAGTACAATAGTAAAAGCGCTTTCATGAAAACAGCCAAATCGCTTCACTCGCTTTTAATTCCAAACTTGTCTTCAAGTATTAATGAGCTGGTAATCTTACCTGACGGTGTACTTGGCACACTTCCCTTTGAATCTTTTGTGAGAGCAGATGATGCGTCTGATAATTACAGTAATGCCACTTTCCTCATTAAGGAATACCATGTTTCATACGACTATTCCGCCACCATATTCAATGAACGTCACGCAGATGAACGACAAATCAATCCAGAGATATTATTAATAGCACCCATAAGTTTTGAAAACAATGAAGTGAGGATGAACTCCCTTCCCGGTTCCGAAAAGGAGATTAATGAAATTAGATACTTGTTTATGGGTAGCAACTGCGATACCAAAGTGCAGTCAGGCAATGATGCAAGCGAATCAAATTTTAAAAATGAAAGTTTGGGAAAATACCGATACGTCCACTTTGCTACTCATGGATTGGTCAATGAATCTGAACCAGCACTTTCGAGAATTTTCCTAAAACCCGATGCAACCGAAGATGGTAGCCTATATACCGGAGAAATTTACAATTTAAATATTGATGCCGACTTAGTAACACTCTCAGCCTGCGAGACAGGTTTGGGTAAAGTTGCCAAAGGAGAAGGAATTGTAGGTTTAAGCCGTGCGTTGCAGTACGCAGGCGCAAACAACATCATTGTATCATTGTGGCAAGTTGCTGATGCATCCACAGCACAAATGATGATTGAATTTTATAAATACAATCTAAACAATGAACATCATGGATATAATGCTGCCCTAAGACAAGCAAAACTCTCACTTCTCAACTCAGAAGAATACGCCCGTCCTTATTATTGGGCACCATTCATTTTGGTAGGGATGTGATTACCTTTAGTGAGTGAATAAAAAACTCCCCTTTGGACTTATAGTCTTCATTTTGTTTCTCATCTTTTTTGATGCAGTCCAACAGAAGTACTACATTGATACATTTGGGCTATTACCAGAAGGTACTGATTTATCTCTTGTTTTATTATTAAAAAAACATTTTATCCGCTGGCTCATATGGGGTTTCTTTAGTGTCCCATGTGCACTTATTATATGGAGAATTTTAGTATCCAATCAACAAGAGCTTCCAGTTAAATCCATTTTGCTAACTGCTCTGCTCATTTTTATAAATGCAGCTTTTTCTCTGACTATTATAAGTGTCTATGATATTATTGATCAGCAATTGTCAATCAACTTTAACTTATTCCTAGAGTTTTTGACCTTTTTTACTTTTCAAAAAGGGCTTACATTTTTAATGGCATCCATTACACTTTCGATGATTCTATACAATAGATCTAGAGCGCAAACAATAGAAAGTCAATTTGTAGAAATCACTGACTTAAAGAGAAAGAGTACTGATCTGGAACAAGCTCTTAATATGACTACCCAACATGAACCACATATTAACATAAAGACAGGCAACAAATTTCAACCTATTCCAATAAGTCAAATTGTATGGATACAGTCCGACGATTATTGCGTAAAAATTCATACAGAAGATCAAGCATTCACTCTAAGGAAGAGCATGAAAGCACTGGAAGAGCAATTGGGACCATTTAGCTTTATCAGAGTTCATCGAGTAGCGCTATTAAATTTGGATTTTCTGCATCAGATTAATTTTGATACCTCCATAATTAAGTTGTCAGACACCACTGAACTCCCATTATCCCGAACCGGAGCGAAAGCGTTGAAAAATAAATTGAAACAGTCCGCACTGTAATTCCCTGCAAATTTACTCCCATTAACTGCATGCTTTAGTGGTATGTAAAGACTGATAAGTTTAGTTTACTAAAAACCAAAACTTATGAAAATCTTAACTCTACTTTTTTCGATCCTGGCGACCGTTAATCTATTCGCACAGTATGAATATGAGCCGTCCAATTCAAATCCATTTGGGAAAATTAATCCTGATGCGCCAAAACAAACTGCAGATTATGCTCCATTAATTGGCACTTGTAAATGCAAATCTGTAGCTAGAGTGAATCAAAATACTTGGGCAGATACAGTCATGATGGAATGGACATTTAAGTACATAATGAACGGAATGGCTGTTCAAGATGAAACACTCAAAGAGGATGGCGCTCACTCTGGAAGCATCCGGCAATACAATGCTGATAGCGCTAGATGGTATGTACATTATTACTCTTCAAGCACACCTACACCTATTCTTTCAGCATGGGGTGGAAACATCGTAGAAAATGGCAATATGGTTCTCTATAGAGATCAAAAGGCACCGAACGGATTAGAAGGTTACTATAGGATTACGTTCTCCAAAATGACTACAGAAGGCTTCAACTGGGTAGGCGAATGGGTAAATGTTGACGAAACTATCGTCTACCCGACATGGAGGATATATTGTAGAAAAACGTAATGTGTATTTCCTGATTCTTAACAAGTAGACAGGCAAAATTCAGCGTACTTTCAAAATAATTTGGCACCTTACTGGTTCTAATACCTGTAATCGATACGTATGAAGAGAGTAAAAATCGGTGACATGGTGGAAAGTGATTATGGCAAAGGCAGGGTGCTTGCTGAAACTAAAGACTGGATTATCCATGATAATTCAGCCAACAACAGCGACGCTGAATTTGCTATTTTGAAGTCTGATGATTTTTATCAATTGGTAAAAGATTTGGAACTTCAAGCTTCCTGATGTCTGTAAAAATTAGTGACCTATTCGGCGACTAAAGCGTCAATTATTTCATTGAATCGTCGATCAAAGGAACGGTAATAATCACCTGTTGCCGGACCGTTGAAGTAGCTGTGAACATGACGCACATAACCTTGCTTGTCTAATATCACAAGCGTAGGGAAAGCCTCTATGCGCTGCATAAAAGGAAATGGCATTGCTGCGGCAGTTTTACTTAACCTGCCTCCTAGTACCAGATCATAAGGAATATTGTTTACTTGCTTATACTTTTCAAGTCGCTCCATACCGTATGCTCTTGTATAGTTAGCTTCATAGGATGATGCAAGAATAGAAACCCCTCTATGTTTATTTTCCTCGTACCAGTCCACCAGGTATTTGGTCTGATCATGACTGTTGGGACACCACGTTCCGAATAGTTGAATGACTAATACCTTCCCTGCATACTGCGCTGGATCAATTGCATCTTTTCCTTCACCTGCACCTAATAAGTCATAATATGGTTTATGTTTTCCCTGCTCAATTTCTACCATCTCGAATGGACCCCTAAGCTCAGCTTCATCATCATATACGGCTTCCCATGGTTCAGAATACCCACTCCCATACACCATCTCCCCGGACCATCCGTTATCGATTTGTCTACCTAGGAATGCAAACGCATGTGCACCATCAAAACAGGAAAGCTTGATAGAGTCACCATCTAAAATACCTTCGAAAAAACGGTAATCGCTGACTTGGGTCATAATGGTTCCGGAAATAATATGTCCGCGCTGCTTGAACAGCCCTATTCCTTGAGACATCCCTGGTGTATCTGGAGACAACGTGATTGCCCATCGTTCTTGAATTGGAGCATTGGGACGCACTGAATTTTTCTTCATGCGTGGCTTTCCAAATTCAGCTTTAAATGGAATAATGAGTCCCCGATAGTATTTTTTGTAAAGTCCACTCATACTCATCGCCGTAAACTTTGCCCGTATTTCAACATCAAAAGGCTCCATTGGAATAAAGATGCTATCTCCATCCACTGTGGCATTACTTATCACACGTCGGTCAGATCCATTAATTATGGTAATTTCAGGAACGTCGCCATTGGGATATCCAACTTCAAACGTAAACGGAATCTGAAGACTATCATAAATGATAGATCCTCTCCATTGACCTGTTTTGATCATTTGAGCCGGTGAATCAAAAGAGAATGCTAGTAGAATGATGACGATTAGAAACTTCATGGGCCTGAATATAAAAAGTTATCTCTTCTGTTACCTTAAATTGGTATATTTAATCAATAACCAACCTAAATTAATTATGACAAATGGATCTGTAAAACCACCTACCTGGTTTTGGGTAGTAAGTGTAATTGCACTAATCTGGAATCTCATGGGAGTCGGAGCTTACCTTAGTCAGGCTTATACACCAGATGATGTAATAGCACAAATGGAGCAAGCTATGCAAGATTTGATCAATCAAACACCTGCCTGGGCTACGGCTGCTTTCGCCATAGCCGTATGGGGTGGTGCACTAGGTAGCTTACTACTCCTCCTTAGAAAAGGACTTGCCTATATCGTTCTGATTATTTCCTTTCTAGGAATCGTTGTTCAAATGTTTTACAACTTCTTTATGAGTAATTCTATGGAAGTTTATGGACCTGGTGGTGCAGTCATGCCTATTATGGTTTTGCTAATCGGCATTGGTCTGATCTTCCTGGCAAAGAAGGGAAAATCAGCTGGCTGGCTCAGCTAAAAAATGTTTTAAATTATTACAGAGGCTGTTTCAAAGGATGACTACCTGATTGAAACAGCCTCATTTTATTTCAAAGGATTATGCATCTTTGCCGCACATGACATTTAATGAATTCAACCTAGACGATCAACTCACTGAAGCGATCGATCACATGGGCTTTTCTGAAGCTACCCCTATTCAGGAACAAGCCATTCCAGCCATCCTCCAAGGGAAAGATTTAATCGCCTGTGCACAAACAGGAACTGGAAAAACTGCTGCATTCGTAATTCCAACATTAAACTACCTGGCACAAAATCCAAGCGAAGATGTCAAGGTTTTGGTGGTTGTCCCCACTCGTGAGCTAGCTATTCAGATAGATCAACAGTTTGAAGGGTTTTCTTACTATCTGCCTGTACACTCTATTGCTATTTATGGTGGTGGCGATGGCTCCGACTTTGCCCAGCAAAAAAAGGCATTGACCCAAGGAAGTAACATTGTGGTAGCAACGCCTGGTAAACTTATCTCACACCTCAATCTCGGCTATGTGAAGTTTGACCAGGTAACTCATCTTATTTTGGATGAAGCTGATCGCATGCTAGACATGAATTTCTATGATGATATTAAGAAAATCATAACCTACCTACCTAATCTCTCTCAAACCTCCATGTTTAGTGCCACAATGGCTTCAAAAATTGAAAAGCTGGCAAAAAGCATTTTAAAGGATCCACTCAGGATTACATTAGAGTTAGCCAAACCCTCAGAGAAAATCAGTCAGGAAGTCTATCGAGTGGAAGAGGGCTATAAAACAGAGCTAATTAGCAAATTGATTAGCAGATATGACGACTTTGAAAGCATATTAGTTTTTAGTTCAACTAAAAAGAAAGTATCCGACATTGTAAAAAGCCTGAGCAAAGTAGGACTGGAAGCAAAGGGTATTTCTTCCATGCTGGAACAAGATGAACGCGAACGTATCCTCCTAAAATTTAGAGCTAAGAAATTGCGCATTCTGGTTGCTACGGATGTCCTTTCTCGAGGTATCGATATCAAAGACATCAACCTTGTAGTAAACTATGATGTACCCAACGATGCAGCTGATTACGTCCATCGAATTGGGCGGACGGCCAGAGCTAAGACCAGTGGAGTAGCTATCACACTTGTGAACAAGGACGACAACTACAAAATGAAACGAATTGAGAAGCTCATTGAGCGTGAATTGGAGAAGGTTGATTACCCGATGCGCAGAAGGTAGCTAACCCTCCCTTCTCAGCACCTCCATTGGCGACTGGCGTACTACACCTCTGCTATTAAGCAATCCAATCAGCACACTCATGCCCGTCACAGCCACAAAGACTATTCCTATTTGTACCGGATTTGGCACAAACGTAAATTCAAATAAGAACTGACCCAGTAGCGTGCAAAACAATGCCGCAAGGAAAATTCCGCTAATCGCTCCAAGACTCCCGAGGAAGAAGTATTCGGCAATTGTAATCGTCCATAGCTGCTTTTTCGATGCACCTAAGGTTCGTAACAATACATTTTCTTGAACGCGCTGAAACTTACTGAGTATGATCGAGCTAATCATTACAATAATACCAGTACCGATGCTGAAAAAGGCCATAAACTGAATCACAAAAGCTACTTTGCCCAGCACGTCTTCGAGGGTCTTTAAAATCAACTCAAGATCTATAATCGAAACATTTGGAAATTGTTTCACCACAGCTTGTTGGTATTTTACGGAAGTTAGCATTTCATCAATACGTGTTACAATCACATGAAACTGAGGTGCCCGCTCAAGCGCACCTGACGGGAACAATACCAGAAAGTTGGTCTGTACCCTGCGCCAGTCTATCTCCCTGAAACTGCCTACGTAAACCTTTAAGATTGCTCCTTGCACATTGAACACCAGCTCATCTCCTAGCTCAATGTCCAAGTTGTCTTTAAAACCCTCCGATATACTGATGAAGATGCTATCGTTTCGTACTTCGCCTATCCACTCACCTTCCACAATCTTCTCAGAATCAATCAATGAATCACGATAGGTCACCCGATATTCGCGGCTATAGGCCCAGTCTGAGATTGAAACAGTGGTATCATTATAGGCTTTGTCTTTAGTATATCCTTTGACTTCAAGCAATCGCATGGTGACCACAGGCACGTCCTGAATCACCGGCAATTGATATTCTTGAGTCAATGCTTTTATCTCCTCATGCTGCCCATCTTGAATGTCGAAGAGAATCGTATTTGGACGATCATTAGCTGCAGATAAAGAAACGCGTTGTACCAATAAATCCTGCATGAAGTAAAGCGTTGCAAGAAATGATGTTCCCAATCCCAATGCCATAATCAAGATTACTGTCTGATTATTAGGTCGATACAAATTTGAAAAGCCCTGCCTCCAGACGTACTTAAGATTTTTTGGCATCAGCTTCCTGGTGAGCCAGCTTATTCCTTTTCCAATTGCACCAAGAAACACAATTGCACCTATCAGTATACCTGAAAAAACTAATGCTTGTCCAATGGATTGAATCTGCCAATAAACAGACAAAAAAATAAATAATGCTATTCCACCAATAATCGGGATCAGGAGTTTATCAAACTTGAATTTGTCATCACCAAATCCCAGTCGAATAGCGGATAGCGGACTGATATTTCTTAGACTGACTAACGATAACAGGCCAAATAAAAGTGAAATCACAATTCCAATCAGAACACCTACAAGCAGTGCGGGCCAATATGGTACTGGTTCCAGGTCGATGGGAAGAAAATCCTGCACAACCACCGGCAAATACATATGTATGACCAGTCCTAAAACACTTCCAATAAGTGCACCGATAAATCCAAAAAGAGTTACTTGAATCAAGTATACACTCACCGCTTGCTTTGCTTTCATTCCCAGACATCTGAGGACGGCCACAGCCTGCACCTTGCTTTTAGCATAAACATAAATGGAACTGGCTACTCCCAAACAACCAAGTAGTAAGGCGGTAAACGCAACGAGTTCAAGGAAATTTGACAAATTTTCAAAGTCCTCTCCAGTTTCTCGCTTCTCTTCTTCCACGGTTTCTACATCATATCCCTTACTTTCGGTCAAATTTGCAGTTTTTCGCCACAGCTTAGCCGTATCTGCAGGATCTTGCGAAAACATGAAATAGTGCACATAATTTACTCTACTCCCCTTTTGAACCAGTTTTGTCGCTTCCAAATATTGATAGGGAATGTAGACAACTGGTGAAACTGATGAGGATACATCCGTTTGACCAGGAATCTGAGTAATCGCACCTATAATCTCAAAAGTCACAGAGCCCACACTAAGACTGTCACCAACCTGAGCTCCGTACTGAAGCATCATTTTTTCATCTACGAGGGTATAACGTCCAGTCTGAAACTGCTTAGAAGCTTCAACTGGTTTAGTAACTATATTTCCATAGTAAGGGTATTCTCCTTCTAAGGCACGCACCTGTACCAATCGTGTTCCGCTAGTTTTGGGGAACATAACCATCGATGCGAAATAGTTTTCATGCGAATAGTCGGAAGTCATTGCTTTAAATGACTGCAGCAGCGTATCAGGTAGCTCTCTGCGACCTTGTATTCGCACATCCGATCCAACCAAACCCTTGGCTTGTTTATCAATTTCTACCAATAAGTTTTCTCGAAAAGAGGTAATCCCAACCATCGCTGCAATACCCAAGGATATGGATGTAATGAAAAGCAACAACTTACCTCTACTTTTTCTACTGTCGCGCCATGCCATTTTCCATGGCCATGAACGGCTGTATTTTGACGGTTCTATTTTTATGCGTTTATCCATAAACTAAGAAGCAGCCGATCTCATTTGAGAAACATTATTTCCTTTACGCTGTTCAATGATCTTGCCTCCTTTGAGCTGTATGATCTGGTTGGTTTTTTCGGCTAGCTCTAAATCATGTGTCACCAGGATAAGTGTTGTTCCTTTTTCCTGATTGATTTCAAAGAGCAAGTCTTCCACAGATTGACCGGTCTCTTCATCCAAATTTCCTGTGGGCTCATCAGCAAATAGAATTTTTGGTTCATTGGAAAATGCACGTGCGATCGCTACTCGTTGCTGTTCTCCACCAGACAATTGAGAAGGATAGTGATTGATACGCTCACCTAACCCAACTCGCTCCAATAGCTCAGCAGCTTGTTGTCTTGCACTTTTTATTCCTTGTAACTCCAGTGGGATCATTACGTTTTCCAATGCAGTCAATGTCTGAATTAGTTGGAAATTTTGAAATACAAACCCAACATGTTGATTTCGGATTTGGGCCATTTCATCTTCTGTCAACCGATCAAGCAAGATTCGATTGAGAGTAATGGAACCTGAAGTAGGTCTATCAAGCCCAGCACATAATCCCAACAAGGTTGTTTTTCCGCTACCAGAAGGGCCAACTACTGCTACAGATGAGCCTTCTGCTATTTGAAAATTGATATCTACTAACACGTGAACTTCTCTTGTTCCGTTCTTAAATGTTTTGGAAGTAGATGAAACCTCTAAAATGGGTGCTTCGTTTGGCATGAAGAAAATTTTAGGAATGTAAACGCAAAGCCTTCGCTCATGTTTGTAACTTAGGCTCAATACATCATAAATGAGCTAAGCGGCGTATATGTTACACCACTAAGCATATTTGAATACTAACACACATTCTATGCTCGTTAGCGTCCGAAATTTAGTCCTTTTAGTCCTTTTTGCTAGTTGTAGTACAGCTGGTGAAGCTACTACTGAAGTGCCAGAGAAGCCTACTGAAAAAAATGAAACTATTCAGGAAAAAGATAAATCTGAAAAGATTATTCTCTTTTTTGGAAATAGCATCACCGCAGGTTACCAACTGGATATGGATCAGGCTTTTCCTGCACTTATTCAAAAGAGAATTGATTCTCTCGGGTTGAACTACAAAACCATCAATGCGGGACTGAGTGGAGAAACCTCAGCGGGAGGTAAAAGTAGAATAAACTGGGTGTTGCGTACGACGCCAGATATATTTTTTCTCGAGCTTGGGGCAAACGATGGTTTGAGAGGGTTGCCTTTAGAAGAAACGATTAAAAGCTTACAAGCCATTATAGATGCAGTAAAAAAAGAAAACTCTCAAGCAAAAATTATCATCGCTGGTATGATGGTGCCACCAAACCTTGGAGAAGACTATACCAATCAATTCAAAAATATTTTTCCTGAATTAGCTCAAAAAAATGATGCAGTATACATTCCGTTTCTGCTAGAAAATGTAGCAGGTATCCCAGAGCTTAATCTTCGAGACGGCATCCATCCTACTCCTGATGGTCACCGGATTGTTGCTGAAACGGTTTGGGAGTATCTTTCACCGTTGCTTTAATATTTATTCAGTTTAACTTTGCGATCCGATATGAAAAAGGTCGCATTCTATACATTGGGTTGTAAGCTTAACTACTCGGAGACATCCTCTATCTCCCGGATGTTCGAAGGCAAAGGTTATGTAAAAGTTGATTTCACCGATCAACCGGATATCTTCATTATCAACACCTGCTCAGTTACTGAAAATGCTGACAAGAAATGCAAGAAGATTGTAAAGGAAGCTAAGAAAATTTCCCCAGATAGTTTCGTCACCATCATTGGCTGCTATGCGCAGCTAAAACCAAAAGAAATTGCTGAAATTCAGGGAGTTGATGCTGTCCTAGGCGCTGCTGAGAAGTTTCGTTTATTTGATTATCTGGATGATTTCACAAAAGGTGGTGTGTTTGCTTCCGAGATCAAGGAAGCAAAAACTTATAACGCCTCCTATTCCATCGCTGATCGGACACGAACATTTCTAAAAGTACAGGATGGATGTAATTATGGTTGCGCGTTTTGTACTATTCCGCTGGCGCGAGGCAAGAGTAGAAGTGATACTATTGAAAATATTGTAAGACAGGCTGAAGAGATTGCGCGAACAGAGGTAAAAGAAGTTGTGCTTACGGGAGTAAACATCGGTGACTTTGGTATTCAGGAAGGAAGAAGGAAAGAAAAATTTATTGATCTGGTCAAGGCATTGGATGAAGTGGAAGGAATTGATCGATTTCGAATTTCATCTATTGAACCAAATCTGCTATCCAGCGAGGTGATAGAGTTCGTAGCCCAATCCAAACGCTTTGTTCCGCACTTCCACATTCCATTGCAATCTGGTAGTGATAATATTTTGAAAAAAATGAATCGTCGCTATTTATCAGATCTATACCAAAGTCGAGTTGAAAAGATTAAATCATTAATGCCAAACTGCTGTATTGGAGTGGATGTAATCGTTGGTTTTCCAGGTGAAACAGAAGAAGAATTTTTAACCACCTACAACTTCCTCAATGAGCTTGACATTTCCTATCTGCATGTATTCACCTTTTCAGAGCGTCCAAACACGAAAGCTGTTAATATGGAAGGTATCGTAGATCTAGGAGAACGAAACCAAAGGTCAAAAATGCTAAGAGGTCTTTCGGAAAAGAAGCGTAGATATTTTTATGAGCAGATGCTTGGAAATACTTCTGAAGTCCTTTTCGAGGAAGATTTACAAAATGGCATCATGCATGGTTTTACAGAAAATTATGTACGAGTAGCTGCAAAGTATGATCCTATCCTCATCAATGAAGTGAAAAAAGTGACTTTGAAAGAAATTAATTCCAATGGGCATGTGGAGGTTGAGGAGCTGGAAGAAATTTTAGCTCACTAAATGCCTAAAATATTGGTCATTCTGAACTTGTTTCAGAATCTTTACTACAAGTATAAATGCTGAAATATCTATCCAGAAGTACGGGAAGGTTTTAGTATAACTTTAAGTAAGAATATGAAGATCATTTGCATTGGCAGAAACTACGCCGAACACATAGCTGAACTTGGAAATGAACGGCCGGAACATCCAATCATTTTCATGAAGCCAGACACAGCACTTCTAAAGAATAACGAGCCTTTTTTCTATCCTGATTTTTCTAAAGATGTACATCATGAAGTCGAAGTTTTGGTGAAAATAAAAAAAGAGGGAAAATCAATTCAAAAAGAATTTGCACATCAATACTATGATGAAATTGGACTTGGCATAGACTTTACTGCACGAGATTGGCAAACCAAAGTGAAGGAAAAAGGTCATCCATGGGAAATTGCCAAGGCATTTAATGGATCAGCTCCAATTTCTAAATTCATCCCAAAAGGAGATAGCGATATGTCTGATGTCAACTTTAAACTTGAAATCAATGACCAGGAAGTTCAAAAGGGAAATACAAGTCTTATGCTTTGGCCAATTGATGAAATTATTTCTTATGTATCCCAGTTTATCTTATTGAAAACCGGAGACATTGTGTTCACCGGAACACCAAAAGGAGTGGGTCCAGTAAAGATTGGTGATCGTTTGGTAGGATATTTGGAGGATAAACAGATGTTTGATTTTGAGGTTAAATAACAAAGTGAGGTTTTTACCACCATCTATACTGCTTTTATTCGTCTTGAACCTTATCGGGCAAGACCTGAATTCCATTGACTATCAATTTCCAATTAATCCAGGTCAACAAAACTATTTGGCTGGTACAGTAGGTGAAATTAGGAGCTCACACTTTCATACAGGTATTGATGTGAAAACCGGAGGAAGGACAGGCTTGCCGATTTACGCTGTTGCTGATGGATATATTTCCAGAATCAAGGTGTCTTCATCCGGATATGGATATGCATTGTATATGAAACATCCAAACGGGACTTTTTCAGTGTACGCGCACCTTGAAGCTTTTGATCCAAAAATTGCTGCATGGGTGCTTAAGGAGCAATACAGAAAAGAATCATTCGAAGTAGATCTTTTTCCAGAAGCAAATCAGTTTCTTTTTAAAAGGGGAAATATCATCGGATACTCTGGAAATACAGGATCCTCTAGTGGGCCTCATTTGCATTTTGAAATTAGAGACGCTAATCATCAACCCATAGATGTGTTGACATTGGGTTTTAAAGAAATTAGGGATAATATTCCACCAGTAGTGAAGAAAGTGGCATTTATAACACTAGATGAAAAAGCTCGAGTCAATGGTTTTTTTGGACGATACGAATTTGATCTCATCAAAAACACCAGTTGGTTTCAAACCACAGAGCCAATTTATCTGGAAGGAAACATAGGTGTTGAAATTTACTCATATGATCCAATGGACGGCATTCCAAACAAAAATGGAATCGTGAAAACAACCTTTCAGCTGGATGGCGATACGTTATTTTCAGAACACAAGGAATCATTTTCGTTTGGAAAACAGCGAAATGTACTCGTTCATTATAATTATCCAGCTTATAAAAAAGGAAGCAGAAGGTTTAATAAGTTATACCTAGCGGATGGCAATGAGCACAATATGTATACAGTTGTCAATCGAGGGATTACATTCTCGAACCAAAGAGAAATCCTGATAAACACCGAGGATAGTTATAAGAATTCATCAACTACACGCATATTACTAAATGCAGAAGAGGTAATTCAACCTCCTCGGTTGAGAGCGATAGAACAGATTGGGAACTACCTTCATTTCAAATCAGCCCAGCAAGCTTCAGTCATGCTTGATGAGTGGGTTAACATTCAATCCTACAGACAAGAAGGTGAGGTTGAATACTACCTCTGGGATCTGAGGAAAGGAACCCCGAAGAGCTTGTTCATAGATGGCGAAACAATCACTACTCATTTGGTTGGTTTGCTTCCTTCCAACCAAGAAATCAGTTATGTTCAACCCGAATTTACTCTTAATCTTGCAAGGAGATCCCTTTTTGATACCTTGTATCTGGCATTTGACAAGAAAATAGATTCTACAAGAAATCTTGAATTGTTTCACTTTAAGAATCCTACTCAGCCCATTAGATCAAATATGAATATTTCCTTAAACCCGCAACTCTCTTATAACCAGGAAAAAGCGAAAGTGTATTCTGTTTTTGGTAAACGCTTCAATTTTATGGGAGGAGAATGGGATAATGATCAAATCACATTTGACACTCGTGATCTGGTTACATATACAATACTTGAAGATTCAATTCCGCCGGATATCGAGCTAAAAATGGCAAACCCAGATATGCTAAAGTTTAGGATTGATGATGAGCTATCCGGCATCAAAAGTTTCAAAGCAACTATCGATGGTGAATTTGTGCTGATGCACTATGAGCCCAAGCGTAAGCTGGTTTGGTCTGAAAAACTGAATAAAAACATTCCTTTTCGTGGAAGGTTTATGTTAGAAGTTATTGACAATTCGAACAACGGAACGATATATACTAAAACATTATGATCACACTCAAGCCCGGCGATAAGGCGCCAAATTTTGAAAGCAAAGACCAGGATGGCAATGCAGTAAAACTCTCTGACTATCATGGGAAAAAAGTTGTTTTATACTTCTATCCAAAAGATAATACACCTGGCTGTACAGCAGAATCCTGTAACCTAAGAGATAATTATGAAGCACTCCAAGAGAAGGGATATGAAGTATTAGGTGTAAGTAGCGACGGAGAAAAATCTCATCAAAAATTTATCACCAAATACGATTTACCCTTCAAACTTCTCGCTGATGAAGACAAATCTGTTCATGAAGCGTTTGGCACGTGGGATCTTAAAAAATTTATGGGACGAGAATATATGGGTACGCTTAGATCTACTTTTTTAATCGATGAAAAAGGTAACATTGAAGAAGTAATCGAGAAGGTAAAAACCAAAGACCATACAGCACAAATCTTAAAGTAGCTAGCGAATAAATCTAAGGCTTAATTCATAAAAAAACCGGAAATCTAAGATTCCCGGTTTTAGTTTTTGATTAGTTGATTCTCATTTAATTATCCCACCACATTGGCGTTTGCAAGTTCCCATCTTTGATCGGAACATTTGCATTGTTCAAATCAATCTCTGTCTGTGGATATGAAACTCTTCTTGGTATTTCTCCATTTAAGTTGAACGAGTTAATTCCATTTGAATTTGGAGTCAGATTTGGATATCCTGTTCTTCTATAATCTGCCCATGGCTCAATCCCATTAGAATACATTGCAATGTACTTTTGGGTCATTATCTGCTCCAAGCGAGCTGCATCATCCGCAAGCCCGGCCAAAGCGGAGTTTGTTGCCACATATGCCGCATCACTGGAGCTTGTCAGCTTCGCTATAGATGATCCGATAGCTTCGGCCAAAGCGGCTTCCGCTGCAGGAATATCACTATTTCCCATTAATTCAATTTCCGCTTCGAGAAACTTCATCTCTGTGTAGCTTGTCATTATCACTGGAGCATTGATATTGGTATAATAAGTGCCAGCATCAAATGTGGTTGAATAGCCAGAAGGCTGAGTTGCATCTACTAAAAATAAAGCAGATCTTCTGGGATCATTCAGCGTATTCAGCATGCCAAAGAAAAATGGATCAATATTAATATTACCTCCTCTATCTTGAGAAAACTGATATGCAGGATTAGATTCATTAGGAGATGTTCCAAATGATAACTGCAAGTCCCCAGCAGAAGAAGCAATTGCATTTGCAAGTTCCGCTTCAGCATCTGAATATGCTGTTGCACTTACCTTTGAAAGCCTCATGTAATACTTAGCTTTTAGTGAATGTGCTGCAGCAATCCAGCTTGCAGTATTACCACCATAAATAAGGTCATCGCCACCTAGAGCTGCACCATTTCCAGCAGGTCCACTAAGAAGTGTGATTGCGTCATCTAACAAGCTGTGAATGGTCGTATAAACATCCTCCTGCGTATCATAGGTAGGCTGAAGGTTGCCATCTCTTGCCCCAAAAGCGCTTGTATAAGGTACATCGCCAAATAGATCCGTCATAGATCCTAGCCCATGAGCTATCAAAACCTTGGCCATACCAGAAGTATGATTCGACTCCTCAGCAGTTGCCTTTTCATCGATAATTACTAGAGGCTGCAATGTAGATACATACATCCTAAAGAAGATTCCATCGCCATCGGCTGGAACCCATAAATAGCGATAGTTATCCGCTTGTTGAGCGTTAATTCCAACAAACTGTTGGGTGAATAGTCCACTCAATCGAACCAATTCACCGCCAACTACCCACGCCATTCCGGCTTGAGCAGCAGGCACAATCGCTTGTGCTGATACATCAGCAGGTGTTGCCGGGCTTACATTAATGTCCTCATCAAAATCGCATGAACTGCTGATTAAAACGAGACAAGTCAATATAGATATTACTTTTATTTTCATCTTATTATCTTTTTAGATTGATTATAGGGTAAAGTTTAACTTGAACCCATAACTCTTCGTATTCGGATTATTGAAATAGTCATATCCAAATACATTACTAGCTGCACCAGTCAAGTTGGTTTCCGGATCAATCCCAGTATAATCGGTAATCAAGAATACATTTCGTGCGTTTGCATTGATTGTAATTGCTGAGAATGGAAGCCCATCTATCAGCGATGCAGGTAGGCTATACGAGATATTTACATCTCTCAATCTAATCCATGAGCCATCCTGTACAGTCAATTCGTCCAAGTTTACAAAACCATAGTTTTGATAGAAATTGGTACCTCCGTCAGTACCGCCTTTTACGACAGCAAGGGTATTTACAGTTTCTGTTGGATTACCATTGGCATCAGCTTCCACACCTGGGAAAACTACAACCTCATTTCTATCCAATGTTTCAGCACCTACGCCAAAGCCATTCAACACTCCTGAAGTACCATTGTATACATCGCCCCCTTTACGGAAATCAAATAACATAGAAAGCTCGATGCCTTTATATGTAAAAGTATTTCTGAATCCTAGTGTGAAATCTGGATTTGGGTTACCGACTTTTCCATCAACAGGGTTTTGCAAAGGCATTCCTGTGTTCTGGTCGATTACCATTCTTCCTTGATCATCTCTTAGGAATCTAGTTCCGAAGAAAATTCCGTACGGTTCCCCTTTTTGGATTCGTTGTGTGCCAAATGGATCAATCGTGATCACATCCAAGCCTGGGGCGATCTCATTTACAATTGACTCGTACTTATTAAAGATTAAACCAATCTCATATTCAAAGTCCTGCGTTCTTACAACACTTCCTGTAATTACTGCCTCTATACCTTTATTTTCAATTTCACCAGCATTAATTACAGTTTGAGCAAATCCTGTAGTGTAAGGAAGATCTACACTAATGATTGCATCTTCTGTCAATGATTTGTAATAAGTAATATCAGCGGTAATTCTACCTCCTAAAAATTTCAAATCGGCACCTATCTCGAAGGTAGTTGTGAATTCAGGTTTTAACTCTGGGTTACCAAGAATGTTGTTAGGAATAAACGAGTTTGTTCCTAAAGCTGGGAAAAGAACACCGTTTGGTGTAGTCCATCCATCTCGTACTCTTGCTTGCGTGAATGATGATGCTGTAAATCCAAACGGAGCATCATTACCAACTTTTCCATAGGAAGCCCTTAATTTACCATATGGCAGTGCATTTCCTAAATCAATATTTTCAGTAAATGCCCAGCCTAGAGCAACCGCTGGATAGAAAAATGAATTATTAGACGATCCCAAAGTGGAAGACCAGTCATTTCTTCCGGTAATGTTTAGATAGAGCATTTCTTGATACGAAAGTCTTATGTCACCATATACACCATACAATTGCTTAGCTGTTGGTCTTTCTACCACGCTAAAGCTTTGAGCACTAGCTGCATTGAAAAAACCTCTAGAAGCCAGACCTTGTCCATCTTCTCTTCTATTTTCAACTTTCTTATCATAATAATTCCATCCGAACGTACCATTTAGATAGATATCAGAGGTCAATTCTTTTTGAATCGTACCGTAAACATCAACATTAAGATCTGTATTTGTAATCGCCTGGTTAATAACCTGACCCACTCCAAAAGACCCTGAACCGATATCATTTCTAAACTTTCTGAAGTCTGAATATTGGTCAATACCAACCCGAGAGTTTAATGTAAACCACTCGGTAAAATCATAACTTAATTGTGCATAGCCAATAACTCTGTTTACGTTATCATTCATGAAATTTTTGTAAACAGTCCAATATGGGTTATCATAAATGGCACCACCGCCAATTTGACCTCTGTATGCCCTTGGTGTTCCATCATCAAACTGATATGCAGATGGGTCGTTATCTGGATCGACACCAGCTCTATTATCAAACGAAGGTGTGGTTCTTAATAGCCCAAGCATCACGCCTGAGGTATTTGATCCATTCTGTACTTTTTGTCCACCACTATTGATAAAGTTGGTAGAGATTGTTGCTTTCAATCTATCCGTAAGGTTAGATGAAATGGTTGCTTTAACTGAAGTTCTCTCAAACGTATTATTCGGAATGATCCCTTCCTGATTCAAGTACCCAACAGATAGGTAGTAATTAACATTATCGGTTCCACCACTAGCACTTATGTAGTGATTTGCCGTAATACCTGTTTCAAAAAATGCTTCAGTATTGTTATATGCTTGCGCTACTCTACTTGTTGCTCTGGAATCTGAAGAATGTACTATAAGTCCATTTGGATCCCAAATTGATGCTTCATTTGCATAACGCAACTCATCTATCCTCGGACCCCAACTATTTCCTGTAAATGAACCTGTCATTGGCCCCTGGAAAGTTGGCACTCCGCTTACAACATTACCTTGAGCATATGTCGTTTGCAAATCTGGTAGCTTATTGACCTTGTCAAAGGTCATTCCAAATGAATAATTGATTTTGGCAGCACCTTTTTTACCTCTTTTAGTTGTAATCAAAATAGCTCCGTTTCCCGCTCGTACTCCATAAAGTGCGGTTGCTGCAGGACCTTTCAAAACGGTAAGACTAGCTATATCATTCGGATTGATATCAATAGCTCTGTTTGAGTTATTTACACCACCAGAACCTAAATTAGAGATTGCATCCTCTGGAGAATCTGCCGTAGTGAATGTACTATTATCTATCGGAATACCATCCACAACAAATAGTGGAGAATTCGATCCTTGAATGGTTGAGTTTCCCCGTATTCTGATTTGTGCTCCTGCACCTGCTGTTCCTCCGGAACTCGTTACTTGAACACCTGCAGCTTTACCCGCTAAGCTAGCTACTAAATTGACCTCATTCGCACGATCTACTTCCTCACTATTTACTTCCTGAACAGAATAGCCCAAATCTCTTTTTTGAGCTGTCAATCCAATTGCTGTAACCACAACCTCCTGAAGTTCCGTGAAATCTGCAGCCATTGAAACATCAATTACTGTTCTATTTCCAACAGGAATTTCCTGTGTAATAAATCCAATAAATGATATAAGTAAGACATCATCATTGGAAACTGTCAAACTGTAGCTACCATCTACATCAGTAACTACACCAGTTGTGGTTCCTTTAATTTGAACCGTTGCACCGGGTATTCCTTCACCGTCATCATCGGTGACATTACCCGTTACCGTCCTCTGCGCCATCAAACTTGAGGCAACAAAAAGACATGCCATTAATACTAAGTAAGCTTTTTTCATAAAATTTAATTAGTTGAATAAACCTTTAATGTTAGCTCCCAAGTCATCCAATTAATTGTAAAAAAAGGCATGGGTCGAAATCCAACCTTTTTCGATTTTTATGTGTATAGGCTACCAATTAGGTCTAAAAAGAATCCATTTACTGTCGTGTAAAATGTATGGATTCAACTGAAGGAATAAAAAAAGCCTCAAACTGAATTCAGTATGAGGCTTTTTGTAGTTGAATTTCTTTCTATCTCCTTACTTCACTCGGAAATACGACTAAACTCTCATTACCATTCTTACCTACAGCCGATACGCCAAAAAAGTAGTTATCGATGACTATTCCTTTTAAGGTAAATTCGTTTGCCTCTTTATCTACATGATAAAATTTGTCCCAGGTTGGTGAGGTAGTATCTCTAAAATAAACCTTATATCCCGCAAGGTTAGGATCGGCAATTTTATCCCAATAAAGGGTAGTAGAAGGTTGAACAGCTCCACTTATTGCTACATTTTGAGGCTGGGAAGGAGCCGAAGCTAGTGCGGCAAGCGAAATCGCATTGACTGTGGTTAGTTTTTTGGCATATTCAAAATTAACAGCTTCAATTACATCTCCGTATTTAATACCATCTTCCTCGCGGATATCCTGATGTTGCTGTGTATAATTTTCATGTGCCTCCATTATTCGTACTCCTGCAAATCCAGCATCATTAAATGGTCGATGATGTCCTCCCCTGCCAAATCGATCGAGTCTGTAAATCATCATCGGATTCATTTCCGGCATGTAGGTTTTAGTTATTTGATAGACATACCTTGCCAACTGCCTTGATACACCATCAACCTCGCCACCGTAATACCGCATCATTCGTTTTTGGAAATCTGAGTCTTTCGGATTAGTTGGTTCAGAGAAAATTCTAAATGTTCGATTATCAATTACTCCATCTACTCCTTGAATATTACCTATCATGTCATTATTGAGTATACCAACAATCTCCCATTCCTCTTCTATTGCCTTAGCTGCAAGATGTTTCCCTCCGTAGAGCCCTTGTTCCTCACCTGACAGACCTACCAGCATTATTGAGCTTTCGAATTCATATTTAGAGAGGACTCTAGCCGCCTCAATTACACCAGCCATACCCGAAGCATTATCATTAGCACCCGGTGAATCATCAGTATAATTTAATGGATCAGACACTCTACTATCAATATCACCAGACATGATTACGTAACGATTTGGATATTTAGTTCCTCGAATCACTGCAATCACATTAACAATTTCTGTATCCTTTGTAATTCGTGTTTTTTCACTTCCTTTTTCTAAAGTTCGTTGTGTGGAAACCTCCAGGCAACCTCCACAATCCTTACTTATCTTTTCAAATTCTGATTGTATCCATCTTCGAGCCGCTCCGATTCCGCGTGTTTCTGACTCAGTATCAGACATTGTATGTCTTGTGCCAAACGAAACCAACTTTTGAATGTCTTGCTTTATTCTCTCAGAGCTAACGCTATCAATTATTTCATATGGAGACTGAGCGTTTACAGCAAAAGCTGCTAGGATTGTAAAATAGCAAAGTGTTTTTTTCATGATCTATTCGAATTTATATGTTGGATTGATCGTGTAGATCATTAAGCTATCATTATTAGCAGAAACAATCAATTGATCAACTTCAGTATTGTTATCAATTACTAATATATCTCTAACATCGTTGTTTAAATAGAGTTTGGTCTCGTGAGCTGATAATGACCTAAATGATAACCCTCCTTCATTAATTAGCACACCTCCTACTCCGGCATCTGCTCGAGGAGTTTCTATTTCAGCACCATAAAGGTTGCCGCCATAAATGATATCCAGTAATCCATCTTTGTTTAAATCAATTGGAACTGACGCTCTTAAGGGAGCTATTTGAGCTTCAATTGGCAGAGTCTTTTCTATAAGTGATCCATTCTCGTTCATTAAAAGCATGCTTTTAAATGTATTTGCTTTGTATGTGAGTGAGTTGCTCAATGCTTCGTCACCATAAATCTGATTTACACTTAAGGATGCAAACTCATTGTAAGATTTTATTTTTTTCTTTAAATCAGGGATCTGTTGGCTGGAACATGATTTACCCCTTAATGGCACTTCCTTACCAGAATCAAAATAGCTTAAGACTATATCTCTCCGCCCATTGCTATCAAAATCGTGGCTGTACAGGGAGAATGGGCTCTCAGCAGATGATTTGTACTTATAGTTAAGACCAAGGTTTCCAACTAAATAATCCTCATCTCCATCATTATCAAAGTCCGCCGCTTGTATATGAAACCACCAGCCAGTTTTCTCGTCAAGATTTAAATCCTTCGAAACACTCGTCAATTTTCCGGCCTCATTTTTAAATACAGTTATGGGCATCCACTCTCCAACAATTATTAGGTCATAATCACCATCTCCATCATAGTCTGACCAGATTGCATCATTTACCATCCCCGTATTTAATAGCTGCGGTGCTGATATCGCTGTTACATCTTCAAATCCCAAAATCCCATTTTCAATGAACGTATTTTTGAATAATCGACTTCCTGGTGCCAATGGATACTCACCTGGAACAAGTCTACCTCCTATGAACAAGTCTTCATCTCCATCTCCATCATAATCAAACGGTCTAGCTACAATGGTACTACTTTGAAAAGTCGGTAAAATATTTCTTCTAGAGTAATTACCGTCCTTGTTTTCGTAAAACAAATCTTGATATGAAGATCGATCTAAACTTTGTTCATTGCCTCCAATAACAACATAAAGATCATCATCACCATCATTGTCTGCATCAAAAAAAACCGATGCAACTTCTTCAACATCTGGATTAGAATTGATATCCCTTGTTTCGTTAGTGAGAAGGTTTATCAGCTTTCCCACAGAATTCAATGCACCAGGAAAATATATTTCATTTTTTGAGTTTACTGATAACTTTGGTCCAAAATCAGAAAGCTTATGCGGTAATAATATTTCTCTTTCAAAATCATCAAATTCATTCTCCCTATGAAAAGCCTTTGAAGGCTTCTTTACAAATAGCCCAGCATAAGCTCTTATTACTTCTTCAGAAGGTTCACTACTTGATTGCTTCTCTAATTTTATTGTCTTGTTTATAGCAACTTCCTTCAATTCCGTTATTGAACCATCATTCCAGGTGATTTTCAAACGCTCTATTTTTTTGGCTTTGCCAAGACCAAAATGAACCGTAGGGTCTACAGAAGAATAAAACCCTCTAATGTTATTTACTTCCCTGAACTGGTACAGTAATTTAGAATCTTCTTTATAAGAAATTTCTATTCTCGCTCCGATCTCCTTTGATGGAACCGAAAGCTTAATGAAACTATTCTTATTTAATTCATTAGATAAGTTTTGATAAACGACTGATGTATCGTTTAGATTATTTATAACTAAATCAAGATCGCCATCGAGATCAAGATCACCATATGCTGCTGAAGTTGTCCAGAATCCATCATCAAGTCCCCAATTTGTACTTAGATCACGAAATTCCATTCCATTCTTATTCTTAAAAACGTAATTGGACACTCGTCTTTGAGGATAAATAGCCAACAATGAATTGATAGCTTTATTCAGAATATCATCTTTACTCATCCCTTGTTTTAAATAGGACGTTACACTTTTGTTTATTTCAGCAATAGCGTCGGTATTCCTTAGCTCTCGATAAATACCATTAGAAATAAATAAATCCTGAAATCCATCATTATCAAAATCTGAAAAAAGTGGTGTCCAACTCCAGTCTGTAAATGAAACATCACTCAGCAAAGAAATGTCACTAAAGACGTTTGTTCCGGATTCATCTACCCCTTGATTTAGCTGCAGGGTATTCATCATATATTGATAATGCCCCCCATTTTCGACGGTATTCCAAAATGCGTCAGGATTCATTCCACTCATATTTGACTTTAATCCAAAATTGTCCTTCGCAACCATATCCACAACAACTAAATCGGACCAACCATCATTATTGATATCTGAGGCATCTACTCCCATACTGAAATAGGTTATGTGACCCATACTTTTTTGCAGCACATTTTTAAAAGTGCCGTCGCCTTGATTGATATATAAATAGTCAGGATTATTGTAATCACTCGTTACATAAATATCAGTCCAACCATCATTATTAAAGTCTGAAGGAATTGCACTCAATCCATAGCCAACATCATTGACGTTTGCAGCCTCGGTTGCGTCATTAAAGAAACCTTCATCATTACGCATGAGTCTCCAGCTAAGCAATGGTATTCTCCAGTCATTTCCTTTTAACTCAGAAAGTATGCCAGGATTTGGTGGCTGATTGACTAAAAATAAATCAAGGTCATCATCTTTATCATAATCAAAAAATACTGCCTGTTGACTTCTCCAAGGGTCTGCTAAACCAAAGGATTGTGCTTCTTCAGAAAATGTACCATCACCATTATTGATATATAATTCATTCATCCTTAATTCAGGTGAATCATCATACAAGGTTTTGCACACATAAATATCAAGAAAACCATCATTATTTATATCGACCATAGAAACTCCACTTGTCCATCCTCCTCTATTGAGTATTCCGGCCTTCTCAGTAACTTTCTCAAACTTCCAATTCCCCAGATTCAGATAGAGCTCGTCTTTAACTTGGTTTCCCCCAAAATACAAATCCGGTAATTCATCACCATTAATATCTCCAATAGCTATGCCCGATCCACTATAGATATTATCATAAATAAACGGATTGAGTTCTGTGTCCTCTTTTAAAACATTAATGAAATCTATTGAATTAGAGACATGTTTGAACAAGGTGCTGTCACCTTGTTCATTTTTGGTTTCACATCCAAAAAACAACATACCAGGTAATAAAAATACTATTCTATAAAACTTAAAAAGCTGAGACATAAGAAGCTTAAATGAATCGAATATAAAAATTAAATAAAAAGGTCACCGCAAGCGGTGACCTTTTTGAAATCTAATAATATTAAAAATTAATTTAATACTACTGGAAGAATAGCCACGCTATTTCCAGCTAAATCATAAACTGTCATTGTTAGTGTCACTGCACCGTCAGCCTGAGCCCAATCAAACATATAGTTCAAAACTGCGGTATCATCACCATCAATCTTTACAGTAGAATCAGTCGTGCCAACATCTACCCAATCAACATCGAGTACTGCCCAACCAATAGTTTCACTAGCTACAAGATTGAACTCGTAGCCAAGAGATGCACCACCAGTTCCAAACTGCTCAGATGAACCATTCGCAGCAATTGTAGGATTTGCATTATCTATAATGTAGACCATTTCAGTCGTGTCATTTGTCATTACAAATCCAGTTGCAAACGCTGATGCACCTGCTACAACGATGTTAATAGTATCATTTGCTGCCGCTCCTGGAGTATAGCTTACATAGTATACTGAATCTGCTCCACTAGCATCTGTTAATACTTGAACTGCTCCAATGGCATCATCTGTATTCCCACCCGCTGAAATGCGTGTCACAGTAGGCTGAACAGACAATTCTGAAGTGAAATCATTAGCAAATTCTAAGAATACAGTATCCACGTTACCTGAATTAAGGTAAGTATCTATAGTTGCAAAACTTGCTACACTTACAGTTTCAGTTGCAGTACTCATAGAGAATGGTACAGCAGGATCATATCCTGATGCAGCACCAGCATTTGCTTGGCCCCATGTAGTACCATCACTTTTAGTTACTGTAATAGTAAAATCGAAATCAGCGCCTTCACCAATCGTACCAACTGCTACACCAAGTGCAGTAGCAATATCAGTTAAGCTAAAACTTCCCGAAGCTCCTTGTACTCCGTTGCTATTTGCTGAAAAAGAACTAACAGTAGCTAAATTTCCACTATTCGTTCCATCTGTTACGTCGATTGCAACAGAGGTAACATCATTACCTCCATTTCCATCAATTAACTCAAATTCCCAACTAACTGATGACGCTGCATCAGATACAAGTAAATCCCCAGAAGGTGCCGAAACCCAACTTGCGAATGCAGCTTTTGCACCTCCCAAATCCTCTAAAGGGTTCGTATTATCGCATGCCACAAAAAGTAAGCATGCCATTATCATATATGTTATTTTTTTCATGTCATATTTCATTTAAATAACTATTAGTTGTCCCATCCAACATTTGATGTGAAAATATCAACATCCGTCACATTTGTATTGAACGTAATTTCATCTTCACCATAAGGGAAGCGAACAGGTACAGCTGAGCCAGATGTTGGAGTTAAAGAAGGAACATTAGTTCTTCTCCAATCATTATAAGCTTCAGGCTGTAAGAACATAGCTATATACTTCTCAGTCATGATTTGATTGAGTGAAGGTGCTGCAGCATAGTTTGCTGCAACATAAGTTGCGTATCCTCCAACTCCCAAATGATCAAAATGCGCTTGAACTCCAGCGAGAAATGCCGTAGTAGGATCTCCTGTAGTTCTTGAAATGCACTCTGCCTCAATAAACTTAATCTCTCTGTAAGTGATTAATTCTTGATTGAAATCATCAGTCAAATATGGATGCGATGTAATGAAAGTATTGTCGAATACTGGCTCTCTCCAGGTATCACCCAAACCTTCCATAATTCCCTCCATTGTCGGATGGAATTCAATGTCACCAGTTCTATCTCGATTGAATCGATACCACTGACCAGCTCCTGCATCTCCTCCCGGGTACTGATAAGCTAGATTATCACTTGAACTAGTGAATGAATTTTGAGCTGCAGTTAATGCCGCAGCATAATTACCATTGTGAAGCTGAGCTCTGGCTTCAAGAGCAGATGCTGCCTTTATCCATTGACTCGCGCTGCCACCATAGATAACATCATCAGAACCAAGAGCTAAGCCTCCATCAGATCCTGCTAGCAATGTCGCTCCAGAATTCAAGAATGCAAATACTTCAGTATAAATTTCAGCTTGTGTATCAAGTCCTGGCTGTAGAACATCCGTTCCTTGAAGAGCTTCGCTGTAAGGAATATCATCCCATACATCAGTAGCTAACATTAAGCAATAGGCAATCATTATATCAGCTACACCCTCATAGTGAGCGTATCCAAGTTCTGCTGCCTTTTCCTTAACCGTAAAGAATTCAATCAAAGTATTCTCATACATGTTATTCCATCCTGTGTTTGCATACGCAGGGTTGAAACTGGAATAATTGTTAATAGAAGACCATTGACGCGCAACTCCTTCAACTTGCTGCGTCAAAACGCCTGTACTTCTTGAGAAAAATCCACCAGTCAAATCAGCGGCATTTACCAGTCCAACTGGCAAAACAACTGATACTGGAGCGTCTGTAGGGGAGTTTGGATTCTCATTCAGATCCCCTCCTAAATAACTTTCACAACTTGACATCACTAGGACACCAAAAGCAAGTGTTATTGCTTTAAATATATTTTTCATGTTTAGTCTCTTTAGAAATTAAAAGTTAAGGTTAAGTCTTACAATGTAAGATCTTGAGCTCGCTTGGTTAAAATAATCTAACCCTTGAGCATTCCCTGTACCAACCAAACTAGTTTCAGGATCAACACCATCGTAAGGTGTGTCATACCATAGGTTTCTTCCGTAGAATCCTAATGACGCAGCGTCAAAGAATCCATTCAATATGTTTGATGTATCGAATCTGTAAGAAAGAGAAACCTCTCTTAATCTTATCCATGAAGTAGACTGAATAAACTGCTCATCAACACTACCAAATCCTCCTAGAGAGCTTGTCCAGTAATTCTGACCTCTAACGATAGGAATATCATTTGGCGTACCATCAGATTGTTTCACACCTGGTATTACAAATGGAGCTTCTTCTCTGGTATCAGCTGTAAGCTGAGATGTGCCAAAGAAAGTAAGTGCCCAGTTTGTTCCGTTCCACATCTCACCACCTTGTTTCCAATCTAGCAAGAACGAGAAATTAAATCGTTTGTAGTCTATACTATTCTTAAAACCAACCTGGAAATCCGGATTGCTATTTCCAATAGCTCTCAGTGATGGATCAGGAATTTGGAATCCATATTCTCCACTTGCTGGATCATCGTTAATAACGATTTCGCCATCAGGAATATTTAGTCCATCATCATTTGCTCCACCAGCTCCTTCTCGAAGGTAAGCACCTCCAAAAATTGCACCGTATTGGTTACCAGCTATCAAGAAAATACCCGTTCCGGTAAATCCACCTATCTGGAATCTTTCCAGTCCTGGAGCAAGTTCATCAACAACAGATTTGAATTTTGTGAAGTTGATACTAGTATTCCATCTCAAATCTCCTGAGTTAAGAATATCACCATCAAGTGTTAGCTCTATTCCGTCTGAAGTCATTGCTCCAGAGTTTAACCATACACTGGTGTATCCTGTTGATCTAGGCAATGAAGCTTGAAGAATAGCATCTTTTGTTTCTCTCTTGAAGTATGCTGCATCCAAACCAATTCTTCCATCAAGGAATCGTACGTCTAAACCTAATTCAACAGAAGTAGTTGATTCAGGAGTCAATTCTGGATTCCCTAGCGTTCCTGATAACTCGAATCCTGTTACACCACCAAGCGGGAATGGAATATTGTCACCCCAGCCATCTCCAACATTCGAAGAAACGAAAACAGAAGAAGTTGAATATGGGTTCGGCGGACCTGCACCCACTTGAGCCCATGAAGCTCTTACTTTACCAAAAGTTAAGAAATCAACATCCAATAATTCAGAAAATACAAATGAGGTACTAACTGATGGATAGATAAAACCAATATCACCTGCAGCAAAATCTTTACTTGGTGCACTTAGTCGAGAATCATAATCTTGTCTAGCTGTCAAAGTTAAGAATACTGTATTCGCATAATTTGCCTCAGCTGTTGCGAAAATACCCATTGTTCTGTAGCGATTAATAGTTCTTACATTAGTCACGTCAGAAGCATTAGCCATATTGACAAAGCCTTGAGAAGCTAGTGAATTACCAGTTGTTAATGAATTATCAAATCGGTAGTTAAATAGATTTACTCCCGCTGAGTAGTTAAACCCAATTTGATCAAACTGGCCACCACCTGAGATTTGCAAGTATGCATCTGTTTGGTTAACCGTATAATCGTCATGAATCACACGACCTCCTGGAGCAGTTCTTGAATTAATTTCGAATTCCTGCTTTCTCTCATCACTTGTAAAGTCAGTACCAACATTTAATGATACTTTGACCCACTGACTGAAATCATATGTAACCATCAAGTTACCAAAAACTCTATCTACATTTTCCAATCTTTGCGCAAGGTTAACTACCCAGAAAGGGTTGTCATAACCACCACCACCACGATAGTTTCTTTGTGATCCATCTTCAAAAATGTATGAAGAAGGCTGATCTACAGCTCCAGCTCCAAATCCATTTGAATTATCAAATGTTACTGGAGTTCTGAATAGACCAAGGTTGATACCTGAGGTATTCGAACCTTGCTGGATTCTAACATGATCAGATCTTGTATAGTTGATTGATCCTGAGAATCTTAGCTTATCAGTAGCTTGAAGATCTGAAGCTAACTTAAGAGTATTCCTGTCATACTTATTGTTAGGAATAATTCCTTCTTGAGTATGGTTTGAATAAGATAAACGGAAAGAAGCTGTCTCGCCTCCTCCAGCAATTGCAATTGAGTTGGTAAATGCTTTACCGGTCTGAAAGAAATCACCAGTATTATCATAACTGTTAACTGCTTGACCATTTGCGCTTGCATCCGTTGCACTTACAATTCTACCATTTTTGTCATATGGGTAACTTGAATCTCCATCGTAGCTTAGGGTCGACAGATGAGGTCCCCAAGATGTTGAGCTTCCAGTTTCCGGTGCATCGTAAGCACCTGACCATCCTTGAGCATATGTTGATTGTAGTTTCGGTAAAGTAGAAACACGATCAAATTGTACACTTGAAGTAAAACTCACATCAAGTGCTTGACCTTTGCTTCCCTTTTTTGTAGTAATTACAATTACTCCTGTAGATCCAGCTGTACCGTATAGAGCAGTTGCAGCAGCACCTTTAAGTACGTTCATTGATGCAATATCATCAGGGTTAAGGTCCATCAATCTATTAGATTGAGAAGTACCCGCTGTTTGAGCCTCACTTGAATAAGTTTCATTGTTTACTCGAACTCCATCTATTACTATAAGGGGCTGATTATCTCCAACCATGGACGTAACACCTCTAATAGTTACTCTAGATCCTCCTCCAGCTGTACCCGAAGAACGGATAACTTGTACCCCAGCAGCTTTACCACTTAAGGCATCAATTGGATTTTGAGCGGCAGCATCGGTAATAGCTTTACTATCAACACTCTGCACGCTATAACCCAAAGCTTTCTTTTCCCGTTCCACTCCAAAAGCAGTAACAACTACTTCTTGAAGTTCAGTGGCTCCAGACATAGAAAGATCGATTGTAGTTCTCGATCCTACTGATACCTCTTGAGTATTAAATCCAACATAGGAGAAAATAAGCGTAGCTCCTTCATCAACGGAGATACGATAGTTACCATCTAGATCTGTGGTAACACCTGTTGTTGTGCCTTTAATCACAACGTTCACACCCGGTAATCCCTCACCGGAATCATCGGTGACCTTACCGGACACTGTTCTCTGTGCCATCAGACATGTGACGGCAAAAAAGAACAAAGTAGTAAGTAGTAAAATCCTCTTCATACTTTACTTTGTTTTGTTAAAAAAATAGGTTACTAATCCATCAAAGTAAGTCAATTATCCCAACTTTAACAATAAGGTAACATTGTAATTGCGACGATTTTAATTGAAGTTATTGTTTTAACAACTATAATTTAATTTCATTGGTGGTTGGCTCTCATTAAGTCTATGCCTCTAACTCTGTACTTTTTCTTGTGCTTCTTTAAGATTCCACAAAAAAACCTGCAGACCACTCTGCAGGTTTCATATTTAACATTTCGAACTTATATCGTTATCAGAATTCTAATTTGGCAATTCGCCTTCCATCCTAAAAGGTAAACAATATCCATCTTCTACACTACATAGATTCCATTCAAGAATAAAAGTTCCTAAACATCCATCAACTAATCCAGACCCATCTATCGTATAAGTGTATGGAGCATCATTATATGTGGTATTCATATATACTTGCTCATCAATTGTCAAAATCAAGCCAAGCTCGTCGGCTTTAATTGTAACTGGATTTTGGACGTCTATCGTTTCCCCCCAAAAATCCACCATCCAGTTAACATTCAAATCGTTAGCAATAATTGAAGTTCCATCGAAATCAAATGAAGCAATACTGGAATAATCACCTCCAAAGTTACCCACAGAACCCTGTGAACCATAGCTCAAATCGTACTCGGTTGTTCCAAAAACAGTTCCATCTATCGCTTCAAGGCCATATGCACAATATGCAAGAATATTTATTTCAAAGGAGTACTCAGTTGCATCCCCTGTTGCGGTAGTTTCTACTACAGTCACTGTTGCTACATCGTCAGTTGCCTTCGCTGTAGTGGTTAAAACAGCTACTGTACTATCTGTACTACTCAACATTGCATTATCGGCACCTGAAATAGACCAGTTATAAGAAGAGCCACCAAACAAATTATCTAAACGTAAATATTGAGTGGTACCTGAATACATTTCCTCTGGACTGAAATCATTGCTGTATGGTACAACTACAATATCATAAGTAAACGTTTCATTTATCCCCCATGAAGTAGTTTCTCTGACTTCTACGGTAGCATTAACAGGATCTCCAGAATCAAAGTACTCAAATGTACCAGTACCAATAAAAGGATATGTATTATCGTTCACGAATGTAGCATTGTAACCAGTTATGAAGAATTCATAAGAAGATCCTTGTCGATTTTTGACAGAAAAATTAAAATTGGTACCCGCTACAACGGTGGTCTCACCAGAAACAACGTTGTATACACTATCAATTGAAGCAAAATCAACTGATTCAAATCCTGGATCATCTGGATCACAGGAAGTAAAAACTGTCACTAGGACAATTAATGGAAAAATATATTTTTTCATAATATTAATTAGTTATTAGTCCAAGAATTACTACCATCTGCAGTATTTACCCCATCCGCTTTAATTGGACTTCCGTACGTGTAAACTTCCTGTCCTAAAACTTCGAGTTCACGTGCAGGTACAGCCCAGTGAAGCGGTGTACCAATTTGAAGTAGGTCATGTCTTCTCATATAGGCCCAACCTATACCCATACCTGAATGGGCTAGCTCTATGCTGTACTCATAATGTAGTAGATGCTCTAGGCAGTCATCAGTACTACATAATTCATCCTCAAGACCACCAACTGTTGATCTAGGACCTGAGTTAATTAAGCCTAAGGCTGTTGAATTATCTCCAAGATACCATTCAGCTTCAGCACGTAGATATAACATCTCAGCTGCGTACATCAATGGAACCGGTGTATTTGCATATGACGCATTTCCTCTCAACTCGGGATATCTGTTATAGTTCATATTGCTAAACATCGACCTATTCCTTGAGGCATTTAGGAACCCAAAGTTCGTTGAGTAGAAATAGTACAAATCATACCTTGCATCATCAGTCTCCGGAGGATCCAATACTGTGGCATCTGAAGGATAATTCTTAGGCATATTTACTGGATCAAACAACCAAGCAATCTTTTGATCGGCAGGAATATATGTAGCATCAGAAGCTATAGGAGATTCAATAAATGATATGTTTTCTGCAGCGATAGCAGAGTTATCAGAAATAGGTATAAAACTTTCAGTAATTCCCTTTTCTGCATAATCAAGTATTGCTGCCCAATCTAAATTAGCTGCCTGTAAACTATTTCTAGCAGAAGATGCTGCATATCGAGCAGCGTAACTGTTACATAGCGCGATGAAATAATCTTTTGAATAGATATTGCCAAAAAAATCTAATTCAAACGAAGAAGCACCATTTGCCGCTTCGATAGCTCTATCAAAAGATGTAACTGCTGCATCAATAACTTCAGGGAAGTCTACAAGGACTAATTCTGTGGCAGGAACTTCCTCTAGAGCAGCGTAACCTCTGTCAAAGACCATACCTGTAGAACCTAGTGCTACCCCCCTTGTCATGTAAGCCCAAGCCAATAATTGCTGTGAAACATCATCTCCCGATTCATTGAGAATAATAGTTTCATCTTTTACAATTCGATTAATTACAAGATTTAAGTTAGCAACAGCAGTATTATTTAGTGTCCATGGCGTATCGAAAATATGATATTCTGGATATCCCGTACTATTTACCAATTCTCTTCGCGGCTGATCACAAACATGCCAAAATCCATAAGCATTATTGGTCGCAGTTAGAATGTCAGCCTGAAGTGCCATATGATTAGGACCAGAATTTGCAGTTTGTCCATAAAACACATCACCCATACCACCTGTAACTAAACTAATCAAGTCCGTACTACTCGCTAATGCTCTATCAGCATCCGGCGCATTAGTATTTTCAACATCAAGCTCCGCACATGACTGAGCGAAAACTAGAAGCGTTAACAAACATATTCTCTTTAAAATCTTCATATTGTTTAAAATTTAAGTTGAAGAGATGCGGTATAGGTTCTAAAGTTTGGATAAGAATATTCATCCATTCTGAAGTTTGTTGGATTATCCCCTAAACCAACCTCCGGATCCCAGCCAGAATAATTGGTGAATGTGAATAAATTACGCCCCGATACTGAAATCCTGGCACTTTTGATCACATTAGCAACCGAACCTAGTTGTTCAGAATTCAACAAATAGGATAAAGAAATTTCACGCACTTTTAAGAATGTGCCATCTTCTACAAAATGAGAGGTGGCCCCTTGACCATAGTATATATTGCTACTAGGCCCGCTGTAGTTTCTATGCTTACCTACAGATGCATACTCAACCTGATCTTGGTGTCTATAGTTAAAATAGAGTAGCTGCTTGGTATAATTATAGATATCAGCTCCGTACTGATAATCTAAAAGTATGTATAAAGAAAGTCCTTGATAAGTAAGTGTATTACCAAATCCCATTATGAAATCTGGGTTAGTATCACCAATTTGCTTATCAACGAATTGATCGTTCTCATCCATTGCAAACATTACATTTTCATTGGATGTGTTATAGAAAGCCTCTCTAACTACATATCCATCTTCATTCGTAACATATTGATCGATAGTAGCTCCTTGACCCGTAGCAATGTAATGGGGATCATTTAACACTATACCATCTTCATTTGTATTCAATTGATCTATGGATGTTACTATATCTCTACCGTAGATAGTACCATATGGTAGTCCTTCCTCAACTCTAAATACAGGAATCGCAGTATTAGTATTTCTTGTGAATGGAGCTACGCCATTCAAGGAACTAATAATAGTTTCATTAGTACTTAAGTTGAAGTTTGAATTCCAATTGAAATCATCTTTAGTCATAACATCACCTGAAAGCATAAACTCCCATGCTGTTGATTTAAGATTAGCAACATTTTGATATTGAAAAGCAAATCCAGATGTAGCAGATAGTGGAACCTGCAATATGTCATCTTCTACTCGAGAATCTGAGTAATTAAACTCGAACAAAAATCTATTCAAAAATGCTACATTAATCCCTAACTCTATTTCCTTAACAGTAGATGGTTGCAGGTCTGCATTTCCAAAGTTTCTTCCAACAATGCCAGACTGACTAACAGAGAATGTTTCGTATTGGGAGGACCATACAGAAGGTCTTTGACCAGATGTCCCTATAGATCCTCGAAGCTTTAATTCCTGAACACCTGGTACATCAAAGTCTTCAGTAAGTCTATATGCTAATGATCCTCTGTAATACCACTTGCTGCGAGCATCAGATCCAAACAAAGAAGAGCCATCTCTACGTACTAGTCCACTTGCAATGATTTTATCCTGATAATCTATATCCAAATTGATGAAATAGTTCTCCGCTGTTTGAGGTTGACTCGTATTAAACAGGCCGAAATTAGTTTGAGGAGCATTCTGAACGGTATTAACTCCGTTCGCGAGGAATTCCGACGAATTTATTTGCTCATAAGTATAAGTCCTGTCCTCAAAGAGGTATTTTAAAGTTAATGCGGTATTAAAATCGCCAAAATTCCGTTGTGCTATAATGGAGCCTGAGGCAATTTGAGTACCTATTCGTTCAGTGCCCATAGTGATAGTACCAAAATTCAATGAACCTGGCTCTCTGGTTTCAAAGCCTTTAGGAATGAAAGTTCTTGATCTCTCATTACTATTATCTACCGTAATTGCGCCATTTATGGTCAACCAGTCAAGTGGTTTATAACTAACGTCAACCCCTCCGATTATCCGATCTCTTTCTAATCCGAAATCAGCATTTTGCAAAAAATATAACGGGCTATATGAAAAATTTCCATCAAACCAAGTTGATCTTTCTGGTGCTGCTACATAATCGCCATTTTCATCCTTTTCAGTCAAATCAATATACTGAGGGAATGTAAGAGCGGCAAAAAACAAATTACTTGAACCTTGTCCCTGTTCTCTTACCGTGGGACCAGACGACTTTATATAATTAATAGTAGATTTTATTTCTACTTTTTCAATTGGAGAAAAATCCAAATTCAATTTGACTGAATTTCTGTTGAAATCTGGAGCTCCATCAAGAATTCCTTTTTGATTAAGGTTCTGATATGATAAATAATAATTAATATTTTCTGATCCTCCTCCTACAGAGGTAGATAAGTTCCTCCAAGGCTGAGGAGTAATTAAAGCTTTGACATTATCAAAGTTTAAATCTGCGGGGTATGGATTATCCATCAAACCATCTGGATCGGCAACATCCTCCGTGAGCTGTCCTCCCGAATTCAAAATGAAATCACCATTTCCGTCTAACATAAAGTAGTGTCTTTCAGCTATGGGATAATCTCTCGCTATTTGAGAAAATCCGTACTCTGCTCTTACATTTAATTCTGGCTCTTTGGCACCTCTTCCTCTTTTAGTAATGACTTGAACAACTCCATTGCCTGCCAGTGATCCATACAAAGAAGAAGCGGCTGCTCCTTTGACCACTTCAATAGATTCAACGTCATTCATATTAATATCAGCGAGGGATCCGTCGGTAATCACTCCATCAACTATAATTAATGGGCTCTGACTGCCCGCAAGATTTGTCGATCCTCTTAGTCGAATAGATGGAGCTGATGTTGGATTACCTGAAGGTTGAACTATTGTAATACCAGCAGTTTTTCCACGCAAAGCGTTGCCAGGATCAGTAGCTGGCACTCTCTGGAGCTGCTCTTCACTTACTTTAGCAACAGAAAATCCCAACTTCTTTGTGGAGGTGCCAATTGCAACACCAGTCACAACAACTTCCTGTAATTCCGTGACTCCACTCATAGAAATATCAATTGTAGTTCTTGAACCCACAGCCACCTCTTGTCCTTCAAATCCTACGTAGGAAAAAACAAGTGATGCTCCATCATCTACAGAGATTTGATAGTTACCATCTAGATCTGTGGTAACGCCAGTAGTTGTGCCCTTAATCACAACGTTTACGCCAGGTAGACCTTCACCGGAATCATCGGTGACCTTACCTGTTACTGTTCTTTGTGCTATCAATTGTGAAAAAGCAAAAAAGAACAAAGTAGTAAGTAGTAAAATCCTCTTCATACTTTACTTTTTATTGTTAAAAAAATATTTATTGATCGATAATGTTAGAGCAAGGCAGTGGACTAACCCATAGACCAATACCCGTAATGGATGTGAGTATACCATTTGTACACTCATAATGATTTCATTCGAGAATAGGTCCTTAAAGATCATTTTCAATGTTGTTCCATATATTCTCGTTGAAAACAATAGTTTTGCAGACCTAAATTTTGATCTATGACAAATCCTCCTAACCTAGAAAATCTTAAAAGAATTTGCTCTCAAGTGCGTCGTGACATTGTGCGAATGGTTCATGCTGTAAACTCCGGTCACCCTGGTGGATCCCTGGGTTGCACGGAGTATTTTGTAACTCTCTATAGTTACATTATGAAATATGATTCATCATTCAATATGGAAGGACAAGATGAGGATGTATTCTTTTTATCCAATGGTCATATTTCTCCTGTGTTTTATAGTGTTCTTGCGAGATCAGGCTTCTTTGAAGTGGCAGAACTTGCCACATTCAGGAAAATAGGATCCAGATTGCAAGGACACCCTGCAACTGAAGAAGGATTGCCAGGCGTTAGGATTGCTTCAGGTTCACTCGGACAAGGACTTTCGGCTGCTATAGGTGTGGCCTTATCAAAAAAACTTAACGGAGATGATAGAAATGTTTTCGTTTTGATGGGAGACGGAGAACAACAGGAAGGTCAAGTTTGGGAGGCTGCTATCTTTGCAGCTCATAATAAAGTTGATAACCTTATTGCAACCATTGACTACAATGGCCAACAGATTGATGGACCGATTTCTGAAGTCAATGATCTGGGTAATCTTAAAGCTAAATACGAATCTTTTGGATGGGTGGTCCTGGAATGTAATGGGAACAATATTGAAGAACTTATCCGGACACTTGAAGATGCTAAAAGCAAATCTGGTAAAGGCCAGCCAGTCATGGTATTAATGACTACTGAAATGGGTAAGGGTGTAGACTTTATGGAAGGCACGCACAAATGGCATGGCGTGGCTCCAAACGATGAGCAACTCGCGGATGCTCTTAGCCAGCTTGAAGAAACTTTAGGGGATTACTAACCAACCACATCAGTTTAATTAATATGAAAACTAAATTAACCTACACAGAAAAAAAGGACACAAGATCAGGGTTTGGTGACGGTCTGCTTGAGGTTGCAAAAAAGAACCCCAATGTTGTTGGATTATGTGCTGATTTGACCGGATCATTGAAAATGAACGCCTTTCAAAAGGAATTTCCTGAACGCTTTTTCCAAGTAGGGATTGCAGAAGCGAACATGATGGGAATTGCTGCCGGACTTGCTACAGGTGGTAAAATACCTTTCACTGGAACGTTTGCAAATTTTTCAACAAGTAGAGTTTATGATCAATTAAGGCAGTCAATAGCATATTCTGAAAAGAATGTGAAAGTATGTGCATCACACGCAGGTCTTACCCTTGGAGAAGACGGTGCTACCCATCAGGTTCTAGAAGACATTGGTATGACTAAAATGCTTCCTAATTTTACAGTTATTAATCCATGTGATTATCATCAAACAAAGGCAGCAACGATTGCAATAGCTGACTACCATGGCCCGGTTTATTTAAGATTTGGAAGACCGGGCTGGCCAATGTTTATGGAAAATCAGCCTTTTGAAATTGGAAAAGCCATTACCTTGATTGAAGGTAGTGATGTTTCCATTTTTGCTACAGGACACCTTGTATGGAAAGCAATTGAGGCCGAAGCTATACTCTCTGAACAAGGTATTTCAGCAGAAATAATCAATATTCATACCATAAAGCCGCTTGATGAAGATTCAATTCTAAAGTCAATAGCTAAAACAGGATGTGCAGTATCAGCAGAAGAGCATCAGGTTGCTGGAGGATTGGGCGAAAGTATTGCTCAGACAATTGTAAGGAACAATCTCGTACCGCAAGAATTCGTGGCTGTCAATAATCAATTTGGAGAAAGTGGCAAGCCGGAAGAACTTCTTGATAAGTATGGATTAGGTGTCAATGACATTGTGGAAAAAGCCAAGAGAGCCATACAGCGTAAAAGCTGACATTTATATAAATGTAAAAGGAAGCCGAGATAAATTGTCTCGGCTTTTTTTGTCTTGCATCTTTGCATCATGCCTTCACAAAGACAACTTTTCTTAAATCACTTAGCTCAAACATCCGACGCACCGCTTATGCTGGAAATGCTCTCCGCTAACGGTATTTATATGCAGGATGTGGATGGTAAGAACTACATAGATCTTATATCAGGAATTGGAGTTTCGAATGTAGGACATAGACATCCAAGAGTGATTGAAGCTATAAAAAGTCAGGTAGATAAGCATCTGCACATCATGGTTTATGGTGAGTTTATCCAAAGTCCACAAGTGAGATTAGCAGAAGCTCTTTCTAACACTCTTCCAAAGAGATTGAACTCGGTTTATCTCGTTAATTCTGGAAGTGAAGCAATTGAGGGAGCGATGAAGCTTGCCAAAAGATACACTGGAAGATCGAATATTTTATCTTGTTATGACGCTTATCATGGATCATCTCATGGTGCACTGTCTTTGACAGGATCTGAGTCTTTTAAGCGGAATTATCGTCCGTTACTTCCAGGTGTTTCCCATATAAAGTACGGAGATCGAGATCAACTAGAAGCCATCACTAACGAAACCGCAGCATTCATAGTTGAGACCATTCAGGGTGAGGCTGGAGTATGCCACGCAAATAATGCATACTGGAGTGCCGTTAGACAAAAATGTGATGAGACTGGTACTCTGCTTATTTTGGATGAAATACAATGTGGTTTTGGTAGAACTGGAAATTTTTGGGCTTTTGAACATTATAACATTATTCCTGATGTGGTGGTTAGTGCGAAAGGAATGGGTGGTGGAATGCCTATTGGTTGCTTCATATCCAATAAGGAGATCATGCAAGTATTTACTGAAAATCCGGTACTAGGTCACATTTCAACTTTTGGTGGGCACCCTGTTTCTTCAGCAGCTTCTCTTGCTACACTACAAACTATTCTAGATGAAAGGTTATTGAATGATATTAAGGAAAAAGAAAAGCTTTTTCACAAACTTCTAAAGCATCCAAAAATCAAAGAGGTCAGAAGCAAAGGCCTGATGATGGCTGTCGAATTTGAATCCTATGATACTCTAAAACCAATCATTGATAAAGCGATAGAGTTGGGTGTAGTTACTGACTGGTTTTTATTCAATGATAAATCGATGCGAATTGCTCCTCCCCTAATCATTACGGAAGATGAAATAAAAAAAGCCTGCAAGATTATCCTGCAGGCCATTGATAAAGCTTAATTGTGCTTAAATTAAGGCACTCAAATCCAATGTAAATGTCTTCTCTTCGCCCATTTGCCACAGTGTTAGTTCAACGTCTTCATTTACTTGTTCTAATAACTCTCTTAGCTCTGGCAGAGTATATTCACTAACCTCTTTCCCATTAACTTTTAATATTTCAGCATCCTTCTTTATTCCACCAACTTTGGCTGGGCTATCATTATATACACGATGTACCAACACCTTGTTCATATCTTCGCTCATCTGAAGATATAAACCACTTGCGTTGACTTTGAATGCATCTTCAAAATTTCTATTCTTAACAAAATAGATTGTTTCTCTTGAATAGTCGAATGTGATGTTAAATCTCTTCAAGACTTTGTTACCGATTATCCCTGCAACTTTCTTGTTGTTCTGAATACCATGTTTGGCAGAGCTAATTCCAATTGGCATTTTGCTAAAATCAAAAGTTCCGAATCCGAAATTCATTACTCGTCCTTCATAGTGCAACGTCTCCGTTTCGCCAAGACCAGCAACAGGATATGAAAAATGCTCTCCAGTACGATTAATGACATCTTCTTTTTTTGCAAACCTAGTATTGAAATCAAGTGTTGTGCCGGCACCAGTATTGATAAAAAAATCACCTTCAATCACTTCACCATCATTTAGAGTTACCTCTCCTTCTATATGAGGAATGTAATTATCCAGTTTGAACTCAAAGCTTTCGCCAAATCCATCATGGCCATAAGTACTTTGGGTGTAAAGTTCAAACATCTCATTCGTGTAATCCAGTCTTACTACATAGTGATGTAAAAGGTCGTAGCCTATTATTCCATCAATATTTCTTCCAATACTCATTTCTAAATGTCTGAGGCTTGTGGCATAGAGTTGAATGTCTTTCTCAAGCTGAATGCCATTAAGTTCTACAGTGTTATGATCAATCAATGCTCCTTTAATTGCTCCTTGAGCACTTGTTTTGGAGGAGGCGTGATTTAAATCCAGATTTAATTTTTTTGCTATATCCAAATCAATCACCGGTAATCCGTCTCCTGTATCGAAGATAAAATCAAGTGGTTCAGATCCATCAACACTTAAATGAATAAAAATATGATCTCCAAATAGCTCCATTTTCGTAGATGTAAGTGGAGCTTGAGAATGGCAGGCAAAACAAGCAATTAAAAAGAAGGCGATAAGAAATTTTTTCATTGTGATGGTTGTCTGTTTAATTTCAAGTCAATTTAGATATTTCTAAGAAATACAAGCTCAAAAAAAAGAATCCAAATATGCAAATGATAGAAAAAGTAAGTGCGGCGGTTAAATTCTTAAAAGAAAAAGGATTCGACAGTCCAGAAGTTGGAATTATCCTTGGAACGGGGCTAGGTGCACTTGCTGATGAAATTCAGATTGAACATGAATTTGTCTACTCTAACATCCCACATTTTCCCATTGCTACTGTGGAGTTTCATAAGGGAAGATTACTCTACGGAGTGCTTGAAGGAAAGAAGGTTGTGGCCATGCAAGGAAGGTTTCATTATTATGAAGGACATAACATGGGTCAGGTTGTATTCCCAGTAAGGGTGATGCAACATCTTGGTATTAAAAAACTCATAGTTTCGAATGCTGGCGGTTGCATGAATCTTGATTGGAAAAAAGGTGAGCTTATGCTTATAGAAGATCATATTAACCTTCAGCCTGAGAATCCATTAAGAGGTCGTGAAGCATCCGCTTTTGGTCAGATATTCACAGATATGAGTAATCCCTACGATGAAGAAATGAATAAAAAACTTCTCTCTATAGCTGCAGAAAGTGGAATAAAATTAAATAAGGGAGTATATGTCTCGGTTGAAGGTCCTAGTCTCGAAACTAAGGCTGAATATCGATTTTTAAGGATGATTGGAGCGGATGTTGTAGGAATGAGTACGGTCCCAGAAGTAATTGCGGCTAATCAAATGAATCTACCTGTTTCCGCCATCTCTGTACTTACAGATGAATGTGACCCTGACAATCTTTCTCCAGTGAATATTGAAGACATTATTTCTACTGCAAAAGCCGCGGAAAAAAACTTGGTTCTTTTAATTAGTCATCTCATAAGAGATATGTAAGAAGGAGTTGGCTTATTGAATGTGCATCTCAGCTTCTACACCGAAATAAACAAATCTTTAGCTATTAATCTATTGGTGCATTCCTTCACAGCTTAAGATCAGCAAGTTTCTTTTCTAGCTCATACAAATATGGATCCGCATCACTAATTGTTTCAGGGAAGGGCCAATATTCATCCAAATTCAATTCGGGCTCTACAATTTGCGCTTCCGTTAGCTGCCTCATCACTTCGCGCGATGACCGACTTACTGTTGCTTTATGACCAATAAAAAATAAGAGTATCGGTGTAAGCCAAACATACTTCAAGTTCATAGTTGTGGTGGTAATAAGTTAAGGCAAGGTAGCCACCACACATATGAAAATAAATACCCAAAAAATGGTATTTATATTATCACTTGATAATAAATTGCTGATAACGCTACCCACTTCTGGGTATTTTTAAAAACTTTCAAGGGTAACACCAATACCGTTTCACAGAAAGTGATTAATCTCGAACCATAGTTGGTTAAAACTTATAAGAGTTACCGAGGACTCTAGAAAAATCTATCCAAGGATAGTTGGTTGGTCCGATGCAAATCACGAAGATTAAGTATCGGGCCTTTTTTTTAGCCATAAGCTTGCACCAAATTATTCACGACTATCGAAAACAAAAAAACCACCATTGAAGGTGGTTTTGACTATTATCTATAAATAATTCATTTAAAGGCTGGTATTCCAGTTATCTCAGCTCCGAGAATCAGTAAATGAATATCATGCGTTCCTTCATAAGTCAATACAGATTCTAAATTCATCATATGCCGCATCATAGGGTATTCACCAGTAATTCCCATTCCACCATGAATTTGTCTCGCTTCCCTTGCAATATTCAGCGCAACTTCTACACTATTCCTTTTGGCCATCGATATTTGTGAAGTACTAGCTTTGCCCTCATCCATCATTTTACCAAGCTTCCAATTCAGCAATTGAGCTTTTGTGATTTCGGTTAACATCTCTGCCAATTTCTTCTGCACCAATTGAAATGATCCTATGGGCTTACCAAACTGTATTCTTTCTATTGAGTATCTTTTTGCCGAATCGTAACAATCCATTGCAGCCCCAATTGCACCCCAAGCAATACCAAACCTAGCCTTATCCAGACAACCCATCGGCGCACCAAGTCCATTTTTGCCTGGCAGCAAATTCTCTTTAGGTACTTTCACATCACTAAATACAAGCTCTCCAGTACAAGAAGCTCTTAAAGACCACTTTCCATGTGTTTCTGGGGTAGTAAAACCTTCCATGCCACGCTCAACTATTAAGCCATGAATCCTACCTTCTTCATTCTTTCCCCATACAACAGCAATATCCGCTTTCGGAGAATTGGAAATCCACATTTTGGCTCCATTCAAAAGATAATGATCCCCCATATCCTTGAAGTTGGTTTCCATACCACTTGGATTAGATCCGTGATTTGGCTCTGTTAGACCAAAACAGCCAAGCATTTCACCTGACGCAAGCTTTGGTAGGTACTTTTTTCTTTGCTTTTCTGAGCCATATGCATAAATTGGATACATCACCAGAGAACCCTGAACTGATGCAGTAGACCTCATTCCTGAATCACCGCGTTCAATCTCTTGCATAATCAACCCGTAAGAAATGTAATCCAATCCGCCACCCCCGTATTCCGAAGGTACCGTTGGCCCAAAAGCACCAACCTCTCCAAATTTTTTTACAATTTCTTCAGGGAAATGATTCTTTTCGGCCCATCCTTCCACAAATGGTGTAATTTCCTTTTTTACAAAATCTCTTACAGATGATCGTATAAGTTTATGTTCATCAGTAAGTAAATCATCCAACACATAAAAATCAGGTGATTCAAATTCGTCTACAAAGTTTCGCTTTTCTGCACTCATCAGATGGAGAGGTTTTTATATCTGTTGTTAAAATTTTGGCCAAATTTACAACCATATAATTCAACTAAAACACTACGATGGAGGAAAAGAAGATAGACGAAACCATACGTCAACAATTGACCAAATTGGGAGAGAAATATGAAGCTATGGGTCAGGACCTTTCCAGCTACTTGGATGGCCTCCTCTATTCAGATTACTTAACCTATTGGGATTATATCCATTTGGATACACTTCTTAGTCTCCAATCTCCTCGAACTGCAATTCCTGATGAGAAAATTTTTATCCTCTATCATCAAGTTACAGAGCTTTATTTCAGAATGATCCTAAATGAAATGGAACAATCTGTTTTTACTGATCCTGTGGGAGAAACCACATTTCTTAAAAGACTAAAAAGGATTAATCGCTATTTAGATCACCTCATAGATTCATTTGATGTGATGACAGACGGAATGGATCAAGACCAATTTCTTGCATTCAGAATGGCACTATTACCAGCTAGTGGATTTCAATCAGCACAGTATCGTAAACTTGAGATTTATTCCACAGACTTCAAAAACTTACTGAATCTTGAAAAAAGAGACGAATTAAAAAATGAAAGTGACATTTCAGTCCTTTATGAGTTTCTTTATTGGAAGACTGGAGCGACAGAATTAGCAACAGGAAAGAAAACACTGACACTCAGGCAATTCGAAGCAAAGTACGGTAAGGAATTTATCGAACTGGGCCAGCAAACCGCAGATTGCAATTTACTAAGCAAATACAAGGAGCATTATTTAGGTAATGAGGAGATTGTTACCGAAATGAAAAAACTAGATCTAAAAGCCAATGTAGATTGGCCACTTCAGCATCTTAAATCTGCAACCAGATATCTCCAAAGGGATCCTGATGTTATAAAGGCATCTGGAGGAACTAACTGGCAAAAATATCTGCCGCCAAGACGCCAACGAATTATCTTTTATCCAGAGTTATGGACGCAAGAAGAAATGAAGGAATGGGGTCAGAAATTCAAAAGAGCATTGGAAAGTCCTCATGCTTAAAATTGGCGCCTATATCGTCATTATAAGTCTGTCTGGACCCCTATTTTCGCAAATCAAACAAGGAAAGAATTTTTTCGATTCAGATAGTTCCAAAGTACGTGAGGTTTATCACTTCTCTATCAAAGATTCTACTCTTCAGGGAACATATGAGGCATTTTATTTTAATGGTTCGTTGAAAACCTATGGATGGTATGAAAAAAATAAACCCGATAGTGCGTGGCACTACTACTATGAAAATGGCCGCAAAAAGGCAGTTGGAAGATTTACCAAAGGTATCCCCAGAGGAATCTGGAAATATTACTACGAAAATGGCAATATCAAATCAGAAGGAAGGCTAAAAGGAAGTTCTAAAGAAGGACACTGGAAGTTTTACTATGAGAATGATGGTGAAAAAAGCAGTGGTGATTATGCAAAAAATCAGAAGAGTGGGATCTGGAACTATTTTTTCGAAGATGGATCCATCAAAGCACAGGCAATAATAAAAAATGGTAAGGGTCAGTACACTGAATTTTTCCCATCAGGTAATCGGAGAATGGAAGGTCGAAACATCAATGACAAGAGTGAAGGCGAATGGATCTACTATTACGAGTCTGGTGAAATAGAGGCAATAGGTGAGTTTAAAAATGGTTTAAGGAGTGGAGAATGGATTTACTATCACAAAAACGGTGAACGAGCAGCCTCAGGTATATATGTTGATGGCGATCGTCAAGGTGAATGGAAATACTATCATGAAAACGGTAAATTAAGTCAATCAGGAATAATTACAAATGATCAGAAAGATGGTTATTGGAAGCTCTTCTATCCTACTGGTGAAGTTTTAGGAGAAGTCCTTTTTGATGAAGGTGACGGTGAGTTTAATGAATACTATCCAAGTGGAAATCAGAAGTCTAAAGGTCACATTCTGAGCGGAAAAAAAACTGGGAAATGGTACTATTACAGCGATCAAGGGCATCTCGAAGGAGAAGCTGAATTAAATGATAATAAAGGCTATTACACCGGATATTATCCTGACGGCACCATTAAAATGAAAGGTCAAATAAAGGATGATAAACGTGTAGGCGAATGGACACTATATAATCCCGACGGAACTACGGCAGGCACCTACCATCCTATTTATGAGAATGAAAAGCCAATTTTTAAAACCAGAGTAACAAGTGATTTTGAAGAAAAAGAATCCCTTGATAAACCAACTTACCATCCCGAAAAAAGAGGATTACGGTATTTTTTGCCTAGAGTTAACGAGTATAAGGGTGTCATAATTGGAACTAATCCCATTTGGCTTCTCGATGATCAGTTACCCATTGCCATTGAGTATTACATCCAAGAACGCCTTGGCTATGAATTACAACTTGATCTTCTTAGATCACCCTTTTTTACACCCGACAGTGAAATTGGCGATTACAAGGTTTACCGAAGAGGAATGAAAGTACATTTTAGACAAAAATTTTATCATGCAGATTCGAAGTTAGGGATGTTCTATTTTGGTCATGAAGTAAACTTCAAGTACCTCAACAACCAGGTGAATCACACCGACACTCTTATCATTCAAGAGCCAAGAAGGTTTGGCAACTTGGTAGAAACCTCTTACGGATATGGGATTTTCATTGGCTCTCGATGGATGAAAGATGTTGGTACTTCAGGTTTTACCTTAGATGCTTTTGTTGGGGTTGGGGTTTCAGCTCGTTCTTTCAACAAACAATATGAAGCAATTCAAGTCTTAGACAATTATTTTGATCAGGAGATTAAATCCTCTGTTCATTTTCCGTTGATAATAGGTTTGAATATTGGATTTGCTACTACAAAAAGTAAAAGCAAGACTCAATGAGCAAGAAAACTGCGATTATAGGTGCTACACCTAATCGAAACAGATACGCGTATTTAGCGGCCAATAGATTGGTATCAAAGAATCATGAAATCGTACCTCTGGGAATAAAAAAAGGTGAAGTATTTGGTAAAGAGATTTTAGACCTTAGAAAGACGCCATCAATAGCTAATATAGATACAGTTACAATGTATATCGGCCCACAAAATCAAGGCGAATGGGAAGAATACATTCTTTCCCTGAATCCGAAACGAATTATTTTCAATCCTGGATCTGAGAACCCCTCTTTGGCAACAAAGGCTAAAGAAAACGGAATTGACGTACAGTTTGCTTGCACACTTGTTATGCTGGCAAATGACCTCTATTAATGAATAGGAATATCTCTCTCCTCCCTATGCCGATTTAGATGAAGATCCATGTGGTGATACAAACTCAATCTGAAAATATGACGTTTTTCATAATCAAAAGGGGATCCTTTATGTCTGAAAGTAAACATATATCCGCCTTGAATCTGAAATTGCTCATTTAAGTTATACCCTAATCCAGCGAACGTTCGATTATCTTCCAGATGGTTGTATACAATGGTTTTTCCAGCTTGAATAAAAATCTCATTGTAGAGAGAAAGAAACAATGTGTGATTTTCAAAAGCTGGTTTATTCAACGGAACGTAAACGGTCATCTTATATCTAAATCGATGGGTTAGCTTAAAGGAAGAACCTTTTTCGTAATCACGCTTCCACCGCTGTTCCACTCTCAGCTGATGATAAAGCTTAATGTGTTCAAATGGAGTTGCTAAGACTGCTTGTTGCCACAATCGATATTGTGGTACGATTTTGTCTACATTCGGATCTTCCTGATTAGGCGCCCAATAGAAAGGATGAACGAACCCTACGGTAACGTCTAAATATCTCATAACGGTATATGTAGCTCCAAATCGTAAATAGACTTGTGCCATGTCCTCGAATCCATTTCTTTTTCGGACATGATACTCACCGTAATATGCCCACTTATCATTGAAATGATATTTGGTATAAAATCCAAGCCATATACCGGTGCTGGAACTGATTTGCTTTTCAGCAGGAATCTGAGGAATACTTGTTTGAGCGTACATTTTGGCGGTATTGAAAAAAAGAATCAATACAAATAATCGTGATAGCTGATTCATCTGGAGGTCTTAATCTATCAAAATTGAACTTTTTCAAGTAATAAAATTCATTTTTCAAGATAAATATCTCTTAATCATCAAATAATTCAACAATAGAGATGCCAGGTACAACATTGGTTCCCTGATCCATTAGTTTCATCAATACCTGAGTCGTTTGCCTATTATCTGGATCTGCCAGATTAATTTCAAGGTTACGCCAATAGAAATTTTTAAGATGTAAATCAATAATACCCGATGGAATAGATTTAATATCTGTATCTGAAATATCCAGATCTACTAGGTTTTTCATTCCTAAAATTTGACTTGGAAATTCCGGTATGTAATTATGCTGAAAATGAAATGTTTTAAGTTTTTGTAACTCGCCTAATTTGAGTGGAATTTCACTCAGTCTATTGTGATGGATATACAGCTCTTCAAGATTTTCCAATTGATTAATCTCTCCTGGAATGTCGTACAGTCTGTTAAAGGAAAGATAAAGTATTTCTATATTCTTCAAATTGCCTATCTCAGGTGGAATTTTCTCAAATTGGTTGTAGTAAAAGTCAATAACTTTCAACATATCCAAATCAAAAAAATCATTCGGGAGAACTGCAAGTTGATTTTTATAAAATGACAATTTCTCAAGCTTTTCTAAAGCAGATATTCCATCTGGAATAGTTTGAAGATCATTCACTTGAATTTGGAGTTCTTTAAGTTCAATCATCCTGTAGATTGAAGGATGTAAATCACTAATGTGACATTTATTCAATTTTAAAATCTCAATGTGATCAAGTAAGCCATACCATCTTTTATCAATTTCAAGCGGATTTATTGATAAATCTAGTTCCTTTAAGTCTTTAAGTCTTCTTGCTCGCCATGTGGGGATTTTTTTAAACGAATTATCTTCCAAAACCAATTCTTCCAATCCTTTCAAACGATGAACCTTCGGTAGCTTTAAAAGATCATTTCCTGTCAAGTCAATTTTCTCTATACTATCTAATCTAGAAATTCTGACATTCGCATTTCCAAGATCGTTATGTCTCCAATAGATTCTACGAAGTTTACTCAACTCGTTTAGCCGATCGGGCAAAACGGAAATTCGATTGTTATCCAAAACCAGAATCTCAAGATTTTTAGCTTCAAATATCCAATCTGGAATTTCAACTAACCTGGCTCCACTAATATCTATTTCAACTAGCTCATTTAAGTTCTGAGACTGCCTATATTCCTCTATCCTTGCTGAAGCTGTGTGGAATTTTTGTTTCTCCTTTATTTGAGCAATTGAATCTGCAAACCCTTGAGGATCTTTCTCCCTTCTTCTCCGCATTTCTTCAATGAATTTAAGAGTTGCCTCATATCTCTTTCTTCTTTCCAGGACTACACTGTCCCCCTCATTCTGGTCCAAATGGTCATTTGTTTCCTGCGTGAAAACAACTAAGGAAATGGAAGTGAGAAATAGAAAACACAAGAGGGAAATTAGTCGCATTACAGGTTTGGTAATAGAGTGATTTTAAAGGTCTATTTTAACTATCAAAAATCTCGCCAAATCGATATAATTTAAGTACCTTTGTAGATTGAAAATGACATCATTTTAAACAACAGAGAGCAAATCAAAAAAATGCAAAAAAATAGCCATTTAAGCTCTTTTACCTGTTTTTTAATCACTGCACATGGAAGAAAATAAGCAAATGCAAAAAGGGGATTACTCTGCCAGTAATATCCAGGTTTTAGAAGGCCTTGAAGCTGTTAGGAAAAGACCTGCAATGTACATTGGAGACATTGGTCTAAAAGGCCTCCATCACATGGTTTGGGAAGTTGTCGATAACTCAATAGATGAGGCGCTAGCTGGTCATTGTGATACGATCACTGTAGAGATCAATACGGATGAGTCAATTACTGTAACTGACAATGGTCGGGGCATACCTACAGACATCCATAAGAAGGAGAATAGAAGTGCACTTGAGGTAGTAATGACAGTACTTCACGCAGGGGGTAAATTTGATAAAGACACATACAAAGTATCAGGAGGTCTTCACGGAGTTGGAGTATCGTGTGTAAATGCACTTTCGTCTCACCTAATCGCAACTGTACACCGAAATGGTAAAATTTTTCAGCAGGAGTATAAGATTGGAGTACCTCAGGCTCCAGTAAAAGAAATCGGCAAAACGGATATCAGTGGGACAGTAATTCATTTCCAACCGGACATGGATATCTTCAGTGCCAACAAATACAACTCTGAAACAATCGCCTCCAGATTAAGGGAATTATCTTTCCTTAATTCTGGAATCACCATTCATATGATCGACCATAGGGACCTAGATGATTCCGGTGAGCCACTAAAAGAGACTTTTTATTCAGAAGGTGGATTGGCTGAATTCGTTAGTTATCTGGACTCTACTAGAGAAAGCCTTATTCCTGACCCAGTCTATATTGAAAGTGAAAAAGGCCTTGTACCTGTAGAAGTTGCACTGAGCTACAATACTTCATATTCAGAGAATGTAGTTTCGTATGTAAACAACATCAATACCATTGAAGGTGGTACGCACGTGTCAGGATTCAGAAGAGCTCTAACACGAACTTTGAAGAGTTATGCAGACAAATCTGGACTTCTGGACAAAGTCAAAGTGGATATATCGGGTGATGATTTCCGTGAAGGACTTACGGCCGTGATTTCAGTAAAAGTAGCAGAACCTCAGTTTGAAGGTCAAACCAAAACTAAGCTTGGCAACTCCGATGTAATGGGTGCAGTAGATACTTGCGTAAGCGAAATTCTCAATGAATACCTAGAAGAGCATCCGAAGGAAGCAAAACAAATTGTATCCAAGGTAATTGTGGCTGCACAAGCACGGCATGCCGCTCGTAAAGCACGGGAAATGGTACAACGAAAGAATGTTCTTTCGGGAACAGGTCTGCCTGGTAAACTGGCTGACTGTTCAGATAAAGATCCTTCAGTATGCGAGCTATACTTGGTGGAGGGAGACTCTGCTGGTGGATCAGCCAAGCAAGGCAGAGATAGAAAGTTCCAAGCTATCCTACCCCTTAGAGGTAAGATTTTGAATGTAGAAAAAGCTCAGGAGCACAAAATATATGATAATGATGAGATCAAGAATATGATCACAGCACTTGGGGTTTCGTTTGGGACAGAGGAGGATGAGAAAGCCTTAAATATGGAAAAGCTTCGCTACCATAAGGTTATTATTATGACCGATGCTGATATCGATGGTAGCCACATTCGAACACTAATTCTTACATTTTTCTTTAGATATATGAGGGCACTTATTGAAAGTGGATACCTATATATTGCTTTACCCCCTCTATACTTAATTAAAAAAGGCAAGACCGAAAAGTATGCATGGTCGGAAGATGATAGAGCACGTGTGATAAAAGAAATTGCACCAGAAGGTAAAGAAGATACAGTCGGAGTTCAGAGATATAAAGGTCTAGGGGAAATGAATCCTGATCAGCTCTGGACAACCACTATGGATCCAGAGCATAGAAGCCTTAAGCAGGTGACGATAGAGTCAGCTGCAGAAGCAGATCATTTATTCTCAATGCTCATGGGTGACGAAGTAGCGCCACGAAGAGAATTCATCGAGAAGAATGCGAAATACGCCAAGGTTGACGTATAACTTATTTAGAAGTAATAACCTGATACATTGCTTGAATAAACTTCCAAATTACAGCAAACGTAAAGAGGATAGCAGATCCAAAAGCGAAAATGATCAAAAGGAAGAAGTCTAAAATTTTTTCCATACTCTCAGTGGTTAATTGATTTATGAATATACGTATTTAATAACCACACTGAGTATAAAATGTTAAACTAATTTTCGATTATGAAATATAATTTTATTAAGAAAGCCTTTTTCACACTTTTATTTGTCGGAATGACATCATTCGTCTACTCACAAACGTACTGGCAACAAAGCGTAGCGTATGAAATGGATATTGACTTTAATGTAGAAAACCATCAGTTTGCTGGCAGTCAAACATTGAAATATTTCAATAATAGTCCAGATACTTTGACTCGTGTTTTCTATCATCTTTATTTCAACGCTTTCCAGCCTGAGAGCATGATGGACAAAAGAAGTAGAACAATAGAAGATCCTGATGGACGTGTTGGAGATCGTATTTCGAAATTGAATGATTCTGAGATTGGGTATCACCAAATAAAATCACTTACTCAAGATGGTTCAGCGGTAAACTTCAAAGTTGAAGGAACCTTACTTGAGGTTACACTTGCCCAACCAATCCTACCTGGCTCCGCAACCGTTTTAAATATGAATTTTCAAAGCCAAGTGCCCATCCAAATTCGTAGAAGTGGACGGGACAATGCCGAGGGAATAGATTATAGTATGGCACAGTGGTATCCCAAAATGGCAGAGTACGACGAACGTGGCTGGCACACACATCCCTATGTAGGAAGAGAATTTTATGCCCCATGGGGAGACTTTAAAGTAAACCTCACAATAGATAAAGATTATATAGTAGCTGCTACGGGAGTTTTGCAAAATCCAAATGAAATTGGGTATGGATACGAAGATGAAGGAGTAAAAGTAAAACGAAAGGGGAAAAAACTTACTTGGCGATTTGAAGCCGAAAAAGTACATGATTTTGTTTGGGCTGCTGATCGTGATTACACTCACACAACAGCAATGGTAGAAGGTGGACCAGAACTACATTTCTTTTACCAAGAAGGAGAAAAAACAGAAGCATGGAAACAGCTCCCTGAGTTGGCGGTGAAAGCATTTTCATTTATCGAGCAAAATTTTGGTGAATATCCTTATCCTCACTATTCTATTATACAAGGTGGTGATGGTGGAATGGAATATCCAATGGCAACATTAATCACCGGTAATAGAAAACTTCAAAGTTTGGTTGGTGTGACGGTTCATGAAGCTTTGCACAGCTGGTATCAGGGGCTTTTAGCTACCAACGAAAGCTACTACGCATGGATGGACGAGGGTTTTACAACTTACGCAACAGCTGAAACAATGTCCCATATTTTCAGCAATTCCAATCGAACTCAAGAGGGTAACTACAGAACGTACATCTACCTAACCCAATCCGGCAAGGAAGAGCCTCTTAGTACACATGCGGATCATTTTGAAACGAATGCAGCATATGGATTAGGTTCTTATTACAAGGGAGCAATCGCTCTTGCTCAAATGAATTATGTGATCGGGATAGAAGCTACGGCTAGAGCGCTGAAAAAATATTATTACCAGTGGCGTTTCAAACACCCAGATGCCAATGATTGGATTCGTGTATTTGAAAAGGAGTCTGATTTAGAATTAGACTGGTATCTCGATTATTGGGTGAATACGACAAGTACAATTGACTATGCGGTATCTAAGGTTGAAGATATTGAAGAAAAAACCGTTGTGACTTTAAAGCGGGAAGGTAAAATGCCAATGCCTATGGATGTTTATGTGACATTCGCTGACGGTTCCAAGAAAATTTATTATGCACCACTTTCAATTATGAGAGGTGAAAAGCAAAACGAATCAAATTTGGAACGTATAATCCTACCAGACTGGTCCTGGACACATCCAACTTATCAGTTTACAATTGATGCTCCAAATACCAGTATTCAATCAATTGAAATTGATGAAAGCGGATATATGGCAGATGTAAATAGAGAAAATAATAAGTGGGAGAAATAAAAGATCTTCTATTGTTCTACTTTTCCTTTTATCGTTATTATCTGTGTTGGAGCTACTGGATCATTTGAATATATGGTGATTGACTTGTACTGGTTTCCACGCATTTCAGAGGTGTCAAAAAAGACTTTAAGCACTTGACTTTTTCCTTTTTTGATGCCTTTGTTTTTAAGTTCGTATGTGATACATCCACAGTTTGATTTCACACTTCTAAAAAAGAGTTTCTCTTTTCCCGTATTTGCCAATTCAAATTCTATCTCTAGAACAGTTCCAGCTTTAACCTTACTAAAGTCAAATGACCTATCAGAAATCTCTAATTTTGGCGCATTATCAAGTTCTTCTGCTGTCATCACTGGAAAGTATTCTTCTATAACAGCAATTACAGATAAGTCTTCTTTTGAATCGTTTTCCAGCTGTATATTATCGCTCACATATCCAAAATCATTCTTTTTGATTGGGTCATAAGTAACCTTAATCTCTCCAACTTCTCTGGGGTTTAAAAATGCAGGCTCCAGTGAAACAGTGATATAATCAGGAAGTGTCATCGAATTTGGATTTAAAATAGCAGTTGTATCAGAGCTGTTATAGATATCGAATTTCTTTTCGACGACCTTCTCCGTCGTGATTTTTCCCATATTCATACCTCTGTACTTAAGCCTAAAAACACCTAAATTAACTGGATATTCTTGCTCTGGTGTTTTAGGTTTCGGCTTTACAAATCCTGCGATATAAAGTGTTTTATTTGATGACGCATCAGTAGTTGATACTCGTAACGATTTCCTAAATCTTCCTGGCCTGTTTCTTGGATTGTACTTTGCCTTAACATACCCAGAATCACCGGGTAGTACTTGTTCGTTGGTCCAGCCAGGAGTTGTACATCCGCATGATGCTTTTACGCCCGTAATCCGAATAGGCTCATCTCCATTGTTGACAAAATGAAAAGTAAATTCCGCGGGCCCTGCCTCTTCTCTGATCTCACCAAAATCATGATCTACCTTAGCGAAATCCAACTTTGATTGAGCTATAGTTGTCATCAGAACTAAAAGTGCTGAAATGGATAGAAAAAGTCTCATTGTAATTTTCATTTTGGTTCTTTTAAAGACGAAGGACAAAGCATCAAATTATATAGGTTTGCACAAATTTTTCAATTAATGGCACGAATACTTACAGGTATCCAAAGTTCAGGCAAACCACATTTAGGCAATCTTTTAGGGGCAATCATGCCAGCCATTGAGTTGTCTAAAAACAAAGAGAATGAATCTTTCTTTTTTATTGCTGATTTGCATTCACTCACAACCATCAAAGACTCAAAGTTACGCATAGAAAATACGAATGCTGTAGCAGCTGCATGGTTAGCATGTGGTTTTGATACAAACGCAAATACTTTTTACAGACAATCACGCGTACCGGCTTGTTGTGAACTTACTTGGTATCTGAATTGCTTCACTCCATTTCCAATGTTAGCAAACGCTCATTCATTTAAGGATAAATCTGATCGATTGGCAGATGTTAATGCCGGGCTTTTTGATTATCCAGTTCTTATGGCCTCCGATATTTTACTCTATGATGCGGATTTTGTACCCGTTGGTAAAGATCAGAAACAGCATCTTGAAATGACTCGAGACATGGCTACCTCATTTAATCACCAGTTTGGCGAGGTATTTACTATTCCGGAAGCGCTAATTGATGATCAAGTGATGACAGTTCCTGGAACCGATGGGGAGAAAATGAGTAAGAGCTACGGCAACATCATAGATATTTTCCTGCCAGAAAAGAAACTCAGAAAAAATGTAATGCAAATAGTGACCGATAGCACTCCGCTTGAAGAGCCAAAGAATCCTGATACCTGTCATGTCTTTTCTATTTACAAACTTCTTGCATCAGAAGGTCAAACTGCTGATATGAGAAAAAAATATGAAGGTGGAAATTATGGCTATGGCCATGCCAAGCAGGAATTATTTGAATTGCTACTCGAAAAATTTAAAGTGGAAAGAGAAAAATACGACTATTACATAAGTAATCTCGACGAGCTTGAAGGTCAACTAAAAAAAGGTGAGGAAAAAGCAGCTGTTGTTGCAAATGAAGTCTTACACAGAGTTAAAACGAAATTAGGATTTGCATAAATGAACGCAAAGGATAGAGCTTATCAATGGTTAAATGCCAGCAATATAGACGAAGAGTCTAAAAGTCAAATTCAGACCCTTTTAGCAAGCCCAGATGACCTAGCCGAATCATTCCAAATAGATTTGGAGTTTGGTACTGGTGGTCTTCGTGGATTAATGGGTATCGGGACCAATCGGATGAATAAGTATACGGTTGGAATGGCAACACAAGGCTTTTCAAATTATCTGAAGCAACAATTCGACGGTAAAATCACAGTTGCAATCGCTTACGATAGTCGAAATAATAGTCGATTGTTCGCAGAAACGTGTGCTGATGTCTTTTCCGCTAATGGAATCAAGGTTTTTTTATTTCAGGAACTGAGACCGACTCCAGAGTTATCGTTCGCGATACGACATTTAGGCTGCCAGGGAGGCGTAGTTCTTACCGCTTCGCATAATCCAAAAGAGTATAATGGATACAAAGCCTACTGGTCTGACGGAGGACAGTTAGTTCCTCCACATGATAAAAATGTGATCAGCGAAGTGAAAAAGATTAAATCCATAGATGAGATAAACTTTGAATCTAATCCAGATTTTATCGAACCAATAGGTGAAGCAATAGATAATGCCTATTTAAATATGATCACCAGTTTGTCTCTATCTACTGAGATCAGGAAATCCAATTGTGATTTAAAAATTGTCTTCTCCTCTATCCATGGTACAGGAATTACCATGGTGCCAGTCGCATTAGAGAAAATCGGATTTACTGATATCCATATTGTTAAAGATCAAGAAACACCAGACGGCAATTTCCCGACAGTAGTTTATCCAAATCCCGAAGAGAAAGAGGCTATGTCAATGGCATTGATAGAGGCAGAAAAAATTGATGCTGATCTCGTATTGGCAACAGACCCAGATGCTGATCGCGTTGGTATTGCTGTTAAAAACACAAAAGGAGAATTTCAATTGCTGAACGGGAATCAGACAGGATCACTTTTAGTGTACTACTTATTGGAAAAGTGGAATGAGAAAGGATTGAAAGGTGATGAATATATTGGTAAAACAATAGTTACTACTGAATTAATCAGAGATATTGCCATAAGCTTCAAAACCAACTGTTATGACACATTAACTGGCTTTAAATGGATAGCAGCATTGATCCGTGAGAAAGAAGGGAAGGAAGTGTTTATCGGTGGTGGTGAGGAAAGCTACGGCTATATGATTGGAGAGCAAGTTCGAGATAAAGACGCTGTGGCTAGCAGTGTGATGATTGCTGAGATGGCAGCATGGGCAAAAAGTCAAAACCTGACTGTATTTGAATTACTCATTAAAATTTATAGACAGTATGGATTTTATTACGAAGAGCTTAAATCCATAACAAAAAAGGGGCTAAAAGGAGTCGCAGAGATTAAAGAAATGATGGATAATTTCCGGAAGAATCCACCATCACATCTTGCAAATTCAAAAGTCTGTCAAATAATAGATTACTTAGAAGGACATAAAATTGACTTGGAGGGAAAAAAAGAGGTAATCCGCTTTCCAAAATCGAATGTACTTCAATACCTTACTGAAGATGGAACCAAAGTAAGCATTCGTCCATCGGGCACAGAACCAAAAATTAAATTTTATTTTTCGGTTATGAGCGAATTAGATGAAGAAGGCTATTTTAAGACAGAGGATAAATTGAAAGAAAAAATCCATAACTTATTGAATGACTTGAATTTGTGATCAAAAGGCAAATTATTGGATTAAATAAACCAAAAGTGTTAATTTGCGAAGATTAGAAGGATAATGTAAAATAGTCTTTCAAAATAGTGAGTCACCAATCTAACCTTAAACTGAATTGAGCAACGTATTACTAAATTTTTTGCTTGTAATAGTAGGTTTCGTTCTCCTAATCAAAGGGGCGGACTACCTGGTAAACGGAGCTTCTTCTTTAGCCAAGCGTTTTAATATTTCCGATATAGCTATTGGACTTACAGTGGTTGCGATGGGAACATCCGCACCAGAGCTCGTCGTGAATATAATTTCTGGTTCAGTTCAAGATGGAGGAAGTGGCGCTAATGAAGTTGTTTTTGGCAATATCATTGGCTCAAATATCTTTAACATCTTCCTTATTCTTGGAGTGGCGAGTATTATTTATCCACTCACGGTTGAAAGAAATGCACTATGGAAAGAAGTGCCATACTCTCTTTTAGCAACTTTCATTTTCTTCATCTTAGTAAATGACGCTCTGTTCTTTGACACAGAAACTAACATGCTTGATGTCAAGGATGGAATCATTTTGCTTGTAATGTTTGTGCTCTTTCTGGTCTACATTTTTATGAATCTGAGCAGAAATCCAGAAGCTGAAGTAGAAGATATTGAACTTTATGGTAGTCTGAAGACAACTATCATGATCGTTTTAGGAATCGTTGGATTGGTGTTTGGCGGGAATCTAATTGTTGAAAATGCTGTCACCATCGCAAAATTTTACCATGTTAGTGACAAAATGATAGGTCTTACAATCCTAGCGGCAGGCACTTCACTTCCTGAGCTTGCTACATCCGCTGTAGCTGCCTTCCACAAAAAATCCGATTTAGCTGTAGGTAACATTGTTGGGTCTAACATATTCAATTTACTCCTCGTTCTTGGTGTAACATCAATCGTGCATTCGCCATTGGTATACACACCTTCCTTGAATACAGACTTGTATATAGTTATGCTAGGAACACTCATGCTATTCATATTTATGTTTACGCTGAATAAATACAAACTCGACAGAGCGGAAGGGATTGTATATTTGATCGGATTCGTGGCATACTCGTATTATCTCTTCGTGAGGGAAGACATCCTTCCTGGATTTTTCTAAATTTTTTTTATCATGCTACCAAAGATTGACCCAACGACCACTAAGTCATGGGTAAAGCTCAACGAATTAGCTGCAGTCAAATACAACATTCAAAAGCTACTTCAAGAGCCCTCCCGAATAAAGAAATTCACATTTGATCTTCAGGATTTTCACTTCGACTTTTCTAAAAATGAAATTTCTGATGATGTGATGACTGCTTTAGTTGATCTCGCAAAAGAGTGTAAACTAGATGATGGCATCAAGGCAATGTTTGACGGCAAAAAGATCAATGAAACAGAGGGTAGAGCGGTTCTACATGTGGCCCTCAGAAGTGCAGGTAATTTTGAAGTTGAAAAGGAACTTAACAAAATCAAAAAATTTGTAGCGAAGCTACATGATGGCACAATTGCTGGCTATAATGGAGAGCCAATTACAGATATAGTCAATATTGGCATTGGTGGATCAGATTTGGGGCCAAAGATGGTTACCAATGCGCTGCGTCCTTATTGGAAAAGTATTACACCTCATTTTATTTCTAATGTCGATGCAGCGCAAATGGCGGAAACGCTAGACAACCTTAATCCGAAAACTACTCTCTTTATAATCGCATCCAAAACGTTTACTACTCAGGAAACAATTACGAATGCATATTCCGCAAGAGAATGGTTTATCAAGAATGGAGGAAGCGAAGAAAATGTAAGCAAGCACTTTGTAGCTGTAAGCACCAATGAAAAAGCAGTTATTGATTTTGGGATTTCAAGCGAGTGCATGTTTGAGTTTTGGGATTGGGTTGGTGGTAGATTTTCGCTTTGGTCCGCTATCGGCTTAAGTATCGCATGTGTGATAGGTTATGATCAATTTGAAGCTTTATTATCTGGTGGCAAAGAGATGGATGATCATTTCAGAAATACAGACTTAGATAGTAATCTACCTGTAATTTCTGCGCTAATTGGGATCTGGTATAATAATTTTCGTACGTATGATTCCATGGCCATTCTACCCTACGACCATAGATTAAGATACCTTCCATCCTATTTGCAGCAAGTGGATATGGAGAGTAATGGCAAATACGTTGACAGGGAAGGTAATGAGGTGAAACACCAAACAGGACCAATTATTTGGGGAGAACCGGGAACTAACGGTCAACATGCCTTTTATCAATTAATACACCAAGGGACAAAAGTCATACCTTGTGAGTTTATTGGCATTGCAAATCCTGCGCACAATTACAACGATCATCATGAAAAGTTGTTAGCCAATTTCTTTGCTCAATCTGAAGCTTTGCTGACAGGTAAATCACTGGAACAAGTACTTCGAGAAATTGATCCCGGAGCAAGTAATATTCTAAAAAATTCGAAGGTATTCAAAGGAAATCGACCATCTACCAGCATCCTAATTAAAGAATTGAATCCATTTAATCTAGGTAAACTCATAGCTTATTATGAGCATCGGGTATTTACTCAGGGGTTAATTTGGAATATTTTCAGTTTTGATCAATGGGGAGTCGAATTAGGAAAACAATTATCCAAACCTATTCTAGCAGAATTAAAAGAGAATAGAGATGGAAGGCATGATTCTTCCACTACCTCCCTAATGAAGCGCTATCTTGACATGCGCAAATGAGCAGCCAGTATTCCAGTGGCAACTCCGACATTTAATGATTCCGCTTTGCCGTACTGTGGTATCGTGACAAATTGCGAGACGTGATTTCTTGTGTCTTCGCTTATCCCATGTGATTCACTTCCCATTATTATTACAGATGGCGAATTAAAATCAACAGTTGCTAATTCTGCTCCTTTCATGTCAGCAGCATAAGCTTTATGCTCACTATGCTTAAAAAACGTTTCTAAATCAACTGTCACGGCATTAATTCGCGTAAAAGATCCCATTGTACTATTTATGACCTTGGGGTGATAAAACTCGGCACAATCAGGAGATAAGATTATTTGGTTAAACCCAAACCAATCCAATGTTCGGATAATTGTACCAACATTCCCAGGGTCTCCAACTCCATCTAAAACAAAAATGTGCTCATCAAACTTCACGTCACTTAATGTCCAATTTTTCATCTTGGCTATTGCAATACAATCCTCATTAGACTTAAATGTACCTAGCTGGGATAATAAATCCGCATTTGCAATCTCATTTCGATGATTTCCCGATTTCATATTCAAGGAAAAGAAATTCTCAGTACCGATTACCATTTCAACTTTAAATGAAGAATTTAACAACTCTTGCACATTTTTTGCTCCTTCTACCAAAAAGCACTCCTCACGAGTGCGGTACTTCTTAACTTTGAGCGATTTTATAAATTTCTGGTCCTTCCTAGAGAGCATCTGATTTGAAGCGATTTTTTAAACTAAGCCAAATATCACTATTCGCAGGCATATTCCTTACCTCCTGCCTGGGCTCTAAATTTTTAGTTGATGATCAGCAAATTTTAGCTACACAAAGAGTTAACGGACTTTCCGGTTCTTTAGAGGACGATGCAAAAGGACTTTACGAACAAGAAGCCAACACACGAATTCTATTTGGATACCCCTTCACCCACCTAGCTCACTTATACAAGCTGGGCGAAAATGGATGGATCTTCAAAGGTTACGATCAGCAGAAAGCCATTGCCAAACGTGACTCACTTGCTGCTAAGTATGACCAGAAGATCGATGCTGCCAAAACCGACGCAAAAAGGTTGAAACTAAGAAACAAAAAAGCTAAAAAGTACGACAAGAAAAACAGAAAAGTAAAACAAGGAAATCAGCTTATGCGCTGGGGAGAACCTCTCTCCATTTATAACCATTTGAGTTCCAGGCTATCTTCCGAAAAAATGAGCCAATATCTATCATCACAAGGATATTTCGACGCTTCTATTCAAATAGACACTACTCATATTGATAGTTTAGGTGCTGTCGGAAAGTTTGCTCGAAGTGTAAGAAACTGGGTTAGTGGGTGGTTTGGACATAATGATAGATACATAGATCTCAAATACAACATCGAATTAAACACTAGATATGTTATTGATAGCATTCAATATGATATTGCAGATACAGTTTTACGAGCGCTTATTTTTGAGAACCTTGATAAATCACCATTAAAAAAAGGTTATTACGAACAAGAAAAACTAAGCAAAGAAAGAGACTTTATCCATACCCTGGCTTTAAACAATGGATACTATGAATTTTCTAAGCAATACTTAGAATTCAAAATCGATTCTGTTCAATTAGGTCGCGATACTGTTATAGTGCGTGAAATAATCAAAAACCCTTCGGGGAAAAACAAGCATAAAATATTCTACCTGGATTCCATCGTATTCATTACAGACGCTAGTGTGAATGAAACTTTTAATAGAACTCAGGAAAAATATCGGGATATCACCTTCAAATTTGGAAAAAATCGATATTCAAAAAAAGTATTAGAATGGAGGGTTCCGCTGGAGCAAGATGATCCATACAGTAGGAATTTGACTATTGAAACCCAAAGGCAACTGTCATATTTGGACAATTTCAAATTTATTAATATCAATTACGACACAACTGGAAACTACTTCGTAGCGAATATTTTTACCTCATCATTTGACAAATACCAAACCTCCAGTGAATTTGGTTTATCTCGGACACAAGGCAGGCCAGGGCCTTTTGTAAATATCAATCTTAAAAACAGGAATACATTTAGAACTCTTGAGATATTAAGTTTGGATGCAAATGCGAAGTTAGAAGACCTGCAATCCGTGCGCGAGGAAACCGGATTTGCCGGCAATTACACTTCGCGTCAATTTGGGGCTGAAGCCGCTATTACCTTTCCTCAGTTTTTATTTCCCCTTGGATCTTACTACAAAAATAAGATTGGTCGATTCAACCCAAAAACCAGGGTATCATTCAGTTTTTCCTTTGAAGATCGAATCAATGAATATAAACGACTGACTTATCGTGGTACTTGGGCATATAGCTGGCAAGTTAGAGATCAAATAAAATATACACTCATACCAATTCAACTTAGCTTGACAGACGCAACCACAACAAGTGAATTTCAGTCTTTCCTTGATTCACTTACCACAGACAATAACCCATATGCTCTAGCTTTTAATTCAGCCATTGTGAGTAGTACTGCATTCCGTTTAGATCTTTATCTGGGAGATTATGCAAATGGACAAGATGGTGGGTATGTCCAGTTCAATGCAGAAATTGGTGGCAATCTCAACAATGTTCTAGGCAACTCATTGTTTGGTGATAGTCTCGAAACTTATCAGTTTGCTAAATCTCAAATCGATCTTAGAAAGATTGAAAGACTGACACGTAATACAAATCTGGCTTTTCGATTAAATGTAGGTCTGGCTTACCCCTATGGGGATAATAAATCACTGCCCTATGAAAAATATTTCTTTGCAGGGGGAAGTAGTAGTATTAGGGCCTGGAGGCCCAGACGACTTGGGCCAGGAGCATTTGGGATTTTTGAAAAGGACGCCAATGAAAATCCGACCGAATTCATCGATTATAGCAATGAACAGCGAGGAGAATTATTGATCGAGTCTAGTATTGAATTGAGACAGGATCTTGTTGGATTTCTTGAAGGGGCCATCTTTGTTGATGCTGGGAATATATGGACCGTACGAAACTCTCTCGTAGGAGTAGATGACGAAGGCGATGATGGAGTTTTCCAATTCAATAGTTTCATGCAAGAGATGGCGGTTGGAACAGGTATCGGTTTACGATTTGATTTACAATTTCTCATCTTCAGAGTGGATCTGGGAATGAAACTATTCGATCCCGCACAGAAAAAAGGCGAGCGATTTGTTGGCAATGAATTATTCTCAAATTTCAGCCGAAATTCAGAAATAAATATTGGTATTGGATATCCGTTTTGATGGAGAAAATTAGCAAAGAAGAAATAGCAGATTGGTTTAGAGGACTTCAAAATTCTATATGCACTTCATTAGAAAAGCTAGATGGAAGATCTACGTTCAAAGAAGATAAGTGGATCAGACAGCAAGGTGGCGGTGGTAGATCAAGAGTCATTAAAAATGGCCATCTAATTGAAAAAGGAGGTGTGAATTTTTCAGCAGTATCAGGACCAACTCCCGACAAAATTCTACAAGCGCTCAACTTATCAGAAACAGACTTTTTTGCCACTGGCGTATCAATTGTATTGCATCCAAATAACCCATGGGTACCAATAATTCATATGAATGTGCGGTACTTCGAAATGAGTAATGGAGTCTGGTGGTTTGGAGGAGGAATAGATCTTACTCCCCATGTAGTAATTCCTGAAAAAGCCAAAACCTTTCATCAACTCCTGAAGTCCACTTGCGACAAGCACGATCCATCATTCTATATTAAATTCAAGGAATGGGCAGACGATTACTTCTTTATCAAGCACAGAGACGAGACCAGAGGAATCGGTGGAATTTTCTTCGACCGATTAACTGAAAGTGGTGGGAAGTCAAAGGAAGAATATTGGAATTTTGTAAATGATGTAGGCGAAACCTTCATTCCAGCCTACACTGATGCGGTGGATGAATTAAGAGATAAGGCTTATTCAGAAGAAGACAAAAAGTGGCAAAAGATTAGACGAGGAAGATACGTTGAGTTTAATCTCGTTCACGACAAAGGGACAAAATTTGGACTTGATACCAACGGACGAACAGAGTCAATTTTAATGAGTCTACCTCCGGAAGCTAACTGGGAATATGATCATGTCCCAGAAACAGTGCTACAAAAAGAAACTTTGGAATTTTTAAAAAAAGGCATTGACTGGATCGAGTAGACCAGCCAATACCTAGTAATTATTTGATCCCACGCGAAAATCTAAAGAAGGTTAAACTTCTCCATTAAGGACTCTTTGTAGGAAGCTCCAATTGAGAAAGTCTTCTCTCCAATATGGACTTGTAAATCTTCTATTTTATGAATCTTATTTCTGTTGATAATGTAGCTTCGGTGCACACGACTGAAAATACTTTCCGGAAGTCGCTTCTCAATTCCCTTCATTGTGTGATGAACAATGTGCTTTTTACCGCTCTCGGTATTAAATATCACATAGTCTGCAAGAGCCTCTACAAAAAGGATATGATCATAACTTAATCTAAAGAGTTTACCATCACTTTTTACATAGATGTGATCCTCTTGCTCGGCAATGAGCTTCTCTTTCTCCAGCGTCTCCTTCACCTTATTCACCGCTTTCATGAAGCGTTCATACTCCACAGGCTTCACCAAATAGTCAGCTACCGAGTCTTCGAAAGCCTCAATTGCATACTCTTTTTTTGACGTTACCAGAATTACATTATATGCATGTTGAAGGGATTTTACAAGCTCCAAACCACTCATTCCAGGCATCTCAATATCCAGAAATACAACATCTACATCATTGGCACTTTCTCCTAAAAGGATATCGTGTGCTTCCTGAGTATTATCAAGATCATGAGATAGTACCAGTGAGTCAGTCTTATCTATAAATTTTTTAATAACGAGACGCGACATTTTGTCGTCATCTACCACCATGCAATTAAGTGCCATCTATTTTCTATTTAGGATTAGGTGAATATACTTTCCAATAATATCAAATTCAATATTTACAACACTACCAACTGCCAGCTGATTGAAGTTGGTATATTCAAATGTATATGGAATTATCGCGACAGAAAAGATTTTTTTATCAACGTTGAAACAAGTGAGGCTTGTACCGTTAATGCAAATACTCCCTTTTTCAACGACAAGTCCCTCCTTTTCCAGTTCAAATATCATCAACCAACTCCCATTTTCATCTTTTACAGACCTTAAAATAGCAGTTGAATCAATATGACCTTGAACAATGTGTCCATCAAATCGCCCGTCTGCCTTCATGCACCTCTCAAGATTTAACAAATCTCCAATCTGTGCATTTCCAATATTTGATTTTTTCAGTGTCTCATCAATAGCAGTTACCCAATGTATTCCCCCTAAGACTTTAGTCACCGTGAGGCACACACCATTATGCGAGACACTTTGATCTATTTTTAGTTCATTAGATATTTTAGATGAAATCGCATAATCAACATTTGCCCCTTGATGATTTATTTCTTCTACTTTCCCTACTGTTTCGACTATTCCTGTAAACACGCTGATTAAATTTAGGCTTCAAAATAAGTGAATTGGAAGATACCTACAAGCATAAAGGTTTACGGAAGCAATTGGTTTCAGGGATTGCAAAGAAAGGCATAACAGACAAAGCTGTTTTAAACGCAATAAGCAAGATTCCTCGTCATTTCTTCTTTGATAAAATTTTTGATTCTCATGCTTATGAGGACAAAGCCTTCCCGATTGAAGCTGGTCAAACCATCAGCCAACCATACACTGTGGCATTTCAATCACAGTTGCTTCAAGTCAAACCGGGTGATAAAATTCTGGAAATAGGAACCGGATCTGGATACCAGGCGTGTGTACTAGTAGAGTTGGGAGCCAAAGTCTATACCATTGAATACCAAAAGAAGTTGTACCAAAAAGCTATTCGTTTTTTACCTAAACTTGGTTATCAACCTCATATGTATCAGGGTGACGGATCTAAGGGGATGCCTCGATTTGCGCCGTATGATGGCATTATAGTGACAGCCGGAGCTCCTACAGTACCTGAAGAGCTAATTCAGCAACTAAAAATTGGCGGTAGATTAGTGATACCTGTAGGGAACAATGACATACAATCTATGGTTTTGATCCAAAAAATGGATGAAAACAAAATAAAAAAGAAGCAATTCGACCATTTTAGCTTTGTACCTTTGCGAGGCGCAAAAGGCTGGTCCACTTGAAGTAACTTATTTATTAAAAAAATGCGTCGATAGTTAAATCCCAGCGTAAGGCACATAACTCGCTAGAGTAAGGTTATAACTCAGATATAAAATCTACATATGAAAAAAGTGAAAAACTGTAAGGATTCGTTTGTAACCATGACAGAGTTGGTTCTTCCAAACGATACCAATGGCCTCGACAATCTTATGGGGGGTAGACTGATGCACTGGATGGATATAGCCGCAGCTATCGCTGCACAAAAGCACTCCAACAGAATCGTAGTAACAGCCTCTGTAGACAATATCTCTTTTTCTGAGCCTATTCGTAAAGGAAACACAGTAACTATCTCTGCTTTTGTGACACGTGCATTTAACTCATCCATGGAGGTATATTTGGAAGTGATAGCTGAAGATATCCCAGCCGACAAGAAAGTGCATACCAACAGAGCCTTCTTCACATTTGTGGCAGTTGATCAATCGGGTAAGCCAATAGATATTCCATTGGTTGAGCCAGAGACAGATTTCGAAAAAGAACTGTATGAAGGAGCTCTGAGAAGACGACAACTTAGATTAGTACTTGGCAAACGCATGAAACCCAGTGAAGCCAAAGAACTAAAGTCTATATTTGATATGGAAGACTAATCCATGGAACAAGAGCATCTACATCTGTTAATAACTGAGGAAATCTACTTGCTGCCTCAAGACGAAAACACTGAAGGACAAGTGAAAAGTCAGTCGGAAGAGGAAGATGCTGAGCCAAAAGCCATCTCCTCGAAAGAGAAGTCAGGACAAAAAGTAGATGATCAAGATTTTAAAGAATCAGGCCAGAAAGAGCAAAAAAAGGCAGTTTCTGAAACAGGAGAGACACCGACTCATATTGAAACGCCACAAGAATCACCTGAAATACCCCATCATGATTTAGAGGATCCTGGCGAAATTACTTTTGCAGTTTTCCATAGCAGCAACAATACAGCAGATATAGAGCTTTTACACAAAATCATAGATGCATGTAAGCTCCCTCAGGACCAGTACAAGATTTTTGGTGGAGGGTTTGATCAATCAGTGCATTTCAAAAAAGCACTTGTATTCGTTCCTGAAGCAAAGGCATTCTATGCGCCAATTCCTTATAAGAACAGTGAATTTCTTTGCTCCAAACCGCTCGATCAGATATCAGGAGATATTCAGGAAAAGGCTAAGCTATGGGCAGCACTACAGAAGTTTGTTGATACCTTTTGATGTTTGGTCAGCTACCAATGAGTGAGATATGAACAACAACGACATCCTTCGGCGCATTCGATACACATTTGATCTTAGCGACGATAAGGTCATTAAGCTTTTTAAGAATGGCGGGAAGGAAGTCACTCGTACAGAAATCAGTGATTGGCTTAAGAAAGATGAAGAAGATCAAAAGCCTATCTATGATGTAGATCTTGCAGCTTTTCTCAATGGACTAATCATTAAACATCGTGGAAAAAAGGATAGTGAACAACCCAAACCTGAAAAAAGCCTTAATAACAACTTAATATTTCGAAAGATCAAGATTGCCTTAAATCTGCGAGATGAAGACATTGTAGCGCTATTGGATCTGGCTGATTTTGAAGTGAGCAAACACGAGATCAATGCCTTCTTCCGTAAGCCCACTCAAAAACAGTACAGAATATGCAAGGATCAATTTCTAAGAAACTTCTTACAGGGACTTCAGATAAAATATCGAGGAAAGAAAAAAGAAAATGAGGTAAACCCGGAAGCTGAGGAAAAGAGACCTGCTACTCGCGTTATTTCTCGCCCAAAGCGGGATTGATTATTTAAATTTCTTATCTCTAGCGTTCTTTGCTTTATTCAGTTTAGCTATCGCATCAAAACTTAGAGCAACAGATGTGACAACTAATGCCCCACCCAGATAATATGGCCCTTTAATTACCTGATACTCCTCATTAGGATTTGAGTCTGAAATACTATGCACTAAACTCCCAGTGATATTGGCTACTAGCCCAAGTACAAGAATACTTCCGCCCACTATGCCCAAAGCATTGCTAGTAGATCGTCTTTTCACAGCCTTGTTAAGGAATAGATTGATTTCCGGATCGCTCCAGTCATATCCTTCAGTATAAAATTCATTTTGATTAAGCCATTTAGTCTGGCCTTTTCGGTAAGGGTTTTCGTTCTCGAGAATGGTATCACCTACAGGAGCTTCCGCTTCTTGCGCATTTGCCAAGATTGAGAAAAGAATAGTACACGAAAATAAGTAGGTAGTGAGTTTAAGTTTCATTGGTAGTGAGTTTAGGTTTTTATACTTATTTGTCAACTAATGGTTCTAAGACCCCTAGTAATAACAAAAAAAACTCTTTCTACTTCTTGGATAAGCCCGTTGACTATCCAAATATTTCTTTAAGCTTGGCCACCAAACTTGGACCTCTTAAATTCTTGGCAATTATAATCCCATCCGGATCGATGAGAAATGTAGCGGGTATTGCACCTACTTGATAATCTTGAGCTGCTTGACTTTTCCAGTATTTTAAGTCGGATACATGAAGCCACGGTAGTCCATCCTGAGCAATTGCTTGAAGCCATTTGTCCCGTGTGCGGTCCAACGAAACTCCAAGTATTTCAAAGTTATTGGTTGAATATTCATTGTAAAGACGAACTACATTGGGATTTTCAGCTCGACATGGTCGACACCAAGCTGCCCAAAAGTCAATAAGTACATAATTGCCCCGCAATGAGCTCAACTTAATGACCTCACCATCTGGATTTTGAAGGGCAATTTCCGGTGCTTCCTTTCCAATAGCCAAACTCTTATTGGTAGACACTTTTGAAACCAAGCTCAGCACATGAAAGTTTTCAGGCATTTCCGCTTGTAGTTGAGAGGCTATGGAGTCGATGAAATAAACATTCTGATTGGCATCAATCATTTGCATGCCATAAAAAGCTGCTAGCGATGGACTCGCTTCACGAATCAAGCTTTTCAACTCGCCTTCAGTTCGCTTTGCGAGATCCATCATCTGAAGTTGCGCACTCTGAAACGCCTGAGCATCATTATCTACTCGAGCCTGACGTTGAACTTGCTGTATCTGCTGGATTTGCCCACGATATGTTTGCATCATATCATCCATTTGTCTCTTATATTCTGTATCATATGAACCAGATACTTCAGAAAATCCTCTAGGGTCATTTCCATTTGCATTCACCACAACTTCAGATTCTTCGCCGGTAAGAATCAAAGTAATGATCTGACGGCCGTTGAAATTAACTCTGTAGAATGCCGGTTCTTTGATTTCTAAATTCGCACTGAATGAACCATCGGCAGCTACAGCAAGCGTATCCTGTGGTTCGATTCCCTTTTCTGTCACTTTCTCCAAATATGCAAAGCCACCTGCTGGGAATTGTTCTAAATTTCCAGAGAGCTTCACGCCTTCATTAGATGACTGATTACATCCAATTAATATTAATAAAAGGCCTAAAATCAACGTATTTTTCATCATCACTAATTAGTTCTTTTTTCTAACGCATCTCTCAAAAGTTCGTTCGTCCTCTTTGGATCTGCTGTTCCATTGGTTTTTTTCATTACTTCTCCCATAAACATACCAATCAAATTTTTCTTTCCATTTTGATAGGCTTTTACCTCATCCGGAAAAGTGCTCATGACATGCAAAATTACATCTGAAATATCTTCCTGTGAATTAGTTGGGAGTTCAAGCTCATTCAAAATTTCAGCCAATGATTTGGCTTGATGGATCAACTCTGGGAAAATTTTCTTCGTGGCGACAGAAGAGTTTATGGCTCCTGATGCTATTGCATTTACTAAATCAGCCAATTGATCGGCAGTCAGAGGTATTCGTTCTTCTTTATGCTCATTCAGAACAGACTTAATGGGTCCGATAATCCAATTTGCAACTTGTTTATAATGATGCGTTTTCTCACATACTGTCTCGAAAAAAGTTGCTAGCTCTTTGTTGTCGATGAGTACCGTAGCATCATAGTCTGACAGTTCATAGACATTAGCGAACTTCGCGCGTAATTCGTACGGTGTTGTCGGCATCTGTTTTTCTATTTCACTCAACCATTCTGGTGATACCTCAAATGGGCTCAAGTCAGGCTCTGGAAAATAGCGGTAATCATTTAGCTCTTCTTTGGTACGCATGCTTGATGTTTTTTCTGCAATTGCGTCAAATAAACGAGTCTCTGAGATCACTTCTTCATTATTTTCTATGCATTGAATCTGTCGCTTCATTTCAAACTCAATAGCTCGACCCACGTTGCGAATAGAGTTCATGTTTTTTACCTCCACTTTTTTACCCAACTGCGAATCGTTTTTCTTTTTCACAGAAATATTAGCGTCACATCTCATAGATCCTTGCTCCATATTGCCATCGCAAATATTGAGATACCGGATAATTCTTCTGATTTCCGTCAATAAAGCCATTGCTTCTTCAGACGATCCAATAACTGGTTCAGTTACCAGTTCAATTAAAGGCACTCCAGCTCTATTTAAATCAATTAGTGAATCATTTGACTCTTCATCATGAATGGATTTACCCGCGTCCTCCTCCAGGTGTATTCGATTAAGTTTTATTGAAACCACAGAATTGTCCTTCAGCTGCACTGGTATTTCACCTCCAATGCAGATTGGTGTTTTGTCCTGAGTGGTTTGAAACCCTTTAGGCAGGTCTGGATAGAAATAATTCTTCCGGTCGAAAATGCAATACCTCGATATCTCACAATTACAAGCAAGACCCATCCGAATTGCATATTCTACAGCTTTCTTATTCAGCTTTGGCATAATACCCGGATGTGCCAATGTGATCACACCCACATTGGTGTTGGGTGGTTGTCCGAAAGCAGTGGAATCCGAAGCAAAAAGCTTACTTTCAGTGGATAGCTGGATGTGAACCTCCAGTCCAACTACAAGTTGATAGTCGGTATTAGCTTCCTTTTTCATTTAAGAACTTGTGATCATCTCTTTGCCAAGCTTAAGCGCTTCATCTAGGCCTGAAAGATCTTTGCCACCAGCAGTTGCATAGAAAGGCTGACCTCCTCCGCCTCCTTTAATGGCGCTTGCCATCTTTCGAATGACATCATTTGCGTTTAGTCCATTTTTAACCAACTCATCTGATAGCATCACGGTTAACATCGGTTTATTATCAATGTTGGCTGCAACTAGAAGTACAAGATTATCAACTTCTCTTTTAAGATCGAATGCTACTTGTTTCATACTATCTGCGGATGGGAAATCACCTTTATAGGTAATTAATTTTTTACCGTTTACGTCACTAGCAGAATTTTTCAACTGATTTTTGATTTGCCCGGCTTGTTGTTGATTCATCTCTTCAATCTTCTTTTGATTGGAAAGATTTTCTTTTATCAGATTTTCAACTGCCTTCTTTAAATCTTTTGGATGCTTCAGCATTTCTTCCAATTCATCCATCAAATCGAGTTTCTGTTGATAATACTTTTCTGCTTGTAAAGCAGTGACTGCTTCAATCCTACGAACTCCTGCTGCTGTAGACCCTTCGCTCACAATCTTAAATATGCCAATGTTACCCGTTTGAGGAACGTGCGTTCCCCCGCATAATTCTACTGAATAGTCACGATCAAATGTGATCACACGAACAAAGTCGCCATATTTTTCACCGAAAAGTGCCATTGCTCCCATCTCTTTTGCTGTTTCTATGGGTACATTTTGCTTTTCATTCAGCTCAATGTTTTTCCTGATTTTTTCATTGACGATGCTTTCGACTTTTGCTATTTCCTCATCTGTCATCTTTGCGAAATGAGAAAAATCGAAACGAAGAATTTTATCATTTACAAGTGACCCTTTTTGTTGTACATGCTCTCCCAATACTTGGCGAAGAGCTGCATGAAGCAAGTGAGTAGCTGAATGATTGTTTTCAGTGAGCCTTCTTTTACTTTCATTAACTACAGCGCGTACTTCTCCATTTATCCGTTGAGGCAGCTTCTTTACAAAGTGTACGATCAGATCGTTTTCCTTCTTCGTATCGATGACTTCAATTTTCTCATCACCAAACAGCAAATAACCGGTATCTCCTACCTGACCCCCACTTTCGGCATAGAATGGCGTTTTTTCTAAGACGAGTTGATATTGGACTTTATCTTTTTGCTTAACCTCCCGATATCGAAGTACTTGGGTGGTTGCACTTATCTCCGTGTAGCCTAGGAATGTGATTTCCTCACCATCATTTACTACATTCCAATCTCCTGTTGTTTGCTTCCCAGCGCTCTTAGAGCGATTTTTCTGCACTTCCATTTCCTTCTGAAAGCCGGCTTCATCTATCTCCATATTGTTCTCTCGGGCGATTAAAGCTGTGAGATCAAGTGGAAACCCATAAGTATCATACAGTTCGAAAGCAGTAGCGCCCTCAATTACACTGGACTTTCCGGAAGTAATAGAATCAAGCTTCTTCAGGCCATTATCCAATGTTCTCAAGAAAGAAAGTTCTTCCTCTTTGATCACCTTAGCAATGAAATCTTTCTGGCCAGTTAGTTCCGGGAAAACACCATCAAATTGATCTACCAAAATATCCAGCATCTCGTATAAAAACGGCTCTTTGAAGTTTAGAAAAGTATATCCATAACGGACCGCTCTTCTTAAAATCCTACGAATGACATAGCCAGCCTTATTATTACTTGGAAGTTGTCCATCTGCAATGGTGAATGAGATTGCTCGAATGTGATCCGATATAACTCGGATAGCAATATCGGTTTTTTCATCTTTTCCATACTCTAATCCAGCTTTTTTTGCAATCCACTGGATCATTGGTTGAAAGACATCCGTATCATAATTGGATTGCTTGCCTTGAATAGCCATAGCCAGACGCTCAAAGCCCATTCCTGTATCTACATGTTTTTCGGGCAGGTTTTCCAAAGTTCCATTTGCAAGCCTATTGTATTGAATAAATACAAGGTTCCATATTTCTACTACTTGTGGATGATCCTGATTGACCAAGTCTTTTCCTGGAATCTTATCTACCTCACTTTGCGGTCTAAGATCAATATGTAGCTCCGAACATGGACCACATGGTCCTGTTTCACCCATTTCCCAGAAATTATCTTTTTTGCTACCGTTCAGCACGCGATCCTCGGGTAGAAATTTCATCCAGATTTCCTTTGCCTCGGTGTCTTGATCTAATTTTTCGGTACTATCACCTTCAAATATGGTAGCATAAAACCGCTCTTTGGGTAGCTTAAAATGATCTACCAGAAGTTCCCAGGCCCATTCAATAGCTTCTTTTTTGAAATAATCGCCAAAAGACCAGTTTCCGAGCATTTCAAACATTGTATGATGGTAAGTATCGATACCTACCTCTTCCAAGTCATTGTGTTTTCCTGAAACGCGCAAACATTTCTGTGTATCAGAAACTCTTTTATTTTCCGCAACCTTATTGCCCAAAAAATAGTCTTTAAACTGATTCATCCCTGCATTTGTAAACATGAGAGTTGGATCATTTTGTACCACTATGGGCGCAGAAGGAACGATTTTGTGAGTTTTGCTTTCGAAAAAGTCAAGGAAAGTTTTCCTGATTGCTTTGGAATCCATTTAGGAATGAAAAATTAGAATGTTACTGTAAAATCTTGTAATTATGAAAAAATCTCAATTATCCGTAAATTGCACCGGTATTTTGTAAACCACCTGAAAAATTTATTTTACAAAATTACGACAATTACCCTATCAACCCATGGCTAAAATTAAGTACTACTATGACACTGAATCTTGCCGGTACGAGCGCATAAAAGTCTCTTCTTGGGACATAGTGCTTAACCTGTTAGGTTTTCTAGTTGTTTCTTCGATCATTGGATTAGGAATCTTTTTCGTCACAGATCATTACTTCGAATCACCAGCTAAGGCTACACTTCGAAAAGAAAACGAGGAATTAAAACTCTACTACGAGCTACTTGAAAATGATATTGCAGAAGCAAATCAGATGTTATCCGTATTGGAAGAGCGTGATGATGATATTTATCGAGTTGTATTTGGCGTTGAGCCAATTCCTGATGAAATAAGAACTGCTGGAGTAGGAGGCTCGAATAGATACAGAGATCTTTTGGAAAAAGGGCTGGAACGTGAGGAGTTGATTCTCAACAACATGCAGCGTATTGATAAGCTTAAAAAGCAAATGTATATTCAAACCAAGTCTTATGATGATATCATGAGTATGGCAAGAGATAAAGAAGCATTACTTTCCAGTATGCCTGCAATTCAACCTGTTTCAAATAAAGAGTTAAAAAGACTGGCCTCAGGTTTTGGCTATCGTATGCACCCAATTTATAAAGTGAGAAAGATGCATACAGGAACTGACTTTTCGTTACCTACAGGAACCCCTGTATATGCAACTGGAGATGGACAAGTTGTTTACGCAAAAACTAAGTTTTCAGGTTATGGTAAGCACATCAAAATCAAACATGGTTTTGGATATCAGACACTTTATGCTCACTTGAGCGAGTTCATTGTTAAGCCTGGACAGCAAGTGAAAAGAGGTCAGGTCATCGGATACTCTGGAAATACAGGAGGATCGACTGCTCCACATCTTCATTATGAAGTGATCAAAGACAATAAGAAGGTGAACCCTGTCAATTTCTTCTATCAAGATTTGAGTGATGAAGAGTACGCTGAAGTATTGAGACTTTCCGCTTTGGAAAATCAGTCAATGGGTAACTACTAAAATAGAAAAGAATTAAAATTTAAGCGGTTGGTCAATTTGACTAACCGCTTTTTTTATTTTACAGCTATATGAAATCGCGCTACCTATTATTAATTTTTGGAGTTGTTTTAGCCTGCAAGAACGTCAAACCAATTGCAGATAACCAAAGTGATCAAGCAAGTCTATCAGATAGCATACCTGCTATTGCAGTGCTTGATACGGTGTATTTGATAACTCAGAAAGGTGATACATTATACAGTTTAAATCAAGAAGTTGAAGTATCGCTTGAAAGATTGCTTCCTGATACAGTAAAAATTGCTGCAGTTGGCGATCTTATGATCGGAACCAATTTTCCAAATAAATCCTACTTACCCCGAGATAGCGGTGCCTACCTCTGGGATCATGTACGTCCAATTCTACAACGTGCTGATATTACTTTCGGAAATCTTGAAGGGACCATCTTGAATGAAGGCGGAGATCAGAAGGAGTGCAACAACCCAAAATTATGTTACCTGTTTCGGTCACCAGAATATCTCGCAGGAAATTTCAAAGCAAATGGATTTGATCTTATGAGTGTTGCGAATAACCATGCGAACGATTTTGGAGAAGCAGGCAGAATAAACACACAACGAGTACTAGACTCCCTTGGCATTGCTCATGCAGGATCTATCGACCAGCCTTATACCATAGTGAAAATTGGTCAGATAAAAATTGGATTTTGTGCCTTTGCACCTAACAGAGGAACCGCAAGTATACACCAATATGAAAGTATCATATCTACAATCCAATTGCTTGATTCACTTGCAGATATCGTAGTGGCTTCCTTTCATGCGGGTGCGGAAGGCTCCAAACATCAACATGTCACTCGAAAAAGAGAATACTACTATGGAGAGGATCGAGGAAATGTTTACGAGCTCTCCCATTTGATGATCGACAATGGTGCTGACGTAGTTTTGGGACATGGTCCTCACATCGTCAGGGCAATTGAGGTTTACAAAGAGCGGATTATCGCTTACAGTTTAGGTAATTTTTTGACCTATGGAAGATTTAATTTAAGAGGATTAGCGGGTGAAGCCCCACTGCTAGAAGTCCAAACTGATGCCCTAGGAAGGTTTTTGAATGGTCGCATTCATTCTTTTCGCCAAAGTTATTCACTCGGGCCAAGAAATGATTCTAATCTTTCTTCAATAAAAACAATCCAACGATTATCTTTGGAAGACTTCCCTGAAAATCCGGTGATGATTAATGAGAGTGGAAGTATAGTGTTTAAAGAAAACTAAAGTCTACTCACCTACAGTGCCCTACAAGGAAAAGGAAATTGAAAAGAAGTACTACACCATCGGCGAAGTTGCCGACGAGTTGGGTGTAGCCACTTCCCTTATCCGTTTTTGGGAGGGAGAGTTTGATAATATTAAGCCGAAGAAAAACCGTAAAGGCAACCGGCAATTCACTAAAGACGATCTTCAGAACGTAAAGCTCATTTACCATTTGGTGAAAGAAAAAGGGTATACCCTACAAGGAGCCAGAGACTTTATCACCAATGGTGGCGAAACAGCTTCCGATAAAATGGAGATGATTGAGTCTCTAAAGAAAATCAGAAAATTTCTTTCTGAATTAAAAAGCGAACTTCCATAATATATGTCTGAGGAGTTAGTTTTCCAGATAGCACTGGAGCTAATACCAGGTGTAGGTAGTAAAGGAATAAAGCAACTGATCAGCTACTGTGGCTCTGCTGCAGATGTTTTTAAATCCCCCAAGAGTAAGCTTCTTAAAATACCTGGTGTTGGAGACAAAATGGCTAATATGCTTAAAAGTGCTAGTCCATTTAAGGAAGCTGAAGCTATTCTACACTCCGCAGATAAAATTGGAACTGAGGCATTGCATTACACGAATCCCTTATTTCCCACGCGATTGAAACAAGTGGCGGACTCACCCAATATTATTTATAAAAAAGGCAGTGGTGATTTAAATCCAAAAAGAACCGTTGCCATTGTTGGTACACGTAAGGCAACCGAATACGGTAAAACCATCACTGACAAAATCGTTTCAGACTTAAGTGCATTGGATATTACAATTGTCAGCGGTTTGGCATATGGGATAGACATTCAATCACATAAATCATGTTTGAAAAAGAAGATCCCCACTTTTGCCGTTCTGGCCGGTGGGTTGGATCGAATATATCCATCAATTCACAAGAAATATGCTGAGGAAATGCAGGGATTAGGTGGAATTATTTCAGAAAGCATTCCAGGAACCAAACCAGATCCACATTTATTTCCTGCAAGAAACCGAATAATCGCAGGAATGACGGATGCTACTATTGTAGTTGAAGCTGCCGAAAAAGGGGGCGCATTGATTACTGCCAACATAGCTGATTCATATGGCCGGCTCGTCTTTGCTGTGCCAGGAGATGTGGGCCATACCTATTCTGAAGGAACTAACAAATTGATAGCCACCCAGCGAGCGCTGATTTATACTGGCGTTGAAGATTTGGTCTACCATCTTAATTGGGATTTAACAGCAGATGAAAATGAAGATGAAAAAATATTACCTGAATTAAATGAATCTGAATTTGTTATTTATACCCTACTTTCAGAAAGTCGGTCACCCATAGAAATAGACTTGATTTCAATAAAAACCCAGATTTCAATCAATCAGGTTGCCTCTCACCTACTCAGCTTGGAATTCAAAAATTTGGTAAAAAGCATGCCCGGGAAGAAGTTTGGAATAGCCTGAGCGATCATTTTAACGTTCAAATATGGACATTCCATTGAAAATCAATATCAGATAAACATCTGATAATCTGTCACTTTCATCTTTTGGCATAGTATTCATATTAAAAGCAACAAACCCTTCCTGCCATGCTTAAGAATTTTTTGATTACATCTGTCAGGACCCTGACTCGAAACAAAGTGTATTTCTTTCTAGGAACACTTGGATTATCTCTTGGTATTTCATGTGTGATCGCTATTTACACAATTATAAATTTCCAGAGCAACTTTGATCAGCATCAGGAACATTACGATGATATCTATCGGATAATTGGCACCTATCAGATAGGAAATGATGAAGGCAAAACTTCAACCGTTCCACACCCACTTTCTCAGGCTTTAAAGCCCGAGCTTTCAAGAGTTGTCGCTATTACCAATACCTTTCTCTTATCCGATCAGATTAATATTCCAGAAGCAGATAATCAACTAAAAAAGCTCAAGCAAGAACGAATTGGATTTGTCTATCATGAAATTTTCGATATTCTAACCTTTGAATGGATTGCTGGACAGACAAATGAAGACAATCCGAACGCCACTTATTTATCAGCTTCAACAGCCAGAAAATTTTTTGGAAATGATGGCACCTTGGAATCATTCATTGGGCGAACAATTGTATTGGCTAATAAACATAACTTAGTTGTAACCGGTATCTACAAAGACTTACCAAGAAATACAGATTTTCCATTCGAAATGATGGTCTATTATGATAAGCAAGATGGTGTAAATCCATACTTTGGAGAGGGCAAAATTTGGGGAAGGCTCAATGGAGGAACTCAAAACCTATTGAGATTGGATAAAAATACCGATCCAATTGTGTTTGAAAATAGTCTTAAGGACGCTTATGTTAAATTCAATCAAATCGAGGGATATGATTTAGAATTGCAGCCTCTGGCCAACGTTCATTTTGAGCCAATTGGGAATTATAGTGGAATTTCCTTTGAACCAAAATACACCACTATTTCCTATGCAATAGCTATTCTATTAGCGATAATTGGAAGTATCAACTTTATTAACCTTACAACAGCACGTGCGCTGAAAAGAGCCAGGGAAGTTGGCATTAGAAAAGTAATGGGTGGACAACGAATTGATTTAATTGCTCAATTTATTCTAGAAACTTTTGTTATTGTTTTAATTTCTCTTGGTGTTGGATTTGTATTAGCATCACAAATTCTCATTCTTTTCAACACTATGTTAGGAACTACACTCGAACTAACATCAGTTGTTTTGAATGACTGGATTATTTTCTCAATTATTATTCTGGTTTCCATGACCATTTTATCAGGTCTGTACCCGGCACTTGTATTGTCTAAATTCTCAGCACTAAGTGCTATCAAAATCAAGATTTCCAATATTGACAAACAGAGCAAAATTCCAATGCGGAAATTGCTGGTTGGTGTTCAATTCGGCTTTTCAATCATGATGATAATGGGGGCAATTATTATATTTTCTCAAATCAAATACATGAAGAATTACGATATGGGATTTGACTCTGATAATATCATCACGTTACAATTTCCCGAGCCTGATCCTGATAAACAAAAAAGACTGAAAGGTCAACTCGATGCTTTGCCAGAGATTGAGGCAACATCTCTTCATCTTGGTAGTCCAATGGCTAACACCAACAACACGGATAAATTTTTCAACCCACTAATTGGTAATGAAGAAACCTTCACAGTAAACTCAAAAAGCATAGACGAAAACTACGTAAACCTATTTGGTCTTGAGTTGATTAGTGGTCGTGATTTAAACTCAAATGACTCGAATGAAAATATTCTATTAACTGAAATAGGGCTCTCTAAATTCAATTTGGGAAATGCGCATGATGCAGTAGGAATGGAGTTAGAAGCAACATGGGGAGGTAAGAAAAAGATTGTTGGAGTTATTAAAGATTTTAATGCGAGATCACTAAAATCTGAGCTCATGCCTGTAATGCTTTCATATGAACCACAAGGCTATTATGAGTTAGCTTTTAAAGTGTCTAAAACAGCTGACCCAGTTGAAACTCTGGCTAAAGTAGAAACCATTTGGGATCAGACATATCCAGAACTCCTTATTGAATATAGCTTTCTTGATGAGCGAATTGCATCCAGATACAAATTCGAAGAAGTCATTGGCAAAAGCATTAGTTTCTTTGTCATAGTGGCGCTGATAATCAGCATTTTAGGACTATACGGATTGACAGATTACATGGCGAATGCCAAGAGAAAGGAAATTGGAATCCGAAAAGTTGTAGGTGCGGAGATACATCAGATTCTACGTCTTTTTGCAAAAGAGGTAATGCTGTTACTAATCATTGCTTTTGCCATCTCTGCCACTGGGTCGTACTGGCTCATGAAAGGCTGGCTCGAGGGGTTTGAATATCACATCACTATAGGCTGGGAAATAATAACTACAGCTCTGGTCGTTACGGGCATTGTGACCACCCTGACTATGGGGTCAAGGTCTATTTCGGCAGCTAGACTAAATCCGGTAGACGTATTAAAGGACGAATAAATGAACTACCCAAAAACCCTAGGGGTCATATTCATGGCCTCTTCAAATTTTTTCATATTAAGTCCGGTCTCAACATCCTTTGACTTAAAGTAATCAAGCATCTTCTCTGTTGCCATATTGCCTGTCAGATCATCTTTGGCCATCGGGCATCCGCCAAACCCTTTGATTGCACCGTCCATGCGACGACAACCTGATTCGTAAGCAGCTGCCACTTTCCCTGCAATCGTATCTGGCGTTGAATGCAAGTGGGCACCAAATTCAATGTGTGGAAACTTGGGAATCAACGTCTCAAAAAGTTTAGAAATATTCTTAGGATCAGAAACACCTATGGTATCAGCGAGAGAAATTATCTGAACCTCCATCTCATCTAGGCGATCTACAAACTCACCAACAAAATCCATTTCGTAGGGATCACCGTAGGGGTTACCGAATCCCATCGATAAGTAAACAACCAAGACCTTCTCATGATCTTCACAAAGCTCTTGCATCTCTGCTAAATCATTAAATGCATCATCAATGGATCGATTGGTATTACGTTGCTGGAAAGTCTCCGATAGAGAAAGTGGATATCCTAAATATCTTATTTCATCAAATTGACAGGCATCTTTAGCTCCACGAATGTTTGCCACAATAGCCAAGAGGTGTGAGCTTGTACTAGACAAATTCAATTGAGCCAGAACTTCCGCAGTATCACGCATCTGAGGTATGGCCTTCGGGGAAACAAAGCTTCCGAAATCAATGGTATCAAAACCTACTGTAAGTAAATGATTGATGTAATCGATCTTAGTTTCGGTTGGAATAAAATCATGCATCCCTTGCATGGCGTCTCTTGGACATTCGATAATCTTCATTTAATTATGGATGCTGTTTATAATTTTCAAAACTAAAAAAACTCCCTGGCTATCCGATGTATCGCATCTGATTTTCCCATACTATAAAAATGAAGAACCGGCACACCAGCATCAATCAATTCTCGACACTGGTGAATCCCCCATTCAATTCCAAGTTCGCGCACTTCTGTGTTGTCTTTGCATTTTCCTATTTCTTGTTCCAATTCATCAGGTAGGTCAATCTTGAAAATCTTAGGAAGTGTAGTGAGATGACTTTTTGTAGCAACAGGTTTCAACCCTGGGATGATGGGTACTTTTATCCCAATTGCTCTACAATCATCAACAAACTTGAAAAATGCTTTGTTATCAAAAAACATTTGAGTGACTATGTATTCAGCTCCAAGTTCTACCTTCCTTTTCAACCATTTCAGATCGAAGTTCATATTAGGTGCTTCAAAGTGTTTTTCTGGGTATCCTGCAACTCCAATACAAAAGTTCGTTGGAATGGCATTTTGCAATTCTTCATCCATATACTCTCCATTATTCATTGCCGCAATTTGCCCTACAAGCTCCGATGCATAAGCATTACCATCTGGTTCAGGAATAAAAGCGGGTTCAGATTTTATGTTGTCACCTCGAAGCGCCAATACATTATCAATGCCTAAGAAATTGAGATCAATTAGTGCATTCTCCGTCTCTTCTTTGGAAAAACCACCGCAGATAATGTGCGGAATTGCATCAATCGAATAATGATTTTGAATCGCAGCACATATACCGACTGTGCCGGGTCTTTTCTTGATGCTTCGCTTCTCTAAAAGTCCATTTTCACGTTCTTTATAAACATACTCCTCGCGATGATAAGTGACATCTATAAATGGAGGCTTAAACTCCATCAGAGGGTCAATTTGATCAAACAGATTTCTTATGCTATCCCCTTTCTTAGGTGGAATTATCTCCAACGAAAATAGACTGCCCTCTGCACGATCAATATGTTCGGTTACTTTCATTTATAATTTAGGTTAGGTGCCAACCACTTTTCTACTTCTTCTATTTTCATTTGTTTTCTTCGAGCATAATCTTCCACCTGATCTTTACCAATTTTCCCAAGTCCAAAATACTTAGCATCTGGATGAGAAAAGTAAAATCCACTAACCGAAGATGCCGGATACATTGCAAAAGACTCAGTCAGCTGAATCCCTATGTTTTGTTCGGCATTCAGAAGATTAAACAATGTTCTCTTTTCTGTATGATCTGGACATGCAGGATATCCAGGAGCCGGACGAATTCCAGCGTACTTTTCTTTGATCAAATCATCATTCGACCATTGTTCATCAGTTGCATAACCCCAAAGATCCTTTCTTACCTTCTCATGCATGAGTTCAGCAAATGCTTCTGCCAATCTATCGGCTAAAGCTTTGATCATGATTTCTTTGTAATCATCGTGGTCTGCCTTGTATTTTTCAATCAATTTTTCGATTCCAATTCCGGCAGTTACAGCAAACCCACCTAAATAATCTTGCTCATCAGGATGAAGAAAGTCTGCTAAAGAAAGGTTAGGAATTCCGGGTGCTTTCTTACCCTGTTGTCTGAGAAAATGAAATTTTGTTTTATCTCCATCGCTGGTGACTTCCACATCATCACCGGTCCTTTTAGCAGAGAATAGACCTACTACTGCTTTTGCGGTTAATGCTTTTTGAGAGATGATCTCATCAAGCATTTCTTTTGCATCATCAAAGAGTTTCTTTGCTTCACCACCTACAGTTGGATTTTGAAAAATGGCAGGGTATTTCCCCTTTAACATCCAAGTAGAAAAGAAAGGTGTCCAGTCTATATATTTTCTTATTTCACTTAAATCATAGTCGTCAAAAACTAAAAGTCCCAACTTATTTGGGGAAGTTAAATCTAACGACCTGTTAATATCGATCGCTCCATTTTCTCTTGCAGTTTCATATGAAATATAATTCTTAGCTTCCGTTCTTAAAGCATGCGATTCAGCCAACTCTTTATATTCAGTTTTAATCAGCTCACTAAATTCTGGTGAACGATCGCTTAACAAGCTGGTAGAAACTCCCACGCTTTTGGATGCGTCCAAAACGTGTACGACTGTTTGATTGTATTTTGGTGCGATTTTTACGGCCGTATGAATGCGTGATGTAGTAGCTCCACCTATGAGTAGAGGAGTTTTCATTTGTCTACGCTTCATTTCTTCAGCTACATACACCATTTCATCAAGGGAAGGTGTAATCAGACCACTGAGGCCTATTATGTCTGCATCAATTTCCTCGGCTCGATCAAGTATTTTATCAGCAGGAACCATAACGCCCATATCCTCAATTTCAAAATTATTGCATGCCATAACAACCCCAACAATATTTTTACCAATGTCATGAACATCACCTTTCACTGTTGCTAAAAGGATTTTTCCTCGCGTATTTCCAGCTGCCTTTTCTTCTTCCAGGTATGGTGTCAGATATGCCACAGATTTCTTCATTACGCGTGCACTCTTTACTACTTGTGGCAAAAACATTTTCCCACTCCCAAATAGGTCACCAACAACATTCATTCCATCCATAAGTGGTCCCTCAATTACCTTGAGTGGACTATCATATTTAGTTCTTGCCTCTTCAGTATCATCCTCAATAAATTCTACAATCCCCTTGACCAGCGCATGTGATAATCGAGCCTCGACAGTGGCATTTCTCCAGCCTAAATCTTCTACTTTTTGCTTACCGGAACCCTTCACATTTTCTGCAAATGCTACTAATCGATCAGTGGCATCTTCTCTCCTATTAAACAAAACATCTTCAACATGCTCCAGAAAATCTTTAGGAATTTCATCGTATACTTCAATCATTCCTGCGTTTACAATTCCTAAATCCATACCTGCTCTTATTCCATGGTACAGAAAAGCTGAGTGCATGGCCTCTCTTACTACATTATTGAGACGAAAAGAGAATGAGACATTACTAACTCCCCCACTCACCTTAGCGTCAGGAAGGTTTTGTTTGATCCATCTTGTAGCGTTAAAAAAATCTATCGCATTATTATTATGTTCTTCAATTCCTGTAGCGACAGGAAAGATGTTTGGGTCAAAAATTATATCCTGAGATGGGAATTTGACTTGGTCTACTAAGATTCGATAGCTTCTTTCACAAATTTCTATTCGTCTTTCATAGCTATCCGCTTGACCGTTTTCATCAAAAGCCATGACAATTATTGCTGCTCCGTATCGCTTGACCTTGGTGGCTTGCTCGATAAATTCCGATTCCCCTCCTTTCAGGCTTATAGAGTTTACAACTCCCTTTCCTTGGATACACTGTAAACCCGCTTCGATGATTTCCCATTTGGACGAATCTATCATAATCGGAATTCGTGCGATTTCAGGTTCTGAAGCAATTAAGTTTAGGAACCTAATCATAGCAGCCTTGCCATTGAGCATGCCTTCATCCATATTTACATCCAGGATTTGGGCTCCTCCTCTTACCTGATCCAATGCTACTTCAAGTGCTTGATCATATTTATCTTCAGCTATGAGTCTGGCAAATTTTTTTGAGCCAGTAACGTTGGTTCGTTCACCAACATTGACAAAATTGGTGTGTTCGGTGATGATCAAAGGTTCAAGTCCAGAGAGAATTAATGGTTTCATACCAGCTCCCCCTTCTTTCGTGGCTCATATTGAGCAGCTAATTCTACGATAGAAGCGATGTGCTCCGGAGTAGTACCGCAGCATCCTCCTATAATGTTGATTAAACCTTCATCAAGAAATTCACGGATCTGATCCGTCATTAGTTCTGGTGTCTCATCATATAGGCCGAATTCATTTGGAAGTCCTGCATTTGGATGCGCACTCACAAAAAAATCCGTTTTATCTGATAAGGTTTTAAGGTAAGGTCTGAGTTGGGAAGCCCCCAGTGCACAATTCAGCCCAACACTCAAAAGGTCCATATGTGAAATCGAGATCAGAAATGCTTCGGTAGTTTGACCGGAAAGCGTCCTTCCAGAGGCATCAGTAATTGTACCTGACACCATGACATTAATTTCAATATTTCGCTCTTCTTTAACTTCTTCAATCGCAAAGAGAGCTGCCTTTGCATTAAGAGTATCAAACACAGTTTCAACTAATAACATATCGACACCACCATCTAGTAAGGCTTCGGCCTGCTGCTTGTATGCTACTTTCAGCTCTTCAAAAGTAATTGCACGAAATCCAGGATCATTTACATCAGGAGATAGTGATGCTGTTCGATTAGTTGGTCCCATTGATCCAGCAACAAATCTGGGCTTATCGGGATTACTTCTAGAAAATTCATGAGCGACCTCTTTCGCAATTTTTGCCGACTGAAAATTTAATTCATACACTAGCTCCTCTAATCCGTAATCAGCTTGAGCGATGGTAGTGCTTGAAAATGTATTAGTTTCAGCAATGTCAGCTCCTGCTTCAAAGTACCTCCTGTGAATGTCTTTAATAATATCAGGCCTGGTGATTGAAAGTAGATCGTTGTTACCCTTTAATGATTTTGAATGATTTTTTAATCGTTCATCACGAAAATCCTTCTCTTCAAGTTTATGACGCTGAATCATGGTGCCCATAGCGCCATCGAGCACCAGAATTTTTTTATGTAAAGTGTTAAGTAAGTTCTTCATTCTCTGGTTTAAAGCTTACTTACCAGAGAAAGTTCCGAATGGATTCGCTCATCTCCCCTGCTACTGCAGGTTGGGAAGTAGCACCGAAAATCACACATTGGAGATCAGGTTGCTAAGACGTCATTGGGCCCAATCCCTCAGTCTTTCTTGATAAGTGTAGCAAATATACTCAGCTTTCGATCTTTCCCAAGTCGCAATACAACATAGGCTAAAATACTTTCCTCGATGACTCTCATTTTTGAGCTGTTTATCACTTGTATACACATAGTATACCTCCGATTTTCTTTTCTAAAGTCACCTCAAAGTTATTTTGCGATTTGAATTCAGTTATCACCCTAACCATATTCAAGGTTCTTAAACAAAAAATGCTAATTATGATACCACGCAATTTTCACTTTAAGTTATTGGTGATAACTTTTCTGACCGCCGCTTCATCTCATGCACAGACGTGGGTGGGGGGAGGATCAAATTGGAACGATCCTACAAATTGGAGTAGTAATCCTAGTCTTCCTTCTAATGGTTCCACTATAACAATAGATGGTCTCTTAGCTACAGTAGATGTTTTCTCAGCTTTTCGACCTGGTCAAATTAACATTCTTAATGGAGGACAATTGGAGGTAAAAGACACTTTGGATATTTCTTCCGAGGGAGTTACTTCCATAGATGGTTCCGGAAGTAAACTAATAGTTGCTGATCCGGGCTTATTCACCGCGGAATTTATCACCGCTACCAATGGTGGAGAAATTGAAATCACAGGTGGTGAGCTTGATGTAGATGATCAGCTATCTATGACAAATGGAGTTTTCAGTATGACCGGTGGTCTACTGGATTATAATGGTAGTACGGGTGAAGAGTTACTCTTTACTAACTCTGATGTTACTTTTAGTGGCGGTACATTAGAATTCAATCGGGGGATCATTGTGACTGGGGGTACATTTACACAAGAGGATGGATCTACAATGACAGCCACAAATTCATCAAAAAATATTGAATTTCACAATACGCTTGGCAGCTTTGCTGGCATTGTTAATAATTCAACAGGAGATTTATCACTTTTCGGCACCTCGGTAATTGATCTTATGCAAACATTGGATATGGATCTTGATGATCTTGTAATGAATGATGATGGCCAAAGTTCAGTATTAAATATTTATGGAACTGTTGTTGCATTTGATGATGTAAAGTTTGACGAAGACCCACCAGATGACGTGCCCGGCGATGCGGACATGATCATTGTTAAAGATGGTGGAAGTTTGACAATCAGTGACTCCTTTCGAGATGGCAATGATGTAGAATCTGGTAGTGGAATCCATGCTGAAGACGGTGCTACTGTAGATATAGGTGATGTCCCTGGCATGACAGATGAGGAGGCATATGGAACCATATTAACCAGTGATCCCGGAGCAACAATGACGATTGGAGGTGGAGCTCCACTGCCGGTGGAATTGGTATCATTTACTGGGCGAAAAAAGGATAGTGGAATTGATCTTTCCTGGATAACCGCGGTTGAAATAAATAATGATCATTTTGAATTACTGAGATCCACAGATGGCAAGACATTTAATTCCATTGCAAAAGTCAGCGGTGCTGGAAATACTAACTCGGAAGTGCGCTACTCATACTCTGACTTGGATGTTTCTAATGGGAGCTACTTTTATCAAATAAAACAGGTCGATTTTAATGGTGAGTATGAGTTTCATGAGATAATTCACGTTTCATTTACTGATGCCAATCTTAGGTCACTTTCTGTTTTCCCAAACCCACTTACCTCCAATCACATAACGGTTGTTTCCGATATAGAATTAGTGAAGCCTGTTCTTCTTGTCTACTCAATAAGCGGAAAACCTATACTTGAGAAGCAACTTGATTCGAATCAAAGATGGACATTCAATCGATCTGAATTAAAAATTCCTTCTGGAACCTACATTCTCAAATTAAAGGATGAGATTCATGGGGCTACATTGGAAACAATCAAGTTCTCTATCATCGATTAATAATTTTGGTGATATTGTTCTTCAAACGAGTTACTAGGACTGGAATCAATGTAATTTAGCTTTATGAAATTGGCTGCCATAGATATTGGGTCTAATGCGGTTAGACTACAAATAACACGCGTGCTTGAGTACGACAAGGTCATTACATTTAAGAAGCTCGAATATGTAAGATTTCCGCTTCGTTTAGGTCACGATGTTTTTTCTACAGGAAGAATCAGTGATTATAATATCGATCGATTCTTCAAACTAATGACAGCTTATAAAAACCTGATCGACCTGTATGAGATAGATGCGTTTTATGGCTGTGCAACTTCAGCTATGAGGGAATCTGAAAATGGTAATAACATCATCAAAAAGGTTCGGAAAAAACTTGATTTACCAATTCAAATCATTTCAGGAGAGGAAGAAGCAGAAATGATTAACAAGGTTATTTTGCAAGGGTTGGACAATGGTCACTATATACATATTGACGTTGGAGGTGGTAGTACAGAACTCAATATCTATGAGAATCATATAAAAGTCTACTCTCATTCCTTCAAATTGGGATCGGTAAGAACACTTGAAGGTCGGGATACGCCAGATTCCTGGAAAGAAATGCGTGATTGGGTTGCTAAGTATGCTTTAAAAAAAGGAGAAAAGATTACCGCAGTAGGGACTGGTGGAAACATTAATAAACTATTCGAACTCTCTCGTTCTAATTCGAAATCAAAGAAGATGAGCTTAGAAAGACTCATAAAAACTCAGGATGTATTGAAAAATCTCACGTTTGAAGATCGATTAAATAAACTTCAATTGAATCCAGATCGCGCGGATGTAATCGTGCCTGCTTCTGATATCTACGTTGCTGTTATGCGATCGGCAAAAGCGAAAAACATCATCGTACCAGATGTGGGTTTAAAAGACGGAATAAACTATCACATGTATCAAACGCATCATCCTGAAAGTGATAAGGTGTTTGTTAAGAATTGATTTCATGTTGAGGTTTAGATCACTCCCTCCTCTTCTAGCAGTTTTCTCATTTCCATGTGCTGAATCCAAAAGTTCTCCGTGATTGTCTTTAGTGTTTGGTTGAAATCATCATGGTCAGAAAGTTTAAGTATGATAGGATCCTTATCAAGGAACAAAATCAACCAATAGAAATAGTCACTTTTGTCAGTGAATGATTTGAAATATTCCATCGCTGTTTCCACTTCCCCTTTGGCAGCAAAGTATGAACACATGTTTAAATCATGATAAATCGTCGGATCGTTTTCAGCATAGGTTAAAAATTTCTGGTAATAGCCATCTGCTTCCTCTTTCCTGCCTAGTCTTTCTAAAACATATGCGATATGGATATCTTCTGAATTGTAAATATCCAGGTTGAACATTTCCTTGATCCTAAGGAATTTCTTATAATACTCCCAAGCCACATCATATTCTTCCATTGTGTAGCTCACTTTTCCTATCTCCTGAATAATATCTAAACGCATTGTGTCTTTTTCCAGGAGAGAGATTAACTCTTGTCTAGTTCGTTTTAAGTTAAAATTCTGAGCCAATTTAAGGTAGATGTAGAGGTATTCAGAAAATCTATTTTCGGGATTGAACATCAATGATTTTTGAATGTATTGCTCTGATTCATTGATGAATCCTGTCTCTACTAAAGCATTGCCTAAATGCAAATACGTGTAGCTTGCTTCCACAGAATCTTGATCAGAAATCGCGTATTGAATACCTTGTATAGCGTGCTTCAGGTACTGCTCAGTATTCGGTATATAATCTGCGTAAATATCAGACAGTCGATTATGTACCCAACCCGAATTGGGGCTGTAGCTCAAAACTTTGTCGAAGAATTTTGCCGATAATTCATATTGCTCATCCTGCATGTAAAACAATGCTTTAGCAATGAGGCTTTCGGGTAACTCCTCGTCGAATAATAGTGCCTTATCCGCATAGGTATTAATTTCAAGACTGTATTGTTTATCGACTTGAAAAATATCCAGGTAATAATAGCAAATGGCAATATATGCATGTGCCAGAGCAAATTGTGGGTCTTCAACAATCGCTTTCTCGAAGTATGAGATTGCTTCATCAAGTCCATCAGGTGTCTTCATATTTTTTGTCAAATCGAGACCCTTGAGGTAATTATCATATGCAACCGCATTTTCAGTTGGAATTTTTTCAATTCTCTTACGCTCTTCTGGCGTTACTATTGCTTGGATTTTAACTGCGATTTTTTTGGCAACTTCCTGCTGAATCTTGAATATATCGCTCGCCTCGCGTTCATACTGCTGCGACCAGATATGACGATCATTTTTTGCGTCGATCAACTGAATAGTAAGTAGTATTTGATTGCCGATTTTTTGACCACTTCCCTCCACGAAATAACTTACATTGAGCTCCCTTGACAATTCAGGAATTGTTTTTACAACTCCACGATATTTCTCTACAGTGGTACGACTGGTGACATCCAAATCTTCAATCTTCTGAAGATTATCCAAGATGGTCTCCATCAGTCCATTGATGATGTAGACGTTTGATGAATCGTTGCTATCATTTTTAAATGGAAGCACCGCTATTGATTTATCCAACTCAACAAAGCCAGTTGACTCTTTTGCCATTAAGATCAAAGAGATTGCTGCGATCAGAGAACCAATGATTAGCAACCATTTAGCTTTTAATCTTTTTCCTTCACCTATAAGAGTGTCCGTTTCTTCGACTATTTGACTTTTTTCCTCTCCGGGTGGATATCCAAATGTCTCACGAAAGCACTTGGTGAAATAGGAAGTGCTATTAAAGCCTACTTTGAACGAAACCTCTGAGATTGTAAGCGAATCATCTCTTAAAAGCTGCTTGGCGTGATGTAGCCTTACTTGTCGGATAAATACACTCACCGAGAGCCCGGAAAGGCTTTTCACTTTTCTTAGAAGATTGGATCGACTCATGTTTAGCTGCTGAGCCAGATCGGGTACCTCAAAATGTTCATCAGCAAGGTTTTCTTCTATAATGGCTATAACCTTTTGCAGGAAATCGTTTTCAGGATGAAGAAAATCAGCCATATATATTGTGCTTAAGTGGCAACAATGATCGTCAAATAAATACCCTTCAGCAACACAAATTAAGCCTTTTGCATCATAGTTTATAGTGATGATTCATAGTTATAAGAGATAATTCATAGTTGACAAATCTTGTCTCATACCTGATAGCCATACCCTTATTTCCATTCCGACCTTTGTTTCATCAAACATTTATAACACAATAACAATGAACAATTTAAAACTGAATTCCATTAGAAAATCCATATCAGCGTATTTGCTTGTGGCTCTTGTAAGCCTTAGCGCGTGTGACTCAAATGGTCAAAAATCAACATCAGAATCAAGTAGCCCTAAAATGACCTTGCATGAAGCAGCATTCATGGGGAATTTAGATGCACTTAAAGCTCACATAGCAGCTAAATCAGATCTAAATGAAAAAGATCAATATGGATCTGCTCCTTTAAGTATAGCAGCAGTTTTCGGAAAGCCTCAAGTTGCTGAACTGCTTATAAAAGCTGGAGCCGATCTTAATGTAAAAAGTGCTGATGGTTCTACTCCTTTGCACTCAGCTTCATTTTTTGGAAGGACTGAAATTTCCAGAATGCTATTGGACAATGGCGCGGATATCACCTTACGCAACAACTATGGCTCTACACCACTAGAAACAATCTCTGCTCCATTTGAAGATATGAAACCATTCTATGATCAAATCAGTCGTGACCTGGGTCCATTGGGTTTAAAGCTCGACTATGATCAAATAGAAAATGCTCGTCCAGTCATAGCCGAATTGATAAAAGAAAGTGTTCAATGATTATTGAAAGACGACACGATATTGACTGGCTTAGAGTACTTGCGATCGGGTTACTATTAATTTATCATGTAGCGATCGCTTTTCAGCCGTGGGGGGTATTTATCGGTTTTATTCAATCCAATGAACCAATTGAGGCTATTTGGATACCAATGTCAATATTGAACATTTGGCGAATTCCTTTACTCTTCTTTGTATCTGGCATGGGTGTATGGTTTGCTATACAACGCAGAGATTGGATACAACTGCTTGCCGAAAGATCAAGGCGCATATTGTTACCCTATATTTTCGGAATTTTGGCCATTGTTCCTTTGCACATATTTCTATGGCAGGATTATTATACCCAGGAAATTAAATATGTACCAAACCCAGCCCACCTTTGGTTTTTGGGGAACATATTTGTTTATGTGATTCTACTGTCACCTGTCTTCTTTTACTTGAAGCGAAATAGGCAGGGACCAATTGGACATTTCGTCAAAAGATTACTCGCAAATCAATGGAGCCTCCTACTACTTATGATTCCATTTATTCTTGAAGGAATAATCTCAGCTCCTCAAGAATATGAAATGTATGCAATGACCTGGCATGGGTTTGCATTAGGACTCGTTGCATTCTGTACTGGTTTTTGTTGTGTATTTGCTGGGAGCGTTTTTTGGAACAATGTGAAAAAGCAAAGGTGGATGCTTTTTACACACGCGGTGATTTTCTATCTAATCAGATTGCTATTCTTCGAATTACGGACACCTGACTATTTAATGGCTGTCGAATCTTGTCTATGGATCTTTACTGTTTTTGGATTTGGCTATAGACACTTGAACCAACCAAGTAAAGCATTGGAATATCTAAGTCAGGCTGCGTATCCTGTGTATATCATTCATATGATATTCATTTATATTGGTTGTTATGTGCTTTTCCCTATGAATGTCAGCTCTTTCGGAACGTTTATAATCGTGAACATTTTCACGTTTGTGGGGAGTATGATGATGTATGAATTGCTGATAAGAAGAGTTCGTTTTTTAAGGCCACTATTTGGGCTGCAAATTCATAAAAAGAGAAATGATAGATTTGGTGATACAAAATCATCCTCTAAAGCCTATGATTCACCTGGAAACAGAAAGATTGATATTCAGACAATGGAAAGCTGAAGATTTCAATCAACTTGCGAAGTTTTTTTCGAAAAAGGAAAATGCACTTTTTGTTGGCGGTGTGAAAAACTCAGAGGATTCCTGGCGTCTATTGGCAACATACATTGGACACTATGAACTACTCAGCTACTCATATCTTGCTTTGCAAGAACGATCATCAGGGAATTTAATTGGGACAGTCGGTTTATGGAATTCAGAACCATGGCCAGAACCAGAGCTTGGATATTGGCTACTTCCAGAAGCTCAGGGAAAGGGTTTTGGATATGAGGCAGGAATCCGGGTAAGAGATTTTGCTTTGAACGAATTAAAGATGGATTCGCTCGTTAGCTATATCGATACTTCTAACGAGTCCTCAAAAAAACTTGCACGTAATCTTGGAGCCAGTTATGATAAAACAATAAATCTTTTGGGATTTGGTCCTCATGAAGTTTATCGATATCGATAGATTAGCCACCGATCATTTGCCAAACTACTCGTCTTGTATGACTCGCCAGTTCCTGTACTTCGATTCTCAATGGATTCATTTTTATCTGTACTATTATCCTTGGATTGCCTAGATGGTCTTGTTCAGCATATACGCCTTCCTCATTTAAATAATGATCCAGTGGACTCAGCTCTTCAAAAGGAAAATAGTTTTTATAGACAGATGAGAGTTTCTCTTTGAGGTAAGTTCGGTACTTAGATAGTACCAATTTTCGGCCAGATCTAGATGTATCTGTTTTTTGTCTTTTAGCCTTCATAATATTTGTTTTATGGAACTTTCACTTGAAAGGCAAGTTAGAATGAACATTCCCCTAAATATATTCGGCACTGCATTACAAAAAATCAATTCTAACTGAACGCTCGTATGCGGTCAATACTTAATTCTAATTTTAAGCTTGAAAAAAATGATTGGTAGAAAAAAGAACAAAGCAATGAATAAATAATTTGTTTTTTTTAATGCTTTGTAACTACTCCCATAATGAACAAAGGCAGCCCAAAAAACGGGATGCCGGTGAAAGCTATCACTTTCCCTTAAATAACTGAGCTTAGCCTGCCTTAAGCTTACGTTACTTGTCATACCATTATCTAGATTTTCTAGATACTTTTCAATCAAACGCGTTGTAGCAAAATCATCAACAGACCATAAACTTGACACTACATTTTCAGCACCTGCCTCGAACGCCCTATTTCCAAAACTTCTGGCATTTTCTCCGGATATTAGCTGACCTCTAAATCCAGCGCACATACTCATTAAAACTCCCATGATATCAGGTGTATCATACCAATCTCCCCTACTTACTGAATCTGATCGACTTAATAAAATATGAGGTTCGTTATCTTCAAAAATTTGATGTGTACTTAAGTGAAGCAAAGACTTGTCCTCAGCTATGGATTTAAAATTCTCCAATGAAAGTTCACTTTTAGGTGCTGCAAGCTTTCGCATTCCTTCAAATTTTCCATTTACGTTATACAATTCATCGAATTGGATTTCAGAAGACAAATGATCAAAGTCAAATTGATAGGCAATCTCATGTGCCTCAAACAAAAACTCACTCTTGTTATTGATAAGCATCTCGAATGGAAAAAAACATAATTGACCATCCGGAATAATCTGTATCGTACCCAATAGGTTCTTCTCAACAGGCTTGATAATATCATCAGATATTGATTTCAAAACCTTTTCAATCTGCCGCAAAGAATTCATATTCCCGCTGAATTGAGTAAGTGCATTATCCATTTCATCGATGATATATTTAACCTCTTGATTTAACAAGTTTAGCGGATGATCAATCAGCTGAAATGATTCTGATTCATCGGAGACATATTGAAAGATGTAGTCTTTACCTGAAAAAAATGCGATGGTTGTTATGTCAAATTGCTTATCAGTTAACACTTTCATTTCTGAAAAATTCTTTGACTGAATTACTTTCAAATATCTATCTCTAAGTTCATTTCTTAAATGCTGATATGTTATATGGTCATCAGTCATTGTGCTTTGATAAAGCCTTTGCTCTAAGGGCTCTATTTGCATCATCAAACCAGCTATAACTTTTGAGCGATTATTCCCTTTGATTATAAGGCTTCTATTTAAGCTCACCTCACCGCTTCTACTTACAGAATAAATCTTGTCGACTGTGGATTTATAACTTTGAATCGAAGGAGATTGAGATATGTACTTCAACATTTTTTCCAAAAGACCATATTTGTCTGTTTGTACATTTTTACGGTAATTATTAATGAGTCCCGAAGTGTAAAATTCATCCACGAAATGTAATGCAACCTTGTAAAATGATATGAGGCTTTTTTCTGTTATTAGTCCTTTTTTCGCTTGTGAATTCATCAAATCAAGCTTGATGGAATAATAGTGGCTTTTTCTATCTAAGTAGGCATAATTAATCACATAAGGTGATAATTGATCCTTATCATTGATTAATCCCAACAAAGCAACATCAGTCTGAATTCGACTGGATAGATGATTAATATTTTTTTCGGCTCCCTGATCATTAAGTGTTAGCGATCTCAGCTGATTCACTCGCGTGAGTAAACTCAAAAAAATTTCATTCGATTCAGTCTTTTCTTCCTTGGTAGATGGATCTATTAGGGCATTGAAGTCTGTATCTATCATCCCCTCAAAATAGAGGTGTGCGTATTCAATTTGAGTTAGATTTTTAAGATCTATTTTATCATGATTAGTTGATTGGTTCGAACAATTTGCATTTATTTCAATTAACGGTATTGTAAAAATTAGGCAGAGCGATAGTGCAGCTCTCCTGACAATTTTCATTGCCGGCAGATAGTGAGTCATGGTGGTTCCGGTTTGTTGGCGTAAGCCTTACAAATTATCCAAAATAGTTTGCAACTAAAAGGTTATTGAATTAAAATCACATACACTTCTAATTGAACCGTCACCGTTTTGCACTATTAGAATGATTAGTATAGAATTTTTAAGAAACAATTCTGATGAAACCATTATTGATGGTCTAAGGAAGGGTAAGAAAAAAACTATTAAAGAGGTATATGAGAATTTTTATCCCTATGTAAAAAGTCATATCCTAAAAAACTCTGGTTCAGAAGATGATGCCAAGGATGTTTTTCAGGATGCGATGATGGCTATTTTTCAGAATGTATCAAATAAAGAGTTTGAACTCACCTGCCAATTCAAAACCTACTTGCATGCCGTAAGCTCCAATATATGGAAGAAGCGATTGCGTGAGAAGAAAAATCGTCCCATGGAAATGTCCGATGACATTCACAATATTGCACAGGAAGAGTTGGAAGATACTGTTCTTAAAATTGACCGATACAATTACTACATCAAAAAATTCAATGAAATCAGCGAAAAGTGTCAGGAAATTCTGAAGATGTTTCTCAATGGTATAGACATGAAAAGAATCGCAGAGCATTTTGGCTTTGCAAGTGTCTCTTATGCAAAAAAGAGGAAATTTCAGTGTAAAGAAAGCCTGATAAAGGCCATTGAAAATGATCCTGAGTATAAAATGCTGATTAGGGAATGAATAAAGATACTCAACGAAAAATTGAAAAATATCTTCAAAAACAACTCGAGGGAATTGAGCTCAGACGTTTTGAAGATCAACTCGAAAAGGATGAAGTACTTCGTAAAAGGGTAAAGTTAGAGCAAGAGCTTAATGAAGTCTTAAGTGATAAAAGTGATTTTAACATCTTTCGAAGGATTGTAAATGAAACCAGTACAGATTACTTCAATAAGAAATCATCCAGTGGATTTAGTCCGTTAAAAATTGCTGCAACAGTAGCTCTACTCATCTCAGCTTCGTGGATTATCTGGACGCTTTCTACACCTAGCACTCCAGATGAAATCTATAATGAATTTTTCGAACCGTATGTTATCCAGACTACACCAAGAGGTTTGACCGAAGACACTGACACTTATATGCTAGGAACCATCCATTACAGAGATGGAGAATATGCTTCTGCGATTATTCAATTTGAAATTTTATTAACAGAAACTCCGAATGATTATAGAGCTCAATTGATGCTGGCAATTAGCTACATGGCTTTAAAGGATTTTAAATCAGCGGAGGATGTTTTGATTCGACTGGTCAATGATCCCAATCACCTTTTCCAGGATCAGGCAAGATGGTACTTAGGCTTGCTTTACCTAATAGATGGTGACAAGGAGAATGATTGGAAGGCTGATGAGTATTTTGAAGAGATTGAGGACACTGCAATCAAAAAGAAGGCAGAAAATTTGAATTAATCTTTTGGCCTCAGTTACTCAATTTTCATTTACCTATTGTAAGGCTATTTGAATTTTCCATAATCATAAAAAAGTCCGTTTTGGCCGTATAAGTAGTTGTTTACCTCAACTGCCGCCACTATTGCGAAAAATACACCTCCTATTAGGATATTTCTCATCGTGTGGTTGTTAGCAGGAGGAGGAGCTACACCAGCACCAACTCCAACCGGCACAGCTACAGGCGGTACGACAACAGGGACAATTGCTACAGGAGGCGGTGCAGGATGTCTGACGGCATGAACCAAATGAGGAACCATCACATTATATGGGCGAAGCCAATATTTAGCCATTTCAATTTCCTGATTTCTCCCACGATTGTAAGCAGCCACTGCATGTTGTTTTTTTGGTCCCTTACCTTTTGCATAATTTATTTTCTTCTGCTTCGCATGGTTAATCGCCTGAATGTAATGTGTAATAGCTGTTGTATAATTACCGACTTCTGCATGCGCTGGTGCACCTGCTCCCGTGTCATAGTCACTTGGCAAATCAAGTGGACGATTCAAGACGTGTCCATGTGCTAGCACTTGCGCTTTTACAGCGGCTGATGTAATGGAATAAGCTCTTCCGAACCAGGTCCCCCAACGCTGATATAGCGTCTGAAAATCCAAATATTTGACCTGATTGTCCGAATGACTAGTGGCAAAGAATATAGAATTGATTTTAAGGTTTGTTCCTAACTGACGAACGGGCTCAAAACGAGCACCTTCTGCAGCTAGTTTTGTAACCGCGTCAAGTCCAATATGGTTGGCACCATGTGTAGATCCACCTGCTACAGTACCGATCTGTTGTCCTACCGTGTTAAGATTAGTTGTATCGTGCCCCGGCGAATAAACATGTGGAGCAGCCACACCCGGAACCGCCCCACTTATAGCTGTAAATGCAGGTACACTTGCTGCAATTTGTCCGTGCACATTGTGTGGCCCAATATCAATGTCAATTATATAGCCAAAGGAAGCATGAGAGAAATTGGTTCTAATAATCCAGGGAGCAGCTGCGCCTACCACGGGTATAGTAAGCTGCGAAATGAATGGATCGATCAATCCATATGCTGCAGTATTTCTTAGGGCGTTTCGGTTGGCAGCTAATGTATTTTGGAAAGCGATAGCTCCCGCTCTTGTACCACCAGGTGGAACCATTGCATTTAATGTATTAACAGGAGCTTGAAGCCAATTTTCAAGTGTAGTAATATAGTTTGCTCCACCACCACCCCAATTAGCTACAGATGGTGGCATCTGTGGATTGTTTGGTGAATCAAGAAACTGTCTTCCTGCCAAAGGGCCAGCATAAGGTCGAGTAGCAGTCATGTAAGCGTCTAGCACGCCAGCTGTTCCATTCGCTGAAGGTACGGCCGGGAGAGCATGGGTATAGAGTGTTCCATTCGGAAGTCCTATACCCCCTCTAGCATTGTATAGATTAGTATTGGCGCCTGGAGCATATCCACCAAGCATACCAGCTTGTTGTGCATTTTGCTTTTGGATTACTTTACTTCCACTTTCATTTTTATGTTGTACTGAGTTGTGAATTCTAGAGTTTTCACTTAATCTGGCTTTTGCACCCATCACATCTGCTTCCTTTTCCAATCCCGGATCGTCATTAACAGGCACGCTGGATTTCAATTGCATGGTCGGTTTTACTCTTCCCTGCTTCTGTTGCACCACATGCCAGGCTTCATGTGGTAGGTGTTTTTCCTGACCTGAAGCCAGATGGATTTGATTGCCTTGCGCAAAGGCATGTGCATGAAGCTGGGCTGGACGAGAAGAATTGTAGTGAACCTTCACATCGTCCATGGAATGGCCGGAGAGGTTTTCGATTCCTGATTTTAGGTTGTCAGGCAGGCCGGTA
>NZ_JBDVKP010000005.1:0-64986 GCF_039960695.1 Ekhidna sp. | reverse complement strand
GATGGATTTGATTGCCTTGCGCAAAGGCATGTGCATGAAGCTGGGCTGGACGAGAAGAATTGTAGTGAACCTTCACATCGTCCATGGAATGGCCGGAGAGGTTTTCGATTCCTGATTTTAGGTTGTCAGGCAGGCCGGTATGATTGGTTTTTTTCTGAACAACATTACCAGCTACTGATTGCGTTTTTATGGGTTGAGTTTTGTTGGTGCGTTGATTCACATTGTTTAATACCAAAAAGAGAGAAAGGTTACCCTTTCTTATCATCTCCAAAATAGCTCATTGGGTTTAAGTAGCTTAGGTAATCCGTGAGTCCATATTTTTGATGTTTTATTTCATTTCCCATCACTCCTGTTGCAATTCTTGCACTTTGTATACCTGAAATGGCATTTGCAGTAGTTTTCATTGATTCTGGAGCTTCTGAAGCATTTAAATAACCTAAGATATTTTCAACAATGTGTAAAGCAGTTGAAAAATACAGAAGTCCCTTTTTAAGAAATTCGTTTTTAACATTTTCTTCAAGAATCTTCTCGTATGCCAGAATACCCGACCTTATTAATTTAATTGAGGCCGATGCAAGCTTTTTGGGATTTGTAATACCATCTGCTAAAGCTGCCATTGCCTCCACTATTCTGAAAAGAGAATTAAAAGGCTGCATTTCTTTTTCGCTTTCTGAGACTGTACCCGGCTGCCAATCAAGAACCAATAGTGCTCCTCTAAAGATTTTACTAATCCCCAATAGGGCATGTATGATGGTAGACCTTTGAATTTCAATATTATTTTTGGGGTCCCTCGCATTCTTTGCTAAAACAATTGAGGCAATTCCTTCCAATACAAGTAACCCCCCGGCCATTCTTGAAGCTTTACTAGCTAACTGAGCAACATCATTTGATCTTGTAAATTGAATTGAAGCCTGAGGTGGCTGAGTTGTGCTTGTCAACGAGTAATTGGAATTCTGATCTAACCTTAACATCTTCTTCAACTGCATCGTAGGCTTCACCCGTCCCTGTTTCTGTTGCACTACATGCCAGGCTTCATGCGGTAAATGCTTTTCCTGACCTGAAGCCAAATGGATTTGATTGCCCTGTGCAAAGGCATGTGCATGAAGTTGCGCCGGCCGAGAAGAATTGTAGTGGACCTTCACATCGTCCATGGAATGGCCGGAGAGGTTTTCTATTCCTGATTTTAGGTTGTCTGGTAGGCCGGTTTTGTTTGGCTTTCGCTGAATTGCTTGATTGGCTACTGAATGAATCCGATCTTGTGTTTCTTTATTTCTTTGAAATTCCATAGCCTATTACCTTTTATTAATCATCCTCTGCTTCACTATCTGTATCATGTCCACGCGCCTCTCGGACAGTTTCTTGTCCTTGCACATATGTCTCGCCTGGTAGTTGAAACATATCTTCATTTTCCTGTATCCATTCGTTCGTATACTTACTGGCTATTATAGAGACATTGCTTTTTGTTATCATCAATCGGACTCTTCGCGGCACCACTCTATTGGCTATAATAGGCAACGCAAAACGTTCAATGGAGAGACTTGCCGCTTTTGTTGTCCAAAGTTGACCGGTATGATCGCTGAGAACATTATGTCTATTTTTTAGTTGAAAGTTGATTCTACAGGCCCCGCAGGGTCTTCTCAAGCCACCATAAATTGCATTTGGATCTTGAATATGATCATCAATACGTGTTTCGGCATGCTGATTTTGAATACCCGTGCTCACAATCTGAATATTAAAGTTTTCTCTGAGTGCGTCTATTTCAGCAATGACTTTTCTACTGTGCCTCTATAATCGATTATTCCCCCTACCTACAAATGTTTCTGCTTTATCCCGTATTCCGCCCCAATTGTTAATCAAATCTCTTTCATGAGCATTGGCTGATACATACACGGTTCCTTGTGTCCTTTCAGGATTCGAAAATGTAATGGCAGCTTGTACTTCTACAAAGTGATCCATTCGTTCTGCCGACAGTACAGTACTCAAATGCCTCATCATAGCCTGATAAGGATTCCTGGCATGAGGAGCTACTCTTTCTAGTGTACCTGTATGAAGAATATTATTTGTTTCCTGACCTCTTTGTCTCAAATCTCCTCTATCGTGTTGTGGATTCATTGCTGCCATTTTCTTCCAAATTTTAGACTCAAGAGATTTTCTAATCTCAGATCTTATCCGTCCTGGTGGAAGGATTTCTACTTTGATAAATTTTTTGTGACGAAAGGGGTCTTTTATCCTCCTACCTCCCACTTTTCTGGCTGGACGAGGAGTCCTTGCTAATTGAGCTACATGCGAGGCTGCTGAAACTTGCTTAAGTGAATCATTGTTTATTTTCAATTGCCTAACTGCAGCTCCCCTTATGTATGATCTTTGATCATTTTCTATTTTCAAGGGATGCTTCATTGCAAATTAATGCCCTCCCAAAAACACATCGATATCTGTAATACTCATCGGTCGCCATTCGAAAAAGTCGCTGGCATTGGAAGAATTGATCTCTATACTTGGTATAATACTAGCTAAATCGTTGTTTATTATCTCCACAGCATGATCTCTGATCTTTGCATCCTGAGATTCATAGATTTTTTTGATAGTCAACTCTTTGGCTTTCATCGAGAGTGACATTTTCAATGCCTTGAAAGCTATGGCTCCTTCCCCGCCATGAAATTTCAGGTAATCAAATCCATTTGCTTTTTCTATTGTCAAGTCCTTACCTGAATGTATTAGATCCAGTATATCTCCATTGAAGTACTCATCCATAGAGGTCACCAGTTCTGCATTCTGATCTCTACTTACCCCCAATGTATAATTTTCAACTTTCGCAACTTCAGTCACCAGGTATATTTCACTATAATTGAAAAATTGGGTGGCTAGCCTTCGAATAATTCGTTTGTGCACTTTATAGAAATCCAGCACCTTTCGATATTTTACATCTTTGGCATTGAAGAAAAAACTCCCTTGATTTTCCAATCGGGTGATGAATTGGTTCACCTCTGGCGCAATGACTTTACGTTTATGAGGAATTAACATCTTATTACCAATATAATCATTGGACACACCGTCCTTCATCTGCCATAAGTGCTCAGGTGGTCGTGATGTTCCGATTCTTACATTTTCATCTTTGACAGGCTCTGCAGCAGGTACAGCAAACTCGACATCATTATTTTCATATGGATCGAAAAATATCATTTCCATGTTCGGATCAGAGATACGGCCTACTACACTAAACGATCCGGGTTTAATGCTAAAAAAATCTCCAAGATGAATATTCGATCCAATGGGCCAGTTGAGCACAAACCCATTGGTTCTTTCGAATATCTTTCGGTAGCAATTATGAAAATTTTCTAGTTCCATAAATCAATGATTAACTACCTGCAGCCGCTTCTGCTGCATTCAAAGCCCCTTCTGCATTTGCCAAATCTGCTGCTGCTTGAGTCATCTCATTTTTAGCTTGAATGGTAGATTTACTCACTTGATCCAGCGCATCTTGTGCTTCTTTTTCGAGGCTTCTGGCTTCTAGGTAATTGGCTTTCACTACATCCTCAATGGTGTCGGTATCTCCTGCCTCCATATTTTGCAAAGAGCTGACCAATACATGAACCAAATACTCAATTTCGATCTCTACAATTCCTGCGGTGTTCTTAGCTTGATTGCTTGCAGAAAGTGCATTGAAAGTAGACGTGAGTGTATTGATAATAAGCGAAACTGCCTTATTAGCATCAGTCGCTGCCTGACTTGCGTCTGTAACTAACTGCGAGGAAATCAATGGGTTGGAAAATTTCCGATTCATTATAAACTCAGCAGTCAGTGTAATCTGTGTAGCCGCTTTAAGTGTCGCTTCGACCACTTTTTGAACTTTTGTCAACAGGCCTTTGGTGTCGGCGTAGGTGTCGTCAGCAGTTGCTGTAGCGGTCTTGGCGGTGTTTTGAAGTGATTTTACTTTTTGGCTGGCATCAACCCCCAGGTTATCCTGCATAGTGGCCACACTAAGTTTATTTTCAGCTTTTGCCAGCAACTCTTCAAACAAAGTAGTCTTTGCCTGGAAGGATTCATAGCCAGCTTCTGCTTGAGCTAATTGCTTTTTAGCATCTTCTACCAGCCTTTTCAGACGTTCAATGCGTGATGTTTTTTCAGCCGTTACATCTTCAAACACTTTTTTATATTCCGGCTTTGCCGCTGATGATGTTACATTTCTCGTACTCATATTGTTATATTTTGAAGTTTTTTATTGTGTTATATGTAATGTTGATACATTGGAATAATCCGAATGCGAATTCTTGTACTCTGCAGCTTCATGTACTCGTGCTGCGGTCAAGGCTGAGAAAATCACTGCCTGATAGCCTTTTTCATTTTTATTGTTTTCAGCCAATATCTTTTGCATAGCCTCTGGATCATATTTATCGGCCAGCTTGTCAAACTCCGTTTTTCTAGAGGTATCGTTCTCAATCAAAAGTTCGAAAGCATCAATGGCATTTTTCATAAAATCGGTTTGATTCTGAAATAACGGTTCTCCATAATTATCAGTAGCATCTTCGCCAATCTCTGTGTACATCAATACCACCTGTGGTACTATTTCGAATTTCTGAACTGGTTCCAAAGGAAGCATCGACTTAGGTTCGTCTCCTTTTTCTATCATTTTTTCAATCTTGTCTTTAAGGTTTTGATAATCGTGTATTTGATCTATGATGAGTAGGATGTCCTCATCAACCGCTTTGTCTTCGGCCTTAATGTTTGCTTCGACTTGATCCTTAAGTAAGGAGAGTATTTCGTTATATCGTCCTACCTCGTAACTTGCTTGCATCATCTTAGTGATCAATTTCGTCATCACGTCTGGCGATATCTCATCTTGTAATTCTTTGGCTACTTCAATCTCACGTTCGATTTGATGCAGTTTATTTTTTGCCTCCTCGAGTTGCTCTTTTGCTGTGTTGTAGTTGTCCTCTTCCAACTTCAACTCAGCTTCCATTACCTCCTTAGATGGATCAGTTTTAGGTGTCTTCTTGCTCTGTTCTTTCAGGTCATTTAGCTTTTCTTTGATTTCTTCAAGATTCACCTTTGCCAACTCCACCTTGTTAAGCTGTAAATCGTAATCTTTTTTAAGCTGGGTAAGCTCAGTTGGTTCTGCTTCAACAATAAGTTGACGTAATTCCATTCGAGTCAAGAGGTATTCTACCAGACTATAGAATTGCTTATTTCTGGCCGATTCTATGTCCCATTTGATTGGATTGGCCACATAATAATTGGCTGCACTTACTGTCTTCATTAAGTCTGTATCGAAAACGAAATCACTTGTTTTTTCCCAACTAGCATCAGCTTCCTTAGTCTGAGCTGCTTCGAATGTCTTTTTGGCTTTCTGCGTAATATCGAATTGTCCAATATGTCCATCATAGCCATCAATGAGTTTCAAAACATTGTTTCTTTCTGTTTCCACTTCCGTCCGTTGATGGATCAGTACTTCTCCGTCCTCATCCGGACCTAGTACTTCAATCATATTGGATAAGTTTTCATACCTGAGGTTGAGCTCGCTGACCCGAGATGTGTATTCTTGAAGAATGTTATTCTCAACATTGAATCGATATTCGGCCTTTTCTAAATTATTGACTGCTTCATCAATGCTGTCATTGATTTCTTTGGCAGATACATTGTCGGCTTCCAGCATCATGATTCGATATTCTATAGCATTTGGATCATAGTGCTTTATTGGCAGGCTGAACGAGACTGCCAGGTTTCGACTATTAAAGTAGGCAGGGTGCAACTCAATCTTTTCAGGTGTAAATAGTTTTCTCAAAAGAGTGAGTTGTTCTGAAGGTTGTGATAAAACCCCAACTGTACTATTGATGGTATGTTGGTAGGTATTTTGATAAACCACATATACATAAGCCACGTATGGTACTCCTCGATCGATTGGCTTTCCTTTGTAGTCTACCGCCAAGTGTTGCTTCGCATTGGCAAAGAAAAGTTCGGTATCATTTTCCAAGCTCTCTTTGCGCCATTTATTGTTACCGTTTGTTACTGATTCTCCACCTGCACTTGTACTTGCCCTTTCTGGGGCATCCAGCAGGTGAAATGTATTCGAATAGATCTTCTTCTTCTTGCTTGTCGGCGTTGGTTGAAACTGGAAGTAGGTTCCTGGATCTAAATCTTTTGCTATGTTAATATCGAATGCTTCTGCATCATCATACTTGGCCACAATGAGCCGATAATGCTTGATATCTTCCTCATTATTAAATGCTTTAAAATCTATAGTGTAGGAATTCCCCTCAGGGATGGTAGAGATTGGAACCTTCTTGTCATCCTTATTTTTAGACTTTACCACCTGAGGATCAAAGATTATCAGGTCATGATTTGAAACATGGTTTATTTGTTTCCTTGTACTTTTTATTGCCTCATCTTGCTTCTTGGTTACGTCGTGTTTTGCCGATGCCAGCTTTTCATTCTTCTTGGCTATTGTGAGTTTGTCATTATCTGCAAATGTCTCCTGCAAGAGGTTGTTATAATTTGAAGCTGTCGAAGCGTGTAGCTCTTTTATCGCTGATAACGTAGCTTCCGAGTTAGTGACCACCGTACTTGCCGTGGCTTGAGCAGCTTCAATGGTAGCTTGCATAGAAACCAGGCTTACCTCTTCTGCTTTTCTTGCTGCTTCTTGAATTAAGTCATTTGCATTATTTGTATGATGCAATATCTTACTTTCATTGGCTGTATTTTTCGCAACGGATTTTAATGCTGCCACATCACTTGCAAGCTTCGTAATGGCATTTGCAGCAATTTGCATATTGGCTGCTGCCGTGGATACATTACTCGTGGTGCTTCCTGAATCTTGAAGTGACTGTTTGGCTGCAAGTACCACATTCTCTGACAGGTTAATTGACTTAACCGCACTCTTATTTAACACTTCGGCTGCATTACTATCAGCCCTCGTCTTCTCATAAGCGTTATCCGTTTTTTCTGTTTGACCATGGGCATAATAGAGTGCGACTTTAGCTGCATTCTTTATATGATCCAGTTTGTACTGTTCTTTGATGAACTCCTTATTGGAGTTTTTAATTGAACTACTTAGTTCTTTGTTGTAGGTATTGCTCATAATATTACTTTTTTATCGTTCATCAATTTTTTAAGTCTTGTTTATATGGTTTTTCCATCTTTTTGAAATTCTTTTTGTATTCCTTGTATGAGGTCTTCTTTACCAATTTTCGTAGTTCCTTTTCTTACTGCCTTGATGGCGCCATAACGAAATACATTTATGGCCGCTCCACCTGAGATTTCATAATCCTGAGCGAGCGTCTGTATGTCAATTTCGGCATCTGGCTCTAATGGCCCTTCGAAGATTTTGGACCAGATGGCCTGTCTATTTTTGGCATCAGGCATTCCGAAAAATACTGTTGATTGAAACCGTCTTGAAAATGCCTCATCGATGTTTGACTTCAGGTTTGACGCGAGGATTACTATTCCAGGAAAGTCCTCAACTCGTTGCAGGAGATAGGATACTTCCTGATTTGCAAATCGATCATTTGAGCTGGAAGTCTGAGTACGTTTTCCAAATAGCGCGTCTGCTTCATCAAAGAATAATATCCATTTTCTATTTTCAGCGAGATCGAAAATCCTTGATAGATTTTTTTCAGTCTCACCGATGTATTTGGATACTATCGAAGAAAGGTCTACTCGGTATACATCTCTTCCGGTGGTTTTCCCCAACAAGCAGGCTGTAAGCGTTTTCCCGGTGCCCGGAGGTCCGTAAAAAAGACATTTGTATCCCGGTTTTACTTTTGCACCAAGTCCCAAATCTTTCATAAGTAGTTCTTCATGCTCTATCCAGCACTTTATCTGGTCAATATCATCACGTATTGACGCATCTATTACAAGATCTTCCCATGATAAATGGGTTTCAATTTTGCTTGCAGGAAACATATCAGTCCGTTCTTGACTCAATGCACTGTTTGAAAGGAAATGATGGACATACCTTTCCTGCATAAAAATGGGACAGGATAAGACAGGTTCGTCCGGATTGTTGGCTCCAACACTAATTACACCTTCACGTACAAATAGATGTTTGGCATCTAAAAGTGCATAGACGTCTAGCCTCTTTCTAATGTCATCACCTGCGATTAGGAAAGCTGCTGTTTCGCCGGTAGGTAAAAAGCCGCCATGGAACTTACCTAAGTAGCCTCCAAATTCTGTGAATCCCCTTTCGAAGGTGACATTTTTGGTGAAGAAGACATCCAGCAGATTTGGCTGAACATGTGGAGCAATAGCCAGCATAAGCAACAAACGCTCATCTTTGGTCAATTCATTGGAAGTGACGTATTGTGCGTAGCTAGTCTCTTTAAATTCGAACAAAGGTGGTGGAATATCTTGGGGTGTGCTTTGCTCAAAATAAGATTGAAATCTCGCTTCCAGTACAGATGCGAACCATTTTAATTCATTTTCTATCGTGGCGATATGGTTAAGGTTTTGATTCATCTCCACTCTACAATTAAAGGTTTATCCATCCAACTCAATTTGATGGGTGAAAGCGTGAAAGGCAGACGGTCTAAAAGCATATCATATGAGTTTTGCTCTACTTTGAGTTCCCAACATTCAGTCTTGTGTTCCAACTTTCCTTTTCTCCAAAGCCATGAGCCCTGAAAACCCTCAATGGTGCTATGACCGATAGCTGACCAGTATCCGATAACTGCTTCAATAAGCCCGTTAATTACTTCCTGGTCTTTGTGGCTTATTTGAATATCGGTACGAATCGGGTGACTTATGTCTAACCCACAGAGTACTTTGTTCAATGGTAAATGGTGTTCATTTAACGGAGGTTTGTCAAGCATGAGATGCTGAAGTAGCAATACTGCCATTTCCTGCTTTTCAAGAGATAGGAATTTGCCATTCTCCAGTAGAGACATTCGTTCGAAGAGTATTGAGAAATAAGAAGACAAAATGACTAAGCCTGCATTTTCTATGTAGATTTCGTCATATACAACATCCTCTGTTTCATCAAAATAAGGCGTTATTGTGGCTTCCTTTTCGAGAGACTCCCCAAAGTATTCTTCGTTTATTAGCTTGGATAATACTTTTTCATCCATCAGCAAATTGGTGTCATTTACCTGATTAAGCTGAGCTTCTAAATCTCTAATAATATCATTGGCGTTTCCTCGTGTAGGAATACTAATTGTTGAGATATTTTTAGACAAAACAGGAATGACCTGGGAATAAATAGTTGGTGAAGAGTCTCGAATCAGCTGTACAAAATCGTCAATGAATTTTGAAGTCTGGAAGGTGGATTCCGAAAGCCGATAAAGTGCTAAAGATCTCGTGATGTTTAGAAACCGATTGACAGATTGTGCACCTTCATTTAACTGTATTTCGAGCTTTCTGAGAATGATAGTTACCTTCTTGCCCGCAATGCTATCAAGCATAGCTAGCAATGAATAATAAGTAGATAAAGGAATTTCTCGCCCAATACCTAGAAATGATTGATGCCATTTTTGAAGGGAGCCTAACTTTTCTTTTAACAATCCCTGATGAGATTTCATCAATTGTCTTAGTGCCTCATCTGCAGATCTGAATCCTAATAGCTCAAGTTCTTCGCTATTTACAATTCCATTGATGGCTGATATGACTAGCGCTATTTGCTTTTCGATATATTGATCTGCTGGTTTTCCAGCTCCACTATCCACGATGATTGACAAACGCTCCTGCGATTGCGCCCGAATACCCAATCGATCCGCCAATGGGATTATTTGGCTTTTAAATTCTTCATCTGTTGAGTAATCAGCCAGTCGAATTAAAGCTCTGAGAAATAAGTTGAAATCAAGATTATGATCTCTTGCTATCTGAATAAGGTCTTGCTCTGCCCTATCTGAATCAAGTTTGAAGTAACCGTACATCCACCGAAGTGTCAAGGTTTTCAATGCTCGTTGTAGATCGCTTTGATGCAAAGATTGAGAAACTGAAACTCTATCTATGGACTGAAATAATCGCTTCCACTTCCTCTTTTCTGATGTCTCTACTGGCTTTAAATAATTGAAGAGGTTCGTATCTAAAAGGTCGGAGAAGCTCTCAATAAATTTTCTTTTTTTCAGTCGCTGTTCTATGAACTTATTGAAAGTGGGAGGCTCTTCTGTAGCTAAAAATTTCAATACCTCAAGAATGGAAAAGTACCCTTCCCTCTCCAATACTGGGTGTATCATGCCTGAAACAATGCTTTCCTCAATCCATTCTATATCCAATTCACTGACATGTAATCTTTTTCTCTTCTTGCTCTTAGTATTTGTTTCAGCTATGAGAAAGGCTTTCATGAATTTTCCTGTGCGAGAATCAACAAATTCATACTTGGTGGATTCTAGTTCTTCATAAGTGTTTTGCAATAAGGTCTTATACTTTGTCTTGGACTGATAGGCGATGATCTCAAAAAAGTTTCTCAAAAATTCTTGATGATTAAAAAAAGTAGTATTCCTTTTTGTAAGCGTCTGTATAATGAGGGCAGTGATACTTTCGCCGCTCTTCGTGCTGATAAATGTGTCCCTTTTTAAGTCTCTGAAGAATTCATCATATGCCATGAGTTCCACTTGGCTGTATGGCTCTAAGAGGGAGTACAAATCATTTATGTGATTATTGCCAAGGAGGTTTATTATTTTATTAAGTCTGGAAATGTCTTTTGCAGCTTGTTGTATAAGCTTGATGAGTTCCTGAGGCTTGCTACTTGCTAGGTTTGCAAATGCTCGAGGAAACAAAATATGAACCTTTACATGACTAGGCCATTTACCCTTTTGTATGAAATAAGAAAGGTCAGAAACATTTATCTCTACTATTTCTGATGAGTCTTGTGCTGTTTCATCCTCTTTTTCAAACGTTTCTACATCCATGCTAAGAATTTCCTCCAGCAGGTAGTACAGGTCATTGTTTCTTGTATTCCCTATTTCTTCATGCACAATTCTTAGCTGACCTATTACTTCGAGATAAGAAAGATTGAACTGGTTGGCTATCTGCCTGAGCGTACTTATTAAGAAACTCCTGGTATTGAAGTAAGACCCTCTTTCCTCATAGAGATAGTTAAATATGAATATCCAGAAGCTTTTTGAAAGACGATTGTTTGTTTCACCGAAAAGCGTTCTCTTTTTCTCACCTTCTATCCAACTTTTATGATATTCCAAAATGAGAGTGCTTTGCGAAGGCTCAATGAATTTGACTAAATTTTGAATGGTTGATTCTTCCAACTGGTGGATAAGCCTCGTTCTGGATTGGTCAGAAGTAAGCAGGTTATTCAATTCTTCTATCAGAAGATCCATATTTATCAAGGATGCATGCTCAAACATTTGATTGAAGGAATCCCAACTGCTTTCATCATAATTCCACGGCATGTACCCTTTGAGGAGGAAATGACGAATCATAAAAATGATACTGGCTGGAGAATCTTCTTCCTCTTCCTTGTCTGGTCCTTCAAACTCTAGTTTGTTAAATAACGCACGAGTGAGCGCTTCTTCATACCTGCTTGTGAGTGTCTTTTCATATCCTTCGTATGCGATATCTCCCAAGTCTAGCTCCAACCTATTGATCACTTTCAATGTAGGCCCATTAAATTCTGACAAACACTTTTCTGTGATTTCCACCAGTTCATTTCGAATGAAGTCACTAAAAGATTTCTGAAATCTTAAGCTTTCATTCTCATCATTAAATGATATTTCGAAAACCTTACTCTTAATATGGTGAGTAGATGATTTCATTCGGTGACCGGTCTTTTTTGTGATTGAAGAATGAGATCCAAAAGAATATTGTTGGCCAAATTCCCCATGTGTGACTTTGATACTGATGCTCCTGAATTTCCTTCCTGGATAGCTTGAAGCTGTTTAAGCCATGTAATGCGAACCGTTAATAAATCTTCCATCAGTGTGGCTGGAATTCTATGAAAAGTAAAGTCCAGGTAGACTGGGCCTTCACGGAAACATTTTCCTTTAAACAGATTGAGAAAGGATGGATCTCTGAGCTTGCTTACCCAAGATGGAAGGAATAGAGATGCTGATGGTTGAAAGGCTAGAAGATCCGAGCGTACTTCCCTGCCTGCATAGTTTTTTAACTTCCTAGCATGCGGGGACATTCTGATATATACATCATCTTTTTCCCATAAAGTGCTGTATTTATTAGCCAAATGAATCGCTGTCTTCATGGGAAATTCGGTGCTCTCCACATTTGCGTGAGAAAATTTTTGAACCTGACCATTTTTCATCACATTCCACTTACAGTTCTGCATGTTGGACAGTAAAAGTTGGTGATCAATCAATACAAAGCCTTTCGTTTCGTCACATATCCGCTGTAGCACATCAAGGTGATAAAGTATTGTTTCATGTAGGGTTTCCTTGATAAACGGCATTCGGAGTAGCTCCTCTTTTTGATACCGTATCACAATCATGTGTCCTTCTTTTGTCTTTTCAGGGAATATTTCCAGATTCATCTCTGACTCAATCTTTTTTAGATTTTCCCTGACTAAATCAATAATTTCCTGATAGTAAGCTGTGAGTTGAAAGAGGAGCTCCATCCGCAGTTCTATGCCTGAAAACAGATTTACTTTTTCTGTTTGGTCACGCTCAAACTCTTGGAAATATGATCTTCCGATGTTCTCACTGTACTGAGGAAATTTCCTGAGTAATGAACTGATGATTTCAACTTTAGCCAGCGAATAATTTCCGTAATGTGGGTTTAATACCGGAGCACATGAGGCATCATATTCCTCTCCATTTCTGGAAAGTAAATGCTCCATAATTTTGCTCTTACGATCGATGTTTTTGTCAACGCCATTCTTGTAATTTTCAAGAAAAGATTGATACGAATTGTTTTTGTCTTTCTTAAATGCCTCCCAGGTTTTTTCGGGATGCTCACGTGAATATTGACTATCTTTTTGATAGACATCAAAAGCTTTGAGAATGAAACGCGCGCCTGGAGAATTGTACAATCCTTGCGAATAGTAAGTCTTGCACAATTGCTCTCCTACCTTGACACCAGAATCAAAAGAAAGTAGTTTTCCAACATTTGCCAGCTGTGCCTGGTGATCTGCAAGAACTTGCTCAAACAACATCAGGTAAGCTTTCAACTGTTTAATTCTGCCTTTTTCTGCAGGTGAAACTCCCTCAAATGATCTGTCCACATCTAATCCAAACTGCTTTGAAAAAAGGTACTGTGGGGAATGATATGTTTTAATGTCACGGTATTGACCTTCCGGTTTTGATGGACCCAGGTCTTTCGCAAAAGTGTTTCCACCGACTGCTTTTCTGTCTGTCAGTAGATTGTAATAGGTATTGACTTTCACCTGATCAATTCTTCTAATCAATTGATTGCCGAGATGGAATTGGAGTGTTTTGGTATCTTGAACTACTTGAGCAACTCTGGTATAATCAAAGAAAGGTGACGTTCCAGATGGTATTGGAACTTTTCCTTTTTCGGATATCTTATTCGTGCCAATACCTAGAGAGAATACACTTGAAACATGTTCATTTTGTATCAGCAAAGATTTCAGCTCCTCTATATCAAAAAATTTCGAAAGTGGCTTTAGGTCAGCATCCGCAATAAATCCATTGTTCAATCTGGGTCCGTTTAATATCGTGTCTATACTTCTCCCCTCTTCTTTTAGCTCTTCATAGGTAGAAAAGTCTATATAGGCAGACCAGAAATTATTCAGCTGATAGAATACCCATGCAATTTCTTTTTCAACATCACTGCCTGAAGCGAAGTGAAATTTTCCAGTCACATTCCAATTTACAGGGGTAAGCATAATGGGGTTCAGGTACAGGTCTCCTAAATTTCTATACTGATAGAGTAGTGCATTGATTCCTGTTCGTAACTCCTTAAGATCCGAGCTAAGTGCCTCTTGCTGCTTGGCCGACAATTCTTTATGATGCGTTTGCAGGAAGGCTATTTTTAACTCGTCACAGAGCTCGTAATAAGTTTGAAAGCTTCCATGGAAAACTTCTTTATTTATCGATTCTATCCAACAATTTTTAATGGCTTCAGATCGATCTATGAGGAGCTTTCTAAAGTCTAATAGTGTCACTGGATTTGTGAAAAGCACTTCTCGTGCCTCATATAACTTATCCTTTGTCTTTACTTGTCCGTCTTTTCCGGACAGCAGATGAGCAATTGGGAAGTTGGTTTTATATCCAAGGTCCAGCAAAGCAAAACACAGGATATCCAGCATTGTTCTTCCTGGGTCTGAAGGGTTGTAATTGGACCATTTTGTTCCGCCAGATTCTTCGATTGCATGAATAGCTTTTAATACCAGATTTTTATAGTCGAGGTGACTTGACGAATCTGCTGAGACTGGTAATGTTTCGATATGTGATATTTCGCTCATATCGTTGCTTCTACAGGTTCGGGTTGATTATGTTCTTCAGCTACTATACTCACATCATTAATCAGATGTCTATCTGCTGAAGCGAGAACATGCAAAGGTCCGGTTGGGAAAAGCCGCTGTTCTGTATATTCTACTACTACATCATCCTCTTTTCCATGGAAAATTCCATAAACTGGTTTGTCTCCATTTATAATTTTTAGATTTTCGAAGGAGGCAACATAAGTTCTGGAACTTATGAATTGTAAGAGGTCGTTGATGTAAAGTGATGATTGTGTGTGAGTAAGATTATTACCCTCAATCCATGGCGACAAGAAATCTTTCAAGTCGGCATTTAGCTCTTCCTGATATACTCTTCCAGCATCAGGATCTGTGAAGACAGCATCGAGTGACACCAGAACTTTATCAAATTTCATATGTTCTACTTCGAGCCTCACATGGGGAGAAGTTTTTGACTGAAGCAGTAGTCTTACTTTATTGAGAAGGTTGACAGATGCAACTGGGTGATATGGATCTATTTGACTTCCCTGAGAAGCCAGCGGCAACACTGAAATTCTTACGTTTGGTTCGGTTGAGTTTACTCGATGAGAATTATAAACATTGACCTGATAGATTTCAGGAAATGAATCAAGAATAATCGATTCAATATATGTAATGGAGACACCTCTGTCTTTATTGGAAATGCGTTTAGCAACACGCTTATTGAAAATGCTATCATTTTCCGGGTTTTCACCTCCAAATGAAGGGAAAGGTTGTTCTATTTTCGAAATTGCCGGGATAGGAACCACCAGTTTTGAGATTTTACCGGCATTAAGATTGCTGATACATCTAGTAGCATTTTTCTCATCAATAACTCTGCTTGCAAGTACAGCATTAGTAGCTATCATTCTCAACTTGCAATTTTTCACACAGGCATCTGATGCCGATAGTCTAAGCCAGTAACTTTTCAAAGGCATGATCGGATTGGTGACTTCAGGTTTCTTATCTATATACACTCGTAAGATCCCAGCCTTTTTCAACCCCAATGTTGAATCTTCTATTACTTTAACACACTCCCAATTTTCTGTACCTAGTACCTCTACATTTACTTTAGAAATATTGCCAGACACAGTAGTTTGTTTGAGGTCTTCTACTCCCAGAAAAATTGAAAGTGTGGTTCCCATATCCAACTCAGTAAAACCTAAAAAAGCATATCCACTTGCCTGATACTGCGGCAGTAAGTTTCTTTCGCTAGCATTCATTTCTTCAATTCCAAATGGATGAATCTTGAAGAGTTTGTTTTCCGAGTCTGAACCTGGCACTACCTGAAGACTGGAGCAATAATCTATGGTAACTCCTTTAATTTTAGGTACATACGGTTTATTGGGAAGAGGTTTAAAGACGTTGGCCGTTTTAGTCTTTTTGAAAGTTTTTCCCAACCAGCTCAACCCTTTATATATCAATTTTCCAACGGTGCCCAAGTGTTTAAGAATATTCTTATTTATCCATGCTGCTACTTTTTTGACTACTTTCAAAGTCGGACCTAGCTTCTTGACGAACTTGCCAATACCTGCCCATATTTTCTTAAACCAATTCTTTATTCCTGACTTTACTTTTTGAACAGGCACAGATGCACTTTGAGGTTTGTTAAGTTTTTGCTGTTTTAATTGTGAACTAGGTCCATTCTTACCTGCAGGACTGGAGCTTTTCGCCTTTTTTGCAGCTTTGATTGTATTTTCTAATGTGACCTGTGATATGATCTTTGGATAAAGGTTGTTGCCGAATGATTCCTCGGGGCCTGTTAGCTCTAAAGACATAAACCCTGAGCTACTTTTATCTGTATAGATTAAAGGTGACTTCAGTGAATAATCTGGAGTAACGGCAACATCGTATGTATAGGTGATTGGAGTCAGAGGGCTTTTGGCATCCGTATTTTTTGAAACTGCTTTTTTTGCATGAACCTCCTTTTTAGGATTAAATGGATGGCCACATTTTGATGCAAATGAGGTGCCATCATCGTTCCCATTAAACAACTGTACGTCTTCAGCCGAGGTTTCCCATTTCCCGGTTTTGCTGTCTAACCAAGACAAAGCACATTTAAAATTTTTCTTGAAGAATGTTGGAGCCGACAGATGTTCCACCTGATATTCATTGAAGACGAAATAGTATTTCCAAAACACCGGTAGGTTAAGCCAATTTATTTTTACTTTGAAGAGTTTGGTATGCTTTACGAAAACTTCCTGGCATCCAATGGTCAACTGCGATCCCAGCGATGGATTACCTCCAAAAGGCGCAACAATGGCTGTTGAAGCAGCTTTACCGGTGTTGGTTATAAGGGAGAGAATACTAAGCTCCTTAGTTGTAGTTCTTATTTGGTAAGACGAAAAAGAAATCTTGCCAAGTTCTGCATATGGATTTAACCCGTTTGAATCAGACTGATTTTTAAGTGTAAGGACTGTTATTGGCCATTGTGCATCGTATCCTTTGCCATGTGTCTTTTCATTGTAAGAAACAATTGAAGCGTTTGACTTTTTTAGACCAAATCGTATTCTCAATTTACCTCCTATAATCCTAATTTCCTGATAGTCAGGTGTGATCCAGCCTTTGGTTCCTGTAACTTTTAGCTCTACTAGATTATCCAAAAGTGTCTCTTTCAGTTTTGCAGAATCTGCAGATTTAGTGGGGGCTGTTTCTTTATTCAAAAACAAGATTTCAACACATCTTTTGCCACCTTCCAGGAACAGTTCTGGTGATGAAATAGCAAATCCTATAGCGGATGTAATTGGGGCAACATTGGTGGATTCGATTCCTCCGAACATTTGAAAAGATTCGTAAAGTCCGGTTTGCTTACTGATGACTGGGGCACTAAACCCTTTGACTTGATGAGAGCTTAATACTTCCGTAGTAGCACTCGATTTATCAATTATGAGTGTTAAATAATCTGAAATAATGGAGGGTGTAACCTGAAGGCTTTTTTGAGTTTCGAATAAAATGGGTTCTCCAGCTGAATCGGTTCCCGCTAGTAATTGTGTAGAAGAAGATACATTCGTGACATCATTCCCCTTAGATAGTTTCATCGCGATGAATACGTCATCTCCAACAGCACCTTTTTTCTCAAATTTTAGTAGGTCTTTATAGTAAAAATCCAGATACTTTGGGAGGATATTGTTGATCGCATCTTGCTGCAATTTGTATGCCTTTAAGAATCCGAGGATCAATGCAATATGAGGTTCAGTTTGCTTAGTATTCAGGCTGACGTAAAAAATGTCATTAGCTTTTTTTGCTATTGCTTTTTGCTGATTATGCAAGCCCTTTACTGACTCTCTGAGGCCATTTAAAAAGGCCTTGTTATTTTCAAAGAAATCAAACATTTCCACCTTTGATCTGCGAATGTTTGGAAATGGATTGAAATTCCAGAGAACATCCAGGTCCTGAAATTTCTTAAATTCATTGTCAATTTTTTCTTTATCAGTAAGTACTCCGGCCTGGATGGAGAAATAGTAGAACGCATATAAATCTCTTAGACCAAAGCTCAACTTGCTCCAAATCAATTCTTTTAGATACGTTTGAAATTGCGTATCTACATGCAGGCGAGTGAATGTCTTGTACCAGTCGTTTATCTTGAAAATTGGCTTGAAAGCCAGATGAAAAAGCTCCCATAGCTTTATGGATAAATCACCAGCATTTTCTACATCGCTCTTTCCTGATAATTTCTCGATTGACTCAATAAATCCGAGTATTATACGATAGTCATTTTCACTGTAAGACTCGCTGATTACAGCAAGTAAAGAGACCATATCTGTTTGAAAGAAATCACTCCAATCTCCATCTCGACGTCCATCTTCATTGTAGTACCAAAATTGCTTTGCCAATTCTGCCATAAAACTGAGCAGTTCGGTGCTCGAACGATCATCAATTTTGACAGTAGATGGATCTAATGCCAGGCTACTCAATGTTCGCTGACTTGCAGAAAATAACCGGGCGATATGGTCATTCTCAAGCATTTATATGTCAAGGTTTGAACCTTCGTTTATGTAGAATGGGTATACAAAATTGTGTCTGGAGTTGATCTTCCTAATTGTGTAACTGACATGTATAGATATGAAGCCATCTTGTTGGCTTGTGGAATCAATCAGAATATCATCTACCAGGATTCGTGGCTCAAATAGCTTTATTGCAGTAGTCAGCGACTCTTTCACTTCTACTTCCAGCATAATATCCTGAGAACTAAAAATGAGATCTTTGAGACGAGTTCCATATTGATTATCGGATATTCTCTCACCAGAATGTGTCGAAAATAGTGTCTTCAGGTTTTCGTTGATGTTCTGAACATCCTTACTCATATGGACTTGATTGGCTCCTTTAATAAAGGTTGGGGGATTGCTCCATCCAATGCCTATCAGTGCTTCGCTTTCGTTTCTTACTATCATCTTATCCTCCTATTTCTACATTTGGTGCTCCTATCATAATGGTGCCTCCATGAGCTGTTTCATCACCCATTCGTGCTGCTGGCCGTCCCTCAATCATCACTGTAGCACTTCCCTTTACTATCACATCTGGTGGGCCTACGCAAATCAGCTCGTCTCCCATCACTGATGCTGGCAGACCATCAATCAAGACGGTAGGTGCGCCCGGCCCTACAATCGGGCCACCAAAATGCGGAATGGGTACCGGTGCAGGAGTCTGCATGGGACATTCGTGAAAATCTGTTATTCGTGCTGCTGGGGGCATATTTTTACATTTTTAATTAATCATTACCATTGCTCCACTAATTGTTACCTCCTCACCACCAGAGACCATTGTTGTCATTCCGCCTTGCACCTGGGCCTCTTCTTCAGCCTGAAGTGTCACACTCGCACTTTGAATGGTTGCTGATTCACCAGCTTCCGCTGAAAGTGTGGTTCCTGCTTTGATTGAAATAGCCTCTGCAGCTTGCAATGTCATATTGGAAGCACTCTTTATAGTGATTCCTGAAGAATCCATTACAATTGAATTTTCATTCTGATCTTGAATGGTGATACTTTCATCTTGATCGCTCCATATCATTTGATTTTTGGCTGGTGTTATGATGGTTGTAATCTTATTTTCATCGTCGAATATCAGCTTCAATTGATTCTTCGTGACAATGGCTTTTTTACTGTTCGTTTCGTCTGGAGTAAATGGAGCTACCTTGCTGTTGCTGTTGTATAGCGAGCCGAGGATAATGGGATATCGTGGATCTTCATTCAAGAACCCCAGGACCACTTCATCTCCAACCTCAGGATAAAAGAATGATCCTGCGGTATTGGTAGCGTAAAAGTTGGATAGCCTGGCCCAGATACCATCTCCACCTTCTTTGATGATTGGGACATCTACCAGAACTCTGAACTCACCATCGGGATCTTCATTTATCTGTTTTACTGTTCCATTTTGCAGTCCTTGAATTCCAGGAAGTTGGCCCGAAGCTAATGGAGCTTGTAGATCTACTCTTGAAGAAAACCATTCAGCAGCCATTCCTGTGGAAACCTCTGTAGTCCAATTTCCATTTCTAAGGCTGTGCCTTACGCCCGAAACAAAGGCCTTCCCGTTGAATCTTTTGCCCATTCCTTGAATATCAATGAGCTTTCCAGGTAGAAGTGTGGCATTCCCCTGAAAACTGAGGTCACCAAGTATTTTGGAAAATTTAGACTTAGTCGCCTGTGCTTTAGCCCAGGTATTAAGACTTCCTTCGTCCAGTGGTGCAGTAGTTTGTAACTCATAGTCGCTTATTCCAATAACATCTGTCAGTGAGCTGCTAGCTACATTACCTTGTTCGTAGTTTGAAGTAGCTGACTGGCCAGTGACTATTTTTTGATTTTTCAAGTCCCAGGCATTGCATTTGATAGACTTGAATTGATTGGTAGCGTCGAGCTTAGCCTCAAATCCTAATATATCTACTCCGTAGGTAACCTCTACTACGGCATCTGACTCATTATTAGGATCCTTTATCGATAGTTTACCTGCATCGTTTATCACCACCATTCCATTGAATTCTGCACGTGAGAGCACAAAATCCCAGTCAGTAGCATAGTACTGGACCACTTCAGGAAGCTCTCCTGTTGTGCTGTCTACATCTGCGCTAAGTCCACCATAGGTGCCTATTATTTTCTTTATAAGATCGCTATCTGTAGTCTCTTTGAAGTAAGCATTCTTGCGACCAATGGTCATTTTGATGGCCTCATCCTTGCATATAACTTCAATAATTGGCCCCTGGCCACTTTGCACTCTTAGACCTTGACGAAGTACAACTCCTTTAAATACGGATTCATTGCTTTCATCATACCCAAGCTTCACCTCTATTTCAGCACCCGGGAGGAAAGTCTCTGAATCGCTTATTGGAAAATCTTCTTCGGTTACGCTCCCGTCCAGTAAGACAATTTCACATCCAGATATGCGATTAACATTTTTAGTAATCGAGATTGAAATGACATTGTATGTATCCTTGATCGGACTTCCTCCGGCAAGCACCTCATAGGAAACCAAGTTTGTTTTCTGTGTGACAGGTGAAGCTAGCATATCATTATTTTTTTAAAGGAGGAAAGTAGAGTTTCATACCTGGGTCTAGATGCAAAATAGAATCGAGTTGATTGTACTTTGCCACATTCAGTATTTGGCTTTCGTCACGATAAACATCATAGACCAATGAAGGCAGTAAGTCTCCTGAAACTACTCTCTTCACATGTGTCATATCCGGGGAGTTCTTATCAAGAGCCGCCGATGGTGTTTGAAATTCTTTGAAACTAGTAGATAGCTTGGCTCGAAGGGGAGAGCCATCTGGTTTGAAAAGTGTATAGTTTATTTTAAGGCTTGTCAGTCTGCATTTGTACAGCATTGCCTTACCCCAAATCAGTTTTAAATAGTTAGGACTGTGGATATTCCCATTGTAGTCGTAAACTACTTTCTTGAACTTTGAAATCTCACTTTGCAGATTGGTGCGCTTGCTATTTACGACTCCAGTCGCATCAAATACCAAATCAAAATTGACAGTGGAAGGAGTAGATTTCTCATATTTAATGGTCGCATCAGGTGTTCCCTGCCCCTGTTCTACATTGTATTGAACATCAAAATTTTGTGAATAGGTTTCAGGGTTGAGCATAGCAGTATACGCTCCTACTTTGCTACTAAAGTTTTCATCTTTGTAGCCTACTACGGTCATCTGTTGAAGTTTAGCCACTCCCATTATCTTTCGTCTTTCCTTTCTATGGCTTTCATAACCTGATTTACACAGTCGTCCACGATGTTTCGCATTTGTTTTTTGGATATTACACCTTCTGGTGACCGGTCTTTCAGACCTGTTTCAGAGACGATATTTGTCCGGATAATAAGTTCCTTTATTTCAACTGGCATTTCTATACTTTTTTAAATGAGTTATAGGCAAATTCAAGTGACTCAATACTCAATGCGTTTTCCTGGGATTTAAAATCTGACAATGCCCATTTTACTGGGTATGCATTCACAAAACTCCACGTCATCAATGGCTTGTTATCTGCTCCTAACAGAAATAGCATGATTGACTTAGGCTGAATAGTAGTCGTGAAATCAGAGCTAAGTGTATCCTCGCACCACTTAGCTAATTGTGAATTGGCTGTAACCAATCCTCGCTTAAGAACAAGATTCCCATACTTGGCTTGTTTAGGGAGCCTGTACTTGAATCGATTCTCACCTCCACACACTACCTCTTCAACTCCGATCTCACTAGTCAATCCGGAGGCTTCTTGAAAACCTGCATCAGATTGTCCAGATATTCCGCTGAAAGACAGCCGGAAGAAAAAAGACGGAGGTGGATAATATGTAGTTTTCTTGGCCATTATTATGAATTAGCGATTGTTAATCCTTCATGGGCGATCTCAATGGTATCTACAGCTACTTCATTACCATCTGATTTCAAGTCGGTTCCTGTTATTTTGGTAGGCCACGCATTCTTTAATGTCCATGTCATGGTTGGCTTACCATTTTCATCAAGCAGCTTGATTACAACTGATTGTCGCTTGATGGTATTCATCTTAATCTGATTGTACCAGCTCCAGAAGCTGTTGTCCTTCACAAAGACGCCACGCTTCATAGTTACATTTCCATATTTAGCAATTCCAGGCATTTTCACTGTGCTAAATACTGTGCTATTGCTAGCTCTATATTCTATGATTTGAGTTTCAGCTTCTAATCCTGAAACTTCCTGAAAAGCAATGTTTTGCTTGATGGTTCCCCAATCAACAGAGAACCTAAATTTTGGCATTGGCCAAACATTATTTTCCTTACTTCCATCTACAGCCATAATTGTATTTTTTTAGATTTTAAAATTTGTTTTAATTAAGATTTAGCCATTTCCTGCTCTACCTCGATGATGATAAATTCCGCGGGATGTGTCACCGCCAACTTCACTGCAACTTTCATGTTTCCGTTAAGGATGTCTTCTGCAGTCATGGTAGTGCCAAGCCCAACCGCTACATTAAATGCGTCTTCAGCCTTGGCTCCCTGTAGTGCACCTTCCTTCCAAATGTTAGTCAGGAAGTTTTCGATCATACTTTTTACGGAAACCCAGGTATTGGCATCATTCGGAGCAAATACATAAGTTCTTGCAGCTAGCTTTACGGATTGCTCGATCATGGTGACCGTACGTCTGACGTTGATATATCTCCAGTCCTGACTGTTGCCTTCAAGTGTACGAGCGCCCCAAACCAAGATTCCCTGGCCGTTGAAAAAACGAATGCAATTCACGGACTTTCCGCTAACGGCATCTACATTTAATCCTGCCTGCATTGAATCATTGATATTTAATGTGAGTCCTACAGCCCCTAATGGCGTCACATTGGCTGGCGCATTCCATACACCTTTGGTATTATCGACCTGTGTGTAAACTCCTGCCATTGCTCCGCTTGGTGGAAGCGTATTGATTCGCTCCTGTATAATCCCCATGATTTGTTTGTAGGGTTTGCTAGCGAGCATCAATGCTTCATTTAACCGGCTTGGGGTCATCCCGGCTGGCGGACTTTTAATGTTTCCTAAGATTTGTTCCGCGGCAGGATTGGGGCTTGCCGGTGGGTTTACAATATCTGCCAGACTTCCTGCATCACCACCATTGATATTTACGTAGCCTATTTCGTCAGCTTCAGTAACCGTGGTGATGAGAAATGGATAGTAAGAAACACCATACTTGAGTGAGTTATTGCCTGTACTATTTCTGAAATTTTGAATGTCCTGTGTGTATAGAATAGGATCTGGCTCGTGCCCTCCGATGATATCAAAAATAGAAACGGTGGTTCCTAAATCTCCGCTTTGCAGAAGCATCTCTTCCATAAGCGTGCTGTTTTCAGCAACGGAAAGAAGTGTCCCTTCTGGTGCGATATACATGGTAGCATCAGGCACTTGCTTCAACTTTGCGAGCCCTCCAAGCAAGTCCGATAGCTTAACATTCGGATTGATGATATTATCTCCTGGATTTATTGGTGCTTTCGTTGGATCTCCATACGATCCTACTGAAACGATATAAGCGGTTCCTCCACCATTTTCGTAAAACAGTCGCACGCTATTGTATAAATAATATATGGTACCGGGATCCGGCTCTATGGTATAGATATCTCCATTGATTTCGTACGACTTCCCCTTCTCTGGCTTCTTTTTTTGCTTTGTCACATAGTACTCCGGCGCATATTGAGATGCTGGTGGAGCAGGAGCAGGTTGATTAGGGTTTAAAAAGAAGGCCTTGAATTCATTGAATGAGGTGATCTTCACGGCTTGATTGTCATAGGATTTTCCTTCATAGGACGCCCGAGGTGTATATCCTATAAATGCAGGAATGGCGGTAGCTACTTCTACTACCGAATTTGGAAAGGCATTTACTTCATCTATATAAACGCCTGGGGTTTGTGATGCTAATGGAGATACGGACATAATTTTTATTTTTTTAAATTTTTATTCATAAATAGATATACACTGAAGCGCATGGCACTTGCTCATTCTCATCAGTTTCAATAGTTGTAATTGCTTGTGGTGATGGTACAGGAAGATTTTGCACCAACATTTCGTCTTGGCTTGGATCATCCACTTCTGCGGATACCACCAAAGACTTTTTCTTTAAAGAACAAAACGACTGAGGTCTCTCTTAAAAGGGGAAAACTACCTGCCCAGAGCTAAATTCAAAGGTTGATTTACCTCCCGGCATTTCTTTTCTCACTGGGCCTTGAAATGGATTACCAGCCGGGTCTTGTATCATTAATCTGTCAGCTTCCGCTTCTTCTACATTCATCACATAATATTTCCAGCGTGCACTTCGAGCGGAAAACATGATCATGTAATCCTTAGTTACGATATTGTCACTATCCAGAAACTCACTCAGGTAAAGGGCTACTTCACCTAAAGGGCTCTGTGAATAAAGCCTTTGCTCCAACTTCGGAAGCAACAAATGCGTTTGCTCAGATTCCTTCGTGTCCCTATTATTATACTTGTAGACAACCAGCCTGCCCAGCGGAGCATCCGTGTAATTCATAAAATCTGCTGACTCGCCAAACAACTGAAAGCGGAGCAACTGATTATTGAAAAATCCCGTGATTTCTTTTAAATAGTCTACATCAAATGGACTTGTATAGAAGACGCAGAAGCCGGTATCTGTTAGTCGGAACAAGAGGCCCGCATTCCACATAAAAGTTTGAGTGACTTTATCTGGAACAATGCGAATGTCTCTAAAAAATCCGTCTTCGAAATAGTTATGAAGCAAGGTCACTTCCGCAAGGAGTCGATACTGCTGACTTTTCATGAAGGAAGGGCCTCCACTCCCTGATCTTTAATTCTGACAGATTTCTGAGTAATTTCATCGTTCTGAAAGGTTAACATTCTCATCTTGAATGGAATGGATGGGATGTACTTAGCTCCCAATGACGCCCATAAATTGTATGTCTCACTGTAATTCAGTTTGATCACTTCGAGAGATAATTGAAAAATCCGCTTGTCTAGTTTAGGTGAATTCTGTGCTGTGAAAAGTGATCTGGCTTGAAAAAAATAGATCGTATCTGACAGAAACTTTAGGCCCTCTTCATATTGATTAAAAAGGCTCGAAAACATAATGTTCACATTAAAGCTCAAGGGTGGGTTGGCTCTAAAAAATGATGAATTGCTATTCAATCCACTGATTGCGTTTTGCGTTACTGCCTCATGCTCCAAGCTCAATAGTGATAGTATTACCTTATTCTTATTCGCCTCCGGAATAGATCCATCCTGATCCAGGATATTGGCAAGCCTCACTTTACTCTCAGAAGAGTTGTATTTCTTCTTAAGGTGTGAGTCAAGATCAGTTGCAATATATTTTAGTGATTCATGGATCATTCTCAATAGATTCTGACCCTCAATACCCTAAAAAGAAAAAGGTTACCCTTTTCATTTTAAAAAATTTCAAAAAGCTCACTTTCAAATGCAAAATCAGCTCCTGTCGCTCGACATTGTATATTTGAAATTGGAACTTCTAAATCAAGACATGCATGATTAATAAGATTTTTATTGTGGTATTATCCATCAGTTTCTTTGAAGCTTTGGGCCAGGAAGAATCGATTGACGATGGTCCTTATATCTTCATTGAAGAGGCTCAGTTGATTTCAAAGAATATCATGGGCGGAAAAGTACTGATCGAGGCCTTGAGCTTTGATTCATACGATACCTCCTATATAGCGCAGCAGTCAACTTTCAGTGGAGTTGAAAACATAGTTGCACTCAGCGACATACATGGTCAGTATGATCTGGCGGTAGAAATCCTTCAAAACAATCAAATAATTGATGAGAATTTGAATTGGAATTTTGGAACTGGTCATATGGTCATAGCCGGAGATATTTTCGATCGAGGACCGAAGGTTACGGAGGTGTTATGGTTGGTTTATAAGCTTGAGAAGCAGGCCAAAGAAGCTGGAGGATTTGTGCACTTTCTACTCGGCAATCATGAATACATGGTACTTCATAAAGATCTGAGGTATCTACATGCGAAATATGAAAACGTATCTACTCTTTTGGAAAAAAATTATGATGAGCTTTTTGGAAACAATACGATATTGGGAAGATGGCTGCGATCCAAGCCTACAGTTATTCAAATCAACAAGCACGTTTTTGTGCACGGCGGTATCTCCAATGATTTTATTTCAAGTGTCGGATTTGACATTGAAGCGATAAACGAAACCATGCGAAAGTCAATTGATCGAAGTAAGGAAGAGATGAAGGCTTCTGATTTCTATAGGACCTATTACGGAAGTTCGGGCCCGATCTGGTATCGAGGTTATTTCTACGGTGACTTGTCAGATCAAGCTATCGATAGTGTTTTAGACCGAACAAACTCAGAGCACCTCGTGGTTGGGCATTGCTCCAATGATGAAGTAGTAAGTCTATTTGCCAATAAGGTGTTTGGTGTGGATTCGAGCATCAAAAAAGGACGGTATGGTGAAGTGCTGTTTCTTACAACTAATGGCTTTTTTAAAGGAACGAAGAATGGTGAGAGGTTGAAGTTTGAGTAAAGCTCTCGTGTGAATTTTTCAATGCGCATGTGGGTGTTTCATCCTTCGCTGGAATACTTGTGATCGATGAGGCCGCTAAATAAAGCCGTGTGAGCAATTCGAAACTAATCTTAAAAGAAGGAAAACCACATCTCAACTTCAAATATTAGTCCACTCAGTATGATGTGCCTTTCCGGTTGGATCATCTCGTCTTTGATAGGTATGTGCACCAAAGTAATCCCGCTGAGCTTGAATAAGGTTTGCGGAAGAATTGAAAGTTTTAATGCCATGGAAAAAATCCAATGCAGCAAAGAAACAAGGAATATGAATCTCATTTTTGATGCAAGCTGTAATCAGTGATTGAATGGATGAATGGGTCTTCCTGATCGTTTGATTAAGACTATCGTTTAATAAAATGGAGTCGTTAGCTTTTAAGTAGTGAACCAATTCCTTCATGAAATCCGATTTGATAATACATCCTGCTGTCCATATTCTGGCAATTTCACTTAAGTTGATGTTCCAATCATTTTGATTTGATACCTGCTTGATTATCGAAAACCCTTGATGGTGATTGACAATCCTGCTAAACTGATAGGCTTCTTTTACTTGTCTGATTTCAATTTCATTGGTATTATGCTGTGTTGAAAATGCTTTTGCTGCACTTTCTCTGAGCTCCTTAAAAAAAGAAAGATACCTGGCAAAAAGTGCTGCTGGTATCATTGTCGCTGGTTCTCCAGAGTTCGCAATCGCAATGGTCGCCCATGAACCGGTTCCCTTATTTCCTGCTTTGTCGAGAATTTGGTCCAAAACGTACTCATCACCTTCTTTTTCCCGCAAAATATCTACTGTAATCCCAAGAAGGTAACTGCCTAGGTCGCTGCACCAGGATTCAAATACATCAGCAATCTCATCATTGGATAGGTTCTGGCCTTTCAGTATTGAGTAACATTCGGCTAGCAATTGCATATCGGCATACTCAATTCCATTATGAATCATTTTGACAAAGTGACCACTGCCATTGCTTCCTATATAGGTGCAACATGGATTGCCATCCGCATCTTTTGCTGATATAGATTCCAGGTACTTCTTTACTTTTGAATAAGCTTCTTTCTCTCCCGATGGCATGATAGATGGTCCTTTTAATGCTCCTTCTTCACCACCGGAAATCCCAGATCCTATAAAGTCCAATCCTTTAATTTTCATGGAATCAATTCGTCGGTTAGTGTCTTCAAAATGCGAATTACCTCCATCTATTATTACATCACCTGACTCAAGAAGATTACCTAAATCATTTAATACTGCATCCACAGCTGGTCCTGCGTTGACCATCAAAATGATTTTTCTGGGCGAAGACATTGACTGAACAAAATCTTTCAAATCATCAAACGGCTGAGCATTTTCCAACTCTGCATAGTCTCTTTGACAATTCCTAGCCACATTCTCTTCGATACCGTCTACATGGCGGTTATAGATAGCTATGTTAAATCCATTCCTGGCTAGGTTGCGGCTTAAGCTCTTGCCCATTACACCCAAACCAATAACTCCTATTTCGGCCTTCATTTTAACTGTGATTTTATTTTCTGAACAATTCCATCAATCGATTCTTTGATATCTATTTTTATCGCATTTTCAGGTTCTTCAAGTGCCTCAAATTGTGACTTTAACATTACAGAATCCATAAAATGATCTTTCCTGTTTTTCATGCGATCCAAAATTTGATCATAATCTCCTTTTAGATAAACCCAAGTTACCTCCGTCTCAATAGATTGGATTAGTTGTGATCGATATGCCTGTTTGAGAGCAGAGCACGCCATAACACATCCGCTTTTAATATGATTTTTTGCTAATTCATTAAGCTTACCCAACCATGGCTGTCTATCAATGTCATTCAAAGGAATTGCCTGTCTCATCTTTTCAATATTGGCTGGAGGATGATAATCATCCGCATCTATAAACGTCATAGATAATTCGCTTGCAAGCTGGCGGCCAACGGAGGTTTTCCCTACACCGCTGACACCCATCACGAAAACTATTTTCTTTTCCAATTCAACTGTCATGGGGATACCTATCTAAAGATGTCTATTAATCCATTTACCATGATTACTAACGAAAACAACAAAGCAGCAATCAATATTATGTTGGTCCAAAGCCGTTTATCCAGCAATCCTGCTTCTTTTCGATTCCACAATACAAGAAAGCAAGCCACTACCAGAGGTAGTCCGAAAACATTTATCACCTGAGTGAAAATTTGACCCTTAATAGGATTAAACCCAAATACTGGAACACTCAAAGCTAGAATACTGGCCACTCCGGTAATGATCTTGAAACGCTGAGACTTAACATCCAATTTTCCAGAATTAAAATCTCCAAGCATCAATGGGACAATCATCAAGCACGGAAAGATTGAAGATAAACCAGCACTCAATGTCCCGGCAAAGAATACACTTACAGCAAATTTTCCGGCGGCAGGTTTTAACGCTGCTGACATATCCAATACATGTGTGATTTCATTTCCCTGCCCAAAAAGGCTTCCGCTGGCTACCGCCATGATTGACCCGCTGATAAAGAAGATAAGGAGTGCCGCAACGATCGAATCGTTTTTTTGAATCTTATAATCTTCTTTTGTCCAACCTTTACCTTGAATAAATAGCGGTCTTGATAAAAAAGTAGCGGCAGCCATGGTAGTCCCAACAAATGCTGCAATGAGTATCCCCGCACCTTCAACATTCGGAATTTTAGGAACAAGTCCCATGATAATTTCCGAAGGTAGGGGGAAAACAAAAAAGAGCGTAAAAACGAAAGATAATCCCATCATGGAAACAAAAAGGGCCAAGACCTTTTCGAAAATAGAGTAGTTACCTTTTATCAAAAGCGTGTAAAATATACCTATGATCAAAAAGGCCAGCCCAAGTACAACCCAATATTTATTTCCAGAAAGACCTGGGAAATTGATAACAAGAATTTCAAAAATGACATTAGAGGTAATGCCCAAAATACCTATCAAAGAATTCCACTGACCAACACCAACTGTAATGATAATGGCTATCGCAAGTAGCCTACCCAAAGGCAAGTGCTTTCTAATAGCAAAAAGTGCTGTCTCACCAGTAAAGAGGTAGTATGTTCCTGAAACATAAATAAGCACTCCAGAGAAAAGACAGCTGAAAAATAAAACCCACAGTAGCTCCATCCCGAAATCATTGCCGGCCACAATCATGGAGGTAACACTTCCGGTTCCTATTGTGTAACCTATGGCGAAAATGCCAGGACCGAATGAGAGCAAGAATTTTAGAATTTTTTTCATAATCTTCATTTAGACATGTTTAAGATTCTTACTCCATAAGTTTCCTACTTGATAGATCCCAATGCTTTTAAGATAAGTCTGGCGGTAGCGGGATTAGTGGCAAGGGGAATATCATGTACATCGCATATTCTCAGTAGCATCTGCACATCCGGTTCGTGTGGATGTTTATCTAGTGGATCTCTAAAAAAGACCACTGCATCAATTTTCTTTTCTGCAGTTAATGCGGCAATTTGGGCATCTCCTCCTAATGGTCCTGACAATAATTTATTCACTTTAAGTCCAGCTTTTTCTGCATGCAATCCAGTCGTGCCCGTAGAAGTAAGGTTGGCAGTACTCAACACAGATTTATGATCGAGTAAAAACTGAACCATCTCGGCTTTTTTGCCATCGTGAGCTATGATTGCTATTTCCATTATGACTTTATCTCCTCGATTAGTTTGAAAGTGTGTTTAACAAGTTGAGCCAAACTATCAAAATCTTTCTCTTTAATAACTTCTTTGGAAACAAGCTGAGAGCCCATTCCGACGCAAACAACACCTGCATCAAACCAACTTTTAAGGTTTTCTTTGTTGGGTGATACACCACCTGTAGGCATCAATTTTAAATGGCTACATGGGCCCAATGCCCCTTTTATAAATTGTGGACCTAGAACATCTGCTGGGAAGACTTTTAGCAATCCTGCCCCGTATCGTTCAGCAGTAATCAGCTCAGTCAGTGTACCACATCCAGGCACCCATGCTATCTGATGGTTATTGCAATAGTCAGCAACTTCTTTATCGACAATTGGAGAAACGATGAATGACGCACCCGCCTCATGGTAAGATCTGCATTCATTTACTGTCAAGATGGTGCCAACTCCAATAATCATTTCTGGATATTCGCTTTGTTGACTTAGGATATGTTCAAAAACGTGGATTGCTTCGCTGCTCCTATTGGTAAATTCAAAAAGTCGAGCACCTCCCTGATAACAAGCACGAACCACCTCTACAGCCACATCCTCATCCTGATGGTTGAAAACCGGGATCATGGGCGATTCTTTCACTCTATCCAAAAGTTCTTCTTTAGTCAGTTGCATAGTTATCTTTTAAGTTTTCCTTGCATATCGCCTTGCATATATGACTCTATTTCATCGCTGGTGAAGAAATTGAAATCGCCAGAAATGGTCATTTTCAGTACCGATGCTATGGCGGCATAATTGATTGTATAATCAAGATTCTTTTCTGTGATTAATCCATAAATCAACCCTGCCATGAATGCATCACCTCCACCAATACGTTCGACAATCGAGGTGACATCAACCGTTTTGGCGTCATACATGTTTCCATCGTGAAAAAGTGCACCCCCGATTAAGTTATGGTTCGTGGACTTTACTGTCCGGAGGGTCATTGCTATGTGTTCAAGGTTTGGAAATTCTCCTTTTAAGACTTTATAGGATGGCAATAAATCATCGGCTGATGCATAGAAAGGTTTGGTAGGTATTGAGGTGCCGAGCATGACATTTATTGATGACGGATCTCCTAATAAAACGTCAGCATGCTTTACTATTTCCGGCATCACTTCATCTGGTTTTACACCATATTTCCAAAGTTGATTTCTGAAATTTAGATCAACTGAAACCTTTAGGCCCATCTCCTTGGCAATTGAAGTTGCTTCAATGCTAGCCTCTGCCGCACTTTGACTCACAGCAGGGGAGATCCCTGAAATATGAAACCAAGAGCTTCCCTTTAGCAAGTTTCTCCAATCAAGTGAACCTTTCTTCAAAAGCGCAAAACTGGATCCTCCTCTATCATAAATCACCTTGCTCCCTCTAACCGCCGCACCTTGCTCCAAAAAATAAAGGCCTAACCTACCTTCTTCTGTTTTTAGGATTTCTCTAGTATTCACTCCATGCTTTCGGAAGGTAGATAAAGCTCCTTCAGCAATTTCATTATCAGGTACCGCTGAAACAATGGATGCTGAAATCCCCATTCTGGAAAGGCTCACTGCTACGTTGGCTTCAGATCCTCCGTAATGTGTTTGCAGCTCATTTGATTGCTGAAATAATTCAGCATTCTTAGTCGAGAGCCTTAAAAGAATTTCGCCAAATGTTACAACTTTCTTCTCCATTTATTTGGTCTTAATTTCTAGTATATAAGTTTTAGTGGCAGGTTCTTTTCAGAAATAATTTTGCCGGAATTCACAATTGTATTATTTGATGCGCTATTATTCTTGGCACCCCACAACCTTGTAATTAATTTCACTTTGTTATTCCTGAATGTATTTTCCGAAATGTCTACATTGATAATTCCGTAGGTATTTAGCAAAGTGCCATTTTCTTCACCTTCACCACTGTTAGTGAAAGTGCATCCTTTTACCACAAGATTCCCTCCCACCGTCGACTCATCGTATCCACCACGGTAATAGTTAATCACATTCTTTCTGACTCCATCGAATTGACTATCAATAATATAAATGTTTTCTGCATTATAATCTCCTCGGTCATCGTCTTCGCCAGAGAGTTCAAATCCATTGTTGCAATTCGTTATGATTGTTGATTGGAATTTGATGTACTCGGCAAATGAATATTTATGTGCTTTGAGAACATAATCAAAATTCAAGATCTCCGAATCCAATATTGTCAGGTTGTATAGGCTTGACATGTTTTCTTTCAGGCTGGCAAATGCGTGGTTTTCTTTGTTCCCTTCCAGCCTTACTGCTCTTAAAGTAAGATCTCCTTTAGGGTTCATTTCGAAAGCGGGAGTCTGTGCACCTCCTGTAAATAAAATGGTTGATTTGTTTACGGAATCAGCGGACTGAATCGTCAGCCTTTTGTCAATTTTAAGTGACAGATCGATCATGTAGAGATCTGATGCTAATTCGATAACGTCTCCATCTTTCGCCTTTTCAATTGCCGCATTTAACTCATCGGAGTTCCCAACAATGTGGATTTCGGCATCAACTTCTGCTGGTGAAGGATTATACCAATCAGGCCCATATTTAGATAAGTCCATGATGTTTGAGCTCTGGCTACTCTTTGAAATAGCAGCACCGATGGAGTTATTTGCTGACCTATAATTGCCAAAGATGTCTTTATCAATCCGGTCAAACTCAAACCCATTATAAACCTTAACTTCACTCAAATCAGTGGAAGGTACCCAAACGTTTTTCTCTATTTCAGCAAGCGAAAATTCTTTTACCTCGAGCCCTTCAACACCTCTAAAAGCAACCCCCTGATTATTAATCACATTGCTCTTAAAATCAACGCCATCTATGGAATCGTGCCTGAAAATTGGAATCCTATCTCCTTGATCATTATAAATTATATTGTTCGCAACAAGTGTTCGAATAGGTGGAAGCGATCGAATTTCTGACGCGGGAAGAACATCTTTTTGATCGACATTGGATCCAACACCAAATTGTAGTGGCGAAACGCAATTCACGAATGTGTTATAAGCTACATTCACATCTGTGACCTGGATATATCTATTGATAGAAGAACGGGGTATTCCGTTCATAACCGCAAGCGGTGCCCTGAAAATTTCACCACTCAGATTATAGAAATAATTGTTGGTCATCCAATGCCCAGTCCCTATTAACCGCACACCGCCTACATGTGGCGAATCTTCATCTCCGATAAAATAGTTGCCATCAATGATGCAATAATTTCCATGACGTGTAACCAAGGATCCTTCACTCTTATAGAAGACATTGTTTCTGAATTCATTGAAATTGGATTTACTGGAAATGATTTCAACCTCTCCATTGCACCTGTTAAAAAGGTTGTCGGCAACCAAAGTATAACTAGGCGTCATTGATGTGTAGCTTGACCCAATTTGGATCGTTTCTGCGCTAGGGCCTCCTTTCGGTGGCCTGAATCCAAAATGATTATTGTTGATTTTATGATAATTTTTAATGCTCTCATTTCCTTGCAGATTCACTCTTATGGTCGGTCCTCTATTTGATTTTCCAGCCAGATAGCTATGATCCAGTTGATTGTTTCTTCCCTTAAACAATACCCATAAATCTTGCTTGTTCCTTTGTGATTTATTAAAGTTTTTGATCACAAAATTCGTCACTCGGCAATTGTTAGCCAAGGTATCGTCATTAATGAAAAATTGGATGACTGATTCAGAAGGTGAAGCTCCATTTGTAAAGTAAAGTCCATCCACAACCAAGTACTCACCACCAAGCTTCAAGTTTGATTGACCTTGAATAATGACCTGCCCGGGAGTTTCAGCTCTGAGCGTAATCGGTTCTTCATCTGTGCCTGTACCTGCAAAACGAATTTGAATATCAGTCCATTCACCATTTGCCATGATGATCTCGGCACCAGGCTGGGCATTGGCTATAGCCTCCGTAAGTTCATCAGCATTTGAAACCATGCGCGCTCCGGGTTTGCTTTGCTGGCATCCAATGAGAACACTTAAAACGAATAGTAAAATGAATGCTTTCTTCATCATTAACTCAATTTTAATTAGGAGCTGTTCCATGTGCTAAGGATGATTTCTTAAACCAAACTTCTACGTAGCTGCCATTAGCATATTGCTGTTCCACGTCCCCATTGTATGTATTTGATCCTGTACTCCAAACCATATTAGTTTCTGTAGCTCTTCCATTTGTTTGATTATAGGCACCCTGCTTGAAGAATTGCAATTCTCCTTCATACGCGTTTGTTCGCTCAATCCCATCCTGGCCGATGGGCACAAATAAATTCACCGTTTGCTCGGGTAAATCTTCCTTGCTTTGGAAATCAGACACCAATAAGTTTTTTGTGAATGTTCTGGATTCGTGGCCTTGACTCTCAAACGTGAGGTACATCACACCTTCATAAACGTTGATTTCATAGCTAAACTCTTCACTCAACCCAATCCCATCTTCCGGCTCTGAAGGGTATGAAACTGAATCAGGGCCAATTACTGACATGTCATGACCCCAAACAGCGGTTGAATAATCCCATCTTCCAGAATTATCCCCTTCTGTATTTATTTCATAGTTCCAAAAAACAGATCCTTTCGTGTGACCCGGAAATTTTTTATAAAAGATCTTCAGAGGTTCATTTTTATGTCCCTCATCGCTATGGATTTGGCCGACAACTACTGAATAAGATGCTGCTATTCGTGCGTCTCCCGAAGTAGAAACATGCATAACTTTTAAAGTTCCGGTTAGCCTACCGCCCTCCCTAGGAGTCCATCGTTTCTTTTGGCCAAATTCTGTCCTTGTATTATGCGAATTTGGAGATGTGATTCCGCCGTTCGGCGCTTTGAAGACTACCCAATCAACTCCATCGTTCGCTGCATAGAAGTAATCCGTATGTTTATAGTTCAAAAGGGTATCAGGAGTTTCTCCATTGCCAAGCATCAGGCTCCATTTATCTAAAGAGAATACCTCACTTGGATATTTTGCTATGTTTTCAATCGGTTGACTTGCATCGAGATCAGCATTATTGTTGGAATTTGTTCCACAACTCAAACTAAAGCCTATTGTAATAAGAATAAATGGACCTATTAGCTTTTTCATTTCTTGTTAATCATTCTTGATGAAATAGCCTTCGTTAGACACGGCGGCATCACTTACTAGTATGGTTGCTTCTTTGAACCAAACTTCAGCATAATTCCCGGTTTCATACTGTTTTTGAATATCTCCCTCATAAATTTCTGCGCCTGAACACCATATTGGATTTACTTCCCGAGATTTACCATTTGTTTGATTGTAAGATCCAAGCTTAAAAAAAAGGCCTTCATCTGCGTAAGCATTTTCTCGTTCCACCCCGTCTTGTCCAATTGGAACAAATAGGTTCTGAGTTTGCTCAGGAATATCGGCTGACCTCTGATACGCTGATTCGATCAGGTTCTTTGTGAATGTTTTCGTTTCATGCCCCTCACTTGAAAACGTCAGGAACATCTTTCCATCTTTCACTTCTATTGTATAGCTAAACTCTTCACCTAACTCAATCCCATCCTTGGGTTCTTGCGGAAATGTGTTTTCTTCCACACTCACTACAGAAAAGTCAGATCCCCAAACTGCTGTTGAAAAATCCCATCTTTTGGAATTATCATCGCCTTTGGTATTGATTTCATAATGCCAGAAAACCGAGCCTTTTGTATGTCCGGGAAACTTTTTGTAGAATATCTTCAACGGTTCATTTTCATGCCCGTCTGCGCTATGAATCTGACCAACCACTACTGAGTAAGAAGCCGCAACTCGAGGATCACCAGATGTCGAAACATTCATCACTTTAAGCGTAGCTGCTAGCTTGGCGTCGGTCATTGCGGACCATTTTTTCAATTGAGCCAATTCTGTTCTGGTGTTGTTTGAAGTTCCGTGTGTATCACCGGAATTTGGAGCTTTGAATACTACCCAACTTCCTTTATCATCATTTATCGAATAAAAGAAATCTTTATGCTGAAAATCAATGGCTTGTCCAGCGTTCGAACCATCTCCTAAAATTAAATTCCAATGGTCGAAAAATGGAATAATATCACTGGCATACGTTGTTTTTGAAGCTTCTTTTTCATTCGCTTTTTTCGTTTTTCCAGAGCAACCAAACAAGGTTGAAAGCACGCAGAGTATTAGAATCCCTGGTATTAATGTGATTTTTTTTGTTTTCATTTTTAGTCTAATTAAACAAGCTGGCCTTTCTCACTCCCTTTTTAAAGTGACTTAACTATTCTTAAGAAAAGGCAAGTCCGCCATTAATATCCACACAATTGCCTGTCATAAATGAAGATTCAGGTCCTGCCAAGTAAGCGACAAGGTCCGCCACTTCTTCCGCTTTCCCCTCTCTTCGCAATGGCGTAGCATTGGCTACATTCTTTCTTACTTCATCCTTAGTAAAATCATCATGAAACTTTGTGGCAATCATGCCCGGACAGATCGCATTTATTCGAATGCCTTGGGGTCCAAATTCTTTGGCCCAATTGCGAGTTAATGCCATCACAGCTCCTTTAGATGAAGCATAAATTGCAGAACCACCTCCTCCTCCGTCACGTCCGGCTTGAGAAGCTAAATTGATGATGGATGCGCCTTCTCTCATTAGTGGCTTAAATGCCTTGGTCACAAACACAGTTCCCTTGAAATTCACGTCCATAACCAGGTTGTAGAAGTCTTCATCAATTTCCTCAATGGTTTTTCTTGCAAAAAGACCTCCGGCGTTATTTACCAGGACATCTACCTGACCACCAAATGCCTCCTTCGACTTAGCAATCATATTATCAATATCCTCTTGTTTGGTAATATCTGCTTTAACTGTGATTGCCTCTCCTCCTGCTTCTTTAATGGCCACAAGCGTGGCCTCACTGTCTTTATCACTTCCAAAATAGTTGATCACTACCTTGGCTCCTTCCTGTGCCAATTTGATACAAATGACTCGTCCAATATCACGAGCTCCTCCAGTTACTACTGCAACTTTACCTTTTAGTTTCATTATCACGATTTACTGTTAAATTCCTAAAGCTTGACCTCCGCCTACCTGTATGGTTTCGGCTGTTACAAATGATGCGTCCTTGCTTGCCAGGAAGGACACTACAGATGCTACTTCTTGGGGCTGCCCGAGCCTTCCTAAAAGAATGTTATTCTTCCACGAGGCAAACACTTCCGGCTTGGTCGATTTAATTTGTGCGTGAAATGGTGTGTCAATAGTTCCAGGCGAAACTGCGTTCACCCTGATTCCGTATTCTGCCAAATCTTTAGCCAAGGCTCGTGTAATAGCATGTACACCCGCTTTCGAAGTTCCATAAATCCCAGCTCCGGGTCCGCCTGCGTTCCATCCTGCATTAGAAGTGTAATTGATAATGGATGGATGCTCACCATTCTTAAGGAATGGAATAGCTGCTCTCGAGGCAAAGAATACAGAATCAAGATTGAGCGCCATTACATTTCTATAAAACTCAGTGGACATTTCTTCAAATCTCGATCTACCACCTAAACCTCCAGCATTATTTACCAGTACATCGATTCTTCCATATTTTTCACCAATTTCTTTAATATTTGAGGTTACCGCCTCGTCTTCGGTAACGTCGAATCCCCGGTATTCGGCAGAAATGTTCTCCTTTGAAAGTTCTTCGACGCGCTTAGCACCTTCCTCATCTTCAATGCCATTTAATACAACAGTGTAACCATCCTTCCCAAGTCTCTTTGCCACTTCAAAACCTATACCTCCGGTTGCTCCAGTTACTATGGCTATTTTATTTTCAGATTTGTTTCCCATTTTTTTTAAATGTTTTTTAAAATTTTAGATCTAGTCTATTTGTTTAATTTCTTTTGCGAAATAGTTGATTGATAAGTACCCCAGCGGAACAAAAACTGCGATCATTATAAAGATGGGCGTATAGGAATAATGATCAGTAATCACAGGAACCAGGAAGTTCATAATGATAACCGAAAATATACCCACCGTTCCTCCGAGTCCTGCGAGAGAGCCTACTGACTTTCCACTAAACAGATCACTTGGTATCGTTTGAATATTTGATATTACAAATTGGAAACCAAAGAGGACGAACGCCACAATCCCAACAAACTTGATGGGAGTGTCGCCTGCTAAAATGGTTGCTATCAACCCAATGAACATGATGACACAACCAACCAGAATTGTTTGCTTCCTGGCTTTGTCTATAGAAGCGCCTTTGATCATCAGTCTACCTGAGTAATATCCTCCCGATAGACTACCAACTGCGGCGCCTACATATGGTACCCACGCCATCAACCCAATTTCTTTTACATTGAACCCGTACACATCTGCCAGATAAATCGGCATCCAACCTACAAACAGCCACCAGATAGGTTCAACAAAAAACCGGGAGGCCAATACTGCCCATGATTCACGACGCGAGAGAATGGCAATCATGCTCAACCCAGGTTTAGTAGACTCTTCTTCCTTTTGCTGCATACCTGACATGATGTATTCTCTTTCTTCATCCGTAATCCAGGAATGCTTTGAGGGTAACGCCTTATTAAAAATTAACCAGGGAATGACCCATAAGATGCCAAGGATGCCAAGCAACACAAATGTCATCTCCCAGCCAATTGCCACCCAAACTATTGCAATAAGTGGTGGTGCTATGATGGATCCCATAGCTGCGCCAGAGTTAAAAATTCCCTGAGCCAGTGCTCGTTCTTTGGTTGGAAACCATTCTGCATTGCTCTTTACTGCTCCAGGCCAGTTTCCTGCTTCTCCAAGTCCTAAAAGAATCCTAAAAAAACTAAATGAAAAGACGCCCCTGGCGAACGCATGCAATGACGTAGCTAATCCCCAAACCGTGATGGAAACCACAAATCCAATCTTGGTTCCTATCTTATCGAACATCTTCCCGGAAATGGACTGTCCGACAGCATAAGCCACCAGAAATATATTCAGAATGAGCGCGTAATCATTTTTATCCATTCCCAAATCATCGGAAATGTCTGGCCACATAATAGCAAGAGCCGATCTATCAATATAATTGATGACTGTAGCTAGACAAACCAGGCCAATTATCCACCATCTAAGTCCTTTGATTTTCATAGGTTGGGTTGTTTATAGTTTTTACTTTTTAGTTCCGAAATAGGATACGCCTGATCCGTCAAGAAAATCTTCCCGAACCGGACTAAATACATCTATCAATATTCCCTCTTTCAGGCATAAAGCACTATGAACCAAATTTGGTTGTATATAGACCCCATCACCTGCTTTTACTATTTGTTTCTCACCATCAATCTCAAACTCAAACTTTCCAGCTGCACAATAGGTGGTTTGGGTATGGAAGTGATGATGAGGAGAGCCAACTGCTCCTTTTTTAAATTTCACCTTCACCATCATAATCTGATTGTCAAATCCCAAAAATTTCCGAGATACGCCTTCACCAAGTTCCTCCCACTCCAGATTTTCAGTGAGAATATATTTTTCACTATTTCGATTCATTTTTTGATTGTTAGTTTTTCTTTATCTGTTTCATTACGATATTTTAAGAATCGCATGAATATCATTTCTGAGATATGTTCTGGGCACTATTCTCCCGTTACCGTAGGTTTTACCGGGTATCAAAATTTAGAATATTAAATTAGTTAAGTAAGAGCCCTCCCATTCAAAGGAGAGCTCTTAAAAGATTAACTATTAGTAGCCGTCGTTTTGAGTGATCACTCCGTCACTCGCTAATACTTCAGAAACTGGAATTGGAAATACATGATAGTTGCTATTGATTGCCTCTCCCATTTCAGCATCTACAGTTCCTGTTCTCACCAAATCAAACCACCTGTGTCCTTCGAAAGCCAATTCTACTCTTCTCTCATCATAAATAGCTTGTCTAACTAGTGCTTGAGTGTTCAATGTAGTGTGATCCAAAGGGTTTAATCCTGCTCTTGTTCTAATCGGATCCAACACATCTAGTGCGTTTTCTGGAGTAGAACCATTTTCGTTCATAGCTTCAGCATATAAAAGCAATACATCTGCTAATCTCAGTTCTATCCAATCCTGATCAAGACCACCCCACTTTACACCAATATTATTTGTCTCATCGATAGTCAATGCTCTTCTTAAATCTGTATTGCCACCATCTGCTGCTTCCACAGCATCAAAAGCAGCGATTAAATCGGCATCTAATGGTGTTAGTGACTTGGTATCTCCACCGCTAAACCATCCTGGAAACTCTGTGAAACCATATTCATCTGTAATGGAGCTTGATATTTGTGTTGCAAATATGATTTCTGAGTTTAAATCATTTGCTTCTCCAAAAATGTCTGCAAAGTTGCCTTGTAAAGTTATGCCTGCCGCAGTTGCACCATTTACAACTGCTGCCAGCTCGGTTTCAGCGCTACTAAAATTGCCCATTTGCATGTACACTTTGCCAAGTAACCCTTGAGCTGCGTATCGAGATGCTCTTCCATCCACTATGCTAGTGCCAAGAGCACCTATTGCATCTTGCAAATCAGGAATAATCACATTATTATAAACATCAGCAACAGGTTGTCTGACTAAAATTGACAGATCTGAGACGCTTGGTTCGGCAGTTAAATTCACGGTCACATCGCCAAAAACTCGTACGAGTTTAAAGTAAGATAAAGCTCTCAAGAATTTAGCCTCACCTATCTCGGCTGCATCCATTGAATTGTCAATTACGTTATTTGCACTTAATATCGACTTGTATAATGCCGTATAGAAAGGGCCAAAAAACTGATCTTCCATTAGTACCAACCCACTTCCGAATCTATCAAATTCAGGATAAGGTTCCTCGGCCATCAATGAATTGTCGGCCCGGAAATCACCCATTACTGCCATAGGAGTGGCAGAGCCATGCTGATAAAAATATGCCGCATTCAAAACTCCTGCAAAATCTGTTAAAGAATTTGCACTTGCAATATTTGGCGGTACTTGATCCAAGTCTTCAGAACACGCTGATATTATCAATAGTGCTCCCAAAAATCTATATACAGTTTTCATCATTTTCTTAATTAAAGTTAACATTTACACCTACTGTAAAGCTTCTTACAATAGGACTCGCACCTACTTGAACTCCATAAGTTGTTGGTCCCAGATAACCTCCATTGGTAGTTTCGATACCCTCTGGATTGAGCGAGGTGTAATTATCCCCCATTAAATACAGTAGATTAGAGGCTGCGACATAAACCCTTGCAGAGCTAACACCAACCTTATTTACCCAGTCTGGCTTGAGGGTATAACCAACAGTTATATTTCTAAGAGCTATGTAAGAAGCATCTTGAATTGTAGCGTCTGTCTGATTTCTTGTTTGAGTATAATGAAGTCCGCTTGCATCGGCAATGTTATTATTATCAGCATCAAAACTATCGCGCAATCTGCCTCCAAATTGTGACTGCCAGTAAATTGGATCTATGTTGAAAACTTCACCGCCTTGCGCACCTTGGAATTGTAATGAAAAGTCAAATTCTTTATAATTCATGGTACTATTCAATCCCCAATAAAAGTCTGGAGTATTTTGCCCTATCTTAACCCAATCATCCTCATTGATAACACCGTCATTATTTTGATCAACGACATAATATTCTGAACTATTTATACCAATGAGTGCAACAGGATCTTCAATATGTTCTGCCTCAACTTCTCCAATTGTTTCCAGTCCCCACATTTCACCTATTTCACCACCTACATAATTCCTGAACACTGGACCTCTTCCGCTCTGGCCGTATATGGTTTGAGGTAATTCATCCAGGTCACCTAAGCTGGTGATTTCGGTTTTAACCGTAGACAGGTTGGCGCTAATATCCCAGGTTAAGTTTGCCTTTTCCATGACAACTGCACCAAGTTCAAATTCCAATCCTGAGCTCGTCACATCGCCACGGTTAAGCACGATGGAAGTAGTACCCAGCACCTCAGAAACGCTTTGATTAATAAGCATGTCTTCAATGTCCGATGTGTAGTAATCTATACCTAGTGTGAAGCGATTTTCTAAGAATCCGAAGTTTACACCGTAGTTTGTCTCAGTATTAGTTTGCCAGGTTAAATCTGCATTGGCTACATTAGATGGAATAAGGAAGCCTGTTCCAAGCACAGTAGCTTGAGGACTTAAAAGACTCAATGCATCATAAGCTCCCAAAAATGAAGTAGTCCCCAGCGAACCAGTACTAAATCTAAGTTTCAAATTACTAAGGATGTCTATCTTGTAGAAGGATTCGTTATGCACATTCCATCCCAAAGAAAGGGCAGGGAATGTCTCAAATCGATTGTTTTCTCCGAATCGAGAATCACCATCTCTCCTCAACGATACTGATGCTAGATAGCGATCATCGTACGCATAGTTAATTCTTCCGAAAATACTTCTTCTTGCTATAGTTTCATTCCTTTCTGAAGTGCTGATATCCGAAGGGTCTAAGAGTCCAAAATTTATTGGCTGACCATGTGGCACATTAGTACCTCGCAAAGTCGTGCCTTTAATGTAAAAGTTTTGGAATTCCATGCCAACTACAGCAGATATATCATGATCTCCGATGTTTGTTGCATAGTTCAATGTAGTCTCACTTAAAACTGAAGATCTTTTTGTATCTATTTGGTCTAGGTCCGATTGATTGGTCCGTTCACGCGCATCTGCTGTAACTCCTTGATAATAAAAATCTCGTGTATCTCGAAGGTCTCCACCAAGGACGGTTTTCACATTTAATCCTTCAATAATTTCATATTGTAAATAAGTACTAATGTTACCGAAATAGGTTTTTTGCCATTGATCTGCATTATCAAGCTTGGCTGCCGGACCAGCATCTCCCGATCCACCTATACCATTTCCTCTTCTACCATAATGCCAGTCATGAGCAATATCTCCTGGCTGTAAAGTGTAGATACTCGAGTTAATAAGTCCGCCTCCCCTATAGCCATCATCAAAAGTAATTGGAGCAGTATTTCCACTGAAATAATCAACATTATAGCCCAGAGCTGTGGATTGAGCATCCAACCCCTGGACAAATGCAATTGAGGCTTCTGTATGGTAGATTGGATGGACACTATATGATCTTAAAAGATCTCTCATGTCATGAGCTACAATGTCTCGATCAGAGGAAAATCCATTGATGTTTAATCCAGTCTTGAACCTGTCTCCCAGCTTAGCATCGACATTAAGACGAGCGTTGTATCTTTCAAACCCTTGAGTAATTACGACACCCTCTGTATTTAGATAACCCAGCGAAGCAAAATAATTTACATCTTCTGTACCACCACTAACACTGAAGTCGTGGCTTGTTGTTGAACCGTCTCTAAAAAGCCAATCTTCCATCCCCACTACATCAGGAGAATTTCTGAAGGCATCGACCTTGAAATCAATATAATTTGCATTTAGCTCAGAAACATTAAAAGTACCATTGCTAATTTTCGCTTCTACTTCATCGGCCCATTCTCCAGAAGTTTTTAGCATTTCAATGTCCTTCACGTACTTACTTGAGATGCTCGTAAACCCATTATAGCTAAACCTAGCTTTACCAGGTCTACCTTTTTTTGTTGTGACAAGGATAACACCGTTAGCTCCTCGCGAACCATATATAGCGGCAGAAGCAGCGTCCTTTAAAACCTCGACACTTTCAATGTCGTTTGGGTTAACCGTCGCAAGACTTCCGGAAATTGGATATCCGTCCACAACAATAAGAGGATTGGAATCACCCGATATAGATGAAGCCGCTCTAATTTGAATTTTCGGATCTGCCCCAGGCTCCCCGTTTTGATTCTGAATTAAAACACCTGATAGTTTCCCAGCTAATGCGTCATCTACGCGATTAGCTTGAATTGCTGCTATGTCTTTACCACCAACTTGTGCGATTGCACCTGTATTATGTGACTTTTTTCGTGTTCCATATCCAACTACAACAACCTCATCAAGTTGTTCGGTATCTTCACTTAATGTCACATCAACTTGTGATCGGTTACCAATCGGAATTGTTTGAGTTTCAAACCCAACATATGTGAAAACAAGTGTAGCATTTTGAGGAGCAGATAATCTATAAGCTCCATTTATGTCAGTTACAGCACCATCAATCGTGTTTTGAATGGTCACTGTTACTCCTGGAAGTACTTCTCCGTTAGAGTCTTTTACTACTCCTGAGACCGTAACATTCTGCGCAAACGAATTTAAACTCAAGCAGAACATAAAGATCACCAATGAAGCAATGCACTTCGTTAATTGATTTTTTAGTAAAACATTCCTCATTATTATAAGGGTTTAATTGAAAATATTATTTGGTAATTGTGTGGATACTAGAAAGGAGTACTCTAGAATTTTCAAACATTGTCTACTTTTGAAAGCACAAGAGGGAACCTTTTTCTTTTTAATACCGATCGCCAAATTGATATTATTGATTGGGGTATCTCACTTTGGATGGATTGGCCCTTGGCCAGTCCATTTCTTTTTATTAGGGTGGTTTGCTCATAGAAAGATTAGTTTTAGGTTATTAGCGAACCATCGCTATCTAGCTTGGTTCCGTTTTTTAATGTCTTTACATACTCACTTATATCACGTAAGTGTTCGCGAATGACTCCTCCAGCTTGATCTGGATTACGTTCAATGATACTTTGCAGCAACTGTTCATGCTGATCTATTACTAATTCTGCCTTAACCTCCCCGCAGACATTATGCTTTTTGAAATACTGCATAATATCCGGAGTGATAATTAGCATCAATGAATTAAGTACTGAATTTTTACTAGCCTCGGCGACTTTGAGGTGAAACAGAAGATCTTCCTCCACAGCATCTTCATTACGCTCTATTTTAATTCGGTGAGCATTCAATGCATTTTCAATTTCGATAATATCACTATCAGAACGATTCTCTGCAGCCAGCTGAGCAATATTTGTTTCAAGTATGACCCTGGTTTCGACCAATGATTTGAAATCTCTTCCTTGAAGCCCTAACATGTCAGTTATTAGGCCTTCCAATGCAGGAATTCCCATTCCTGCGACAACTGTTCCACTTTGAGGCCGGGTTTTCAAAATGCCATAAAATTCCAGCTTTTGCAAGGCTTCTCTAAGGTGTGTCCTTCCAACACCTAACTTCTCACTTAGCTTACGTTCTGACGGCAAACGATCACCAGCCTTTAACTGACCTGAGGTTATCAGATCACGAATCTGCCTGATAATCTTATCAACTGGAGATTCGACTACTATTTGAGAGAAATTATTAAGTATTTCCATTAAGAGATTATCTAATTGGTCGACCAATTTATGATACACCAATTAAAATTCCAAGAAAATTGAACTTTTATTACTAAATATTAAAATAGGTATTGTCTTAGATAGGCTCTATTGACGATTTTACAATTTGCTGATATTTCATAGCCTCATGTCTGTGGCTCTTTTTTGGAATATGAGCGACGTACTGCTTTAGTATAATTGTCTGTACGGGGAAGTGCACGATCTATTGAATGGTTGAAAAAACCTTGCAATTACTTTTTAGACCTAATCGGAGTTAAGGGGCAATGAAACTATGCACTCAGTTCCTTTTCCGACTTCAGATTGAATATCTATAATGCCATTGTGATTTTTTATCACATTGTAGGTTACCCAAAGCCCCAATCCAGTACCCTCTCCCGGGTTCTTAGTAGTATAAAAGGGATCCATGATCTTTGATAAAATCTTCTCTTCCATTCCCTGACCATTATCTCGAATGGAAACGATTACAAAATTCCCCTCCTCCCCAATCTTAATCGTAATAGTTCCTTCTTTACTTATGGCCTGCTCAGCATTAAAAATAATATTTAAAAAGGCTTGGTGAAGCTTCCCTTTATTACCCGAAATGCTCAATTCCGCATTGGATATCTCCTTTATTATCTTTATTCGATCCCTGGTTCGATGATTCATAATTTCAAGGCACTGCTCGATAATAGAGGTAAGGTTGCATAATTCCGTGACCTCAGCGTCCGGTCTGGTGAAATTTTCAAGATTCTTAACAATAGAGGAAATACGAACAACTCCATCATCAATTATTTTAATAAACCGATCATAATTTTCTTCGTCATTTTTAGATTCAACCTTATAGTTGCGAATAATTTGAATGCTATTCTTAATGAAGTTTAAGGGATTATTGATCTCGTGCCCTACACCTGCGGATAACATTCCCAATGAGGCCATCTTTTCAGTCTCCACAAGTTTTTCCTTAGTCTTTTGTAATTTATTTAACGTTGCTAGCAGTTCTTCATTTTTGGTCTCAACTTCCTCATTGGCCATTTCTAATTCCTCTGATTTTCTAACAATCCGATCGTTTAACCTGATGAGATGCCGATTTTTTTTGTTTACAACATAAATGAAGAGAGCCAAACTTAAAATCAGCAATACTGCGATTGAAATGACCATGTAGAAATATCTGGTCTTCGTCGTTTGATTACTGATTACTTCAGCTTGTAGTGCACTCTCGAGTCTCAAAGCTGAATTTTCATTCTCCTTTTGCTGAATTTCGTTCCTCGCTGCGATAGCTTCTAGCTCGGTTCCTTTTTGTATTTCACTCAAGCGCTTGCTTACATCATGATATAAAACAAAATTTCTATCGGCCATTTCAAAGTTCTTCTCCAACCGATACGTTTCGGCGAGATAATAGTAGACATTGCTCAATTCAGTTAAGAATTTTTCATTAGAAGCTATTTCAAAGGCCATTTGAAACCGATTTTTTGCTTCCTTGAGGTTTTCCTTCTCAAGGAATATTTTACCAATCTCAATATTGGTGCTGGCTTGAAGTTTCATGTTTCCCTGATTCTGATGCAACATCAATGCAAGCATTAGCTCATCCAATGCCTGATCATACATTTTCTGGGAACCTAAGATTCGCGCATGATGAACATAAGCGACGCTTAAGTGATAAAAATTTTTCACAGCTCCACACTTATCCAATGCGCGTTGAAAAAAAACTTCAGCAGCTTCTGTATTACCACTCTCAAAGGTTGGTTCGATCGAAAATACATAGCCCCAACAAAACACCATTTCACTGTTGATCTGACCTGCTATTACAATGGCTTGGTTTATAAACTGCAATGCTTGTTCATAATTCTTCATCCGTCTATGGATGTCTCCAATATTCATCAGGCTTACGGCAATTGAGAGACTATCGGATGTTTCTTTTTGAACTTCATAAACTTCAAGGAATGTCTGTAGACTTAATGCATACTGTTCTTTTTCCCTGTACACTAGTCCCATATTGTTTAGCAATCTTGAACTTAAAAGATGGTCTCCAATTGAATCTGCGAGGTGTTTTCCTTTCATGTTATAGTGCATGCTTGAATCGTACATGTCTAACCTCCAATACGCCAATCCTAAATTTTTATAAACCTTTCCCTTCTCAACCAATTGATTGCTTTTCCCTATTAAGGATAAGGCTTTTCTGGATTTAATTATGGCCGATCGTGGATTGTTGTTATGTAGCTTGTAGCCCTCCTCAATAAGTTCATTAATCATGACTGTATCAGGAGGTGTTCGAACTTGTGACTTGAGTTCAAATGAAAGAAATAGTGTTGTAATTAATAAAAGACAGCCAACAAATCGAATGTATCTGTGTCGGCTATTATGCAATTGATTGATTGCAACAATGGAATGCAATATCCCCAGTTTAATTCTCAAAAATCTATGAATTGACGGTAATCTGGTATTAAGATATCAAATAAGTTTCACAAGTCTGCTCTTCAAATCTTCTTTTGAATAAAATCAAATGGTGAATTGAGTCCCTTTATTTACGATTTGGACAAACAAAAAAGCCGATCCATTTCTGAATCGGCTTTCGTTAGTAGCGGGGACAAGACTCGAACTTGTGACCTTCGGGTTATGATGGACCCCTTCCTGAGTTAATCAGGAGTATTCCTAAATTCCAGATTATGCTTGTTTGAGAAAACCAGCGAAGGAGTTAGCACAACTAATAATTCTTTCAGCCCGGACGTTTACATAGGCCGCTTATCTAAAGTTATCTATCCAAACCCTTAGTTATGAATAAAACTCTTATCTTTAAAATATCCTATAGTTTGAAGCTCAAGAGATGTTAGCGTGTATAAATACACCCAAATACTGAGAAATATGATGTGGAAGACTGCTCTATCTATCTGCCTTTGTTTTTCGGAATTCACGGTAATATTTGGTCAAGAACAGATCAACCATTTCTCTCAAAAAGAAGACACATTGCTTATCAGAACTGAAAAAGTTAAAGGGTCTGCTCCGTTTGATTTCATTGGAGGTTTTATTGACCTTGAGGATACTTCAGATTTGTTTGATTTCCCCATTGATCATCCAGATTCATTAACAAATATACTTGGGTCAAGGATACCCGTAGACTTAGAATCTAAACTTGATTATGTCGACCTTATTTCGGGGGAGTTTGCTAATAAAGGCATTGTTATAATTGTAGATCAAAACAACAATCAATCTTTCAGGGACGATGAAATATACTCTCTGCTACCTATCGACTGGAATTCGTCAAAAAACTCTATTCCGGTATCCTTTTCAATTTCTGACGGTCGTGATACACTTCAAACTTCTTCATGGATAAGAATAGGTTATCAGGATAGAGATATATTCTATGGTAGGGATGAATATTTGGAGGCTCCTATTACAATAGATAACCAACAATTTAAAGTCGGAATAATTGATAGAGTTTTTTCTGGAAATTTTACCTATGGTCTTGAACCCGAGCTTGCTCTATTATCATCCACAAACCTTTTAAATGAGGATATTATTGAAGTTCGGGACTTAATCAAGAAAGAAGAATATTTGAAATTAAATAATGCCTATTATAAGTTTGATAGTATCACTAATAGCGGATCTTATATTAGACTTATTAAAGAACGGAATTTTGATGAAAAGGTGGGAACACAGGTAGGCATGCTAGCTCCAGACTTTATTTTCAAGTCTGCCATTGGTGATACCATAAATACAAGATTCTTGCATGATAAACCCCTAATCATAGCGAACACTTGTGGTTGTGGAGGTGATACACAATCTCCTCAAGCTTCTTATGAAATCATGGAGAGCTATAAAAACGAAGCTTATGTATTCAGGCTTGATTCTTTTTCAGAACCCCCCACAAATGAGTGGGTTATAAATATGGAAGAAGAGTTTAATAAAGATGCATATGATAAATACAGACAGGCTTATTGTTCACGAATCTGTTATGTTATTGGCAAGAATCGAAGAATTTTAGATAAATTCTATGTTACAGATTGGAATACCAGTCTCAAAGCTAAATTACTCTTTAAATAAGTAGCTATCTAAACGGAATTAAGGACAAATCTTGAAAAGAGAATTAATCGTTTGGTACAGAGTCCAAAGCCTTAATCATATTCTCATTTCAACACAAAAGAGACCAAGATAATAAAGCAACTGTCCTATGGTGTACTTAAATAGAAAAAGGCCGATTAAATCGGCCTTTCGTAGTAGCGGGGACAAGACTCGAACTTGTGACCTTCGGGTTATGAGCCCGATGATTATTGGTTTGATATGATCTAATATGGTTTAAAACATTTATAAATACAATTTTAAGTATATTATAGAACTGTATGAAACCAGGTAAAACCAGAAAAAGTTTAACCATTGTTTAACCCCAATTAGATAATAATTATTAGCTTTGAGATTGGTAAATAAATTTATATGGCTTCAATAAAGATCGTACTAAGGAAGGAAAAAAGAAAGAAGGATGGAACGTACCCGTTAGCCATTCGGATTATCAAAGACCGTAAACCCAAGTACATCCATACAGACCAATCAATTGACATCAAACATTGGGATGACAAGGAGAGAAGAGTTAAAAAATCCCACCCAAACTCCGTTCGACTTAATAACCTACTGCTGGCAAAGCTTAAGGAAGCCAACGATATTGCGCTTGAGATAGAGACTGATAACAAGTCGATTTCAAGTAAAGAGATTAGAAAGAAGATTGCCAGAAAAGGACGTTCTGTTTCCTTTTTTCAATACGGAGCTGAACGTGTCAAAGGTAAATTCATCAGTGGTGTTTATGCCGTTGCGAAACCAGAACGATCCATACTTTGCAATATTGAGGAGTTTGTCAATCACAAACCCTCAACACCAATCGATGATGCAAGGAAGGCTATTCAAGAAAGAAGACGCAACCGTATTGGTTCGAGCCGAAAGAAAGGTTACTCCTTCCTAAACGAGCTTAAGACTTTCGATAAAAATACAAGCCTTTTTTTTGAGGACATAAATACAGCCTGGATCAATCAGTTTAAGATTTTCTGCACATCTCATTTAGAGATGAAGAAAAGAACGATCACCAATCAACTTATTTTTATAAGAACCCTCTTCAATGAGGCCATTTCTGATGGTGTAGTAGATGCAAAACATTATCCCTTTGCGGGAGATAATGAGAAGATTCGAATTGGTTCGAGTCACAAGATCGGATTAACTAAAGAGGAAGTTGAGAAAATAGAAATGCTAGACCTCAAAGAAGGAGAATCAATTTGGCATGCGAGGAATGCATGGCTAATTGCATATTATTTTGCCGGCATTAGAATTTCTGATACATTAAATCTAAAGTGGGAAGATTTTAAGGATGGACGTCTTTTCTACATTATGCATAAGAATGAGAAACCGGTCTCACTAAAGGTTCCTGAAAAAGCTCAAACTATTTTAGGTTTATACAAAAACAAATCAAGTAGAAAAAAAGACTTTGTATTTGACTATTTGAAAAAAGCTGACCCTAGCAATTCTCACGATCTTTTTGTGAAGGCAAGGAATGCAACGAGCTTAATAAATAAATATCTCAAGCGGATTGCAGAAATGGCTGGAATAGACAAAAACCTTTCTAACCATATTGCTCGACACACTTTTGGAAACATAGCTGGAGATCGTATTCATCCTCTAATGCTTCAAAAGCTATACCGTCATGGTGATTTAAAAACAACCATCAACTACCAGGCGAATTTCATCCATAAAGAAGCTGATGAGGCATTAGACAGTGTAATTGGGCAGTAAATGCATTATTGAATTTGATGGCTCATCTCTCTACTTTTGTTTCGAGCCAATCGACTCATAATTATGGAAGTAATCTGTATGCAGGAAGACGCATTTTATGCCCTCGTTGAGAAGGTTGTAGAACGTGTTGACGGATCAAGAAAAGCTGAAACAAGCAAATGGCTGGATGGTGAAGAAGCCATGAAGTACTTGCGGATCAAGTCAAAGTCTACTTTGCAAAAGCTTAGAGACGAGGGTAAGATCAAATTCTCACAACCTCAAAAGAAACATATTCTATATGATAGCGATAGCCTGAATACGTATTTAGAGAACAATGCACAAGTCCCCTTTGAATTATGAATAACGATTTAAAAGTAAGCGAGGAATACAAAAGAGCATTTAATCAGGGATACATCCTTTCAAAAGAGGTAGGACTTTCCAGTAGTAGCTTTAAAGACCTTTTGGTAAGCAACGATAAGATGCAAGGTTTTTATGATGGGATGCATGAATATGCGAAAGAAATAGGTCTGAAATCTAAAAAGGATAAAGATCAATTCTGGGAGCGAAAGCCACAATCAAGAAAGAAAGGTGGTGGGATGAGTTTTTGAAAAATCAATTTTGGCAATATCCATTCTTTGATTGGTACTCTTCAACATATCTATCTAGCTCTCTTATGATATCAGCGTGCTCTGGGAATTCTTGTTCATTATAGAGTGCTGCCACTTCACCGTGTGCATCATAAAACTTAGCAGCTATTTTAATTTTATCAATATTGTAGCCTTCCTTTTCAAAAGTCTTGGCCAAATGTTTCCATCCATATTTGATCATGGCTTTGCTAATACCCGTCCCATCCTCATCAGAAACATACCCTTTGATGTCAAATAAGGTTAATGCTTTTTCAAACGCCTCTCTTGGAAATTCTGCTATGGCTTTACTCCAATTAAACTCAAGGTTATTTGCGAATGGATAATTTGTAATACTGTTTTGAAGAGCAAATTTTTCGGAAAATTCACCCATTGTATTCTTATTCAAATTGATTCCATACTCGGAATTTTTGACTGGTGAGTCAGTAAACAACTGATTCGGTTCATTCCAAACTGTACTCGGAAACAAATACTTGGTTGGTTTCTGACCATCAACAAACAAGACTAAACCAATCCAAAGGTCATCTCTCAAGCCTCTTTCAAGATCAGATTTTGAAATGAAAGTATAATTGGTTTTGTCGATGTTAATCTGACGACATAGTATATCGCACTCTGACTCCCCTACTCGATTGATAACCTTGAAATGTGCTCCTTTGTGATTTAGATAACTCTGAACAACATGATGATTTTCAGAGAGTAAGAATGCAGCCTTCATGATGGTCTCCGCTAGCTGATCTAGCTTAGATAAAGGACGAAGTTGAGACCAATTCTTCATTTCAAGAGTTCTTTATTCTTAACTTCCTAGTTCTTTTTTGAACAACAAAGACAGTTCTTAACAGATGATTTACTGCTTCTAATGAAGCCTCTAGGACTGTTGCTGATGGCCCCTTAATTTGATGTGTACTTACATTTCCTATTTCCCGAAGTTTGTCTATGACTTCAAAATCATTTTTTGAAATAAGTCCAACTTCGAGCAAGCTTTGTATTTTGTTTTTGAGATTTCTACCGGGAATATCTTGCTTGATACAAACTGCTTCTACAACCATTCTGAGTCCTATTCCAGCTAAAACATTCAGATCATTATTAAGCGTGACTCTTAATTCATCATACATATCAAATATTATAGCTGGGAGTTCGTCCAGTTCCTCTTCACTTAAATATATGTATAAACTAAACCTATCTTCATCATGTGGATAATGTTCCTCCCATTTTTGAAAATCATCTGAATTCGTATCCTCAGAATCCCAATATTGATGCAAAAATCAACATGATTACAGCCTAGACACTCAACTATGAAGTATTCATTGCTATCATATGACGCATACTCGTCGTGAGTTTGATCCGGCTTGTATTCTGCTCTTTTATAATGATTTGTCTCTTTTTGACATGACTTACAATAAGCTTTAATCTGTTCCATATGAAATAGTTAATCGCTGGCAATAACACCTAGATTTATTGCTGCCATTTCCTTCAAGAAGTTCTCAGTTACTCCAAGTAATGTCAATATACTTTCAGAAGCATTGTTCTTTGATATACTTGGTTGGACAATAAAGATTTTAAACTCCATTGGAATCTGACTTTTTGTTAAAGACTCAAACTTTTCTAGGTCTGCCCTTGATCCCTTTTCAATCCTAGAACAGGATTGATTATTACGGGACTTGGTTTCTCTTCGTAACAAATGATTGAAGAATTCTTTGCCTGTCTTATGTTTCCAGTGAACGGACTTTTGAGCTTGACCACAAACCTCATACAGGTTTGAAACCTGGTTATTTACACCTCCACCGCTAGCGTATTTCAAATGATAGAATTCAACCGTTAATTTATTCTCATCTTTTTTTACTGTTATAACATCGGCTATCTCTCCAGAGTAATCATCATCATAAATAACATCATAATCCTTAGTTTTTAATACCTCAATCATCTTGTATTGGATAGAATCCTGAATCTTAGGATGAACATGTTGTGATTCTTTAGATAAATCTACGCCAGTCCAATCCCAAGCCTGAATATTTTCACGGCTATACTGTTGGATTTCCTGCTTTAACTCAATGTATTCGTTTCCTGTTAAAGCTGATCCATCGGCAAACCAGAAGGTAGGAATGTACTTTTCGAAAAAATCAGTTATCTCGTATGATTTGGTACCGTGGGTTACACTTACTTGGACATCTCCAACTTTCTCAAATCGGAAAGCAGGGACTTGAATATTTTGATCATCCTGATCTATTGCTTCTAAAAATAGGATTTGCTGAATTTCTATTCTAGAGTCATCAGTGATCAATTCAAATGAAAGCGATCCAGTGTCACTAGGATTGTGTATTCCCAATTCGCAATTTGATAGGTCATAAACCTTATTTCCTATAGAAAACAAAAATCTAGTCTCTGCCTGAATATACAATTCCTCATCCCAATCAACCAAGATCGGATAAACATTGGGACGTTCGCTTATTAAAGTAGGAATTAGAGTGTTTCTTAAAATTGTATTTGGGTCTACGTTTTCATCATTTAATTTTTTGCCGAGATTAGTCGCCCAAATCATAAATTCTTTGACATTGCCTCGCTGATGAGACCAAATTCGTCCTTTCGATGAGGCACCAATCGATACCTTTTTACCTTCTTCGAAACCGACTCCTTGAACGAAAGCCTTCTGAGCTCTGGCTCTTTCCGCCTTAGAAAGTGCTTCTTCAATGTCAGCACCGAATGTCATTCTGAATCTTATGTTTTTTCCTAAGAACTCTTTCAATCCAACATTTTGAAGTCGAACTCTTTTAACATTGTGAAACGATTTGTATACATCTAATTTATCAATAAGCTTCGCATCCTCTCCAATAATCGCCTTTGCTAGTTCTTTATAATTTCCTTTTTTCTCTGAAGTATGAATAAACAATAAGTTCTCTCGAGTTTCCCAAAACACGATAAATACATCCCAGATAATATCTTGTATATCTTTCGAAATACCCCAATCAATTTCCTGAGTTTTACCAGTGATTATGAGAAGTACATTTTCATCGCTGTTTATATCATAAAAAAGGTATTCATAAGAATCAACAGAGGTCAATCCTTCCTTGAAATTTCTAGGACTCCATGTGTCTGTCTGATTTTTGTAAACGACTGTACTAAATGCAGGCTTTATATTTTGAATAGGAACGTTAGAATCTTCAATTTTCTTAAATCCATCTATGAATTCTGAAAATTCAATTTCTTTTTCAATTTGAGAGGTAGAAAACGCAGGCAGCAAGGCATTCCAATCTGAATCTTGTGCATATAATTCTTCTAACTCATCTTTAACTTCAAGATCTGCGATGTTTGCTATGATGGTTGCTTCACCCAAGCTATCATCAAGATTTGTCCTAGTAAATCTACCAGCTAATTGAAGTGTTATTGGAAGACTCTTTCTAATATCATGAAAAGCTGCAATTTTTAACTCTGGCAAATCAAAACCTTCTCCAAGCATGTCAACACAAACTATAATCTTGGTATCCTTACTTTTTATTCCTTCAAGAATATTAGCCTTATCCTTAACTCCAGTATAGATTTTCACAGGATTGAGATCTGTATGACCGCTGTACAAATCGAATATTTCATCAGCCCTATTCTTATTGGCACACCTTGCCATAAGTATATGGTCAAAACCAGCTTCTCTATCTTCTCTTAATTTTTCAACAGCTTTATCAGCGATTACATTATCTGCTTGCTGCGGATCGTATTCTCTAACAGAAACAAAGTTGATTTTTTTAAAATATCCTTCAGCTTGAGCTCTGCTCAATGGAAAGTTGAACGCAAATTTCCCGTCTATTTTTTCTCGGTCATTCCTAAAAGGTGTTGCGGTAAATTGTAGTGTCCTTTTAGCCTTAAAATTAGACCTGAAGCTATTCCAGGTTTTGGCTTTTACATGATGAGCTTCGTCGATAAACAAATAATCACAAAGTGATGAAATTAACGCTTGATCATCCGGTGTACTTCCTGCAACAAGTTGCATTGTTGAAACAACTACGTTGCAATTGGCAAAGAATTTTTTCAAATCATCTTCATTACTAAAATTTTCTTTTAGTATTCCTACTTTGGGATATAGTGATTTTACTCCAACCAACCCAAACTTTTTCAATAGTCCCAAGGAATAGAATTTATCAGCTAGCTGCTCTCTTAACGAGTCTGAGGGAACAGTTACTAAAAGGTTCTTACACCGATTGCTAACCATCAAACATAGCATTGTTTCTGTTTTGCCCGTGCCAGTCGGAAGCACAACTGTTGCTATATCATCTGAGGCTTTCCAATGAGCTAAAACTCCATACAAAGCACCAACCTGCGGTGATCTTAAACCCATAATATCTCTACTCTTGTCTTCTTCGATAATTGTAAAATCATCAACCCAAGAATCTATAATCTCATTAACAGAGTAATCTTTCAATAAGGGATGTTTAGCCCATTTTAAGTTTATCTCGTCATTTTCAATTCTCTCAACGGTTGGAAGCTTATTGCACTTAATAGCAATGGGAATACTGTCCGTTATTAAATCGTTCTTTGATGTAAAGAAATACCATGAATCTCCGTATTTCACCTTTAAATAACCGGCACCAGATTCAATTTCGTCCGACTCGAATTCTAATGCTGACTGAATATGATGTATAATAAGGTTCTTACTCGAAGTTTTTTCTACTGTCTCGATTGGCGGGAGTTTTACTTTCATCCTTGAAATTATTGAGCCTTGATTTGATTGGTTATTTACGTTAATACTGAACAAAAAACAATACCCATTTTTGGGTAATTTCAAATGACGGTAGAACATACCTGAGAACTAATTGAATTTTCTCTAGAAATCAGCACATTTGTCATTCTTATTCCCTCCTGTCCTACCTCTCTCACTGCGGCATGGTAATTCTCATTCGAGAGGAGTGGCAAAAGAGTGCTCCTTTCTGCTCAGAAATAAAGAGTACGTTTTTAGTTGATGTTAGAGTCCTCTCCTAAACTATTAATCCTACCCAAGACCAAAGCTGTTTTAAAATGCGCAGGACATTAAATAACAATACTAGTGATTTACTTATGACCAGCATTTAGTATAAATCAGTTATCGGATTTCATTCTATCAACGGCAATAATTTTATGTTAAAGCAAATTACATTTAGTCACACATACTAATTGCTATATAATGGTGTTATGTTTTGTTCCATAATTCCGCTTGCTCTCGCCACGGCTCGGGTAAATTATCTCTGCGTACCAAAATCCTGGACATACAATGGTTACGTGCTCCTAATCATGCTTTATAGCTAGATTGAGCTACGAAATCTGTATAATTTCATTAAATTGGTTGAACCGAAAATTGACATATGTGGTGGCACATTCTTTCACTAGGTTACTTGATCTTTGGAGTTAGTTTGGTTTATCTCATAATCACTAACCGCAACGTGAACATTGCCATAGATCCTGAGGAAGAGGATAATAAAGAAAGTAAATGACCTCAGGTTTTCTATTTCAAAAAAGATTTCTGACGAATCTTAATCGAATACTATTTATACCTGAATAGACAAATTGTCACATTAAGACATATCATTAATTAGGATTCACAGAATCTAATCTATCATTTCCTTAACATCTACTTCCAATACCTCTGCAATTTTATGAAGGGTAATGATCGAAGGGTTCGTCTTGCCTGTTTCAATCCGAGAGTAGTTGCCACGTTCCATGTAGAGCCTTCTGGCTACTTCTGCCTGGGATAGGCCTCTGGATTCCCGGAGCTTTACAATCCGGCTTCCTAGCTTTTTCAAGAATTCTTTTTCCAAAACAGAACGCACATTGCAATCAAATTCAGAATAGGCATTATATTGCTATCATATATGATAGCATCAATAATTCGAGTTAAAATCAACGGCACACATGAAGTAGTTCTGGATCGGGATGACTTTCTGAATTACCTGGATAATCTGGAGCCCTTATACAAAGACATTGAAATACCCCACGGAGAGTATGATGAGGAAAGTAGAACCTCCAGAATTACTTTTCTCAGAAGTCATCATTATCAAGTAGATATCCTCAACACACTGACGGAGGAAGTATTTGATAGTCAGATTGACCATTTTCTACTCCCTTCTGTTGACGCTCTTATTGGCAAGATGTCTTATGTATTAGACGGTTATTCTAACGATGAAGTACCTCCACTCAATCACAAAAGCTTCCTCAAGGAAGTGACACTCTTTAAACTGGAAGGGCTTTCTTCAGGCATCTCAAAAAAGCAAGTGCTGGAAAACCTAGAACTTCAAGTTATCGATACATCCATTCCCGTTGACCTATATCAAAGTGTACTATATAACACTCTTGCTAGTCTGTGTTCTGAAGAAGTACAATCCATAGATAAAGTATTTGAAATTGCCAATGAGTACCGGATGGAGTATGAGATGCGCGTTGGCCTTGGACTTGATCATAACATGGCTGTAGAGCTTGCTGAGGAAAGAATTGCAGCACATAAAGATTCACTTGTCATATGAGGTTGTTATCGTTCATCACAAGCATCCTTCTCTCATTAATCACTATTGGACAAACAGAAGATCCAAATACTTTAATAGAGCAATCCATCTCAATAATTGGGAGTGAGATTTCGGAACTGAAAGATTTCCATTCAAATCACGTATTTGTAGATAGTATGAAAGCAGGAAAAGGAGTAATCCGGAAGTACAAGTATACAAATCATATCGAACTCTTTACGCTTGAAGAAAACGAGCGAATAGCCTCAATTACCTATTGGCTATATGAGGAAAAAACAGTCCAGGCTTTTGCCGAGCATTTAGAGCTTAACTACCAAATAATCAAAAAGGAAGCATTAGGTTTTTACTTCATATCAGAAGACAAGAATTACATAATCACTTTATTCAGGTCGCTTACAACTGGTATCTACAAGCTAGGTATTAAACCAAACTTCTCTGATTGAAGTAGCTTACAAGAATTATTAAGTCGTCCCGCCTCCTCTACCTTTTATATCAATATTCTTTTTTACCATACTAATCATTGAAGATATCTCATCGAGATTTATCATGATTTGGACACCAATTTTATCTGTAGGACTCATGCTATTTATCTTCTTCGCAATTTGATTAAGGTTGTTACCGAAGCTTCGAAGTAATTTAATGGAATCCATATGTTCTCTAGATATACCTTGTTTAATTTCTTTCCCAAGAGCACATTCCCTTACAAAAGCGCTTATAGTTAAGCCTGCTTCTTCAGCTTTTCTTTGAATAATTGATTCTTCCTCAGCTGTTACTTTATATGTTTTAACAATATTTTTCTTGTTATCAATAGTGGGTCTCCCCCCCTTTTTTCTTCCTGGTTTCCTACCAGGTTTATTATTATTATCCATTTGCGAACGCAGTGAGAAGATCAAGAATGTTTAAGAAAGACTGAAACGATAGTTTTAGTATTACTTAAACACTTCTTGCAATTAGTAAAAAAAATTGATTGAAGAATTTTCGAAGATACCAAGTTCTATGTCAATTCAGAATAATGACGGGGATAACTAATTTCATAGTAGGTATATTCTACAGAACTTTAAAACTATATTGCTATTGAGCTAGGTTTGTTTGTTACTACAAAGCTAGGTTTGTTTGTCTAAGGATAAGCAGTTTAGAAAATTAGAACTTTAATGGCTTCTGACTCAAATTAAAATTCGAATCTTGGTCCCTTATCTTTTCCTTTGTTTTGATCCTTCTTCTTATCAATCTCCCGAGCAAGTTGGGCACCCTCTTTGAATCCTTTTGAATATTCAGTTCCATAAGATTCGATCTTCGAGTAAGACTTGTATAGTTCGGCTAAATCTGATGCCATAACATATCCGTTGTTGAAACCTTTCATGTACATACTCATACCATATTGGATTTTGATTTGACGTACTTCATAATTGATGAGTAGCTGTAAATGATGTGTCTATTCCTGACCCAGTAGAACTCAATCAGATCCTCATCACGTAACTTCTGCAGCGTTCCGGAAGAACATTTGAGAAGAGTCAGCGCCTCATCTTTATCTATAAATGGGCATAAGTTCTTCTCCGGTAGAGAATACACTAAAAGTGCCTCCACCATATTGCTTATTTGATCCTCTTGCAGGCAGATTTTGTTCATTTACTGATCAATGAATTTTCTCTCGAAAATATAAAGGAAATCTCTGGTACTCGATTGATTTAATCTGTTGGACAAAGGTCTGTTCGGATTCTCCTTTTGTTAAAATTGTGTATCCTATTGAAACCATATCGGTTTCGTAATCTTTAACAAACTTTTAAACTTAACAAATAGAACCACCTCTGAAAAATTATGGCTCTTTGACAGTAGCAGGTTTATTATCTTCTTCTGAAACGAGACTAGCTTTCTGTGAAGTTTCATCTAGTACTTTTGATATTGCTTCAACAAGTTTAACTTTTCCATGATCATTTTCGAATACGTTTTCTTCCTCGATGGCTAAATTCACCTTTCGCTCAACTACAATATTGTAGATGAAAAAGGAAGTTAAAAGCACAAATGGAATTGCTGCTATATACCACATTTTCACTTGGTTAAGCTGACTAATTTACGAAATCTGCTTGAACTCCATATTTGATAAATGCCGCCAATAGTGAATGTAAAGAATTGGATAATGCTATTGGCCAGATATAGAAAAGTTTGAGCTATTTATAAGTCAATTTAATAACTCGACATACAGATGTTACCCCCTAAATTCCTCCAAGTTTCCCAAGAGGCTTAAAAGCTTGCAGTCCAATAAGGACTTGAACCCACCAAATCTGCGTGCGTGCATGCATTAATGTAGTAACCTTTTTAGCATATTTATTGGTATGGTACAACCACACTAAAGTCCTTTAAACATAGGTTTGAAGATAAGGTTCTAGATCATTGCCTCGAATATTTAAGAACTCACAAAAATTTGACGAATCCTTATTAAATGGAATAAATCACAATTAGACTACTCAAACTAGTTTATTAAACTATTGAATTAACTGATTCATCGGTTTGTTTCGGAATGAAATGGAGTTCGAAAAAAACACCGTTTTGTGCGTGCGGTTAAGGATCACTACTTTCGTACTAATCAAGGCTATATAACATATGCATCATAGCTAAAGGTTACCAGCAATTCCTGCAACTCGAAAAAATCAATCATGACACGAAAGTTTTTCTCCTCAGCTATTTTGCTTGGTAGCCTCTATACCCTAGTTGTGTTAACAACGAGTTTGATAAGCTTTCTATTGGGGCAAAGACTAGGAGAATCACCATCATTTGGTTCCTGGTATCTTATTCAATGGTTAGTTTCAATTGTTTGGTTTTTAATTCTGCTTAAGTATCTCCATCAGCGTGAATACATAATTGCATTTTGGAGTTTAGCCGTATTAACATGCGTTACAATCGTCAATTTTATCCTTTCAATTAAAGTTTTCTCTACCAATGAAATAACAAATAGCTACGTTGTTGTAGCCCACTTTTTACCTATCACACTTTTATTATTTGGTGCCAATCTGGCACTATCTAAAACAAAAGAAAGATACTGGTTGAAAGCTGCAGGTATATCTATTTGCCTTTTTGGCCTATTCAACTTCATGGCTACAGTCTGGATGGCTAATTCATTGACAGCTTTACATGATGGATCTGGAACCAAAGTGACGCAGTGGATTTCAATCATGGAAATTCCAATACTTATTTTGCTTTTATTGAACTTTTTTGTAGAAAGACAAGGATCAAAACCGAGGAATAGTAAAGGGCAGATAAGCAACGCAATTAACTTCTTTGTATTTGCAGCATTTCTGACTTTGGCTTTCTATGGATTCAAAATAAAGGCTGAAACTAAAAAACTTTCAGCAACAAGTAATTACAGTGCATATGAGCAGAAATTAGCGAACCCTTTTAAGTCAAGGACATATAAAAACGATCAAGAAGAAAGTCTATCCTATAGACTCCTAATACCTCGCAATTACGATTCAAATAAAAGTTATCCATTGGTAATCGCATTACATGGCGCTTCGGGAAGAGGTAATGATAATGTCAAACAAGTGTCGAGATCATTTTTCGCCCAATTGTTATCCAAACCTCATAATCAAATCAAATACCCTGCATTTGTTCTAGTACCTCAATGCCCACCATGTAGAGATTGGGGTGGGATCACGAATATCAAATCAGTTGATCATTTAGTACTGGAAATCATTTCTGAACTTGAGACAGAATTCGTGATAGATAAGAAAAGAAGATACATCACGGGCATATCTATGGGAGGATTTGGAACATGGCATTTGATAAGTTCACAACCGGAGATGTTTGCTGCAGCAATTCCTATTTGTGGAGCCGGAAACCCCGAATTTGCTGATAAACTAACTGATATTCCAATTTGGGCATTCCATGGTGAAAAGGATCGAAATGTCTTAGTAAAAGGTTCTAGAGATATGATTAATGCAATAAGGGACAAAGGTGGAAATCCAAAATATACCGAGTACCCTGATAAGGCTCACCATATTTCAATCAGTGTAGAGAACACTCCTGAACTAATTGACTGGCTCTTCTCTCAAAAACGCTAATAGAAAATACAAAGCTGGTATTAGATGATATTGCGTATGGCTTACTTTGCTTTCTGCAAGATTCTGCTTAGCACCGATTATCTACAGGCCAGAATGTCATAAGGACATCAAGATGATTGCAAAATACTAGTGCAATCAATAGAACATCTGCCGATATGGAAGGTTTTAAGGATTTTATGCGTCAACATAAATTCAAGAATCTCTATATTAAATGTTGCTGAAATTTTCAGCTTCTGAGCTTTTAGCTAATAATAGATTTAATTATCAACTGCTAATTGAGCTTTATAAGCTCGTTTTATGAGTCTCAAGAATCAAAGCCCTTTGGAGAGACTTTTACCAATTTTTCAGCTTTGTAATTCCAGCTTAGTTGATGACTGAGCAATTGACCGTATTCCTGTACTCAAATGATGGTTTATTTATTCGTCATCGCAAACTTTTGATCATTTCGGAACTCATGGTAGAAATTCAGGACATAGAAAATGAGAATCAGGGTATCACCTAGTCTGCTGGTCCAAAGCTGGATGACGAGCATCAGATTCAACGTCTCTCCATTTACCAAAAGACCAATCACGTGCGTGGAAAGCACAATACCACCTATAACAATACCCAGAGCACCTGCCTGTTTCAAAAACTTTTGTTTAGAGGCATTGGAAAGCACAAGGCTTATTGAAAAGGTAATCATTGCAATCAGATGAACCGTAACAATAAGGTTAATAAACTCTCCGGAACCAACCCCTTTATGAAAAGTGAAGACCGAGGAATAGAGCACCATAAAAGTGATCGCTGAGATTAAGCCAGTAGCAAACGCTACCCTGTACTTTTTCGCATGAAAGTATTTCAGAAAGAGCACTTCACATAGGATCATGATGACCCAATCCGCTACTACCAGGTCAGGGTATGTGATGAACTCATTGAATGCCATCCCATCCATCAGGTTGTTGAAGGTCCAATATGATGTAAATACAATGGAGATGGTGAAGCATGTGATAGCGGAGAGGTATAGGTTTTTGTTCATGTATTAAAGATACATCCTTCGCTCTTTAGGGTGTGATATGTAAAATTTGTGGTTTTAAAGTTTATAGATCCTTTACTGTGTTAAGGATGACATTCTTGGTTTGAATCAATTCTTGGGATTTGATCGTTGATGTCTTGCAAATCTCTCGTTTTACGAGACTCATCAATCCCATACATTTCTTGAGACTTTAAGTTGAAAACCATATCTCTGTACCTATGCTCCATTTGTTGCTTGTTAATTCACCTAAATGGAAGACTATCACCTCACACATCGCCATCAAAAACGTTTATTTCCTTATGCGGCACGAAAGGTATTTCTCTAAAGGCAATTTAAGAGATCTCTAGTAAAAGTGTTGAGATTATTATCAAACACTTTTATGGAATAGAAAAGAGACAATTTAGAAGTAGATGAATAGAGTATTTTAGCCCCTAGAGTAGAGAAAATATCTTAATTAGAGTAAATTAAAGCATATTCATTTTGATAAGATTTTTTAAAACTTTTAAATTATTATTAGGTATAATGTATGAAAAATCAACTTAAAGTTAACTGCATCGGTAATGTAGATGATGATGAATTAATAAATAAAATAATCTTAAGAGGCAAAAAAGATGAGGGTCGACATCAAGACTTAATGTGTTACATGCCTAATCTTAAAACTTGGGTTAGGTTGTGCAGAGACAAACAGCATGACACCATTCAATGGAATGCAAATCCCCGTTTTAAAGGTGAAATACCGATGCCTACTTTAAAGGAATGGAATGTTGCATTGACTGCAAAAGATGTTAAAAAAGCCTTTAGCAGCTATCATTCTGCTTTTCCATTTTATATTTCTGGCGATTTTGGCTGCAGAGCGTTCGTAAATAATATTATAAAGCAACTTATTAAACAAGATTCTCTTTCGAGAAAGAGACCAGTTTGAGTTCCTTGTACGGAACTTCAGCGATTTGGGAGTGTCCTCACAATTGGTTGGATACCAAATACCTAAAGAACTTGAAAAGGAATTAGTAAAATACTTCAAGAATTTAATACTCTTGACATAAGAGTTCTGAATTAGTCAATTTTCATTACATAACTTTTTAAGCGCTCACTGACAAAAAATTAACTCCCCTGATTGAAGCTTGAGTTTTCAAGACTCAATATCTATAAAGTTCGACGCCATTGAATAGTTCTTTTAAACTTCAGCTAAACTTGTTAATCTTGAATCATATATCGGAGAAACTGCTTCTATTTTTCTCTTAATATTTTTATGGCATTAATCCTGCTAATTCGAACAATATGAAATCCAATTGTTGCTAATGATAATATAAGCAAGCCCATCGCCGGAGCAAATACATAGGTTGCTTTCATCTCAACTCTGTAACTAAATTCATTTAGCCATTGACTCATTAA
>NZ_JBDVKP010000004.1:0-633119 GCF_039960695.1 Ekhidna sp. | reverse complement strand
TGCTGCCAGTTTCAGTGATGATGGAGGTGGTATGTACAGTTTTACAATAGATCCAACAGGTGATGGAAGTGTAACCGTAGATATAGCGGGATCTGTTGCAACAGATGCTGCTGGCAATAACAACAATGCTGCAACACAGTTCTCAATACTATATGATGGAACACCTCCCACTTTTGTCGATGCATCATTCTATGATACTGACAATAATGGATCAATAGATGAGATTTTGGTTGAATTTTCCGAAGATGTTAACGAGGCAACAGTAAGCGATGTTGATTTCAACATTGCAGGAACAGGTTTAGGAGTTACTTCTTTTACCGTATTTAATGCCGGCTTTCCTGCTGGTAACGGAGTTGATGCAACTTTGACAGATAACTACATTACTCTTCTTGTTACGATTACGGGAACTACAGATCAAACCATAGCGTATACGGCTGGTAGTCTAGCTGACGAAGCAGGAAATTTAGCATTGAGCAATGGTGGATTAACCACAATTGATTTAGCTCCTCCAGTGATAATATCTGCAGCTACAGCGGACGTTGGTGGAGTATCGGGTGAAATAGATCAAATTACAGTAACCTTTTCAGAAGACATTGATGGTGCAACATTGGATACCGATGGCGGGTCGGATGATTTTATTGTAACCGATGGTGCATATACCTATATAGTTACAAGCGTTGCCGCCAATGGTTCAAATGCCGCTGATATAACTGTTACGGAAAGAGGTAGCCCAGATACTGGAGTTACTCCAGATATAAATTTGGGAATTGGTGATATTGAAGACCTTGCGCCTTCTAATAATTCGCTAACAGTCGCTCAAGATTTTACAACTACTCAGGATGGTGCACCACCAGTGATGTACGGATTTACACTACAGCCGACAAACTCTTTTTTAGAAGTTGTATTTTCCGAAACCATTCAGCGTGTAGGTGGCGGAACTCCTTTGTTGGCTGATTTTAATCAAAATCAAGCGAATGTAACGCCATCAACAACTATTACAATAGATGCTTTGACAGATGCACTTGGTACCACTCTATCGAGCCCAGAGGATACTATTCAATTTACCTTAACTGTTGGGCCAGTTCCTTCAACATATGATGCCGGTGATAATATAGTTATTGATACAGATGGAACGACTCTTGAAGATGCTGTAGGTAATCTACTTGGAGATGGTGAATTTATAGGTCCTGTTCAAGTAAATGATGTTAACAATGTTGTTACGGTAGTTGATGCAATTTGGGTTACAACATCTGCACCTGCAAATTTCGAAGGCTACATTGAATTGGAATTTTCAGATGGTGTTTTTGGAAGCGCTAGTGATAAAGCGGTTCGTCTTGCTAATTCATCCGGAGGTATTTATGAGCAGGGCAATTGGACCGATGGTACAGCCTTGTGTGACAACAATGATCAACTTTGTGCCTCGTATAATGCAAATGGATCGCTTGTTTTTGTAAACTCAGATTCCAATAATGACATAGAGCTTAGAGCTGGAGATAACGGTTCCGGGGGAGCAACTGATGAGGATAAGGAAATAACTTTTGATGTTAATAATGCCAATAATATAAGCAATTATGATGGTTCAAAATACCGTTTCTACCTCAATGATATTGATAATGGCCCCTGGACAGGAGAAGAGACTTATACTTTCGGACCTGCTAACGCTAGTTCAGGTAAGATAAACGGTCGAACGTCCTCTTCAACAATGGTTGGCTCCTATACTTTCGTGTTCACACTTCCAGATCAAGTAGCTGAAGATTTTGATAATGCTACTGCCACAGCTTATGATGTTGATTTTGATGGAAATATTGATGAGGTGGAAGTTGTTATGCCAGATGGAATTGAAGATGCTACTGTTACGCTTGCAGACTTTCAGTTTAACTCCATCTTTCCAAGTGGATTTGATACAGGAACCACACCAAATGATAACACATTTAGGTTACTTTTTGATAGTTATTCCGGAACGGCTGTTCTAGGGAATCTGATTTACACGGCAGGTACCTTAGAGGATGATGCAGAAGTAAATGCTTCTTATCTGCCAAGTGGCAATGCTTATGATGGGGGAACCATTACTCCGGTTGATGCGGCGGGGCCAGTCATTCTAAGTGCACTAACCGAAGACACGGAAGCTACTCCAGATGGATACATTGATCAAATTACAGTTAGCTTTTCTGAGTCTTTTAGTGATATTGATATCGATGCTGGAGATTTTTCCTTATCTGATAGTTACACAATTTCAGGAATTTCAGTTGCGTCACCTGATATCATTCTGTCACTAAATGAAATGGTTGGTTTTGATACGGATATTGTTCCTGATGTTACGATTGTGCCTGGAGGAGCTGGCATGTTAGAAGATTTAAGTGTAGGAACAGCGCCCAACCCAGCGCAGACTTTTTCTAATACCACCGATGGGGCTGCACCTTACAGCCAAGTAGACGCACTGGCTACTCCTGATGCAAGTCCGGATTTGTCTGGAGATATTGATGATCCGAACGCAACTGTTCTTGTCAATGTTAGTACGTTCACAAGAACAGCCACTAATAATGGTGATGGAACATGGTCCTTTTCAAATACAGGTTCTGCACCTAGTGGCTTTACGCTAGGCGCTTTAGGAAATTATGAAGTTACCGTAATAGGTGTTGACCCTTTTGGAAACACTAGCACCGATGTAACTAATAGCGAATTAACGATTAATGGTGGAGCCACTATTACGGCAGCAACGCCTGGGAACTTATGTATTTCTGATGGATTTCAACCATTGGGTAGTATTCAAGTGATGGAGACTGGAAATGGTGATTTTGGTTCTTCAGGAACAATTCTTCTAACTCTCCCATCAGGTTTTGAATTTAATACTGGAGCTACACCAAATACTGGAGGAAGTAGTTTTACTGATATCACAGTTGGCCTTTCATATGTTGGAACTGCCACACTTCAACTGACGATAACCTATGATGGTGTAGATGATGGAATTGATGATTTGTTAATTAACGGCTTGGAAGTAATGGCCGTCACAGGAGGCCAAACTGGTGATTTAGAGAGAACCGGTGGTACAGCTAGTCTATTAACAACAGATACGAATTATGCTACACTGACTAGCAATGTCGAACCTAGTCAAATTGTAACATTAGACGAAACCGTTTATTCTTCAAATAACACTACTTCACTAACCATAAGATCTGGTCTCAATTTCACTCTTGATGCCACAGATCAAGCACCGACGACTGTCAATTGGTATGAAAATGTATTTGATGGCACACCTGAACATGTCGGTGTTACAGCCACTCAAGCTGACTTGAATACTGCTGAGGGATTGTATACTTATTATGTAGCCAATGATGATGGTACTTGTGATAGCGATCCTTTGGAATTTGAATTATTGCTATTTAGTGATGATGATCCGACCACCGGGCCAACTGATAGCACATTTGTTGATCAAATTTTTATTGTGACTGATGATACAGATACTATCTATATCAGTAATCCAGCAGGTCATACAGTGAATATCATTGGAGCAGGTACAACAGTTACTAATCCAGGTGCTTCTCCAAGTCCATTGTTGGTAATTTTTGATCCTGCGATTGCGGGTGACGATGGGGCAGGTAACCCTCAAGCACACACTATCACCTATTCAATTACAAATAACTCAACGGGAGCTTCGACAAGCAGGTCTGTAACATTCACAGTAGAGCCTGAGACTGAAATTTTCACAGGGCCTCCAGCAGATGAATATTGTTCAGACGATGGCTTATCTGTTATTACTGTTGATAATTCTAGCTTTAGTGGATCATACGGGGTGCTTCCATACATTAATAGGATATATGTGAATGGATTAAGGTACGGATTCTCCGATTTGTTAGATGGTTTCAATCTACAATCTGGAGGTATTCATGGACCCGCTGCTTATCAATATAATTGGAATACTACTAATTTTGGTGTTCCCGATGGTCAATTTGAGAATGTTAGGTTCCAGAGAGAAATTTTTGACAATGTCGGGATTCGCAGAATTGATGCGACTAACTATTTTATTATTTACGGAACACCATTTGTAACACTTACAAATGTTGGTACTGCTTATTGTGAAGATGATGCAGCATTTACTATTAATAGAACTACCAGTTATGTTGAGTCAATTGATCAAAGTAATCCGGATGATCCTATTCCTACTTACAATGGGGTGACAGATCAAGCAATAGCCAATGGATATTTGCTTTATAGATCTAGCGATGCAGGAGCAACCTACCCAACCCTATACGCTGATTTTACCGCTGGTGGTACTTTAACAAACACTTTTGATCCAACCGACCCAGATCAAGATGGAAACACTGCTGAAGCAACGGATTTAGGATATTTTAGAATCATTTATACAACAGAAGCTCTTACACCAAATAGCTGTCAAGGTACATACCAAATTGATATATTGGTTAATCCAGATACCCCAACCCCGGTATTGGATGCGGCAACATTATTGAGTGGTGGATCAGTTGGGTTTGTAGATGATGTAGCACCAGCAGCAGGTGTTGATGATAATGAGTATTTGCTTGAGTATTGCGTGGGAGATGTAGTTGCAAATTTTACTACTAGCGACATTAACACGGTACGTTGGTATGATGATAACTTTAACCTAATTGCTAATAATGTAACAAGTATTACTCCAGCCCAGGCTGGACTATCCGTTTCATTTGGACGATTAAATGCTGAGCAGACTGAAGTATTTTACTTTACATCCACAGACGCAACGGGATGTGAATCAGATTATAGATTAGTAACTGTAGAGGTTTATCCTATCCCTGATGCGCCCAATGTAGACATATCTGCATGGCCCGCTGAAGTGGTTTCTGGTACAAGTATTTTCCTAGATTACTGCTTGCCAAGAGCTTCAAGCGTCAGCCCATCAACTATAACCTTTGATCCCATTAGTGCTGGTGACGAAACTTACAATGCATCGGTCTATTTCAGTGGAATTATTGGTGCTAACCTTTACTTTTTAACAGTAAGTGGTGGGGCTGGCACATTTATCCCAGGAGAGATTGTAACCGGAGGAGTTAGTGGTGCTACAGCAACTGTGCATTATAGATCTGGTTCATTGATTGCAATTAGGGACGTTTCCGGTGTATTTGTTGGTGAAGGAATCACAGGTTCTGTAAGCGGCGCAACCACTACAGTAACTGACTATGCTACCAGAAGAATCTTGAATAATGAATTTCTCTCAACACTTCCAATATTCCACATTGGTTACTTATATTCATCCGCAGCTATTCCAGTTCCATTTACAATAGGCGAAACAGTAACTGGAGGTACGAGTGGAGCTACAGCAGTTGTTTATAGAAATTATAGTACCAATTATATCTTTTTAAGATTTACATCAACCACCCAGTTTGTGGCCGGGGAGATTGTAACAGGTGGGTCAAGTGGAAGTATATTGACAGTTAGTTCTCCGTTCGACAATTTTAGTCCAAACTACAGATATACAGTTACCAAGACCTCCAACATAAATGGTTCTTCAACATTTGCAGGTTGTGAAGGGACAGCAGTCAACGTATACACATATGGTAGATTAGCGCCAACAGATCCAACTATAGCTGATATGTCTGCTGGTTCATTGGAGTTTCATGTAAGTGAAGGTGATGTTCTAACGGATATAACTCACACATTTACAGGAGGTATGGATAATTATGTTTGGTATGAAGACGCATCTAGAAATGACACAATTTCGGTATTGACCAGCGGTAATGAAATGACTCAAGACATTTTAGATGATGCTAAAGTTGATGGTACGAAACAATTGATTACCTCAGGAGGATTCGTTGCTGATAGAAATGATGATGGAAATAATGATGTTTACTCTTACTTCCTAACGAGAGTAGATAACTCGGTATCAAGTCGTGGTTTTGATGGTTGTGAAAGTGGTAATAATGCATCAATAACCCTCACCGTTCACGCAATTCAACCTCAACCTACTGTTGTTTCAGACAACACACCTGGAGCACTTGGAACACCAGATTTTACTGACCTCAATCCTGGACCCAATGAAGATAATAGTGTAGATCACTTCTTCTCGGTTTGTAGCGATCAGTTAGAAGCAGATATTAGGTTTGTAGCGAGTGAATTAAGTTTTGGAGGTGCAAGAGAGTTTAAATGGTATCAATCGACAGCCGGTGGTGTCAGAGGTGGAGAGATTTTGACAGATGGAAGCGGAAATGCTACATTTTCGGAATTAGGTTTATCAGGCTTGAATCCTCCATCAACGATAAATCGCTATTTTGAAGTTATACAGGTAACTGATAATGATGTATATGCCGGTGTTGAAAGTGAAAGCACGTTCGTTAGAGTTGATATTTCACCACAAGATGCTTTGGAATTAAGAGATGATGCGACTGATCTTACTTTTGGTAGCGATTTTTGTAGGGATGATGCTTCTGGGGATATCACAGTGGATTTATATGCAGGAGGGGTGTCGGCAGGAAGTGGCAATGTAGATTATGATATAGACTCTTATCTTGAAAGCACCTATATCACGACTCCTGGTTCTCCGGAAATTGATGGAGCAGTAACTCCGGGAAATCCAACTTTAGATTGGGATGCTCTACATGATGCAGTAACCGGGTCTCAAGCTATTGGTGGCGAACCTACGGTTCATGTAGTGACTATGAACTACACTGATCCAGTGACACTATGTACGGGTACCACAAGCAAGGTTATCACGATACATCCTGATCCGCACATTAGTTTTGAAGTGAACGGAATAGATATTAATGATATTGCGTTAGTAGATGAGTTTTGCTATGAAAATGGCAATGTGGCAATTCAAGGAGTTCAGTACATTTATGACAATACTGGCATTATAGATACCGTCAACCTTATTACAGGACAATTCTCAAGTGACCTTACAGGTAACTTAGGATCTAACGTAGGACAGGGGACATTTAATCCAACTACGGAACATAATGCTGCACATGGAGTGACTGGAACTGATGCTAAATTCTTAAATAGAACTGTAGGTTCTGATGTTAGCCTAAGTTATACTGACGGATTTGGCTGTGAGCGAACAGTATCTCAGATTTTGTTTATTAATCCAGAACCTGAAGTTCTAGAGGTAACTGGCTTAGCGACATCAGATTTAGCGGCATCTCGTTCTACAAATTATATACGAGTGACCAATTTCTGCAGGGGAGCTGCTTCAATAGATGCTGAAATTCAGTTTGTCGAACCACTTGATCCAAATGTGGATCCGACGGTTGAAGAAGATTCATATGTAGGTTACACCTTTGATTGGACAATTAATGGTAACGTGATCAATCAGGCGGGAGATAATACGGTGAATTACGTTTTGGGAGCAGATGAAAACAGTCTTGTAATGACTGTAGTAGTCACCGATCCAAATGGATGCCCAGAGACATTTTCAGAGACGCACCAACTGCAGAATCTTCCAAATTTAGATATTACTGGTATTCAAGATTTTAACACAGTTGGTTCTAACAATGAATCTTCATTTTGTGCAGACGCAACTGATCCTACAATTGGATTAACTGACGCTACACTTGATGGTAATTCAGCTACGAACACTATTGTTGGTTCTGATGTTGTTAGCTGGTCAGTTGATTCTTATAGTGATGACAATTCTACACCTGTTCAGATTGCATCAGGTGCAGGAACTCTTCCGACCATTGATCTGGATGCTTGGCATACTGATGGAGCATTATTGGCTCCTGGAAGTCTTGTTGGTGGCCCTTCTACCTATCACCAGATAACAATAGTATATCAGGATCCAAGTAGAAATTATCAGGGTATTGCTACAATGTGTAGTAATACAGTTATAGAGACCATTGCGGTCCACCCTGATCCAGATATTTCAATTACTCTGAATAGCCAAGATGTTGACGATCTCGAGTTTTGTTACGATGATATCAACATTACTTTGCAAGGAATTGATTTAGGTAGTGGACTTTCATTGAATGGAGGTGCCCAAAACATTATCCGTATTGATGGAGCACAAGTATCCTCTAATGGTCAAGCCACATTTAATGCTGCTACTTACCATGGAACTAATCCAGGAGATGAATTTTTAGCTCAATCCAGACATACCATTGAGTATGTTTATCAAGATGCTAACGGTTGTGACAGAACAATTACAAGAGATTTTCTTGTAAACCCTCGTCCACGATTTACTGGTGATGTTATTCAAACGGCAAGTACATGCGCGACCTCAAGTGTTGAATTATTTGTTGATATGACAGATGGTGCTAGTAACTACACATTTACTTGGTTTGTGAATGGTCAGGAGGTCAATGGGGTTGATGTTATTGATGAAGACGGAAATAACAATGATGAACGAATCACATACAATTTCGGAGGTCAATTAACAGCCAACTTTGGTGTGACTGCTACATACATTGGAGCTGCATATAGCACTAATTGTGTATCAAGTATTCAAAACCAATCAATAACAGTAGGAGCCGAACCTATTCCAGCCATTTCATGGGTTGGAATTACTGCAGGTAACGCAAATGGAACTGATTTCACGATAACCGAAGACAATGCTACATTGCCAGATGGTGACGTAGATCTTGTAGAGCTTGAAATTGATGGTGTGGTTGAATTAAGTGTTCCAAATCCAACCTTTCCATTGGCATTTAATCACGCATTTGCGACTTCTGGAGACCATGTCATCAACCTTACAATGAACACAACCGCAGGATGTGACGTAACTCTAAACAGAACTGTAAGAGTAATACCACATTATACAGGATTCAATTCTACCAATAGTTATTCAGAATCATTTGAAACTGCCGCTTCCTTTGATTTAACATCTGCTCAAGGTGGTTGGTTGATAGACTCGTTGTCTTTGGATGGTAAAACATATTATGATACTGCTAGTTCATGGACAAGAGGATCTTTAATACCTGGGACAGCCGGTAACATTGATGGTACAGGAGCAGTTTATACAGCTCCGGGAGGAGTAAACGGATACAGACAATCAGAAGTGTCTTTTGTTTATTCACCATCCTTTGACCTTAGCAGTTTTACTGCACCGACAGTTAGTTTCTTGCGCTATGAGGATTTTGAAACGTTTAGGGATGGGGTCGTATTCCAGGTATCAGTGGATGATGGGCGCTCATGGCAAACCGTTGGGACGTACAATGCATCCTTGGAATCTGAAGGACTAGCTTCTACACCTGGATGGTATAATAGAGAAGCGATATCCAGTTCGCCAGGAAGTGTGGCGCCGGCAGCAGCAACTGCCAACAATAGTGACCAGGTAGGATGGGCGCTAAATAGCGATTGGCAAGAAGCTATTTCGCCAGTCGCGATAAATCCTGCTCAAAGTGGTTTTGTTCGATTCAGATTTGCTTTATCCGCACAAGCGGGTGCAAAAACTACCAATGGTTTTGGATTTGATTTAGTTAGAATTTATGAGCGAAATCAAATTGTTTTGCTAGAGTTATTTTCTTCAACGTTAAGTCAACCTAGTTTAATCGTTAATGATTCAGTTAATACGCGTCCTCAATACGCTGGTACTGACATTTTAAAAATCAACTATTTTACAGATTTAGCCAATAGTGGCAGTAATCTGGATCAGATAAATCAAAAAAATACGACAGGCCCAGGAGCCAAGGTTGCATTTTATGGAGTTGGTGAAGTACCAAGTTTATCAATTGCAGGTGATGCTAATTATGTAGATATAAATGGAAATTCGTATTCTCTATTGAATGCAAAACTTGCTAATGCTAGACTCAACAATCCAGCGTTTGATATTACCTTAAATGCTTCTGTTGATGGTAGCGGAAACTTGATTGTGGATGCAGACTTTACTGCTACTACGCCTTTTGTTAACGGAGATAAAGTAGGGTTGTTTGTTGCAGTGGTAGAACCAATAGTTACGTTATCGAGTCCTATGGGGCTATACCCTGCGGGAGCAACAATACAAAATGTTATGCGGAAATTATTGCCATCTGCTGCTGGCCAGTTTGTTAATGGTCCGATAGCTGCAGGGGAAACTAGAAGTTTGACAAGTATTTCGTGGCCTATCAATAATATGTTCGATCCATCGAATATACGTGTGATTGCATATGCACAAGACTTAAATACGAAGCAGATCTACCAGGCATCTTCAGTTGATTTAGCAACTGGACTTTCTTCAAGCGTTTTAGGATTAGAGGACTTAGCTGATTTTGGTGTGTATCCAAACCCTGCTGATAAAGATGTTACTGTCGAGTTTGCCAGTGGACTGGAGGAAGATACAGAATGGGTGATTTTTGATCAGGCAGGAAGAGAAGTACTTAAAGGTGAGTTGAAGAAGGGTACTGCAACAATGACTGTTGAAACAACTGAAATGCCATCAGGAATGTATTTCATTCATTTATATGGAGAGGATCGAAAACAGCGAGCGAAGAGAATTATGATTATCCATTAAGAACATGCTGTTTAGCTTATAAATGCAAGCCCCAGTTGAACTCAACTGGGGCCTTTTTATTTAATAGTTCTAAATGCTAGAGTACAATATTCACTATCTTTTTCGGTACAACAATTACCTTTTTAGGCACTTTGCCATCCATCCATTTCTGTACTATTTCGTTTGAGAGTACATTCTTCTCAATTTCTTCTTTGGTTGCATCGGTCAAAAAACTAATTTTCACACGCATTTTACCGTTTACTGAAACAGGATATTCGATTGAATCTTCAACTAAATATTTCTCAATTAATTGAGGATAGATGGTTTCAACAATAGAAGATTCATTGCCTATAAGATGCCAGATTTCTTCAGTAATATGTGGTGCAAAAGGGGAGAGAACAATTGTTAAAGGTTCTAGAATAGCTCTTTTATTACACTTTAGACTCGATAACTCATTGACAGCTATCATGAATGAACTAACTGAGGTATTCAATGAGAGGTTTTTAACGTCTTCTGAAACTTTCTTAATAGTTCCATGAAGTATCTTCAATTCTTCCTTGGTAGGCTCTTCACTTGAAACTTCAAAAGAATCGCCTTTGTGGAATAGGGTCCAGAACTTTCGAAGAAACTTATAAACACCTTCTATCCCATTTGTATTCCAGGGTTTACTTTGCTCAATAGGTCCGAGGAACATTTCATACATACGTAGCGTGTCAGCTCCATATTTTTCTATCAGATCATCCGGGTTTACTACGTTGTACTTAGATTTTGACATTTTTTCTACTTCCCAGCCACAATGGTATTTTCCATCTTCCAAAATAAACTCGGCATCTACTGCGTCATGCCTCGAGTTTTTGAATGACTCAACATCCAAAATATCGTCCTTAACAATATTAACATCAACGTGGATTGGGGTAGTTTTATAGTCACCTATGAGCCCTTTAGATACGTATTTATTTTCGCCATCTATTCGATAAGCAAAGTTAGATCTACCTTGAATCATACCTTGATTAATGAGTTTTTGGAACGGCTCTTTTGTGGACACATACCCAAGGTCAAAGAGAAATTTATGCCAGAACCTGGCATACAAAAGATGAAGTACTGCATGTTCTGCTCCACCAATATAAAAATCTACATTCATCCAATACTTTTCAAGATCAGGTTTAACAATCTGATCTTCATTCTTTGGATCTAAGTAGCGTAAATAGTACCAGCAGCTACCTCCCCATTGAGGCATTGTATTCGTCTCCCTCTTTGCTTTGCCCCCACATTTTGGACAGCTGGTATTTACCCACGCAGTTGCTTTGGCTAATGGCGATTGCCCATCTTCAGTGGGTAGATAAGAGTCTACCTCAGGGAGCTCCACTGGAAGTTGATCCTCAGGAACAGGTACCGTACCACATTTGTCACAATGAATGATTGGGATTGGTTCTCCCCAGTATCGCTGGCGAGTGAAAATCCAGTCTCTCAGTTTATAATTAATGGCACCTTTTCCTTTTCCTTCAGCTTCAAGTCGAGTAATTATTTCCTGGATACATTCTTTACTATCCTTTCCATTATACTCATCAGAGTTAATCATGAAGCCATGACCGCTATATATTTCCTCAACACTATCAGTATTTTGGTCTTTGGGTATTACTACTTTAACTATGGGCAGTTCAAACTTCGTGGCAAACTCAAAATCCCTTTGGTCGCCACCTGGCACTGCCATAATAGCGCCTGTGCCATATGATATTAAAACGTAATCTGATATCCATATGGGTATCTCATTGCCATTGATTGGATTTATCGCATAAGAGCCAGTGAAAACACCTGTCTTGGATTTATCTAGCTCTGTTCTCTCTAGATCACTTTTTTTGCTGGCTTCATTGATATATTCATCAACTGCTACTTGATTCTCTTCGGATGTAATTTCATTTACAAGCTTGTGTTCTGGAGCTATTACCATATACGTTGCTCCAAATATCGTATCAGGACGTGTGGTGTATATTTTCAAGCTCTCATCGAAGCCCTTTATTTCAAAATCTATTTCAGCTCCATGACTCTTTCCAATCCAATTGATCTGTGATTGCTTAATGGAATCTGGCCAGTCCAGGTCGTCCAAATCATCCAATAATCTGTCCGCGTAATCTGTTATTTTGAGTACCCATTGTTTTAATTTTTTTCTAACTACTGGAGAGTTACATCTATCACATCGACCATTTTTAACTTCCTCATTTGCAAGTACGGCTTTGTCGTTAGGACACCAGTTAATTAATGACTCTTCTTCGTAGGCTAAACCTTCCGTGTATAATTTGAGGAAAATCCATTGGGTCCATTTGTAAAACTTAGGGTCACTTGTTTTCACTACTCTGGACCAGTCATATCCAAATCCGAGGCTGGATAGTTGTTCAATATATCTTTTTATATTTTTTTCTGTACTTACGGCTGGGTGTTGACCAGTCTTTATGGCGTGTTGTTCGGCGGGTAATCCGAAACTATCAAAACCCATAGGATGCAAAACGTTGTATCCGTTCAGTTTTTTAAATCTCGCAACAATATCAGATGCGATGTATCCTAGAGGATGGCCCACATGGAGTCCGGCACCTGAAGGATATGGAAACATATCCAGGATATAATATTTGGGTTTGTCAGAATCATTGGAAACTTCGTATAGCTTATTGTCATTCCAATACTGCTGCCACTTTTTCTCGAACTCTTGAAAATTGTATTCGGCCATCTATGTGATTTTTAAAGCAGGCAAAGGTAAAAGATGCAAATAAGAAATAGGTTTACAATGGAGGAAACCATTGCATATTTCTCCTGTCTTTAGACCAAACAACTCAATTAATAAGAAGGAATGAAAAAACTTTGGATTATAGTGATCAGCTTGATGATTTCAAGTTCTTTAATGGCACAAGAAAGTGACTCCACGAAAACGGAGCAAAAACCTGTAGTTAATGATACGTTGCCCAAATCTGATGTGAATACAAATACACCTAAAATTATTTACTATCAAAGCACTGAACCTGAGCGAAGGAAAGATAGAAGAAGAGATATTAAAACTTTAAGCGGCTCTATGAGTCATAGCGGTGGATTTGGTGCTCTTTCGTTTAGGAGTACCAAGTTTAGAGATGAGTCATTGGTTCTTGGAGGTTTAAGAGGTGGGTGGATTATTAATAGAACCTTGGGTATTGGAATAGAAGGACATGGAATCATTCCTACTGCAAAATTTGATGATATTGAAACTGGTAGTGAAGTAAATATACTAGGAGGTTATGGGGGAATGTTTTTAGAGATGATTTTCTTTTCCAATGAGGTTGTTCATGTCACATTTCCTGTCTCTGGAGGAGCTGGATGGTTAGGGTATCACAGAACTAATGAAGATAACACAATGCCTTCACCACTTGATAAGGAGGTAGATAGTGATGTCTTTTGGTACATCGAACCTGGAGCAAATTTAGAATTCAATGTAAGTCGAAATTTCAGGTTGGCTCTAGGAGTAAGCAAGCGATTTACTCAAGATATGGAATTGATCAATACTGATGTGGATGCATTTGATAACCTGAATTACTTTATTACCCTGAAGATTGGGGGATTTTAGAATTTTAAGAATGAAATTAAAAAAAAGCCCCAAGTATAAGCAAGGGGCTTTTTTATTTATGTTTTAATCGGTTATTCTTTTCAAGGGAGCTAGCTTTTCTTCGTAAGTCATTGACTTCCAATTGGATCTATATTCTTTTTCCGAAATACTTGATAACCTTCCTTTTATACCAGTTTTAACTTTGAGATAAAGCAGCGGACGGTAGTTATTGTCTTTACTATAATTGGAAGTATAAATGTCAAGTTCATATTGAATCCCATTGTCTGCCATTAATAACACTAACCCTTTATTGTTGTCCTTACCAGTGTTTGCATCGGTCCAAGCTGTGACTTCAGAAATATTCAGTTGAAGTGGAATATATCCATCAAATTCGAAGTTCCCTGTAGCAGGAAGTTGAAACATATCTGAATAGCCATTAGCATCTCCATTATCATCTTGTGATGCCACACCACCAATAGACCAGGTATCATTATTGGAATTCGCGGTTGTCCATGAAACGGCATCTTCTTCAAAAAGAGGAGCTGATGAAAGGAGTGTTTTAACTCCAATCCAATTTCCTTGTGTTTGACCATCCACTCTACCAGATAAACCCCTTAGGTAAAGAATAGCTTCAACTATTTGAAATTCTTCACCAACCATGGCACCCAAAGATTCCAATCCAGGAAATTGAATCAATCCATGGCTATCCGTTGAACCTCTATCAACGCTTAACGATTCACCAATTTCCGCTGGGTTTTTATCAGTAATTGAAGCATCCAATACTCCAGTGTAAGCATCGAATCCTTCTTGAAAATAGAACTCTAAAATTCCATCTGAGTTTCCGTCAGATCCATTTGTTCCATCATCACCATTACACACATAGGCTGTCGCATCTATTTCTTCATTATTTAATACTCCATTTCCATTGTCATCGATACCGGATCTAATAATAAGTCCACCGCTAGTACAGCCACCTTGACTGCCAGAAAAAGATGAAACTGTTATCAAGCTGTTATTTCCATTGCTCCCATCACTTCCATCAACTCCATTGCAGATGTAATTTTCTGAAACAACTTCGTCATTATCCAAGAAGCCATTTTGATCAGTATCTATTCCAAGTTCTATCTTAAGGCCACCGTTTTCACAATTAAGTCCTGGAGACTCAATAGTGATATTTGAAAGAGTACTTAATCCATCGTCTCCATTGGCTCCATTGATTCCATTACAGATATCATAGCTTGCATCAATTTCATCTGGGTCTAGATCTTGATTGCTATTTGCATCCAAACCTATTTCAATAGTAATTCCTCCATTGGAACAAGTGCTACTAGGAAATACTCTAATCAAGCTTGTGAGACCATCTGTTCCGCCAGATTCTCCATTAGATCCATCTTGTCCATTACAAACGTAAAAAGAGGTTTGTACTTCATTGTCATCTAATGAATTGTTGCTATTAACATCCGCACCAATTTCAATCAAGGTTCCACCATTTGCACAGTCTTCTCCAGGATTTTCGGGCGAAGTTCTAACAACAAGTGTGGAACTACTTTCACTGTTTGCTCCATTGCATATAAAGCTTACAGAGACAATCTCCGCTTCGTCAAGTATGCCATTTACATTGACGTCTTGACCTACAGAAATCCGAACTCCTCCCAAGCTGCAATTATCTCCTGGGTTTTCATTTTGTACTTCTACAAGAGCATTAAAGCCGTCAACACCATCTATCGGTTCCGCAGGATCTTCAGTACAACTAATTTGTAGGATTAAAATGAGCGCTATGAAGCTGTTTTTTAGTTTTTTAACGGTCAGTTTTAACATTGTGGTAGTTGTGATATTTAAACGATCACCGCAAGTTAGTAAATGAGATAATATAATGAAAAAATATAATTATATTAACATTCTTAAATTGTACATCTTTTTGTTCATTTCCGTACGCATTTTTACAATCATAATTTATTATATATCTGGTATACAGATAGATACGATTTTTGGCATTCTTTATGGCTATGAATGATGATAATCAATATCCATATGCTAACCTCTTTCAAACTATTTATTCGCTCCCTAAAAAGGAACAAGCTTTTCTCTTCCATTAATATTCTAGGGCTTACCATAGGTTTTTTTGCTTCAATTCTTATTTACATGTATGTGCAAAATGAATTAAGCTATGATACGTTCCACGAAAATGGTGATCAGATTTATCGGGTCAACCAAACGTTTATCTGGGGTGAGGATAACCCTAATTTGTTTTCAAGAACTGGTCCAGGCGTTGGTTATTCAATAATGCAAGACATTCCGGAAGTAAATCAAGTGGTGCGGATTCATACGCCTGAGCTAATGCCTGTAAGATTTAAAGATGGCGATGAGGAGAAATTCTTTAATGATGAATATGTGCTCGCTGTTGATTCCAATTTCTTTGAGGTGTTTACTTTTCCTCTGCGTGATGGAAATGCAACCAGCGCTTTGACCGAACCCTATACTATGGTGATTACCGAACGAGTTGCAAAACAGTTCTTTGGTGATGCAGATCCAATGGGCCGCCTGGTCGATTTAGGGGGAGGACCAATCAGGCATTCATATAATGTAACAGGAGTAGTTAGAGAAAGCGATGAGAATTCATATATAGACTTTGATATCCTGATTTCAATGTCAAGTATCGACCGGGTGAAAAGAAGTAATTGGAGTTGGATGTGGACAACATTTGAAACATACATTCTGCTTGAAGAAACAGCCAAGCCAGAACAAGTTCAAGCGAAATTGGATGAACTACCAAAGAAGCATGCAATTAAGACGCTTAAGGTAATGGGCTACACCTATGATGAATACATTGCTGCGGGCAAAGAGTGGAACCTTTATTTACAGCCATTTCAGGATATTTATTTACACTCTCAAAACATCTACAACAGACTCAATGATGTTGGAGACATGACCATTGTTGTAGCGCTGACAGGCTCGGCGATATTTCTACTCATTTTATCATGCATCAATTTTATCAACCTGAGCACTGCCCAGTTTACTAATAAGGCACAAGATGTTGCATTAAGAAAGGTTTTGGGTGGGAGTAAAGCTTCTTTCATTCAACGATTTTTTGGTGAAGCAATTGCATATTGTGTATTGGCAACTGGCCTGGCAGTTGGTGCACTGGTCTATTCAATTCCTTTCATTAATCAGTCGCTTGGGACTCAACTATCCTTTGCCTCAATGAATTTGTTTTTGCTGGCCACATTTATTGTTTGTCTGATATTGGCCATAAGCTTTATTTCCGGACTTTATCCATTCGTTTTCTTCAATAGGTTTAAGCCAGTAGCAGCAATGAAAGGCGAGTTGAAATCAGGAAAAGGTGGCGCAAGGATAAGAAATGGAATGCTAGTTACTCAATACATGCTTTCATTTTTATTGATTATTTGTACAATCACCATCTACAAGCAGCTGAATTATTTTATGAATGCTGACCTTGGTTTTCAACGGGATAATTTAATTACCATAGAAAACGTGCACTGGACAGGATCGCAAGATGAATTTGCAAATGAATTAGCAAAGCTTGATGGTGTTGTTGGAACAGCTGTATGTGATGCTGTACCGATGCGAATTTACAATGGAGACCAATTTGTGCCAGACAAGGTTGATGCTGGTTCTTTGCCATTAAACTATGTGCTGGGAGACGAAAATTATGTGGACTTGTTGAAGATTGAAATGGCTGTTGGCAGAGGTTTTGATCCTTCATACTCCGACGATACGAATGGAATAATCATCAATGAAACTGCTGCACGGACGATTGGTTGGAAGGTAAACGAAGACATTTTAAATAGAAAAATCACTAACTGGAGCGGTACCTATCATATTATTGGTGTTGCTAAAGACTTTAATTTCTTTTCACTTCATTCACCTATCGAGCCTTTTGCCATTTTTCATTCTGAGTCCAATGCTCAAGGTAATCGACCACTCAAGCGTGTGCTGCTTAAAGCCCATGCCAATCAGTATGAATTAAAAGACTTAGAAGCATCAATAAAAGAAGTTTGGAATGAGTTTGCTCCTGGAAGACCTTTTGAACATGTGGTGATGGATGACTTTTTTGAAAACACGTATCAAACGGAAGAGCGTTTCGGAAATGTGCTTTCATTCTTTTCAATTCTCACGATCATCATAGCGTCTCTCGGACTGTTTGGTATTGTAGTCTTTTCCATCGAACAAAAATTGAAGGAAATAGGCGTCCGAAAAGTACTGGGAGCTTCTGTTACCAGCCTTATCATTTTGTTTTCCAAAAGCTACGTAAAACTCTTAATGATTGGCTTTTTTATAGCCGTTCCATTGGGATACTATTTTATGGATATATGGCTATCTGATTTTGAATATCATATAAATATCGGCCCGGATATCTTTTTGATAGCGTTGACTATCTTATTAATCATTTCATTGACTATTTCAATAATCCAAACAACAAAAGCTTCATTGATGAACCCTTCAGAGGTATTGAAAGATGAGTAGTTTTAAATGCCTTTAAGTATGGCTAGTGCCTCTTGAACATGCATATCAGCTTTGAAATCAGCTCTGAAACTATGAATAAGCTTCCCTGTTTTATCGAATATGAAAGTGACTCTGCCAGGTAATAGGCCAAACAGGCTTGATGGTACTCGAAAAGCTTTTAATGCAGCTTTATTTTGATCACTTAATAAAACAAAGGGCAGCTTTCGTTTTTCACTAACAGCTTTGTGCGATTTGGCACTGTCGCTGCTAATCCCAATCACCTCAGCTCCGCACAGTTGAAAATCTTCATAGTGATCTCTGAAGCCACATGCTTGTGCTGTGCAGACATGAGTATTGTCCTTTGGGTAGAAGTAAACTACAAGTGGCGATCCAATATAATTTGACAATGAAACCATATTTCCATCTTTGGCCTCAAGAGCTAAGTCAGGAAGTGACTCACCTTTACTTAACATCCTTTTGAAATTTAATGAGGAGAATTGGAAGAATGGTTAAATCAATAACTAATGCGATGATGAGGGAAAGACTGACAAATAAACCCAAATAGTAGGTGGCTCCAAAATTTGAAAAGAGATACAGCGAAAAACCAGCGCTCATTATTATTGAGGTGATTAGCATTGCACTTCCGGCATGGTTGAACGTTTCCAGCATCCGTTTATGAGGATTTTTTTCTTTGTTTTTGAGATAATAACTCATCATATGGATGGTATCGTCTACAGCTATTCCAAATGCGATAGTGAAAATGATAGAGGTAGTCATCTTCAACGATATTCCAAGCCACCCTAAGACACCAGCAACCATAATTAGGGGAATGATGTTAGGAATTAAACTAATAACTAACAGCTTCCAAGACTTGAAGTATATACCCAATATGATACCTATTACAAGTATTGCTGTAAACAATCCCTTTAATAAATTGATAGATAGCAATTCATGACTTTTGTCTATTAAGTAGGTAGTTCCTGTTATTTGATAGCTAATTACACTTGTATCTACATGTTTGCTTAAATACTTAAGCATTTTCTCGTTTCTTAAACCTGTTTCATAAGAGCCAAGCTCAGGAAAGAAACCAATTAACCTCCCGACTTGACTATCCTCTGTCACTATCTTATCCAATCTTTTTGGGTCAATTCGATCTTTGAGCCTTAATGTTTGTAAATAGTTTCGCTCGTTCTCAGGATAAGCGTAGTTTTCGTTTAATCCACCATTATTTACCATGCTAAGATATTTTACGATGGTGGCAGGTGATTGGACTTTGGCTATTGGATACTGGTTGAGAAGATATTCCTCAATTTTCACAATTTCATCCATGACCTTTTTATCCCAAATCGAAAGTGCCGTATCTGCTACTTCCACTCGTACTTCGTATGGCTTTGAGCCACCTAACTGAGCATCTGCGTACTCAAAATCCAATCTTACCTGTGAATCCTTAGGTAAGTCATCCAATAGAAAGGAGTTGATTTTAAGTTGCCCAATTCCAGGGATTAACATAAATACAATTAATGAAACCATCGAAATGACCAACCACTTCTTTTCAGTGATAAACGTGAGCCATCCGTGGGGTATTTCTATAGTTGCTTCATTTGACTTATACGATGTTATAGATGCCATTAAAAGCCCAAAGCTGAAGGTCATCACAAAGGCTATTAAAATACCAGCTGCTGCAAACAATCCTAAAAGCTGAACGGGTTCAGTATTGATCCACATTAAGCTTAAAAATCCAATGGCAGTTGTTACGGATGTTAAGAGTGTAGGTACCCAAACGATGCTCAATGCATTCTTAATTTTATCAACTCTTCCAAGATGAGAAGATTTCTTTAATGCATTCATTAGATGCACAGCATCGGACATTGAAACAAAGAAAAGAATAGGTGGAAGTAAAGAGCTGAGTAAATTGATTTTGAAACCCATCATTCCGATTAATCCAAAAAGCCAAACAATAGAAAGAAGGCTAATAAAAAAGGGTAGAAGTGCAGATTTAAAATTTCTGAAAATGAGCAGTAGCAAGCCAAAACTTAAGACAAGTGATCCGATAAGAAATTTTCCAAAATCATTTTGAATGTAAGAAATAAAAACACCTGCCGCACTTAATTTTCCAACTAGCCTGATATCTTCAATTCCATTTTTTTCTGCTTTTGCTTTAATTGCATTCAGAAGCCTTTCGCTTCTGGCTTGATCCCCGAAGTGCGCATGATTTAAATAAATACTAATTGCCTTGCCATCTTCACTAAATGCCGATCGATAAAAAGGATTCCCAAAGATGCGACTGCTATCCTGTTTTAGCTGATATTCTTTAGGGTTTTCAGAATGAATCAACGGGAAGATGACGATACCAGTTGGGCTTTTAATTACATGGTGAAGTGAAAGTGGCGAGTACACATTTTCAACATCTTCAATCTTCACCAACGACCGCTCAAACTTACTTGCCCGATTAAGAAAATCGGAATTGAAGATGCCATCTTTATTCTCAAGAATGATGTGCAAATAGTCATTGTCATATCCGAATTGCTTGGTATGTTTGGCATATGCCTTACTGTCTGGGTGATTATTAGGGAAAAACTTCTCGAATTCGAAATCAAACGACAAGGATTGAAGATTCCAACCTAAAGTAGCAGTTATTGCAACCAATAAGCAGGTCATTATCACCTTTCCCTTCAGGGTTATTAACCGCTCGACATATTTATCTAATCGTGGGCTCAGAGTTTCTTCGTTTAAAAGTTAATTTTGTTACCAAACTACGAACAGAATGCAACAATACCTGAACCTAATGAAACATATCCTGGACAATGGTTCCGAGAAGGGCGATCGAACAGGTACTGGAACAAAAAGTGTTTTTGGGTATCAGATGCGTTTTGATCTTAGTGAAGGCTTTCCTTGCGTTACAACAAAGAAACTTCACCTTAGATCAATCATTCATGAATTACTTTGGTTTTTGCAAGGGGATCAAAATATCAAATACTTGAAAGATAATGGCGTGTCTATTTGGGATGATTGGGCAGATGAAGAAGGAAATCTAGGCCCCGTATATGGCGTTCAATGGAGAAGTTGGGTAACACCAGATGGAAGAAAAATTGACCAAATTCAGAATTTAATTGAAGGGATTAAAAATAACCCGAATAGCAGGAGGCATATTGTAAGTGCATGGAATGTGGCAGATGTAGATAATATGGCTTTACCGCCCTGTCATACGTTGTTTCAGTTTTATGTGGCAGATGGCAAACTAAGCTGCCAACTATATCAACGAAGTGCGGACGTCTTTTTGGGCGTTCCGTTTAACATTGCTTCCTATGCTTTGTTTACCATGATGGTAGCACAGGTTTGTAATTTAAAACCAGGCGATTTTGTCCATACTTTTGGGGATGCTCATTTGTATTCTAATCATTTAGAGCAGACACAATTGCAACTTACCCGCGAACCGCGAGAGCTTCCTGTGATGAAAATTAATCCAGAAGTAAAAGATATTTTCTCCTTTAAGTTTGATGATTTTGAACTGATTAATTACGAACCACATCCGCACATAAAAGGTGCAGTGGCTGTGTAACATTTTAGAACCTAAAGTAGTCAACTAAGTAGCAAAGAAGAGATGGCAGAAAGTAGTGGCATATTTGATATGATCGGGCCTGTAATGATAGGTCCGTCAAGTTCGCACACTGCCGGTGTAGTTCGGATAGGTAGGGTGACAAATAGAATACTTGGTGGAGTGCCCGAGAATGCGGACATAATATTCTACAATTCCTTTGCCAGAACATACGAAGGTCATGGTAGCAATAGAGCTATTTTGGCCGGATTAATGGACTTTCACACTGACGATAAGCGTATTAAAGAAGCTTTGGCATTGACAGAGGAAGTGGGACTCTCCTATAAGTTCAAATCTGTAGGAAGTGCTTCTACTGTGCATCCTAATACAGTGCGAGTAATAGCGAACAAAGGAGATAACCACGTAGAAGTACTTGGAGAAAGTAGAGGAGGAGGAGTAATTAGGATAAAGGAGGTGAATGGATTCGACTCGAATTTTACAGCGAGTCTGCATACACTTATTATTGAAGCGAATGATGTTAAAGGAAGCATAGCATTTTTTACGGAGGTTTTATCTCAGGATGAATGCAACATTGCTACTATGACAGTATCCAGAAAAGGACGAAATGATTTAGCATGTCTGATTCTTGAGATGGACTCAGGCATTGATGAAATAACCTTACAATATTTAAAGAAGCGAAAGTGGGTGCACAAAGTCATCTACATACCAGACATTGATAAATGACATGAAAACTAAAATAGGACTAATCACCACATTTGTATTGCTAAACTTTGCTACAATAGGACAGGAAAAGCGAGTGCTTTCGCTAGAAGAATGCATTGAAATTGCAGTTAAGAATAACTTAAATGTAAAGCGAAGTGAGCTTAACCTTCAAACTGCTGAGGTTAATGTGGAGCAATCAAAAGCAAGTAGATATCCTTCGCTAAATGCGAGTGGAAATTATGGATTTAATTGGGGTAGAGGCATTGACCCAACTACGAACCAATTCATTGATCAACGTATTAATTTCAATAGCGTAGGTGCGTCCACCACCTTGGCGGTAATACAGGGCATGCAAATTACCAATGGAATTAAGCAAGACAAACTTAGTCTGGAAGCATCAAGAAAGGATCTGGAAAAAGCTGAAAATGATATTTCACTTAATACAGCTTCCTTCTACCTGAATGTAATCTTCAATAAAGAGCTGGCAGAGAATGCTAAATTTCAATTGGAGTCGAGTAAGCAGCAATTGGAGCGAACAAGCAAACTCGTAGAGTCTGGTGCACTGCCACTGGCTAATAAACTACAGCTAGAGAGTCAGGTAGCTACGAATGAAGTAAATCTGATCAATGCTCAAAATAACCTGGACTTGGCGCTTCTTTCATTGAAGCAAGCATTGCTTCTTCCCCCAGGTCAGATAGTAGATGTGGAAGTACCAAATGTGCCAATCGATCAGGCTGAGATTGAAAGCTCAAGTATAGCAGAGCTTTACAACGAGGCATTAGCTAATATGCCTGAAATTCAAAGTGCAGAATTGAGAGTGCAAAGTGCAGATGTAGGTGTAGATGTGGCCAAGGGAGGATTATACCCAACAATTACATTATCAGGTAGCATGGACACCCGATACTCGGATGCAGCACAGCAGTTTGATCCTGTTTCTGGGGAATTTTCTACAATCCCACTTTCTACACAGTATGACAATAATCTCAGTAGAGGCTTGTCAGCAAATCTTAGAATACCAATTTTTAATGGCTTTAATACCAGGAGCAACATCCAGCGATCAAAAATATCATTGCAACAAGCAGAGATCAGCAAGAAGGAACAAGAAAATACATTGTACCAAACGATTGAAACGTCGTACAGAAATGCAGTAGCTGCCGCAAAAACATTTACTGCTTCTCAAAAACAAGTAGCTTCCCTGGAGGAGACATTAAGAGCTGTAGAAAATCAATACAACAATGGAGCCGCCAACTTTACAGACTATCAGGTAGCTTCAAACAATTTATTTCAGGCAAGAACTGACTTATCTCGAGCTAAGTACGACTTTATATTCAAACAAAAAGTACTTGAGTTCTATCAAGGCAAATCATTAACATTCTAAACCGATCCCAATCATTTATATCTAAAATCATGGCTAAGAAGAAAAAGAAATCAAATAAAATTTTATACATCCTCGGCGGGTTAGTAGGAGTGCTTATACTCTTTGCAATTGTCGGTAAATCACAAGGATGGGTAGGACAGAAGAAAAAGATACAAGTTGAGATCGCAAAGGCAGAAAAGAATACAATTATTGAAAAGGTAAGTGCATCAGGACAAGTACAACCTGTTGTGGAAGTTTCACTTAGCCCTGAAGTATCTGGGGAGATCATTAAAATGTCAATCGAAGAGGGAGACAGTGTTAGCAAAGGAGATTTCTTATTGAGAATTAGACCTGATAATTTCGAATCAGCGCTAGATCAAGCAGATGCAAGCCTTAATCAACAAAGAGCAGCTTTGGCACAAGCCAAAGCATCTCAAGCACGAGCATTAGCAAATTTTAAGCGAGCTGAGCAGGATTTTACTCGTCAGAAAAAGCTTTTCGAGCAAAAAGTCATTTCTGAAGCAGACTATCAACTTGCTGAAGCTAACTATCAAATTGCTGAGCAGGATTATGAATCTGCTAAAGAAAGCGTTAATGCTGCTAGCTACAGTTTGAAAAGCGCAGAAGCCCGAGTGTCAGACGCGAAAGAGAATTTACGATTAACAAGTCTAACATCTCCAATGAGTGGGATCGTATCGAAACTTCCAGTCGAACTTGGCGAAACTGTTTTGGGTACATCACAATTTCAGGGAACCGAAGTGATGAGGATTGCAGACCTATCAAAAATGGAGGTTCAGGTAGATGTAAATGAAAATGACATCATACGAATCTCGGTAGGAGATACGGCAATTATTGATGTTGACTCGTACTCATATAAAGACAAAACCTTCAAGGGAGTAGTCACACATATTGCCAATACCGCTAATGATAAAGTATCAGCCGACGCAGTTACTGAATTTGGTGTCCGCATTCAAATCCTTAACAGTTCTTATCAGGATTTGGTAAAAGAAGAGGGCATCAAGTATCCATTCAGACCTGGAATGACTGCAAGTGTAGATATCATAACAGAGGTGAAGAAGGACATTCTTACCGTACCACTTGCATCAGTTACTACACGATCTAAGAAAGACTCCAAGAATAATGATGAAGATGATTCATCTTCCAACGAAGATTTGCAAGATGAAGATGTAAAAGAAGTTGTTTTTGTAATGAAGGAGGGTAAGGCTGTAAAAACTGAAGTAAAAACAGGTATTAGTGACTTTGACAGAATTGAAATTGTGTCCGGGGTAGAAGAAGGAACTGAGGTTGTATCAGGTCCTTTCTTAGCTGTATCTAAGCGACTGAAAGACGGAGAAGATATCGAAGCAAAACCAAAAGATAACAAGTCTAAGACATCAGAAGACTAGTTTTTTAGTTTATTCAATCGTATAAAACCCGCTCTTAGCGGGTTTTTTTGTAAGAAAGCATTTGACCGATTATCAAATCTTCTTTTTTATTCTCATGACATTAAAACAAATTGTGAGCATTAATTAAAAACATATTATGAAACTCACACACATCTTATCACTAACCACTGCGATCATATTATTTGGTTGCACTGGAGGATCAGCAGAAATGGACAACAAGGAATTTAAGATTGACTATGAGAAATTCACACTTGAAAATGGATTGGAAGTAGTCCTGCATGAGGATCATTCAGATCCAATTGTTGCGGTAGCAACACTTATGCACGTTGGTTCAAATCGGGAAAAACCGGGTAGAACTGGATTTGCACATTTCTTCGAACATATGTCATTCAACGACTCAGAAAATGTACCCAGAGGAGCCAATAGGAAAATGATTCCTGAGTGGGGCGGAAGCAGAAACGGTGGTACCTGGTCAGATGGAACCATTTACTACGAGGTAGTTCCCAAAGATGCCTTTGACAAGATTTTGTGGATTGATTCCGATAGGTTCGGTTACATGATCAATACCGTGACGGATGATGCATTGGAAGCAGAGAAACAGGTCGTGAAAAATGAAAAGCGCCAGAGAGTAGACAATGCTCCCTATGGATATACAGATGAAATCATACGTAAAAATCTTTATCCGGAGGGTCATCCATATAGCTGGACTGTGATTGGTTCTTTACCAGATCTTCAGGCCGCTACCCTCGATGATGTAAAAGAATTCTATGAGCAGTATTATGGAGCAGGAAATGCTACCTTGGTAATTGCCGGTGATATCGATCCGATTGAAGCTAAGAAAAAGGTAGAGCAATGGTTTGGTGAAATCCGAAAAGGACCGGAAGTAGAAAAACCTGAACCTATGCCGGTGACCTTAGCGGAAACCAAATCACTCTATTTTGAAGATAATTTTGCTAAACTTCCAGAACTGCGAATGGTATATCCAACCGTAGAAGATTATCATCAGGATATGTATGCACTCAACATTCTCGGTCAATTATTGAGTGGTAGTAAGAAGTCACCATTGTATCAAGTGATTGTAGAAGAAAAGAAACTGGCACCAAATGCTTCAACGTACCAAAGTTCTAATGAAGTAGCAGGTGAGTTTGTCTTTAGGGTAAGAGCCAATGCCGAAACTGATTTAGATGAAGTAAAAGCTGCGGTGGCAGAAGGATTGATGCGTTTTGAATCGAATGGAATTGATTCCAAAGATTTGCAGCGCATAAAAGCAGAGCTTGAAACAAACTTGTATCAAGGAGTGAGCACGGTTTTAAACAAAGCCTTTCAATTGGTAACAGACAATGAATTTGGAGGTGATCCAAGTTACATTTCAAAGACTGCAAAACTCACTCAGGCAGTAACTGAAGATGATGTGATGCGGGTTTTCAACAAATACATCAAGGATCAAAACTATGTGATGACAAGTGTCGTGCCTAAAGGTCAGCTGTCACTAATTGTAGCAGGTGGAAAACAAGCAGAAGTCTATATAGAGGAAATAGTAGCTGACGTTGCTGCTGAAAACACGTCGCGAGGTGAAGTGGCTGAATACGAAAAGACTCCATCAACCTACGATAGATCTGAGCCTGATTTTGGAGAGCTACCTTTATTGAAATCTCCAAAAGTCTGGAATGCTTATCTAGATAATGGAATGCAGGTTTTTGGTATTGAAAACACTGAATTACCGCTTGTTTATTTTGATGTCACCTTAAAAGGTGGTCACTACCACGATCCAATTGATAAGTCTGGAACTGCTGCGCTTTTAGCTGATTTGATGACCGAAGGCACTCAGACTAAAACACCGGCTGAGTTAGAAGAGGCCATTGGCCTTTTGGGTGCATCCATCAACATGTATTCAGGTTCGGAAGAGATTACGATCTCAGCTTCATGTCTTGCTCGAAACTTTGATGAGACTTTTGGTTTGGTCAAAGAGATCTTACTCGAACCTAGGTGGGATGAAAAGGAATTTGATCGTTTGAAACAATCACTGATTACGCGCTTGAAAGGAAGGGAAGCTAGCCCGACAGCAATCGCTTCTACAGTTTATAACAAGCTTTTATACGGTGAGGATCATATTCTAGGATATTCTACAATTGGAACATCTCAGACAGCACAAAACATCTCAATAGATGATTTGCAAAGCTATTACGAAACAAACTTCTCTCCTTCAATTGCAAGTTTTCATGCAGCTGGAAGCATCAGTCAAGAGGAAGTGATGAAGCAATTGAATGGACTTAATTGGGAGTCTAAAAATGTTGAACTAGCCTCTTATCCACTCCCTGAAAATTCAAATGCCGGTAATTTGTATTTCATCGATTTCCCCGGGGCAAAGCAGTCCGTGATTTACATTGGAAAGCAAGCCATATCTGGGATGAATCCTGAATACAACGAATTGACATATGCCAATGAAAAATTAGGTGGTGGCTCTAGTGGACAGCTTTTCCAGACATTGCGAATTGAAAAAGGCTATACGTATGGAGCATATGCTTACATCCCTCAGCGAACTGAGGTGTCACCCTTTACAGCTACATCTAGCGTAAGAGCCAATGCCACGCTTCCATCTTTAGAGATAATGAAGGATATGTTGGCCAACTATAGCGAAAACTTCACTGCAGAGGATGTTGACGTAACTCAAACCAAGGTGTTGAAGGCCAATACGCGGGCTTTTGAAAGTCTGGGAGCAAAACTCAACATGCTGCATGATATCAGCAAGTTTGGGAAGTCACCAAACTTCATGGAAATAGAGCAGGAAGAGTTAACATCGATGAAGCTGGCAGATTACAAAGAGATGATCAAAAAGTATCTCAATGAAAGTAAAATGATTTACCTCATCGTAGGAGACGGTGACACTCAGTTGGAGGAAGTCAGAAAGCTTGGTATGGGAGACCCTATCGTTTTAGATATCAATGGAGATCCAATTTCGCAATAGATAAAAAACGAAAAGCCCGATTTATCAAATCGGGCTTTTTTCTGCTTATTCTAGTTCCATTGCACTTCTTACAGCATCTGTGATCTCCTGCATTTTTCGCTGTGTATATCTTCCGGAAGTAGTATAAACAATCTTTCCTTCCGGGTTTAAAACATAGAAATACGGAAGGTCCTTGCCATCGAAATTAAGTGCATCCTTGTACTCTTTAAGTGTTCCTTTGTAGAACAGAACATTAGGCTGCATTCGCTGGTCAATGGTTTTCTTTAATTTATTCATCACCTTTTTATAGGCAGGGCGCTTTGCTCCGGTAAACATTGGAACGAAATACGTATTGATATCGAATGAAAAATCAAATGGACCTGGATTCGGGTTTTTGTAGATAAACTGATTGTAAACCGGTTCAAACCATCCTTTAAGATAATCTTCTGCTTTTTTCGAATATGCCAAACCAATTAAACTGTATTTACCACTAATGTCTGAAGGTAAGTCTACAAATTCATTTGTAAGTGATTCTGCCTCCATATCTGGGAAAGCAGATCCAACTTGCGCATTTGCTTCTTGACTAAAACAAAAGAAGAGAGTGACTATTAATATGGATATTACCTTTTTCATGAATGTTATATTTATGTGCAATTAAACGACTAATGATGGACGAAGAATCTTATTTCTATCATTATTTTTCTAATTTCATGTAATAATCAAAGAAAACAACCATGCAATTACGCCGAATCAGCTATTCAATCATTTTATCGTTGATCTCCTTTTGTCTAATGTCGCAGGCCCACAGGGATTCCTATAATCAGGGCATGCAAGCGATTAAATTTCAAAAGTACGATTTAGCCATTGAGAAATTTCAAGAGGCCGTTAAAATTAATCCTCAATATGCAGACGCGTGGTTTTACTTGGGTAAAACCTATGATTTTCTAAATCGAAATCAGGAAACAATAACCGCCTATCGAAACCTTGAAAGCGTTGATGCAGATTATAATATTTCGATTTACTACGATATAGCGAAATGTTACATAGAACTTGATAACCTTAGAAGTGCGCGTATTTACATCAAACGATACTTAGAAAAAGCTCCCAAAAGTCCCAAAGCTGCTAAGCTTATACATCTGGCTATGAATCGACTGAATTACGTGGATATTAGTGCTGAATTGAGAGAGATGCAGCCAAACACCAGCGAGCCAACACCAATAGCAGCACTCAATAGCATATCGGGTGATTTTATGCCTCAAGTAAATCCGACAGGTACAAGACTTTATTTCACAAGTGTACGTCAGGGTGGGTTTGATTTCAAAGATGAGAAAAGCGCTGAGTTGGATTTTGGAGAGGATATATATTATTCAAGACTCGTAGGAGCGGAGTGGAGCATGCCTGAGCTATTGCCGAAACCAATCAATTCTATGTCTAATGACTTTGGGTCTGCTTTTACCGGTGATGGACAGAACATGGTATTTGTTCGTTGCGATGAAAAAGGCGCCATAGGAAGCTGCGATTTATACATCACTCAACTCAATGGAAATACATGGAGCAATCCGGAAAATATGGGGAACGTAGTGAATGATGAAGACTGGGATAGTCAGCCTACTATCAATTCTGACGGCAACCGCATCATTTTCACATCGCGTCGAGCCGGTGGCTATGGTGGCTCGGACCTCTATATGATTGAAAAAAATCATTTGGGACTGTGGGGAATCCCACAAAACCTCGGAAGTATTGTTAATACTCCATTGTCTGAAAACAGTCCGTTTTTGGCAGCTGATGGAAAAACGCTCTATTTCTCATCAACCGGACATCCGGGCATGGGAGGTGCTGATATCTTCTACACTGTTTTTGAAAATGGAAAGTGGTCTACTCCAAAAAACCTGGGTAAGCCCATTAATTCCAGAGGAAACGACACCAACTTCAGCATATCAGCTTCTGGCAATGCGTATATGGCGTCCTCCAGACTTGATGAAAACAACTACGACATATTCAAAGTTGAGCTACCCGACGAGCTAAAACCAAAGCCAACCATCGTTGTGCAGGGTGTAGTTAGTAACGCAATAAATCAACAGCCATTAGGAGCTCTTGTACTTATTGAAGATATAAATTCTGGCGAGCTGATTGCCACCAACAAATCCAACGTCGAGACGGGAGAGTACCTGGTAGTGCTTCCAGCAGGTAGAGACTACAGTGTTTCAGCAAGTTCTCAAGGCTTCTTTTTCTATTCGCAAAGTTTCAACCTGCCAAAGGATACCACATATGCCGAGATCACCAATGATATAGCATTGGAGCCGATCGAGAAAGGAACGAAGGTTGTCTTGAATAACATCTTCTTTGAGCTTGGCAAGGCGGAATTAAAGCCGATAAGTTATGTAGAACTCAACAAGGCCGTTGATCTGATGAAAAAGAACCCGACCATGGTCATCGAAGTAGGAGGTCATACCGATAGTCAAGGGGCTGATGCCACCAATTTGAGCCTTTCGCAAAGACGCGCACAATCGGTAGTAGAATACATGGTCCTTGCAGGAATTGAGCGTACAAGTCTGGTTGCAAAGGGATACGGGGAAACTGTGCCAATTGCAGATAATAACACAAAGGAGGGAAGAGCTAAAAACAGAAGAACAGAGTTCGTTATTATTGAATTTTAACTCAGGTCTTGCTTAGTTATTATGATGAAAATGGAAACCTGATTTCCTTTTGATTCACTTCGATAAAATTGTAATTCGCTAAAAGAGTCGTTAATTCAGGAATCACTTCTTTCATTCGTGCAAGAAGTGATTCTTTTTTATCCAATCCATAGATAAAAATGAGTTTCTCAGGTACTTCTCTGCTCACATAGCTTTTCACAAAATCATCATCTTTAGTGACAATTACATATCCCTTATTGATGGCTAATCTTCGAAGCTGATCATCAACAACTCGTTGTTTTTGATTAGTCTTCATTTCATTGACATGATAAGCGTCCAGTTTATGTGCTCTAAATACTGCTGCAAGTTCTGGAGTGAGGTTTTCATCAATGACAAACTTCATGCTCAAAATTCATTTTTGAGAACGTCGTAGACCTCATCTACAGGGAGCCCTACTACATTGTAATACGAGCCTTTTATCCACTCAACTCCGATCAAACCAATCCAATCCTGAATACCATAGCTACCGGCTTTGTCTAGCGGAGGAGCTATTTTAATATAATGGCTGATCTCCTCTTCGTCTAAGTGTCGGAACTTGACTTCAGTAAGATTGGAAAAGGAAATTTGCTTGTTTCCATCACTTATGCACACGCCGGATATCACCTGATGTATTTTTCCGGAGAGTAGTGTCAATACACTTTTTGCTTCGGCCCTATCTTTCGGTTTACCTAAAATTCGATTATTAAAAAGGACGATCGTATCTGACGTAATGATGGTTCCCTTTACGAATGCTTCACGATGCACTTTATTCTTTTCAATGGCAAGAAATTCAGCAACCTTCATTGCATCCATATCTTCTGGAAACGTCTCATCGAAATCGATGGTCTTCACTTCAAAATCTAAGCCGACATCCTCCAGAAGTTGCTTTCTTCGGGGTGACTTGGAAGCCAATATCAGGTTATTGAAATGCCTCATCAAAAAATGAATTGAATTCTTCTTCTTTTATTGATCCGAATAAAAATCCGCAAATGACTTTAGGATAGAAATAAGTGCTCTTTTGCGGTAGCGTATACCCACTGTAGCATACTTCTTTCACTGTTTCGATGGAGATGTCTTTGGTGATAATGGCACACTGTGTCTCGCCTTTAGTTACTGATGTCAAACATTTAGTGAAATTCCGTTCAAAAGTCAAATTCGTACTTCCGCGTTGATCTTTACCAGGTATTCCCAGGCATTTTTCAAAAACGAAGTAGTGCATTACCGTAAGATCAAGTTCTTTAATCGCTTGCGGGAAATCCCAGGTAATTTCATTGATCATCTCTGGCTTAAGCCTAATCTTATAAGCTTCATCCGCAATCAACAATCCAAATGCCCATTGTTTGCCAAGAATTACCTCATTTACATCTGGAGCTTCTTCGATCGGTTTAATAAAAAAGTATTTTTCCAGTTTGGAAAGTAGCTCTGGTTTGGAAAAATTGGCTAAACCATTAACCATCCGATGTGTTGGCAGTATTCTTAGATCATCAGACTCTGTGTTTGTGAAATACATCAGGTGATAATTGTACCCTTCGTTGCCTGTATGAGCGGGATTATTCCTGGCTCTTTCTTTTTGATAAAGCAATGATCCCTCATATCTATGGTGGCCGTCTGCTAAAATTATTTGCTTCTCCTTGATGATTTCAACGATGCGTCGAATGATTTTCACATCGTGAATTACACTGAAAACTTCTCTTACACCTTGATAATCCTCCGTTTCATACAAAGGTTCAATCATCGCGTCATCCAGGTATTTTTCTATTTCATGCGAATTATCGGTATACAGCCCATGAGTAGGGCTTACATTTAATTGCGTTTGATCCAGGATGGTCATCCGATCATTCACTGAAAATGGCATGGTGCTTTCATGTCTTAACAGCACCTTTTCATTCCAGTCATATACCCGGAGGTTTGCGATAAAACCTTTTCTTATTCGTTCATTTTGAGATCCTGGAAGTGTAAAATATTGATAATATACATAGATGGCCGGTAGCTCATCCTGCTTAATTATGCCGTCATTTTTCCAATTTATAAGCTTTTTTGCTGCCCCACGTATGGAATCTTCTCCGCGTGGCACTGAAAGATGAATACTATTGTATTCTTCCTCATACAAAGCTTCGCGTTGACTTTCCGATACTACGTCAAACAATGGCGAGACCAACTTGTCAATTTCTTTTTGTAATGCCGGGTTGTACCTCCAGGCACGTAAAGGTTTTATTTCTGCCATTTAGTTCTTCATTCGATCTTTCCATCGGCTTCTCTGTTGATTCAATGCAGAGGAAGCTGTTTTCTTAGCGGGATTACTTATGATCTCGTTAGTAATAACAGCAGCTATTTCAGCAACTTCAGCGGAAGGTTCTTTTTTTAATAATTCAGCATCGTAATGAGATTCAACGAATTTGGTAGTAAACGAGCCATCAATAAATTCTTCGTGAGTAAGCACAAAATCGCAAAATGGAAGAGTGGTTTTCACTCCGGTAATTTGGTACTCACTGATGGCGCGTCGCATTCTTTGTATGGCTTCCGCTCGATCTTTCCCAAAAGTGATAAGCTTCGCTATCATAGGATCATAAAAGATCGAAACTTCCTGTCCTTGCTCATATCCATCGTCTACTCGAACTCCTGCGCCCTGAGGTCTGATATAGGTTGAAAGTTTACCGGTATCCGGCAAAAAATTGTTCTCCGGGTCTTCGGCATATACCCTCACTTCCAGACTGTGACCTGTAATACTTAAATCATCTTGATTGAAGCTCAGTTTCTCACCATTGGCTATCCTTATTTGCTCTTTCACTAAGTCAATGCCTGTTATCAATTCGGTTACCGGATGTTCCACTTGCAGACGTGTGTTCATCTCCAGAAAGAAAAAATCCAAATTCGCATCCGCAATAAACTCGACTGTTCCAGCACCAAAATAGTTGCATGATTTAGCAACATTCACCGCGGCTTCACCAATCTGTTTTCTTCGCTCTGTGGTAAGTAGGGCAGAAGGAGCTTCTTCTATGACCTTTTGATGTCTCCTCTGAATGCTACACTCACGCTCAAAAAGATGAATGATGTTGCCATGCTGATCACCGAGCACCTGAACCTCAATGTGCTTTGGCGAAGAAATAAACTTCTCTATGAATACTTCATCATTGCCGAATGAATTTCTGGCCTCACTCATTGCTCGGTCCATCTGCTCTTCAAAATCTTTGGGATCGTTTACAATACGCATTCCCTTACCGCCACCACCTGCACTTGCTTTGATCATTACAGGATAGCCTATGTCATTGGCTACTTTTTTAGCCTTGGCCACATCGCTGATCGGCTCGTCCATGCCGGGCACAAGTGGCACATCAAATTTCTGAACTGTCTGCTTGGATGTAAGTTTATCACCCATGATTCGTATGGCTTCTGGCGACGGCCCTATAAAAATCAGTCCTTCTTTTTTCACCCTTTCAGCAAAAGAGGCATTTTCAGAAAGGAAGCCATAGCCAGGATGAATGGCATCAGCTCCTGTTTGCTTGCAAGCTGCAATTATTTTATCCTGAACAAGGTAAGATTCTGATGCAGCAGCAGGTCCGATATTTACCGCTTCATCAGCGTAAGAAGCATGTGGAAGCAGCTTGTCGGCTTCACTGTATACAGCTACAGTCTTGATTCCCAGCTCTTTGGCTGACCTCATCACACGGATGGCAATTTCACCTCTATTGGCTACTAATATTTTCTTTATAGACATAATTCAATCGTTAGCGCAAGTTTATTGAAAAGCCTACATTCATTATATGTGTATTCCTGCTAAATTTGCAACTTGTTTGAAAATAGGAGAACACAAGTAAATGGATTTATTTGAGAAATTACTCAGTGATAAGGGAGCGTTAGGTCAATACTCCTTTCTGGATCAAGATTTAAACTATTATTTCTTCCCGAAACTCGAAGGCGAAATTAAGCCTCGCATGACGTTTAAAGGAAAAGAAGTATTGGCTTGGAGTTTAAATAACTACCTCGGCCTGGCAAATCATCCGGATATTAGAAAGGCAGATACCGATGCAACTGAGCAATGGGGACTGGGATATCCGATGGGTGCCCGAATGATGACAGGAAACTCTGATTATCACGATCAATTGGAGCAAGAGCTGGCTGAATATGTAAGTAAGCCTGCTGGAATGCTTCTTAACTACGGCTATCAGGGCATTATGTCTGTGATAGACGCGCTTGTGGACCGAAAAGATGTGGTCGTATATGATGCAGAATGTCACGCGTGTATCATAGATGCTTTAAGAATGCACCTTGGCCGACGATTTGTTTTCCCTCACAACGACATTGAGAATTGCGAAAAACAATTGAAAAGAGCAGAGAAGCTGGCAAACGAGCAAGGCGGAGGAGTTTTGGTAATTACAGAAGGTGTTTTCGGGATGAGTGGAAACACTGGAAAGCTTGATAAGATCGTTGATCTTAAAGAAAAATTCAACTTCAGATTGCTTGTTGATGATGCGCATGGTTTTGGAACGATGGGTAAAACTGGTGCTGGAACTGGCGAACACTATGATTGTCAGGATGGAATCGACATCTACTTTTCCACGTTTGCCAAGTCAATGGCCAGCATAGGTGCCTTTATCGCTGGAGAGAAAAATATTATAGACCACCTAAGATATAAAGTGCGGTCTCAGATTTTCGCCAAATCTTTGCCAATGCCATTGGTAATTGGTGGATTGAAGCGATTGGACATGCTTCGTACAATGCCAGAGCTTAGAGAAAAACTGTGGACGATTGTGGATGCGCTTCAGAATGGATTCAAGGAACGTGGATTTAATATTGGCACAACAGACTCTCCGGTTACTCCTGTAGTAATGAATGGAGATGTCATGGAAGCCTGCAATATGGTGGTGGATCTAAGGGAGAACTTCCACATATTCTGTTCCATGATTGTGTATCCGGTTATTCCAAAAGGCATGGTGATTTTAAGAATCATCCCAACAGCTATGCACACTTTGGAAGATGTGGAAGAGACCTTGAAAGCTTTTGAGGCAATCAAGGAAAAACTTGATAGCGGAGTATATAAAGAAGCAGGAGTAGAAGGAGCCATGATGGCAAAATCTTAATATTTATTTCATTTAAACTGTGTTATTTACGATTTTGGGCTATATTGCCCTCAACTTTTAAAATTTATCGATAACCTTAATTACCTCATAACATGAAAAGATTTGAACAACTAAAGTCAATGGTTGAATCACTAGAAGCTGATTTCGAAAAGTTCTACGATAAAAAAAATAATGCCGCCGGTACTCGAGTAAGAAAAGGTATGCAGGAAATGAAAAATCTTGCACAAGAAATCAGACTTGAAGTTCAGGATATCAAGAACAAAGGATAATCGATTATTAATCGAGCCGATAAAGAAATTAGGGAACCAAAATTGGTTCCCTTTTTTTTGTGCCTATTTCGAAAACCTCATGCTTAAAGCATCGAATGGTATGAATACTCCCGGTTATTCAAGTAGCTAATTCTCAATTATTTACACCAGCCAGGTGAAAAGGCTCAGTTTCGGTATCAGAATGTCACTTTTCATTAAAACAACTGTTTAAACTCATAAATTCAGATTGCTAAAAAAGCAGAAACTAGGCGTATGCTTTCAGCTATGCCTTTATATTGACTTTAACACGATCAAAATAGGAGCGTTGTTTAAAACTACGTTTAGTGCAGGTTCAATTAGATATTGACTTTAATAGAGAGGCGTAGGTACAACCTACGCCCAGAGGGGGTTACCCTTCTAAGCATGACAATTAATGAATTAATCTTGAATTTGAAATTAAAGAAACTCATATTAGAAAGGCGTAGCTACAACCTACACCTAGAGGGGGGACCACGAACTCAGAGAAGTTTAAGCATGGCAGTCAACACCCTACTCGCATCCCGCGCGAAAACCATCTATACCGATGGTCTGCTACACTATAAAGGACTCATCAATAAAGGGATGCATCGATTAGAAAGATATGGAACGAATAAAATTGAGCGGTTCAATCTAAATTTGAGAACATATCTGAAGCGGTTGTCGAGAAGAACTATTGCGTATTCAAAAAACATGGATATGCTCTACAGCTGCCTGACTATTTATTTGTGGGGATAAAACGAACTCTACACATCCGCTGCGCTTTCATATTCATTGGTTGCCGAATTACCTATAGAATCGTAGTTGTAAACTACGATTAGAGGGGTGCAGATTAAACAAAAAACTGCAAATTTTCGTCATAAAATACCCAAAACAAGGTATTGACATTAACCTATCTCATTGATTATCTTGAGGTTAGATATTTGATTTGAACCTAACATTAAATACTCATGAGATATTTACGATACCTGGTGATTTTCCTGATCACATTTACTTTATCATGCCAGCAGAATAAACCCGAAGGAAGTCAGCCATGGACTGAAGTGGCGGATTTTGACGATTCGATCCTGAATGACCTTGATGTGCTTTCCAGTCCTGTTTTATTCGAACTGCTCAATGCCTCCAAGTATGGTCCTTTTTACTCCAAACCTATAGTCGTCAAAAAAGATGGTAAGCTCATTAAGGAGATTCGGTACTGTTTTGAAATCAGCCAGACTCAAGACAGAAGTTGGAAAGTCAATGTGAAGATGCTTGTAGACGCAGATGGTGACCATGTAGTGGATTCTTTTGGCGAGGATATAGATGGTGATGGTAAATGGGATCGAGGTAAGTATGATAGAGATGGGGACGGTAAGTTTGAAAAGAGGTGGATTGATTCCAATGGAGACGGCAAGCAGACGCTTGATGAAATAGAACCAATTGATCCTCCAGAGAATGCTCCCAATATGCCTGGATGGTTTTGATAACTAAACTTAATAGAAAATGTCAGTAATCAAAGGAGCCGGCTTTCGCTGGATCGGTAAATTATATATGAAGATCTACACTTTAGTTATGTCAGGAGCATTTATCCTCTTGATCATTGCTTTACTATTAGCTGGTCTGGGGGCCATATTTGGAGAGGGAGTAGGGGGGCTGCCAGGTGGAATTACAGCCGGAGGAATTTTGTCGTTTATGATCTGGGGATCTGTTGTATGGTTCCTGCTTTTCTTGTTTTTACTGTTCATTCTCAATGCCATGGACTGTTGGTTCAACCTTGTAGTGGATTTGATTATGAAAAGACCTCCGAATTTTACCAACGAATTCGAGGACAACTTTAGGGGTTTTTTAGGAGGAGTGGCAGAAGGGGTTAAGAAAGTAAAGGACAAAGTTGTGGAAGTGGGAAAGAAGGTCGTGGATTTTGTTTCTGACTTATGGCCATGGGGTGATGATGACGATGATGAAGAGGAAAACGAAGAGTAGATCCTAACATAGTAAATAGTACCAGCTCCACAGCTACCGCAAGTATTCCAGCTAGAGTTGTGTGATGGCGTGACTTGTGATTAAGAATAATAACAAACTGGGTGCTACTTCCTCTCAGAGTCAGTCAATTAGAGATTGACTTTAATAGAGGCGTAGGTACAACCTACGCCTAGAGGGGGTTACCTTCTAAGCATGACAATTAATGAATTAATCTTGAATTTGAAATTAAAGAAACTCATATTAGAAAGGCGTAGCTACAACCCACGCCTAGCGGGAGGTAGTAGACGGTTTCACTGCAGTAACAGTGATGGATTTACAAAAAACATGGTTAGCCGGTTAATCGCTACTTACGTACAAAAGGATAAGCTCCGCTTCCGCTTCCATCTCCGGAGTTGTCCTCATCAAATCTTCTCATGGTATCAATAGAGGCCGCTTTCACTCCTTTTCCTTTCTTCGATGGCTGGTATGGTTTAGTAGCTGCGATTTGGACAGAGAATCGAATGATGTGACCATGCCTGTTTCTTATTCCATTGTCCCTGAGATGCGTGAGCAATTCTGCACAACCGTCCTTCCCGTCGGTTCGGGTCCGTGGATCCGACGTTGAGGAACATGGGCTCTTCGAGACACTGAAGTGGACAATGTAATCATCACCGACTCCCCTGACAGAAGGAAGGGTTCCATTATTCACCAAAGTTGTTAGATAAGCTATGGCACGTTCCTCTGCGTGAAGACCATCACCACTTACAAATTCATTAGATGAAATCAAGCGTGAACCATCGGCAGAATAGATAGTTAAAACGCATGTGGTGACCATGCTGGACTCGTAATGTTCCAAAGGTCCTGGTATTGGATTCTTAATTGGCTTTCGACCTCCTCCATCACCGCTTCCGCCTGCGCCAGCTGCACCATGACCGACTGCCAGCATCCTTTGGATGGGTGCTACCTGATTCATGTGCTCGCCATCCTTGAGCTTCTTCTGAAGGGTTGGAGACAATAATCCAAATGTTGGATTGCGCAAATGACTTCCCACGGAAGCAGCTACTGATCGATTGTGATTAGGGATGAGTTGTTGTTTGTCTTGTTTCAATCCAAACTTCTTTTACCAGTCAGGTGTCCATTACTCTATACCCATTTATACAAAAGGTTACCCTCAGCTGGTTTAAGTCTGTTACTTGAGCCTCCAAATAAGTCAAATTTGTAACGGGGAAAGCACTAACGTAACTTCTACCTACGGTAGGCTGGGTCAATTAGAGATTGGACTTTATAGTATGAAAGCGTAGCTATAACCTACGCCTAGACTAGGCTGGTTCAAGTATATTACTTAAGCCTCCAAATAACTATTCTCTATTCAAAACCTCCTGAAACAACGTCTCGAAGTTGTTATCGGCTTTCAGGTAGTTGTATTCTTTCCAGAAATCAGCCGTATTCTTGGTAACCTGCCGCTCTAGAATCGCTTTTGAAGCTAACTCCTCTTCAGGTGGCACCACAATATCCTCTTTTTGAATATCAGTAACAACAAAATCAGCTTTGAAAGTTACTGGCTTGGTCACGCCTTGCTTTGCTCTCCTCATGGTCCAATTTATATCGTATTTAGCGTGACTTAAGTACCATTTTCCATTCACAAATTGATAGTTAAGCTCATTTTCAAAGCTATCCATAGTGCTCTGCCCCAAGCCTACAACTAATGATGCCATGCTAAGTCCATCAAACACTTTTTCTGGGTTTTCTTTACTTATCATCTTTTTGTATGAAATTTTCACGAATGCAAGTGTCTCAGTGTCCAGCAAGATTTTGCCTTCAAATAACTTTCCTCTGGCGTTTTTCTTCGGTTGAAAACTAACAACAAACACAGCTCTTTCCATGTAAGAAGTAGCATCTGTAATCTTGTACGTGTGCTTCTTTAGTACTTTTTTGTCAAGCAAAGGGTGGTCGATCAACAGTGAACTTATAAATAGCGATGGAGGAGTAACTCCTATTTGCATACTACCTATATCAGTGAAAAATGAAGTGTCTCTAGCCACTCGCCCACGAAGAATTTTCATTGAATTTTCTTGCTGACCGAAGGTGCCATGTCTAAACATGTCAAAGGCATACTCTGTCAGTTGGACATATTCAGTAGATTCGTTCCAAATAGAAGCCCGCCAGAAGGCGCTAAGTTGCATTTCATTTTGATCATGGTTTTGTGGAATTGCTTCTATTGCTTCTTCAATAATTGATTTTTCATTAACGCTGATGATCAATTCAGGCAATTCAGTAACTGTCGATGACAGCTTGATTATCAGTGTTTTATCAGTGCTTATTGAAGCTACAGGAATAGATTTAAGTTTATACCCGAGATATGAAGCTGAGAGTTGAGCGTCAGCGTATTGTGCGGGCACAATCAAGCTAAAATCTCCAGCTAGATTAGAGACCGTTCCATAGCTGGAGTTAAAAATGCCCACGTGGGAGAAGGCGAGTGGGTCACCTGAATGCTCATCAACTACTTTCCCGGATATACGCTTGCTTTCTTGTGCGGTGACTGATATCATGCCCAAAAGCATAATCATGAGCATGTTTTTCTTTATCATCGAGTTTTGCCTAAATAGTTTTACTTGCCGTCGGCAAGTCATCTTCTCATTATTAATGCTCAGTAGCAACAAATGGTTGCTTTTGCCTCGATAATTAATGCAAAGTATTACTTGGCTTGATTCTCAAAGTATGCCTTCCACTTCTCCATTAAAAGATCAGAAGCATCATATAAGGGTGGTTTCACCGTTCTTCGACCGATTCCTATGGTTTCTAACCCTGCTTTTAGAGACGTTGGGTTGCCCTCTTCGGAAAGTAGTGCATATGCTTCTTTTAGCTTTTCATTCATCTGAGCGGCAGCATTGACATCATGTCTTAAAGAAGCGTTGACCATATCTGTAAATGCCTGAGGCATTAGGTTGCCTATAACAGAAATGACTCCATCTCCACCAATCTGAATAATGTCGTGCGTCAATACATCGTCTCCGGACAATAACATGAAACCTGAAGGCCTGTTATCAGCGATCGTTTTACATTGAACAAGATCTCCGGAAGCTTCTTTCATGGCTATAATGTTGTCGTGCTTTGCCAGTTCGATTGTTGTGCTGGCTTCTACATTGGAAGCTGTACGCGAAGGAACATTGTAAAGAATAATTGGATGCGGAAAGGCATCTGCTAACATGCTATAATGCCTGATTAGACCATCCTGAGAAGGCTTGTTATAGTAGGGACTGACAGAAAGAATAGCGGCTAGATCAAATGATTTTAAGTCTTTTGATTTCTCAATCAAATCAAAAGTATCGTTACCTCCCAGGCCGAATACTACCGGCTTTTTATCACCCAGATGATCAATTACAAAATTTAGAATGTCAAGTTTTTCTGACCAGGTAAAAACCGGTGATTCTCCAGTGGTTCCTTGTACCACGATATAATCGCCATTACCAGTCACGATATGATCCAACAACCCTCCCAGGGAGTGATAGTCAACAGAATAATCATCATTCATGGGAGTAGCCAAAGCGATGCCCGTACCTTGCAATTCTTGTGTCATTTTGAGCTAGATCATTTTAAGATAGCGGACCATGTTTGCCACCGCTTTTGGCTTGCTTTCATCCATCTTCAATGAAAGCTGTAACAAATCATAATACTGTTCCGTTTCAAAACCCACTTTACAGGTTGCCTTGCTTATCGCCAGAACGTATTTGTAATTAATGTTTTCTGAAGTATCAAGCGAAATCAGGAAATCAAAAGTTTGATTGATGAAAAACGACAGATTGTCCTTCTTAATATTGCCTGTGCCTGATATATCTTTTTTATAAAAGATAAGCGGATCTTCAGATGGTTTGTCCGCATACCCGATTTTGGCTACAGTTTTACCATCTCCTTTTAAAAGCTCCTCCAGCTTCTTGATCGTTTCGTTGTTAAACTCATCTGCATGATATAAAATACCAATATTAGTTGCTTCTGAATACGTGCAATGTTCCTTAGTGGCAATGGTTGGTTTGCCTTTGTGGTTGAGGAAAATGTTTTTAATCATTTTCTAAAAGTTCTCTAAATGATGACTCGTCCAAAATAGTAATTCCAAGTGAATCTGCCTTTTCTTTTTTAGCAGGCCCCATGTTGGCACCAGCTACAAGGTAGTTGGTCTTTGATGATATGCTACTAGCTACCTTACCACCGTGTTGCTTAATGAGGTTTTTTAATTCATCACGTCCATATCCCTCAAAAACACCAGAAACAACAAACGTAAGTCCTTTTAAAGTATCATCCGAGCCTTCGGTTTGCGAAATCTCAAATGAAAGGCCAGCTTCTTTTAGGGCATTAACCATCCGCCTGATGTCCTCATCCTCGAAGTATGCAACTACACTTTGGGCTATTCTGTCACCTATTTCGTGAACATCCACTATTTCTTCAAACGACGCATTCATTAGACGGTCTATTGTACCAAAATGTTGAGCTAATTTTTCAGCTACGGTTTTACCTACATATCTAATTCCGAGCCCAAATAGAACACGCTCAAAAGGAATTTCCTTCGATTTCTCAATCGATTCAATGATATTTCGAGCTGATTTTTCTTTAATTGAGCGCTTGGTCGATTCACCACTTTCATCATCAAGCTCCTCAAATTGTAAATTGTTAATATCTTCAAATTGCAGTGCATACAATCCTGCTACATTGTGAATCAGTCCTTTATTTAAGAACCCCGTGATGGTTCTCGGGCCCAATGATTCAATGTTTAATGCATTCCGACTAATAAAGTGCTCTATCCTTCCCAATACTTGGGGTGGACAGGTTTCCTGATTTGGGCAATAATGTTGTGCTTCTCCCTCTTTTCGGATAAGCGCTGTATTACATTCCGGACAATAGGTAAGGTATGATACCTTTTTGGCATCAGGTTGACGACTATCCAGGTTGACTGCAGTTATTTTTGGTATAATTTCGCCACCTTTTTCCACGTTAACACTATCGCCAATTCTCACATCCAGGCGTTCGATTTCATTTGCATTATGCAGGGAGGCTCTTTTTACCGTGGTACCGGCAAGTAATACTGGTTCCAACTCAGCTACCGGAGTAATGGCACCTGTTCGCCCTACCTGATAGGTGATGTTGTTTAAAATTGTGGCTGCCGATTCAGCTTTAAACTTATAAGATATGGCCCAACGGGGATTTTTAGCAGTGAAACCGAGTTCAGATTGATGAGCGATGCTATTGACTTTGATTACGATACCATCGGTTTCTACACTTAGCTTATGCCTTTCCTTGTCCCAATGATTGATGTATTCGAGAACTTCATTTATGCTTTCACATTTTCTATACGTCTGTGACACATTGAATCCTGTCTTCTCTAGAAAGTGTAGTGATTCTTCGTGTGTTCGAAAGGTGTTGTTTTCATCGAGGTAAGAGTAGATGTAGCAATCAAGCTTTCTACTGGCGACCACTCCTGAATCCTGCATTTTAAGTGATCCTGAAGTGGTGTTCCGTGCATTTGCGTATAATGTTATCGGAGATTTACCTTCAACTATCCTTTGTTCGTTTTCTTGATGAACACGCTCATTCAATTTGATAAACTGCTCTTTCGGCATAAACACCTCACCACGTACTTCAAAGGATTCAGGGAAATTATCACCTCGGATCTTTAGTGGAATGGTCCGGATGGTTTTGACATTTGTAGTTATATCATCACCCTTGGTTCCATCACCTCGAGTAATGCCTCTGTCAAGCAAGCCATGCTCATACTTTAAACTTATCGCGACCCCATCGAATTTAAGCTCACAGATATATTCATAGTCTTCTGTCCCTAAGCCCTTCTTTACTCTCCCATCAAAATCTAAAAGTTCTTCTTTCGAGTAGGTGTTCCCCAAAGACAGCATGGGGTATTTGTGGGCAATTGTTTTAAAATCTTTTGTGATATCTCCACCTACACGACTTGTTGGAGAGTGTGGCAACTTAAGTTCTGGAAATAAACTTTCTAATTTTTCTAGCTCCTTTAACTTGGTGTCAAACTCATAATCAGAGATTTCTTGCTGGCTTTTTTGATAATAGAGGTAATTGTGGTGATTCAGTTCCTCTGTCAATGATTCTATCTGCCTTTTAGCATGCTCTTTTTCCATTGAAAACAAATCTATTTCATTCAGCGAGAATCATTATCATTTTTTCTTGCGCATGAATTAAGACCAACTATTTTTGGCGCAAATTAAGCGAAGTTGTTAGATAAACGCGAACGTATACTTGCCTCTGCTTATGCCCATTTTTCAACGAAGGGATATCATAAAACGACCATAAATGATATTGCTAATTCACTGAAAATGAGCAAAAAAACCATCTATTTTCAATTTAAGAATAAAGAGGAGCTATATGTTGCTGTGGGAAAGGCTAAACTCGAAACGATCGTAAACCTGTCGGAAGAAATAATCAATTCGAATCGATGCTTTATTGTCAAGCTTATTGACTACCTGCAAATGATGCATGAAAATGTAAGGCATATCAGTATCAACGTGTTGCGAGAAATTTCCAGTGATAGCAGTATGCTGTCCGAGATTATGTCTAATCACATCAATAGTGCTGTATTTGACAGATTTTCGATATTACTCGAGCAAGGTTATACTGAAAAGATGATTGACGATCGAGTGGAACCAAAGGTATCCTTGATGATGTATAGAGAAACACTTTGCGCTTTCTTATTCGGAAAGCCTACAGACTATCCATCAGCAAGGCTGGAAAAGGAATTTCATGTTTTTTTGTCACAACAATTGAGAAGCTTCTTTCGTGGGTTGCTATCAAAAGAAGGCACTACACGATTTGACGAACTTTTTGATAATCTCCCTCACTTGACAAAAGCATATGGTTGATTGAATCCTATCTTTGCCACATGCACGATCAATTAACAGCGCATATAAAATCAAAGCCAATATTTTCAATAGTTTCCGAAGCTTCAAAAGCCGCCGGGGTTGAATCCTATGTGGTAGGAGGTTATGTACGCGATTTGATTCTCAATAGAGTATCGAAGGATATCGATTTTGTATGCGTCGGTAGTGGAATTGGCCTGGCTAAGGAAGTTGCTAAAATGCTGGGTAAAGATGCTAAGTTGTCAACTTTCAAGAATTTTGGAACAGCAGCTATTCATCATGACGGTTTCGAGTATGAATTTGTGGGAGCGAGAAAAGAATCCTATCGAAAGGAATCACGAAACCCCACAGTTGAAGACGGAAGCCTGGAAGATGACCAGAATCGACGCGACTTCACTATAAATGCAATGGCAATTAGCCTTAATGGTTCAAAGTTAGGTCAACTGATAGATCCATTCAATGGGATAGAAGATCTCCGCAACATGATCTTAAGGACTCCTTTAGAGCCTGGTATTACATTTTCTGATGATCCACTCCGGATGCTTAGAGCCATTCGTTTTGCTTCACAGTTTCATTTTGACATTGAACCTGATACTTTTCAAGGAATAATAGATCATGTAGAAAGGATCTCAATAGTATCTCAAGAGCGTATCACGGATGAACTGAATAAAATTATCATGACAGATAAGCCCTCATACGGGTTTCAGTTACTTTTTCACAGCGGACTTCTAAAATTAGTTTTTCCTGAGATGTCAGCGCTTCAAGGTGTTCAAAAAATCAACGGCAAAGCCCACAAGGATAATTTCTATCACACACTTCAGGTGCTCGACAATATATGTGAAATGACTGATGATCTATGGCTTAGATGGGCTGCCATTCTCCATGACATTGCTAAGCCGGCAACTCAAAGGTTTAACGAAAAGGTAGGCTGGACTTTTCATGGACATGAGGATCTAGGAGCCAAATGGGTACCTAAAATCTTTAAGCAACTAAAACTCCCATTGGATGATCGCATGAAATACGTCCAAAAGCTGGTTAAACTGCATTTAAGACCTATCGCTCTTGTGAATGATAAGGTGACAGATTCAGCCGTACGAAGAGTGATATTTGAGGCAGGTGAAGATGTGAGAGATCTTATGACCCTATGTAAGGCTGACGTAACCTCAAAAAATCCTGAACGAGTGAAAAAGTATCAGGCCAATTTCAAAAAGGTTGAAAAAAGAATCAGCGAAGTAGAGCAGAGAGACCATGTCATGAATTTTCATCCGCCGGTATCCGGGGAGCAAATCATTGAAGTGTTTGATATAAAACCATCCAGAATTATTGGTGACATTAAGAACGAAATTAAGGAAGCCATTCTCGATGGGAGAATTAAAAATGACGAAAATGAAGCTTTTAATCTAATGCTCAAAATAGGACAGAAACATGGATTAACTCCTACTTCAAAATTCATTTCCGCCTCCAAAGACAAATAGCTATGTTTGCAGGCTGTTTGAAAGAAATGATCTTGAAAACTTTATCTAAAGATCATCCCTCAGAGGACTAATAAATAAATCATATTATGAAAAATATTCTTTTTTTGATTGGCGTATTGTCTGTTGGATTTGTCAATGCACAAAGTCAGGAAGTTGCTCAAGGTGATTCAATTCCTTGGGAACTGAGAAAGCAATCCTTCATTTACAATACTGCCAAATTGTTTAATGATCCTGTAGTTGCAAGAACTGCGCTTTATAACCTATTGGCAGAAAACCCGGGGAACATTGCTCTATATGATTCTCTGGCAATACTATATCTACAGTATAATCAGAGTGCTTCTGCAGCATTGGTAGCCCAACAATCACTTCAGATAGACCCACAAAATCAATTTGCTATGGAGATTGCTGCCACAGGATTTGACAATCTTGGCGTTAAAGACAGGTCGTTAGATTTTTATGAAAAGTTATACTTGGCAAGTGGTGACATAAATACACTTTACAAGATCTCATTTTTGCAGATGGAATTGGATCGGTTCACTGAAGCAAATACTTCACTTGATATTATAATTAGTGATCCAAAATCTGATGTCAACACCATTCGATTTCCTACTACCAATGGAAGAGGTGAGGATGTGAAGCTTAAAGTGGCCGCACATAGAGTAAAGGCTATGATCTTACAAGAAAAAGGAGACGTAGAAGGTGCTAAGGCTAAATATCTTGAAGTGCTTGAAATGCGTCCAGGATTTCAGGTTGTGCAGCAACAATTGAGAGATCTGACTAAACCAAAAACAGGGGAGTAGGTTTATTCCCCTTCTGTTTTCTCCTTAATGCGTTCTAGCCAATTCAACAGCTCGTTGTATACTTTTTGGTGATTTTCAGCGAATACGACAAATGCTCCTTGAAAAGATGCACTAACAGTTGCTATTGTTTGACCTTCATCAGATTCCAACGACCAAACATATATTCGCTTAACTAATTTGGCCTTGCTCGTCCATGAGAGAGTAGAGGGCTTTTTTACGGTCTGAATTTGAGACTTGCCGTGAGTTCTTCCTTGAGTCCAACTGAAATTGACACCTTCTGCTACTTCACCCTCCAATATCACTTGTTTTACATCTGGATTCCATGAAGGCCAGTTTTCCATGTCGATGAGGACATTCCATACCTTATCAATGTCTGCATTAATAATAGTAGAGTGGGAGTCCCGAATACCGGCATTCTCATTAATTTTTCCTTTCTGGGCAAGTGCATTTAGCTTTTTCATGCGTAGTGACTTAAGGTGATGAGCTAAGTTATTCAACTTCGTAATCTTCTGCCCCCTTTTTTTATCCTTCTTCATTAATCAGGAGGTCATAACCAACTTGTTACAAGTATACTAAACTGTAGTATACCTGTACAAAAGCCTTCAAAGTAAATTATTCTAAAATTGATTAAAGCGGCAGTAAAGCTATCAGCCGAGCATTGCAATTTTATTAGTGATGTTAGGGAACTAAATCAACAATTTAAATTAAACGATTACAATCTAGGAACTAATTGATTGCCTAAGAAGTTAGATTTGCCTGGATAGACATATGACTATGGAAAAAGCCACTTTTGGATCAGGCTGTTTTTGGTGCACAGAAGCGATGTTTCAACGCTTAAAAGGAGTTTCACAAGTTAAATCGGGCTATGCGGGCGGCCATACTCAAAACCCAACGTATAAGGAAATTTGTACTGGAAAAACCGGACATGCAGAGGTTATTCAGCTCGACTATGATCCGAATGTAATATCATATGATGAGCTGTTGGAAGTTTTTTGGAAAACCCATGATCCGACTACTTTGAATAGACAAGGGAATGATGTTGGATCTCAATATCGTTCAGCTGTTTTCTATCATACTGAAAATCAAAAGAAGCTAGCAGAAGCGTATAAAAAAAAGCTGGATGAGTCAGATATATGGACAGATGCTATCGTTACAGAGATAAGCTCATTAGACATTTTTTATCCTGCAGAAATTGAACATGAAGATTATTACAATCAGAACAGTAGTCAACCTTATTGTGCATTTGTAGTCACTCCAAAGGTTGAAAAATTCAAAAAAATATTTGCTGATAAATTAAGCTAAACTAATTGTATTGCTTACTTAGATGATGAACATGTAATCTGATCTTATCAACCCTGGCAGTTACATGTTTCACGTACTTGAATAGCTCAGTTTCAAGTATATAAACTTGGCCTGAATACGAATTGATTCCAACATCGTTAGCGGTCTCATCTGCTTCTTTTTCGATTTCACGCATCGCTTTACATTCTTCATTCATAAAATGAACGAAACTCTTCGAGTCATATTCGCTTTCAAATTTCTTAATGTCCTTGAGTGTCTTTTTTATTTCCTTGTCCTCACTTGTTCGTGAGAGTTTAGTTAACACATTATATAAAACTGTATCATAGTGATGGATATCATCAAGAAGTGAAATGATCTTTGTCCGATAATTTTCATCAGCGCATAATTCCTGCAGTCCTTCGTATGATGATAATTTGTCTGCTTCCAAATCCCAATCGTAAGTTATCTCATCAATTTTTTCATCAAGTCTTTTTTCGTCTTCTTGACCAAAAAGGCTCACTGAGATGAGTATAAATACGCTTACTAAAATGCTTTTCATATTTCTTAAGCTAAAAGTAATAATTGATGGTATCAAATTCCGCTCCAAAATTGCTTTTGAAACAGCAATTGCTAAGGTAACTATTCGTATTTTGGCATTTATACGTATAAAACCTGATTTTCAACTACTAGTTTAATAGTACTTTTTCTTACTAATACGATGATACGAATTATTTATTTTTCAATAATCCTAATAGGATGTTCCTCACCACCACAAGAAGGCATTGAAATAATCAATGCAGAAAAGCTAATTGAGTTGCAAAAAGCCGGAACGGTAGTGGTAGATATTCGAACGCTAAAAGAGTATGATCAAGGACATTTGCCTGGGGTAATTCACATTGATTTTTTCTCATCGGACTTTTTAGAGCGCATCAAAGAACAGGATACGTCAAACCCTCTGATCATACATTGTGCAAGCGGCGGTAGGAGCAGAAAAGCAGCAGAAATGTTGCAGGAAGCAGGTTTTAAGCTGATTTATGATTACAAAGGGGGTTTTTCAGACTGGAAATCAAAAGGACTGGATATTGAATAAGAATTGTGTCACAGGCAAGAGATCATTCGTGGATGAGGAACTGGCGCTAGAAGCATTGGTGCAGAATCACATCATAAATGATTACCCTATCAATCAGGGTCCATGTGATGTATATAAGTGTATCGAATGCGATAATTGGCATTTCACCTCAAAAGGAAGAAACGCACTACTTGATGATCCGGAGATAATTGCTAGAATCAAGAAAGACAGATTAGCCAACCAGTGGGAGCGAAGGTTAAGATAAAGAGAACCGCTCCAGTTTTGCCGAAGCGGTTCGGATCCAACAATTATATTATGAGAAGATTAATAGTCAGAGATGAATCCTGAAGTAAAGAGAGCAAATTTTATTGAAATAGTTATATTATTTTACATTAGCGGTTAATTAATAAATCAATCATATGAATCAAGATCAAGTAATAGAAAGACTGAAATCAGGTAACGAAAGGTTTATTTCGAACAAACTGAATGGTGAAATGCAGAATGATCAGCGACGATCTGAACTCACTGGAGGACAATCACCATGGGCTATCGTCTTGAGTTGCGCGGATAGTAGAGTTGTTCCTGAAATTACTTTTGATACTGGACTCGGTGAGCTTTTTGTGCTTCGTGTTGCTGGAAATATTGCAAATACAGATACTATAGCAAGTATTGAATACGCTGTGGCTCACCTCGGAACTGAAGTAATAGTGGTAATGGGTCACGAAAGCTGTGGTGCTGTTGGAGCTGCTTTGGCTGGTGGAGACAATGGTTATAACTTAAATCATCTCCTAGCGCAAATAGCGCCAGCTAAAGCACAAGCAGGAAGCGATGATGTAAATGTAGTGGTGAAAAAAAATGCGGAACTATCTGCTAAAGATTTATACAATAGGTCATCTATTATAAAAGGAGCGGTAGATAACAGTAAGCTAAAAATTGTGACGGCTTTTTATAATCTGGGAAGTGGAAAGGTGGATTTTCTCTAGTATCAAACCAATCTTATACAATTAGAAAGTCCGCACCAGCGGACTTTTTTAGTTAGTACCTTTTTTTCGCTCATTTAGATCAACAAGAAGAAAATTCATCCGCTGCATGTCATTGACAAGTTCATTGAGATGTGTTTTCTCAACATCAACCTTTTCCTTTTCTTCAAAACTCTTTGCTATCTCCTTTTCTACCAATATGAAGGTGTCAATAGATTTGGAAAGATGCCTTACAAGGTTTTTTGTATGATAAAGTCGCTGGTAAAAATCAGTTAGCATTCTATTATGCTTCGTGTAATATTCGAGTGGGGGAGTCTTATTATTGATGCTTTCAAGCAATAATTCAAAGTCTGCAATTGATTGGTCATCTATTCGATTAAGTCTAGGTAGATACGAGGTGTTAATGTATGACTTGAGTATTTGGAGAGAATTGATTAAGTCGCTCTCCGAATTAAGCACGTGCGCTTGTATCTTTCGTTTTTTTGTTGGATTCATACCATTGATATTGCTTGGTAAAATGCCACTGACAACACCTCCAAGTCCAAAAATTCCTCCGATTGTTTCAGTTGTACCTTTTAGTGCTCGGTAAATGCTAAACCCGTTTGGTATCAGGAGATAATAATTTTGAATGTATTTATCTACGACCTTGGTATGAACAAGAATACTATCAGGAATACGCATAGACTCTTCATATTCATTGATTGATCTGATGATGGTTGCAATCCTCAAAGAGTCGGAGCTGTGAAGTGAACTTTCAAGATTTTTCGCTTCAAGGTTGAGATCTGCAACACGAACATTTAATTCCTGAATGTACCTCGGGTGATTAGCAATAGCCTGAAAATAGTTATGAGACATTTTTAATTGACTCTTGCTCAAAGGAGCACATCCAATGAGAATAGTTAATGATAATCCTAAAAGAGCAGTTCTAATTTTCATTTCCTTAAATCTCACAACTATTTAGTTAATAGGGATATTGAATATAAAACTTTTATCATGCCATGTCATGTTTTACCTTTGCAATACACTATAACTAAAGCAACAAAGAAGCTATCTTCTTAAGCAAGAACCAAAAGATCACAATACAGCAATCGGTACATATTCCTAGCGAAAGGAGTGGTCTGTGATTTTTGATATAGCAATATTTGCCATTTATATTGTTTTAGTTTTCGCGGTAGGACTTTATTTCTATCGAAAAAATAAAACCAGCGATGACTATTATGTTGCTGGAAGAAATGTTTCTAGCTGGCACATTGGACTTTCAGTAGTTGCGACAGATGTTGGTGGTGGATTTTCTATAGGATTAGGTGGTTTAGGATTTACTATAGGACTTTCAGGGTCTTGGTTATTATTTACTGGGTTAATAGGTGCATGGATGGCCGCTGTTCTCCTGATTCCCAAGGTATATCAACTGCCTGGTATACGGAAGCTTACAACGCTTCCTCAAATATTTGAATATTTTTATGGTAAACATGTGGCAATCCTTGCCGGCATAATCACCACTATTGGTTATCTCGGGTTTACCAGTTCTCAGATAATTGCTGGTGCTAAACTAGCATCGGGCACATTCGCCAACTTCTCCTTTGAGTATGCAGTCTTGCTTATGGGATTGGTGGCTATTGGTTATACAATTTTAGGTGGTTTGAAAGCAGTCATTTATACAGACACCTTCCAGTGGATTATTTTGATGGCAGGGTTATTATTTGCGGGCATTCCATTTGGCTTTAAAGCTATTGGTGGCTGGAACGCACTCGACAATATTTTAAATAAGGATCTATTGACCCTAACAAACCTCACGTGGCATGATTTAGTTAACTGGTCTGTCACTATTATTCCCATATGGTTCGTAGGTATGACGCTATATCAGAGAATTTTCGCCAGCAGAGGTGAGAAACAAGCAAAAAAAGCATGGCTTATTGCTGGACTTTTTGAGTGGCCCGTTATGGCATTCCTAGGTGTTATACTTGGACTTTTTGCAAGAGTTGCCTTTGATCAAGGACTGTTTGAATCTATAGGATTTGCGGCTTCTGCCAGTATAGATCCGGAGCTTGGTCTACCAATTTTGCTTCGTACAGTACTCCCGCATGGATTGATGGGATTGGTGTTAGCTGCGTATTTCTCAGCTGTAATGTCCACGGCGGATAGTTGCCTAATGGCCTCATCAGGATCATTTCTAACCGACATACTTCGGTTCCAGCCTGAAGGCAATTTCGAAATGGATAAAAAATCTTTACGTGCTTCACAAATTGCAACACTTAGCCTTGGAATCATTTCACTGGTGATCGCATTGTCTTTGGAAAACGTATTGGAAGCCATGCTTTTTTCATATGCTTTTATGGTTTCAGGATTACTTGTACCTATAATCGGGGCTTTTTATTGGAAGCATGCAACGAGGCTGGGAGCGCTATTGGCAATGACTTTCGGCGGTACCACCACTACCTTACTTACTTTGTTTGAAATCAAATGGTTTGGGCTGGATCCCAACTTATTTGGAATATCTGTTGCTGCATGCTTTTATATATGTACCGGACTAATTAAATCTCAACAAAAATGAATATCTCCATTAAGAAATACGCACCTGCACAGACGGTAGGCTTATACGAAAAAGAGGAAATAGTGAGTTTTCTACATAGATTCCTTGATGAATTTGGTGACCCGAAGGAAGACATCAGGAACTGCATCGAATATGCTTTAAACGCCGGAAAACATCCAGGAGGTCTTATCCTTTCAGCTTGGGATGACGATAATATCGTGGGAGCTACCATTATCAATAAAACCGGAATGGCCGGTTACATACCTGAAAATATTCTTGTCTACATAGCAACACATTCTGACTATCGTGGAAAAGGTATAGGACGGCAACTCATGGAAAGAGCATTTAAAGAAACAGTAGGTGACATAGCCCTCCATGTGGAACCAAACAATCCTGCAAAAGGACTGTATGAAAAATTAGGCTTCACAAACAAATATTTAGAAATGAGATGGAAGAGATCATGATAGATGACCTAACAACTTTTAGAAGAGAACTACATCAAAATCCTGAAGTGTCCCAAAATGAAACTGAGACGCAACGAAGAATTATTGAATTCCTTAATAAAATAGGTGTTGAAGGAAGGAAAATCGGAGGTACAGGCGTGTATGTAGACTTTAACACCAGTCGTAAAGGAAAAACAATCATGCTCAGGTCAGATCATGATGCGCTTCCTATTCATGAGATTAATGATTTTGAACATAAATCCAAAAAGGATGGAGTGTCACATAAATGTGGTCATGATGGACACACAGCTATAATGTGTGGTGTAGCTGATTATTTCAAACACAACCCACTATCACAGGGACGCTTAATTCTAATATTTCAGCCAGCAGAAGAGAATGGAGAAGGAGCAAAGGCCGTCCTTGCTGATAAACAATTCAACTTCAATCCTGATTTAGTCTTTGCACTACATAATTTACCCGGTTATCCTCTTCATGAGGTAGTGGTGAAAGAAGATAGCTTCACCTCAGCGGCTAAGAGTATCATCATCAAACTAGACGGGAAAACTTCTCATGCTGCCGAGCCAGAAAAGGGAATAAATCCCGCAATGACGATCTCTGAACTCGTAACAATGTTTGAAGAAGAAGCGCAGCCTGATTGGAAGCGTGATGATTTTGCGCTAACAACGCCAATATTTATAAACATGGGAGAACTCTCCTATGGAGTCTCTGCTGGACATGGAGAAGTTCACTATACATTACGGACATGGAGCAATGAAATAATGGAAGAACTGACCAACAGGATAATGGTAAGAATTGATGCAATAGCCGCAAAGTATGATATTCAGGCAAGTATTAGCTGGACAGAAGCGTTCGAGTCGAATAGGAATGACAGCAAGGCAGTAAAGATAATAAAGGAAGCAATCGCTGCTAATCTGTTGAATAGCGAGGAGCGAACCTGGCCTTTTAAATGGGGAGAGGATTTCGGATTGTTTACTCAGAAATTCCCTGGAGCCATGTTTGGCATTGGTTCAGGCGAAAATTGTCCAGCCCTACATAATCCTGATTATGATTATCCAGATGAGATTACCGAAACTGGGATTAAAATGTTTACAGTAATTGTTGAAAAAGCCATAAATGAATAGTCCGTCATACATAGAATTAAATAGTAAGGCTTTTGAGAATAATCTGGTTTTTATACAGCGTCTTATAAAGAAAGGTACACGTATATCTTCCGTTGTAAAAGGCAATGCATATGGTCATGGAATTCGTGACTTTGTACCAATGGCAGAGTCATATGGAGTTGATCATTTTTCTGTACACAGCGCAGATGAGGCCAAGGAGGTGTTAGAAACCAAGCAAAATGATGATACGGAAATCATGATCATGGGCTATATCTCTAATGAAGATATTGAATGGGCAATAGAAAATAACATCTCCTTCTTTGTCTTTGAGTTTGACAGGCTCGAAGCTGCTTTTTACGCTGCTAATGAGCTAGATAAAAAGGCACTTATTCATATTGAATTGGAAACAGGTATGAACAGAACCGGTTTTGATCACGACGAGGTTCTGAGATTGATCCCAATGTTAATTGAACACGAGCAATCCATTGAGATTGAAGGTATTTGCACCCATTTTGCTGGTGCAGAAAGCATTGCCAACTATTACAGAGTTCAGGAGCAAAAGATCAAGTTCGTGGAGCTAAAGCAATTGTTGGAAAAGAGTGGTGTTAAGGCTAAAATGGAGCATACATGTTGTTCGGCAGCATCCATTCGATTTCCAGAAATGCATGGTGATATGGTTCGCATAGGCATTCTTCAATACGGCTTTTGGCCGAGTACAGAAATCTTAATTGAACACCTTAAGAGTAGAGAGGACAAGTCAGAACCATTGAGGAGATTGATTAGCTGGAAAAGCACAATAATGAGTGTAAAACAAATAGAAATGGGTGAGTTTGTTGGATATGGCACAACCTTTTTGGCCCAGCGAGATATGAAAATAGCTATTGTTCCGATCGGTTATTCACATGGATTTAGTAGATCGCTAAGCAATACGGGTCGGGTTTCAATCAATGGCGTTAGAACATCAGTGTTAGGAATGGTGAATATGAACAATATGGCGGTTGATGTTTCTGAAATTGAGCATGCGAAAAAAGGTGATGTTGTTACGCTGATTGGTCGGGACGGTGATGTAGAGATTAGTGTAGCGTCATTTGGCGAATTGAGTGATCAGCTTAACTATGAGTTGCTCACAAGATTGCCAGCTAAAATTCCCCGTTTAATAAACTAGCAATGGCATTTATAGAACTATATAAAGACAAGTTGAAGCGGAACTATCAGTTCTTGGATGACTTATTCAAGGAAAATGGAATCGAATGGGCTGTGGTTTCGAAGCTGCTGTGTGGTAATGAAAAGTATTTGCAAGAAGTTGTAAACCTTGGTGCTAAAGAAATTTGCGATTCACGGATTAGTAATTTAGAAGTAGTAAAGAAAATTGCACCTGAGGTGCAGACAGTTTACATAAAGCCGCCGGCTAAGAGAAGTATCCACCGTCTCGTTAAGTATGCAGATGCCAGTTTCAACACAGAATACAAAACCATCAAATGGATATCAGATGAAGCTGTGAAACAAAACAAGATGCATAAGGTCATTATAATGATCGAGTTGGGGGATTTGAGGGAAGGCGTGATGGGTGATCATTTGATGGATTTTTATGAATCAGTATTTAACCTTCCAAACATTGTGGTCACTGGAATTGGGTCAAATTTGAATTGTCTATATGGTGTGATGCCTTCTGAAGATAAACTAATACAACTCTCTCTATACGAGCAACTTATAGAAGCTAAATTCAATAAGAAAATACCATGGGTTTCCGGAGGCACCTCAGTAGTGGTTCCACTGTTATTTAAGAAGCAAATACCAGATGGGATTAATCATTTCAGGATTGGAGAAATGTTATTCTTCGGTCTCGACCTATTCACCCAAGAGACTGTACCCGGAATGGAAAGTGATGTCTTTAGGTTGCATTCGGAAATTATTGAAATTACTGAAAAACCTAAAGTACCTATTGGATTTATGGATGCCAACCCTTCTGGAGAGGTATTCGAAATCAATCAAGCGGATTATGGTAAGACGTCCTATAGAGCCATACTAGACATTGGACTTTTGGATGTATCGGAGGATTTTTTAATGCCTGAAGATGATTCCATAGAAATAACGGGCGCAAGCTCTGATATGCTAATAGTTGACTTGGGCGATTCCAGCCAAAAATATAAGGTAGGAGATCTGATTTCATTCAAATTGAAATACATGGGAGCCTTAAGTATTTTCAACTCAGATTATATCGAAAAGCGAGTTGTCTAACTATTAGCATGAACTTTCCTACTTTTGCGGCAAATCACCCAATATGTCTGCAGAATTCCAAAGAAAAAAGCTTGGCTACTTTTTTCGCATTTTAGATTTGAATAGCAATAGTTGTCTTCAAATGGATGATCTCACTGAGATGGTCGAAAAGGTGCGCATAAGACTGAATTACGAGCCAAATAGCAAAGAACATAAAAGAATTACTGACAAAGCAGTCAAGCTTTTCAATTCTCTTGTAAAGGATATCAAACCATTTTCTTTCAATCAGGTAACTGAAAGAGAATGGGTTGATTTTTTTCTTAAGAAAGTGATTTTATCGGGAGATGAAGATACTTTGGACGACTATAAAGAGCTGATTTTCAACTTCATGTTTGATTTCTTCGATCAGAATAGAGATGGATTTATCTCCAAAAAAGAATACGAAGACTTCTACGATACTTTTGGAATAGATAGAACCTATTGTGACAAAGCATTTAGCCTCCTTGATAAGACTCAGAGCTATAGACTTTCAAGGTATGATTTAATGACTGCAGTGGAGGAGTTCTTTGCATCGAGTGACCCAACACTGCCGGGCAATTGGATTTTTGGAAATTGGGATTCTGAACCGCACGCTGAAATCTAGTTCAGGCCGTCGATAATAGAATCATCTACTAAGTTGGGAAGCGTCACTTTCAAACTTGGAGTTCGATCCATTTCGCGCCTGATTGCAAAAAGTGCTTCCTCATTTCTTGCCCAGCTTCTACGTGCAATCCCATTGTTCACATCATAAAAAAGCATAGCTTTCAACCTTCTATAAGCAGCGTCAGAACCATCTAACAACATTCCAAAACCTCCATTAATTACTTCACCCCAGCCAACACCACCACCATTATGTATCGAAACCCAAGTTGCACCTCGGAAGCTATCACCAATAACATTTTGAATAGCCATATCCGCCGTGAATCTGCTTCCATCATAGATATTGCTCGTCTCACGATATGGAGAATCGGTACCGCTTACGTCGTGATGGTCCCGGCCTAATACAATGGGAGCTGAGATATCCCCTGATCTAATGGCTTTATTGAAAGCTTCAGCAATCTTAGATCTACCTTCTGCATCAGCATAAAGTATCCGGGCCTTGGAACCTACTACCAACTGATTCTTCTCAGCTTCTTCTATCCAGCGAATGTTGTCCATCATTTGTTGCTGAATTTCTGGTGGAGATTGATCTTTGATTTCATTCATCACCTTCAGTGCTAGTTGATCAGACTTTCTTAGATCATCAGCATCACAAGATGTACAAACCCATCTAAACGGACCAAAACCATAATCGAAACACATAGGGCCGAGTATGTCCTGAACATAGGAAGGATACTTGAAATCTATGCCATTTTGTGCCATTACATCACCACCAGCTCTTGAAGCCTCCAAAAGAAATGCATTTCCATAATCAAAAAAGTAGGTTCCGCGCTCGGCATGCTTGTTTACTGCCGCTGCATGCCTTCTCAATGACTCTTGTACTTTAAGCTTAAACGCTTCAGGTTTATTACGTATCATATCATTGGATTCGTCAAAACCAAGGTCTACCGGATAGTACCCACCTGACCATGGGTTGTGTAAAGATGTTTGGTCGGAGCCAAGTTCGATCAATATGTCATGGTCGTAAAACTGTTCCCAAACATCTACAACGTTACCCACGAAAGCGATCGAAACAACTTCGTTCTTCACTTTGGCTTGCTTCACTCGTACAATGAGCTCATTAATGTCGTCTATGATTTCATCTACCCAGCCTTGTTCGTGCCGTTTATAAGCTGCATTTGGATTCACTTCAGCGCAAATAGTAATGCATCCGGCAATATTTCCGGCCTTAGGTTGTGCACCGCTCATGCCACCTAAGCCTGCTGTAAGAAAGATTTTTCCAGCAGGAGAGCCAGATCCGAGTTTCTTTCTAAAAGCATTCATTACAGTGATTGTTGTCCCATGGACTATGCCCTGAGGACCAATGTACATGTACGATCCTGCAGTCATCTGACCATATTGCGTAACACCTAAGGCATTGAATTTTTCCCAATCATCTGGTTGAGAATAATTGGATATCATCATACCATTGGTAACGACCACCCTGGGCGCTTCTTTATGCGATGGAAATAACCCCATTGGATGCCCGGAATACATATGGAGTGTTTGTTCATCGGTCATTGTAGCCAGGTACTGCATCGTGAGCAGGTATTGTGCCCAGTTTTGAAATACAGCACCATTGCCACCATAGGTGATTAGCTCTTCCGGATGTTGTGCTACTGCGGGATCAAGATTATTCTGAATCATCAACATTATAGATGCTGCTTGTCTTGACTTTGCAGGATATTCATCTATTGGTCGGGCATACATTTTATATTCTGGCATGAATCTATACATATAGATCCTACCAAAATTGTTTAATTCCTGAGCAAATTCATTCGCAAGTTCTGCATGCCAATGGGCAGGGAAGTAGCGCAATGCATTTCTTATGGCGAGTTTTTTTTCTTCCCGTGTAAGAATGTCTTTACGTTTTGGAGCTCGGTTTGCTCCGCCGTTTAGAGCTTTCTTCAATGGAAGATCGGTAGGTATTCCTAATAGTATATGATCCTTGAACGTCATAGTGTGGTCATTAATAGAGGTCAAACTCTGAGCTAAACTCAGTTTCTAGTGAAATTGAATACTTTTTGGCCGCTGCTCGTGCCACGTCAATTAATTCTTTATTCTTCACCATTTCAATGGCTGTTTCCATTATTTCATTCATCACGCCATCTTTGGTAATGTGCGCTATTTTAGTCCTTACATGATCATGAATGGAGGCCATAATTTTGCTGGATTTTAATGGTCGATGAAAATCCAATGCTTGTGCTGCACAAAATATTTCTACTCCAATAATTTTTTCCACGTTCTCAACTACTTTCAAAGCCTTTCTTCCGCCAATGGAACCCATGCTCACATGGTCTTCCTGACCCAATGAAGTTGGAATACTATCTGCACTTGCTGGGAAGCATAAACCTTTGTTTTCGCTGGCCAATGCGGCGGTAGTGTATTGAGGAATCATAAAACCAGAGTTGGTACCTGTTTCGCTTAACAAGAGTTTTGGTACACCAGGTGTATCACCTTCTAGTGAGAGATATATTCTACGATCTGAAATGCTACCGATTTCAGCTGCCGCCAGGCATGCATAATCTATCGGTAGGGCCATTGGCTGTCCATGAAAATTACCACCACTGATGGTATGATCTGAACTGAACACAATTGGATTATCTGTAACTGAATTGATCTCAATTTCAAGCATTTCTTTTACATGAAGCCATGCATTACGTGAGGCACCATGAACCTGAGGCATGCATCGAAGTGAGTAGGGGTCCTGCACTCTGGCACAACTCGCATGGGAGTGAACCACTTCAGATCCATCCAATAAATTACTGATGAATGCTGCCACATGCCCATTCCCTTTATAAGCTCTAATTTGGTGTAATTCTGGAGAAAATGGTTTGACAGAAGCTAACAAGCCCTCAATCATCATGGCACCGGAAATGTCTGCGTGCACCAGGACATTCTGCAATTGTTCTACAATTTTAATGGCATGAGCAGCAATGAACTGGGTTCCATTAATTAAACCAAGTCCTTCTTTAGCTCCAAGATCAAGTTGTTTTATGCCTTCTTTTTCTAGCCACTGTCCCGTATCAATGAATGATCCATTGACTTTGACCTTTCCAAGTCCAATCAAAGGAAGAAACAGGTGCGAAAGTGGTGCTAAATCACCAGAAGCTCCAACGGAGCCTTGCTCCGGTACAAGAGGTATAATGTTATTGTCAATGTGAAAAATTATTCTGTCAATCGTCTCTTCCTTTACACCTGAAAATCCTTTAGCCAAGGCATGAACCTTGAGTATCATCATCAACTTGGCTATTTCATCTCTAATAGGTTCCCCAAGGCCTACCGCATGGCTCATCAGTAAATTTTTCTGTAATGTGTTAGTCTCTGCCTTTGAAATCTGTGTTGTACATAATGGTCCAAATCCTGTATTGATTCCATAGACAGCTTGCTCACCATCTGCGATCACTTTTACTGCATCAGCACTCTTATTGACAGCTTCTCGTGCATTTTTGGAGAGTATTCCTTTGGTATTTCCTTTAGCTATAGAAAGGGCTATACCGGCAGTTAGATGATCTTCGCCATAATTAAAAATTGAAGGTGTTGCAGCCATAGTAAAGTTGTTAAGACAACAAAGTTAATGGCTTAAAGAAAGGAATGATAACGGTTAAATAAAAAAACCGAATGATCCTTTGATCATTCGGAGTTTTAGTAACCTAATCCTTAATAAAAGAAATCTCTTATGAAGAGGATTATTAACAGCTATAACTTCTGAAATGAAGAATGGTTACGGGCTTTTTTACAATTGGCGAAAATAGATTGAGACTGGACAAAATTGTATTTGAAGAAATATGGTCGGCTAAAATGAACTGGCCGTCTAAGAATAGATATTATGGTAGCATCAAGGATGAGATGAATAAAGGTGTACGGAAAGTAAACTCAGTGTGGAGGGTGATATCTACTTTGATAGGAGTCTATTCTATCAATACTTCAGTACAAAACCTTAGTACTTGGGGACATTCCTCTATTTCGGCCTCTAAGCATACCTCATACGTGCCGGCGCTAAACTGGTATTGAAGTTTGTTGTCACCTCCACTATCTTCTAATTCAGAGAAAATAAGTACATCATTAGAATAAATAGCCCACGTGAAGTCAATTAGGTCCTTAGCTTCAAAATTGGCAATGAATTCAAAAGTATTGCTGTTTATCTCCTCCGTTACATATGAAACAAATGGGCACGCATCTACAGAAATAATCTGGCAATATTCAGTGCCAGAAAAGCAATCTCCCTCTGGCAAGGAAGTTTTGATGCATATTTCGTATTCCCCGGATGCGAAGGTTTCGATCAGCCTATTATCTCCTTGAGCAGCTCCTCCGTCGGTTTCAATCTTGTCGTCATTGATGTACCAATCATAAGCTATGTCGTTGATTTGCTCAAAGTCTGCAACAAAGAGAAATCTGTTCACCTGGACGGTGTCAATTCTGAAAAACAATTGTGGACACTTCTCACAAGTATCAAAGATTTCAAAAAGCTCGAAAGGGGTTTCAACCGAGATGTTTGTATTGGAAGCATAATCCAATAATTCGATAGGATAGCTGAATTTTGGCTGTTTATCGAATCCTTGTTCTAATTCAAAGCTGAAGTAGGCACTTTGACTGTCAATAACAACTTGATTACTATCTATATCCAACATGGTAATCGGATAAATCAAATCAAAACATTGCGTGAAAAAAGGATCGAACTCATCTCTTAAAGTGAGTATCTCGCATTCATCAAGTAAGTTGATGAATTCCTGTTCATTTTCAATATTCTTTATCACACCACCTTTCGTAGCAATAAAAGGGAATTGGATTGCATTGATGTGCTGATCAATTGTTGAATTAATGGCAACTTCACTCAAACCGATAAAATCCGAAACTGTTATTGATAGGTTATTATTGAATTGGAGCTTCAAAGGATAAAGGAATTGAACGCAACCTTCTTCCCGCAACGAACCGTGCTCGATTGCTCGTAGAACTGAAACAATTGCTACGCTTTCTGAAATTCCAGTAGTGTCAACCTCTGTGGGTAGATCTAACTCATCCTCAGAAACACAAGACTGCGTCAGAAGCATTGATAGACTGAGTAGGAGCAGGCTCCAAACTTTCAGTTCTTTTATCAATGCAGTTGGTATCATAAATATGTTTCGGAACTTAAAATTAATTCTATTCAAACTTTAAAAATAGGGAACCGCCCTATGGAATGGCAGGTTCCCCTTATCAACTAACCTAGAAAGTGAGTTTAATCCACTGAAAAGATTTCGCAAATTTGATTATCCTGACATTCATCTTGTTTTAGACAAACCTCGTATTCAACGCCAGGTTCGAAATGCCATACAAACTGATGATCATCACCACTGTCTGCATGTCTCACCTCCTGGTGCTGAAAATCGTCATTGATAAATACCTTCCAGATGTATGTTACATCCTCTTTTTCTGCAAAATCTGCCGTGAATGTGTAGAAGTCTGTAGAGTCTGTTTCTGTCAATTCTGCTGTGTAATTCAGCTCTACACATTGTACTTCTTCAATTTCAATAGTTTCACAGTATTCTACTGATTCACATCCATCTTGATCTGAGACTATACAAACATTATGTGTACCAGTGTCAAATTGCCAGATGAGTTTGTGATCTGTTTCTTCTTCTCCAGGAATTTCTACTTCTACAAGATCGTCATTGACGTACCATTTATATTTAATATGCTCTTTAGCGGCAAAGTCCGCATAGAAGTAATAGGTGTAGTGATTCTCCTGTTCCGCTTCAAATGCTACTTCTTCTACACAATCATTTTCTATCACTATTTCTTCACAATAGCTTACTTCTCCGCACTCGTCATTTTCTGCAACGATACAAACCGAGTGCTCACCAGCTTCAAAATCCCATTCTAAGAAATTAGTTCGGTTATCCGTAAGTGGCTCCTCTTTCACCACATCACCATCTACAACCCATACATATTCAATGGTCTCAATACCTTCAAAGTCGGCAAAGAATTTATAGTTGTAATTGTCTATCATGTCACTTCTAAATTCCAGGCCTAGACATTCTTCTCTATTCGGATTCTCAATCTTAAATTCTACGCATCCTTCGATTTCACGGTCGCAACTTTCTGACCTTGCGCTTACACAAATTTTATACTCTCCCGGTTCAAACTGGAAGTTCAGGTCTACAGAATCAAGCTCTCCAGCCCCGACTGATTTAATGAGTTGATCATTGACATACAGGTCGAAAGCAATGTCATCTAAACCAGTAGCAATTACATTCGCTGTAAGGTTTGCGCTATCAATGTCGACCTCCAGACCGACTCCTGGACACGGATTTTCATCTGTGTTACAAGCACTCATAAGCATTGCAGTAAATAATACTGTAAGCATGCTATAGGATTTAAATAATCTCATGGGTGTTTTTTTTAGTTTCAAATGTTTTGTAGGGATTTTCCCCGTTTGGATTTGAAACGCTGACCTATTGGATAGACCCTACCCCTGATTTTTAATATTTATTGAAGCCTTTCATTTTTGCATTGCCAGAAAATCAGATAGCTTAGTTTTTATATGGCTGAATTTGATAAACCATTATGTGAAGAAGATCAATTTGATTCTTTCTATTCGGCAAACGTCAAAGCATTAAGAAACTACATTTATTACAAGTTTGGTGATGCCGAGCAAGCAGATGATGTTGTGCAAGAGTCATTCATAAAGCTGTGGAAGAATTGCGCCAAGGTGACACTTGATACCGCAAAAGGATTTCTTTTCAAGGTGGCAATCAATTTAAGCACAAGCCTTAAAAGATCTGAGAAAGTTCATCTCAAATACACAGAGAGAGCTGTAAAATCTGATAGAGATGAAGAATCACCTGAATTTATTATCCTGGAAAAAGAGTTTATGGAAAAGCTTACAAATGCCATAGCAGAGCTACCTGAAAAGCAACGAGAGGTTTTCCTGATGAATAGAGTAGAAAAGAAGACATATAAAGAGATTGCAGAGATTTCAGGTGTATCAGTAAAGGCCATTGAAAAATCAATGCATAAGGCGTTATTAAAGCTTAGAGATAAAATTGGCGAAGTGTAGGTAGGGTATTAGGTATGCTTTTGCGTTTTGATTAATTAAGAAACTAATATGAGTGAATTCAAAGACGATACTTTTTTAAGCCGATGGATCAACAATCAACTGAGCCAGGATGAGCTAGCAGCCTTTCGAAAAAGTGAGAATTATAACACATTCAAAAAGATCGTAGAAGCTTCTGAATTGATTGATTCAGCAAAGTTTGATGCGCAAAAGATCTTACAAGAAATCAAAAATAGTCAGCAACTTAAGAAGGCAGTAACAAAACAACGTTCTAGAAAATTGTGGATGTATTCGGCTGCAGCTTCAATTATTCTCTTGCTTAGTTTTTTCATTTATAGTGAATACATTATTTCAGATATCACAAGATATCAAACCACGATAGGGCAGAAAATGGATGTCGTACTCCCTGATGGATCTAAAGTGAAACTTAATGCTAACTCTTCGTTGTCTTTTTCATCAAATGATTGGGAAGAAAACCGTGAATTGAATCTTAGTGGCGAAGGGTACTTCAAAGTTGAAAAAGGCAATGAGTTTATCATCCATACAACTAGTGGTGACGTCTCCGTTTTAGGCACTCAGTTTACAGTACAGGAACTGGACGATTTCTTTCAAGTCATCTGTTTTGAAGGGAGCGTAAAAGTCAACAGCGATGAAGAGGAAGAAATCCTAAAGCCAAAAACGAGTGTTCGCAAAACTAGAAGGACCGGATTGATCAGAAGAGTGATAAAAGAAAGTAAGCCTACATGGTTAAACAACGAGTCTTCCTTTGAAAGTGTGGCCATGAGCTATGTTTTACTCGAATTGAAAAATCAGTATGGAGTTCGTTTTGAAGGTGCTGGTTTTATGGAAAATTTGTCATTTAACGGATCGTTTCCTCATGACGATTTGGATTTAGCACTTAAAATCGTACTAGATCCCATAGATATTAATTATGAAAAGAAAGGTAATGTAATAGTTCTCAGCAAAAACTGATGAAGTTCCACCGCCTGCTGTATTTACTTATTTTCCTACCAGTTTTTTCCTGGTCACAGGATTCACTTGTCCGATTGGATTTAAAGCAAATTCTTAATGATTTACAAGGAAGATACGAAATTCAATTTTCGTATGTTGATGAGGTTGTCGAGGGAAAGCTTGTTCAATATGATACTACTTATTCGCTGAATGAAGCTCTCAAACAACTTGAACTCACCGCGAGGCTCAGATTTGAAAGAGTGGAGCATAATTATTTCGTTGTTAGAAATTATAGATCAGACGATTTGATATCACTGTGCGGGAGATTAGCAAATTTTAGCGGAGACTATCTATTAGGTGTTTCAGTTAGTTATTCACCTACAGAAGGTGTATTTACTGATGATTCGGGTCTCTTCACATTGGATTCAATCCCGTTTGATTCGTGGCTTACATTTAGATATGTAGGTTACTCAACTAAGAGGTTGAAAGTTTCAAGACTTGATTTCAAAGATTGCATTAAAATCCGAATGGCTGAGTCCGTGGAAGAATTGGAGGAAATCATAGTTAGTGATTACCTCACAGCCGGTATTTCCAAAAATAGAAATACAGTCCGCATAGATCCACATACACTCAAAACACTTGCAGGTCTCGCGGAGCCTGATATCTTACAAAGCATTCAACAGGTTCCAGGTGTAAACAGTCCATTTGAAACCGCCACTGGAATACATGTTCGAGGTGGCCTTCCAGATCAAAATTTGGTCTTATGGAATGGTATTAAGACGTATAATCAAGGTCATTTTTTCGGGATGATCTCAGCATTTAATCCATATATTACAAATAGCGTGAAGTTTATTAAACATGGCACGCCTGCTGAATATGGAGATCGTATATCTTCCGTCATAGATATTTCCTCCAATGCTGAAGTAGCTAAATCAATATCAGGTGGGGCAGGAACGAACATGCTTTATACTGATAGTTATATTAATGTCCCAATTGTAAAGGACAAATTTTCTATCCAATTATCTGGTAGAAGGTCCTTCACAGATTTAATCCAAACACCAACCTATCAACAGATATCTGATCGTGTTTTTCAAAATACCAAGATAGGCGTTGCTTCAACAGATGCTGAGCAAAACAGTTTCTATTTTACGGACTTGGCTTATAATTCTATTTGGCAAATTAATGAGTATAACAAGCTGATATTGAATGGGATATATAATAGAAATCAGTTAGACTTTAAATCTCAAAATCAACTTTTGAACCAATCTTTTAATGATAAACTTTTGCATGCAAATGAAGGTCTTAACCTTCAGTGGAAAGGTATTTTTGGCCCTCAAGTGACAATCGATGCTAGCAGCAGCTATTCTCGATATATTCTTAGATATGATTTTATAGAATCCATTCCGGATACAATAACACAATCAAGTAAGAAAAATTTTGTTCAAGAGGGGATGTATCAACTAAATGGAGGCTATAAGCTTAATGGAAATAGCCATTTAAAAGTGGGCTATCATTTAACAGATACTAAAATTCGATACGCCTACGAAACAGAGTCACCTTCTTATGCCATAGTACTTGATAGTGATAACTCCAAGGTTACAACTCATGCCGGATATGTAAAGTATAATTATGATAATGATATATTATCCATTCAACCTGGGGTTAGATTTAGCTATTATCATCAATTAAGTGAAGCCTTTATTGAACCTAGATTGTATGTGATGAAACGTCTTTCAAAATTCATTTCAGCTTCATTTTCAGGAGAATATCGGACACAGGTATCTAGTCAAATCAAAGAATCAGTAGTTAGTGATTTATCCCTAGAAAATAAAGTTTGGGCGATCGCCTCACCAGATAGGTTTCCCATCTTAAAAAGCTATCAATTCACATTTGGAGTTGATTATCAATGGAATGGTTGGTATGCAGAATCAGAGGTTTACCTCAAAAAATTGGATGGAGTAACAACACTCATTTTTGGATATCTCAATGGCCTTGCAAATGAATTCAGAGAAGGTAATAGTCGAATACATGGCACCGATGTACTATTCAAAAGAACATGGCTAAATTATGAGGCATGGCTGAGTTATGCATACATACGAACTGAAAATTCATTCAGTGGAATCAATAATGAAGAATCATTTCCGGGAAGTTGGAGTATCGAACACACGATCAGATGGTCAAATATTGTGAAATTGAAAGATTGGGAATTATCATTGGGATGGATGTGGCATACAGGGAAGTTATATACCGATGTTTCTTTAGCTGATGACGGTGCAGGTGGTCCTGTTCGTATTTTTTATGAAGCGATAAATTCGAATAACCTTCCAGATTATCATCGAATGGATTTCGCTGCAATGAAAGAATTTAAATCAGCAAAGAAACCCAATGTCAGATACCGTGCGGGCATTTCCATTCTTAATCTTTACAATAGAAGAAACTTGATAAATAGAGAGTTTAGAACAACACCATCTCTTGAAAATGAGTTGGTTGATACACAAGTCTATTCACTTGGAATCACTCCAAATCTGGTATTTAGAATATTTTGGTAATCAGTCAAGCCCAACAACTTTAGGTTTGGATACATTAGGACTTTCAAAAAACTTTGGCGCCGATAATGAAATTTTGAAAAAGAAGATTTGCCCTTCGCTTGGTGGATTGGGAATAAGAGAAATCCGAAACTCAAAGGTGTCAAAAACTAGACTCTCATTCCTTATTCTTACTCCACCGCCCATGGTGTAGTACAACCTGCTGTATGGATCACTAATTCTAGATTCACTCACATGCCCGATGCCTGTGTGGGCATATGTTGCAAACCTGAAACCATAGAAATACCAAGGTTGAAAAACTACATATTCGGTTGACAAAGAAAAGATTCTATTGCCAACAATCTGGTTACCAGTAATATTTCGAATTCTGTTATCACCTTGAAGACTTTGAGCTTGTGGTATTGAAAGTCTATCACCATTAAAGAAATGTAATCGGGCAAACAATCTTGAGTAAGCACCTCCTAAATCAATAAGCGGAGTAAAGTAGCGTCCGTCTACCTGAAAAACTTCATTATTTTTCTTATTTTCATTAGTGAAATAGCCTGATTCAAGATTGAAAAGAAAATATCCAATTGGTTTATTAAAGAATGAATAACTAGTCTGGAAACCACGATATACTCTATCGCCAAATTCAGTCCAGTCTTTACCTCCAATGATTGAATAAATGAAACCTACTGGAACGTCTTCTGTAATGTTAAAGGAAAGAATGTTCTTGGTTTTCAAATAATTGATTTTACTATACGAAATACCTCCTATTAAAAAATGATGATTTTGATAGATTTCATTACTATCTGCCTTAACCGCAGGCCTTTCAGAAAAATAATCATGCTGTAATCGTAACGCAAAACTTAAGTTTTTCCGCTTACCAATTTGGAAGGAACGGGCACCCCAAACGTCATAGCTTTTTCTGTCAATATTAAAATTCTCTTCATAAAGGGAATCTGCAAAAATCAAGTCATTGATAGGTTGAATATGCTCAATAGTTGCTTCACCATAATACTTAATTTCTGGTGAAATAAAATCTCTCTTGAAAGTGAGGCCTTTACTTTTCCCTAGGTAATTATTGGATGCGAAAACCGTCCCATCAATAAAAATATTTTCGATGTTTCTGACAGTGTAATGCACATCGTAACCATGATTAGGTAGTTCTTCTTTGTTATATAAATACCCAACTCCAAATTCATTTCCTGAGCCAAGAATGTTTCTATTAGTAAATCCGATTCTTAGAGCATCGTTATCATCTATTGCCACATTCGTAGACCATGGAAACCGATCTTTCACAATAATTATCGCATGTACTGAGCCGCTGTTTGCCGTGTCTAGAACTAATTGTATACGAGCATCTTCTATGTAAGCTAATGACCTGATAATCCGCTCACTATCCGCCATTTTATAAGGATCTACAAGATCTCCAGTGCTAAATAAAAGGTATTGTTGTATTACCTCGAATGATGTATTTCTATGCAATTCATTACTTACTATTCCAACTCTACTTTGCGCCTTTTGAGTTGTATCGTTTATAGATCCTCCAAATAAATCAACTGAAACATATGTAATGTTCGATATAGTTTTATTTTCGAAGGCTCTGAAAAACTCCTCACTTTTTACTGGACCTTTTGTTGTAAATGGATCTTGTGTCTGATTCTTAGAAATGAGCAAATTGAATAACTCCTTCGTTACTCTACTTTGTTTGGCTACCGAATAAATTGAATCATAAAAGCCATCTGATAAAACATATTTGTTACTTAATACCTGATATTCCAAACTATCAGGTATATAAAATAGTGTATCATTTTGGGGTACGTATAATTGAATCAGCGATAATTATTAGCTGATTACTCGTTATTCTAACAGTATCTATTTGAGCCAATGAAAAATAAGGAGATCCAAATAATAGAATAATTAATATAACTAGAATTGGCTTGTTCAAATCTGATTCATTGACTTTGACCGCAATGATATAGTAAGTTGATTGGCTTCTAAAGACACAGTCAAAGATATATCCAATGTTATCAAATTACTTGGTCAACTGAATCAACAGCTATTTCTTGATGATCAAATTCTTAACTTTTTGGAGTATGCTTTAAAAGCAAGGTTACAATTGGTATACACGAATCAAAGAATGACTGAATTATTAAATCTCAAACCAGTTTATGTCTAGTTTGGTGCCCTGCTCAGAAGCACGAGTACGACACTTCATTGAAGTGCATTAGCGAAATCATAGACAATTGATTAGATATTACTTATACATCATTTTACTGATAAGCTCTTTAAGCATATTATCTCAAACTAATAAGAGCACTTTTGATTCAATCATAAAATTAGCAATTGACGGATCCGATGATATCACCGTACAAATCGATACGCTTAATTCACAAGCAGCATTTTATATAAAAATAAAACCTCCATTAGCCATAGATTTAGCCCAACACGCGCTCGATCTGGCAATTGGTGAAGAGTACCTCTACGGTCAAGCCGTAGCGCATTATACCATTGGAACCTGTCTGGTCTACGAAAAATTTGATGTAGCACTTAAACATTTAATTGAATCAGGAAATTTGGCTAGTCAATTGGGTGACAACTCGTTACAAGCAAGTTCATTACTAAGTATTAGCACAGTTTACCATGGTATGCACCAATATGATAAAGCCATAAATACAGCTAAAAAGGCTCATGAAATAGCCAATGGAATAGATAATTTGAATCTTTTATCTAGAGTTCATACAAATCTTGCTTCCTACTATTATACCAAGAACGAAATAGCCAAGGCATTGAGCCATTCTCAAATGGCCATTGATTTGAAAATCGAGTTGAATGATAGTTATGGATTACGCTTGAATTACCTCAACCTGGGAATTATTCTACTAGAAAGTGATTCCACACTTGATAAAGGAGTTAGTTATTTGATAAAATCAAGGACACTTTCAAGTGATGATCCAATTATGGTGAATGATATAATGGCCAATATGATATGGGCCTATTCCCGAAAGCAGGATTATGGCCGCTGTTTAAGCTACCTAGATTCCGCCCTTTTAGGTAATGATACTATTGACAATAAGTTTACCAGACAAGGGATACATCGATTGGGTAAAGAAATCCATTTTGAGTTAGGCGATTATGAAATGGCATATAACCATGCAGTTCAAGAATTTGAAATTGATAAAGAATTAAGAGGAAAAGAGGTGGAAGGACAGTTCAAAATACTTGAACTAGAAAATGAAAATTATGAAAAGCAAAAACAGATTCTGATTCTAGAAAAAAAACGCTCTGAAGCCAATCTTAAATTTCTTTACGCAATAGTTCTGGCTGCTTTGTTTCTATTACTTTTTGGCGTAGTGTATAAAAGTTACCGACTGAAAAAAGGTCTTCTGGATAATCTTAAAGTACAACAACTTGAAATTGAAGAGAAATCTCACCTTTTGGAAATTAAAAATAAAGAAGTTGAACAGTTCGTGTATGTAGCAAGTCATGATTTAAAAGCACCCTTAAATACAATAATTAGTTGTATAAATCTACTTACTGAAGAAATTGGCAAGAAGCTTGATACCCAGTCTCAACAAATGGCATCATTCATTAATTCTAGCGCTAGCAGAATGAAATCTATGATTGATAGCTTGTTAGAGCACGGCCGGTTAGGAAAAGACATTGTTTTTGAAGAGGTGGATCTTAATAATTTGATTCTAGATTTACGTCAGGACCTCCATCAACTTATAAAAGAGACCAACACTAAACTTGAGGTTAATTATCTACCTAAGGTGAAAGGATCTGCAACAGAGCTGTTGTTACTTTTTCAAAATCTTATAACCAATGCAATAAAGTTTTCAAGTATTGACCAAACACCCTTGTTATCAATATCATACAAATCTCTAAAAAAGGCTAAACGTCATCAGTTTTCTATAAGGGACAATGGTGTAGGGATTCCAGAAAATAGAAGGGATATAGTCTTCAAGCTATTTGAAAGAGCTCATGGGAAAGAGTTTGATGGGAGTGGTATTGGTTTGGCTCACTGCCAAAAAATTGTAAAACTTCATAAAGGATCTATTTGGTTTGATTCAATAGAGGGGAAGGGAACCACATTTCATTTTGTGCTCCCTATGAAAGACTGGACTAATTCTGATTCACTTAAGAAATAAAATCAATGATTCATTTCTTATCAATAGATAGCTTAATGAAACAATTTAGACGTAAAACGTACAAATCTTCCTTGCTTTTTTGTAGCTGCATTGAGCATCAGATTTGAAACGTAATCCAACGCAGAATACCATGCCTTTCCAATATCTTCATGATACTTTTCTTCCATATTTTCCTCAATTGTTTTAACAAGGGCAATTTTCAAATTGGTATAGTGGTATGCCTCAATTTGCAACTTATTATGAAACCTTCCTATATCTTCAATCGCATTTTTAATAGTTTCTAATCGCTCCAAATTTCCTACGATAAAACCAATTGTATATGCAAGTTTCTCACTTTGCTTACTGATGTCATCAGGAAAAAAATGTCTGGTTTCTGGAGCGATTGCAAATAAATGATCGTAAAAACGCATCATTGATTGGGGAGAGGTGCTTAATACCTCCCATGAATAATCGATCAAATTTATTTCTTCTTCTTTTAATACCGCTGCCATCTAGGTTGATTAATTAGTTCGAAAGAAGCTCAAGAGCTTAAAAGCACTTCTCTTCCATTTTTTACTAGTTTCAAAAAAGGAATACCCCATACTTTCCATGTAGTTGATTTTTAAATAGACATTGCTTGTCAGTACCTCAGAAGGCAGTTCCATTTTATACATCTTTCTGAGATACCAATTGATAATATCCACTTCCATCTCACTCCAAGAGGTCCTTTCACTTATGTAATAAGCTGAAAATTTATTGTTGTGTTCAAGCAATTCAGGCATTGCCCTAGTAATTAAAGAAGCCCATCCCATGGGAGAAATTTCCATCATTATCCATGTCTTAATAGCATATGCTCTAAACTTCATCGAAATAATAATTAAAGTTTAACGTAGCAGGTATTGATTGTTTAGTGGTATTTCTTATGCTAACATATTTAAGCGACTTAAAATATCTAACAAATCAAGGTGTACTAATTGTGTACAAAAATTAATGCATGAATTTTTACTAAATAGTGGTTGTAGCCTTATACAACAAAAAAGATGCTTACCAATTGTAAACATTGTTTTTTGCGATGGAAATAGTATTCGACTTTAGATTTATGCCTTGAAAATACAATAGCAGTTTACAATCTATTTATGAGCCCCGCTCATTTTCACGATTGATGTAATGCGTAAATAATGGCAGAAGAACTACTAGAAATAGACCAGCCCAATAGCAGCCTAATGTCTTTCATTTTGGAGATATCAGATGTTTTTACTAATCCTACCGAGCACTGGGAAAATACCGTTGAAAATGCCATTTCAATGATTGGAAACTACCTCGGGCTAGATCAAGTAGAGAGCATGATAAAATCTCTTGATAAAAGACAAAAGGCGATGATTAATTGGTATCATGATAGTGATGACAAGCGCCGCAATCTTATAAAGGAAGAAGGTGAACTGATTAACTTTTTATTTAAAAATAGAACTGATAATCTTTTCTATTTTAGAAACATAGATAAACAAACCCCACCTCAACTTAAGAAGTTACTCCGAATTAAGAGACTCAAATCAGCAGTAATACTGAATCTAAACTACGGTAGAAAAAAATTAGGGTATATCACATTAGGTTTTTGTGAAGAATCAAATCTTAACGGAGATGACCTTAAATTGATCAAAACATTTGCTGCTATGTCTTCAAATTTCATTGCTCTCCAGCAACAGTCTCTAACTATCAAAAAACTTGTAGAAAAAAATAGCGAGCAAGATCGACGTTTAAAGGAATTTGCATTTATTACGTCTCATCATTTAAGGGCTTTTAGTAGCAATCTGGCTAGCCTGACTGAATACCTCCTCATTAATCCCAACGAGCAGCGTTTCATTGAAATGATCAGTAATTCTGTAAAAAAATTGAATGGATCAATCGAGGATATTAATGGCATTTTAACTCATGAAAATGACTTGATCTCGGAAGAACTTAGCAAAGTTAAAGTTAGTGATGTTATAAAAAAGATAATTGAATGGCACAGGAAAGCTATTAAAGTCAATGAAATTGAAGTAGAAAATCTACTTCCCAAAAGACTCTCAATTTACTCTCAGCTTGAAATGCTTGAAAATATTTTTAGTCACATTTTTTCCAATGCGATAAAATATGGAACTAACCAGAAAGCAAAACGGATAAGAATTGATCACTCTGAAAATGAAGACTATCTGATAGTAAGAGTTCGAGACTTTGGAGATGGAATAGACATGAAAAAATATGGTAGTAAGTTATTCAAAGCCGGAAGTAGATTTAGTAATAATAGCAATGCTAACTTAGGCATGGGCCTTTTTTTGTCAAAATATCAGATTCAAAAGATAGGTGGGAGAATACACTTAAAAAGTGAGCCTGGTAAAGGAACCTCGGTTCAGTGTTATCTGCCAGTAAAATAAACTCAAAAAGACCAACCCATACAGGAGTTTGCAAGATCTAACACTGAGGCTCATACCTGAATCAGTATTACAAAGCTAAGACAAGCGCATTAGTTTCATATTTTATACAACTAATTGATTACTTTCACGTATTGTACAACAAATAATTATACATATACATGAAAGGAACACACATTGGCGAGCTAGAAGAACTTGTTCTGCTAACGGTCGGATCACTCTTTGATGAAGCGTATGGAGTAGCGGTTATGGATGAGGTGAGAGAAAGAGCTGGGCGTGACATGAACATAAGTGCAGTTCATGCGGTTCTTAGGCGTTTGGAAGAAAAAGGTTTTTTAAAATCAAGAATGGGAGGATCAACCAACGAACGTGGAGGAAGAAGAAAACGATTATTCACTCTCACAAAAGAAGGTAAGTTGGCAATTGATGAAAACATCGCATTACGACAATCGTTGTACGAACGGATTCCTAATATCACTTATAATTTCTCCGCATGAACCAGCCACCCAAATGGGCCGATCGGTTTCTAAGGTGGTACTGTAATCCACGATTTATAGAGGAAATAGAAGGGGACATCTATGAACTCTTTGATCGACGTGTGGTAGATCAAAATCCTAAAATGGCAAAGATCAAATTCATCTGGGATGTATTTAGATTCTTCAGATGGTCAAATATCAAAAAGTCAAAATCAAAATATGCTACTATGAATCAATTCTTGCTTTTTAAAAACTACTTGAAGTTAGGGATTAGAAATATTCAGAAAAATCTAATCACTTCATCAATAAATATTTTTGGCCTTGCAATAGCCATTTGTTTTGCTGTATCAATCTATATATTCACAGACTTGACTGTCAACATGGATAGTTATCATTCCAAAGGTGACAGAATCTATCAATTAACCAATTATGTTGATCAAGATGGAAATAAAGAGCTATGGGGAGATACGCCCATAGAATTAGGTCCAGAACTTATCGCCACTCAACCAACAGTTGAGAACTTCTCACGAATTGAATATAGAAATTCAAGTGTCAGGTCTGGTTCTGATGTATTTGATGAACTGGTTCTATTTGTCGATCCTGGCTATTTTGAAATGTTCGATTTTTCGATGCTTAACGGCAATGACGATGTACTTAAAAACAAGAACCATGTCGTGATAAGTAAACGCATGGCAACTAAATACTTCAGCGATGAAGACCCGATGGGTAAAGAACTTTCATTCAAATTTAGTAACGGTAAAATCAAGCGATTAACAATAGGCGCTGTTCTTGATGAGTACCCTTACAACACAAGCCTTAATTATAGTTTTTTCCTACCAATGGATAATTTCTTTGATCTTGATTTTGAAGGAACTAAAGGATGGGCATTTATGACAGATGCTACCTTCATTCTCATGAAGGAAGGAGAAAACATTGCATCAATATCGGATTCTTATGATAATTATATTTTACTCCAAAACAATAGCAACCCTGAATGGAAGATTGAAGCTTTTGAAGCCATTGCACTTAAGGAATTAAGCACGAATGCTTACAAAATTGTAGGTGCAGTAGCAGGAGGTGGTCACCCTGCAGGAAGAATAGCGTTAACTGTCATCGCTATTTTTCTATTAAGTATGGCATGTTTCAATTTCATGAACATCAGTGTAGTAAGTGCCTCAAAAAGGTTGAAAGAAATAGCACTCCGTAAAGTAATGGGTGGTGTTAGAAAAGAGATCATCAAGCAATTTATGATTGAAAATTTGCTTCAATGTTTTTTCGCATTGCTCGTCGGTACTTTGTTGGCGTATTTTTTATTGATTCCATGGTTTGATCATCTAATACCAGAATTGACTATTGAGTTTAGAACTGCCGATCCGCGAATGCTTGCTGTTTTTCTAATAGGACTCTTGTTCATTGTTGGTTTAATAGCAGGAGCGTACCCATCATTTTATATATCCAAATTTGATTCCATCACGATTTTCAAAGGGAATCAAAAGTTTGGATCTAGAAATAAATTCTCAATGATCATGCTCGGTATTCAGTTTTTTCTTGCCATAACAACTATTGTGGGATGTTTTATAATGACTGAACAAAACATATATCTAGGCAAGAAGGACTGGGGATACGATCCATCTGGTACCATGTCTGTTTATGTAAATAATACTGAGCAGTACGAATTGCTCCAGAATGAGTTAGTTAACCATCCATCAGTAAACATGCATACTGCTTCTAATTATCTAATTGGCCGTGGAATAGCTAAAAGTTCTTTGGAAATAGGAGATAAGCAGTTACCAATCAGACAGATTTCAGTTTCGGAAAATTATTTTGAAACATTCAGGTTTAGAATAATTGAGGGTCGGCCACTTACGGATAATGCTACTGATCAATTGAGCAATGTTGTGATTAATGAAAGATTTGTAAAATCGATGGGTTGGGATGAACCAATAGGTGAAACTTTCCTGTATGATAGCACTAGAATGACCGTAGTTGGAGTAGTGGAGAACTTTCATTATTACGATTTTTTCTCAGCCATTGAGCCTGTAATGATTAGGGGGCTGAATTCAAAACAGGTGCATTATCTAACACTGCAAACTACTCCAGATAAACTACCTGAGCTTGAAGCAAGCGCTCGATTGGCATGGCAAAAAATTGCTCCTAATGATCCTTTTGATCGTGTGTTTCAGGAAGATGCATTCAATGATTTTTACCAAGAAAATAACACTAATACCTCAATTTTACTTTTTATTTCTTCAATAGCAATTGTTTTGGCATGTCTTGGATTATATGGATTGCTTTCATTCAATGTACAAGGAAAGCTCAAAGAATTTAGTGTACGAAAAGTGCTGGGCGCGAAGCCTAAAGTTCTTGTTAAAATTGTAAGTAAGCAGTATTTCTGGGTGTTATTTATCTCGTTTATGGTCGGAGCTCCATTGGGTGCCTATGGAATGATGAATTTGGTTATTTCAATATTCCCTGATCCGAAATCCGTATCTGCAGTACCATTTATTGTAGCTATGGCTATAATATTGGTAACTCTTATAATAACTGTGGCTGGTCAGATCAATAAAGCTATTAATGTCAATCCGGCAGATTTATTGAGAAACGAATAGGTGCTGTGAGGAATATCAAAAATTGATGCTGCTCATAATCATTGTTGGTTATTCATTTTAGATGCAAACTCATTTCTCATTAGTTTTATCGACTATGAATGAGAACAATCAACAAATTGTACCTAAATGGCTAACTGAATTGCAACAAAGAAGTTGGGAGCCTGAAATCTTACTTTCAGGTATAGTCCTTTACGGAATGTTCAAAGTGCCTGATTTGCTGGACGATTTTCTGGTCTTTTTCAAACTCAACATTTTTGGTAATTCATCGGACATCAATAACCTTGTTGCCTTATTTAAAATGGGTATTTATTGGCTGATAACTGGTTTGATACTTCACTTGATTTGTAGAGGTATCTGGATTGGTATGGTTGGCTTGAGCTACACATTTCCAAAAGGAATTTTGAGTCAGAATATTAGCTACAAAGGCAAATTCAAAGCACGTGTTGAAAACACACCTTCATACGAAAAGATCGTAATGAGGCTTGAGAAAATCAGTAGTTCTTTGTTTAGTATTTCGTTCATGCTATTCATGAGTTTGATAGGCGGATATCTCTTCTTTCTCGCTTTAGTTATTCTTCCATTTACCATTGCATATATCTATTTTGATCTGGGTTTTCAAGGGCCACTTTTTGACGCTTTTCAAGTTTATGTGATATTTATAGTATCAATTGCTTTGTTAGGCTTGCTAGATTTTGTAAGTCTGGGATACCTACGAAAGTTTAGCTGGTTTGCAAAGTTGTACTGGCCGTTACATCAGTTTATTAGCATTCTCACACTATCGCGTTTTTATCGCCCTATCTATTATGGCGTGGTAACCAATTTTAATAAATGGGCTTTTTTTCTGTTTCTTGCATCGTTTGCCTTCATTAGTATACTAGGTGCTGGAAACATTGCCAATACTAATTATCCTGGCGATAAGGTATCTAGACTGTCGGTTTGGAATACAGCGCGAGGATATTCTGCTTATGCAGGATATTATGATGATCAAAACGAAAATTATCCTTCTTGGAGAACTCAAATTCCATCTGACGTTATTTCAGGTAATGTGCTCAAGCTATTTGTCGCAGCACATATTAACTATGAAGACAAAATGTTGGAATACACACCAATTGATTCTTTGCGGGATGTATATCCGGATACCGCTTATGCAGCCTTAGAAGCTATGGTTGTTCAAAATTATTTCAAAGTAGGACTCGACTATAAAGAAGTATGGGTGCCACGATGGTATTTCCACTACAAGATCGAATCAAATCAGCGAGGTTTCCTTACTTACATCGACATTAGTGATCTAAGTGAGGGCATTCATCATATGCAAGTGACAAGCTACTTAGATACTAATTTTAAAAGCTCCATATCAGATATCCCATTTTACAGAGATGTGACAATCTTACCACAGTCAATTTCACCAAACCATGATGAAAAGGAAAAAAGTGTAGATTTTCAACCAAAACCATTTGGTATTAGAGACTGACAGTAAATCTTATCCATTTAATCTACGTACGATATAGCATTCGATTTTTCCTGGATGTTATCAAGAAGTGATGCTATCTAAAATCTCAAACCGTAAAATATTTCTTTGGTCTATACTGATAGGATCGGCATTGTCCTTGATCATGTTTGTATCCAATTGGCTAGTTCTTATTCACCGTGATGAGACTCCTACAGCTATTCAATTATTTGATATTTCTTTCTATTATTTCATCCCACTGGGGAGTTGGGCAATCATCACTTTAATTGCTATTAAATATGCCGACCTCTGGATTCATTCAAATGAAAAGCTCAGATCGATTATTTTCAAGATTAGTATGGTAATAATATTGTCAAGCCCAATTGTTCGAATATTTGATATTTTGGCTGATTACAGTATTAAAAATTTGTTAGGAATGATTAGTGCGAACCCATTTCAAATCTTAAATGACGTTTGGTTGGTCGTTTTATTTTCATCCCCCACAGCAGCTTTTAAGATGTTGGTGATCTTATCTGTTGTCTGCTATTATAAATTGAATCGAGGGAAAAATAAAACACTCACTATTCGTACGCGAGATGGAGCTTATCATACAATCAAGAAGGAGTCCATTTCATATCTATTAGCTGATGGAAACTATTTAAACATACATGCTGAAGGTGTTGAATATAGGTCTAGAAATACACTGAAGTCTCTTGAATCGATTTTAGAAGAAGATTTCTTCCGTATACACAAATCATCGATTATAAATTGGAATCATATAAAGCAATTGAAGCACTGGCGGAATGGCGAGTATCTAATCGTAATGCTGGATGACAAACCATTAACTTCTAGCAAAAGCTACAAAGCAGCTATCAGTCAGATTAAAAGCAAGATGATTGTTACTGGCAAAGTGAAAGATTATCCCAGATCAGCAACAGTTCATCCCACCATAGCTTAAGGATTCTTAAATATCTATCTGATTCATTCATCTTTAAATCAAAAAAAGGATGAAAATTTTCAAAAGAGTACTCTTGTTTTTAATGTCTGCAAATTTTGCTAACACATTTATTCAACATGGCTGGGAAAAGTTTGATGCAAATGGGTTTTGGTCTTCGGCATTTATAGAAAGGTGGGGATACGGGCTTTACTTTATGTATTTTATTGGGATTCTTGAGTTTTTAGGTGGCATAAGCATTTTGATTCCACGAGCGAATAAGTATGGTGCATTTACACTCGCTGCAGTTATGTTGGGAGCGATGATCACTCGAATTGTATTTGGGACTAGTATAGACGATGTAGTTTGGATTGCTTTCAGTATGATAACACTTTTATACCTATCTCTTGAATATGGCATGGATGAAGAGCTTACACATTACTATAAAAAGGTGTCAAAAAAAGTAACTTAAATCTAAAACAAAGCCACGGCTTATTAAGTCAGTCCGATGATTTATAACAAGCATGCTCACCAAAGAAGTAATTGCAATTAACTAGTTTTGGATTTGATAATCAAAGCTGAACCTAATCATGTCAACCAAAAAGTCGGACATTCTAAAGCTCATCATAGGTGTTTCTTTAGTTATTTTACCAATTATTGGAATGATACTAATATATCAGCTATGGCCAGAAACTGTTTTGGAAAATGGTAAGCAAAATTGGAAAGTCTGCTCGAGTACAATATTTGGTTGCAATACGTGTATAAGCTCTGAAAAACGTGTGATTCTACTTGTCATTATTTCAGGATTTCTGGGAAGTTATGTACACATCACTACTTCATTTTCCAACTTTGTTGGCAACGGAAAGTTCGAATCAAGTTGGTTATGGTGGTATATCTTGAGGCCTCTTGTAGGTATGACCTTGGCGTTGATCTTTTATCTGGTTTTTAGGGGAGGTTTGTTTGCTGGAGATACTTCCGCAATGGATTTGAATCTATTTGGAGTTCTAACTATTTCTGCACTTTCAGGATTATTTTCAGATCGAGCTACATTGAAACTTGCCGAGATATACGATAGTCTCTTTAAACCAGAAGATAATAGGGAAGGGAAGCTTAATAACTAATTCCTGGGTTGTAATACTGGAATGCTAAGCTGTTTTTTGATATTCTTTTGGATGAAATTCTATAAAGCGAAATGATAGATCAAGTAAGTCGCTGTAATCTTCACCGGCTTCTAGCATATCTTCATCATCTACTTCATAGTACCAACGAATAATCACTTCTTTGCCTTTTTTCTTGAGGGACTTTAGCTCTTTTAAAATATCGTAAATACACTTGGAAGAACTTGTGTTGAAGTACTCCATTTTTATTCTCACATCAAATTTATCACTACTTACCTTTTTGGATATTACTTCTTTTAATGGCTCGTAAAATTGAATGGAATTTTCTGGACTAGATCTTCCGTATAGTTTAAAAATTCCTCTATTTGGATCTAATAAAACTGCTGGTGTATTTCTAGTAGGGTATATTTTAATTGGCTCCATTGATTTCTTCCTTCAAGTATAAATAGAATAAAAAATTCGGAGAACCGCACATCCTTTTAGGTGAGAAGTCAAATATGTTCGTTTAGTGGTTTCTTTGACTTGATAAAGATTTTCAGTCATTCATTTTTTAATCTCGAATGAGATGTCATGTGTTTGTTTGTCTATTAACCTACTTTTATTTTTTCAGCAATGACATGCTATTCAAACTGATCAGTCACATCTTTATATGTACAGATGACGTACTTGATAGATCCAGTATCAAGAATTGGATGTGCGTTTACTTCTAACCAAACTTTATCATTTTTCAGAGGTCTTGAGACACCCATTATGACACCAGTTTTAGGTTTATAATTGGTGATAGCATCAATTATAGGGAAGTCGTATTGTTCAAATTTTCTTCCATCTTCATGAGTCACTTTCCAGTATGGGTCCATAGCTGTATTACCCAGAAACTGTTCTTTACTCAAGCCAAGTAACTCATATGCAGCTTGATTGCATATAGTTGGAGAAGCATTTGCATTATAGATACCAACTCCAATCTTCAGATCATTGACCACTTGGTAAAAGGCTTCCTCGCCAGTTTGATAAGCCTGCTCCAATCGATCGATATCCAGATGGGCATTCATTTTATTTCCGCATAATTTCTTTACTAGTCAAGCTTCAGATGATGAATATGTTCATCTATGAGGTCAATTCTCTTCGTGACATTGATTACATATTTTGACAGTTCCTTTTCGAGCTTTTCAACTTCCTTGAAATATGGAGAGCCGCTTGACTTATCATACTTTTCCTCGATCTCAGCAAACCTTACACATTCATCTTTTAAAAAGGCCTTGAAGCTAGGAGTAGTGTAATCCGTTTCAACCGTTAATATGTCTTTAATGGTGGCCTGAGCTTCTTTATCTTTTACATCTTTATATTTTTCGGTGACAATGTTGTAAAGTAGTGTATCATAATGGTGGATCTTATCGAGTAAGTTGATTGTCTTGTCACGGTATTGCTCCGAAGTGCAGTAATATTTCATTCCTGAATATTTTTCAAGCGACTCGGCTTGTTTGTCCCATTTGATTGTCAAATCATCTATTATGGCTACAATATCTTCATCTTGAGCGTATGAAAGAAAGGCTATTAAGCAAAAACAAAAAAAGAATAGGCGTCTCATGGTTAAAGGTTTTAATTAAATGATAGATCAATATCGGCCAAATCATGGATAATTAAAACCAATTTGGTCGATTGTTGGAGGTCATCGTTCGAAATGACCAGCAACACATTCTTTAATTAAGGGATGTTTTATCCAATGGTTAAAGTATTTATTACAGCAAGACCGTAATCAGCTTATTGATATAATCTGCACTTAAAGCTTTGTATTGACCAAAGACGTAATTGTTGATGGCGGCATTGCTGGAAGAAAAATAATCGGTAATTGCCTCATACATCTCTGCTTTGCTGAGTACTCCATCCTTATTAATATCTAGTTGTTTAAAGGCGAATATGATATTTCCTCTGTTTAGACCCAGGATTTGATAGAGCGATTCGAATTCATCAAAATCAATAAAGCCATCTTTATTATGATCAAAAAGGTCGAACAAAAACCTGACAGCTGATACAGAAAACCACCGGATAAAATAAGATTCCTTGTCCGTCTCATTATTCTTTTTGATGATTCGAACCCATTCAAGAATGCTGATTTTTCTTTGCTTACCTGTGCCAGCTTCGATGAGCAATCGATCAAAACTTTTAAGAGTGATGTACCGCAAGTGTTTAGCCTCAACTTTGCTAAATAGCCCTGGCCTGGCATTTAAAAGTCGATTGATAATTTCATCAATATCTGAAGGCTCTAATACTCCATCTCGATTTGCGTCCAGCACGTAGAAGAAGAAAATCCATTTTTTTATTGTATCCTCGAGTTGCACGTTTTATCCGTTACTGATAGTCTAAGCTATCAAAGTATACGGACTTTTGAGACTCTTTTAGTTCAATGGCTCCATTTAGCAGGCAGGGTGGGATTGGGGACGGATAAATCCGACTGCAAAATTGTAACCTGTATAAAAAGATCAGTAGCCGCCAATACAACCATCCAAACAACATTATTACTTTACCTTTAATAGCTGCACTCAAAGGCAAGGAGTATGAATAAAATAAGTTTTGAAGGGTACGAGTCAAAAAATCATTTTGATGAAATGTTTGATGCGGATATGAAGACACGTCCACACTATGAATTATTTCAAAAAAGGATTGAGAAAATGGACTGGAAAAAGCTCAACTTCCTGCAGCACGCAACAGACCGTGCCCAGCTTTCTCTGGGAATGACATTCAATGTCTATAGCGACAATCAAGGAATGGAACGAATATTACACCTTGACATTATCCCTCGTATCATTTCAGGTTCTGATTGGGATAAGCTAGAGCAAGGACTTAGCCAACGTATAACCGCGCTTAACATGTTTATAGCCGATATCTATGGCGATCAGAAAGTCTTAAAGGATAAAATCATACCGTCAGAATTGATTACTTCAAGTGCATGCTACCTGAAGGAGTGCGTAGGTTTGAAGCCGCCTGAAAATGTGTGGTGTCACATTACCGGTTCTGATATGATTAGAGGTGATGATGATGAATTTTACGTGCTTGAAGACAATTTGAGATGTCCATCAGGGGTATCATATATGCTGGAAAATCGAGAGATTTTGAAACGTACTTTTCCTGAATTATTCGAGAAACTCAAAGTCAGACCCGTTTATAATTACGCACATTATTTGCGTGATATGATGGAGTCATTAACTCCAAAATCTCCTGCAAGTATAGCAGTACTAACGCCTGGAATCTATAACTCTGCTTACTTCGAACATTCGTATCTGGCTCAGCAAATGGGAGCTGAGTTAGTTGAAGGCAAAGATTTAGTGGTTAAAAATGATTATGTGTATATGATTACAACATCTGGACTTAAAAAACTTGATGTCATCTACCGTAGAGTTGATGATGATTTTATAGATCCACTGATTTTCAATAAGAATTCTATGCTAGGCACACCTGGACTATTTGAAGCCTATAGAAAAGGTAATGTAGTACTGGTAAATGCTCCCGGCACAGGTGTGGCGGACGATAAAGCGGTCTACGCTTATATTCCAAAAATCATTAAATATTACCTTGGTGAAGAGGCCATTCTGAAAAATGTGAAAACATACATATGTGATGAACGAGACCATTTAAAATATGTCATTGAGAACATTCATAAGCTGGTTGTAAAGCAAACGGATGCATCTGGTGGGTACGGTATGTTGATTGGTCCTAAGTCGACTAAAGGGGAGCAGGCTGAATTTATTAAAAAAATCAAAGCTAATCCAAGGAACTACATCGGGCAGCCGACGATTAATCTCTCTCGCGTACCTACACTTACGGATGATACAATTGAAGGGCGGCACGTGGATTTGCGTCCATATATTCTGTATGGCAAAGAAATGAAAATTGTGCCAGGCGCATTAACTAGAGTAGCCTTGAAGAAAGGCTCGCTTGTGGTAAACTCATCTCAAGGTGGGGGGAGTAAAGATACCTGGGTATTAGATTCTTAAGATATGTTGAGTAGAGTAGCAGATTCACTTTATTGGATGAATAGATATTTGGAGCGTGCAGAAAATTACGCTCGCTTCATGGATGTTAATTATAACTTATCATTAGAAATGCATCCTGATATTTCAGAGCAATGGAAGCCCTTGGTAGTGACCACCGGTGACTGGGAACTTTATGAAGAAATTCATGGAGCAGCTGATAAGAAAAAGATTATCTTCTTTTTGGGCTTCGACCTTAATAATGTCAATTCCATTCTCAATGGTATTAATAATGCCAGAGAAAACGCCAGAGCTGTACGACCTGAAATAACCAGAGAAGTGTGGGAGCGAGTAAATGGACTCTACTACAAGATGAAAGAAGGTGTCGAGAAAAAGGTATGGACGAGAAAGGATCCGAGAAAGTTCTTCATGGAAGTTAGAGAAAGCTGCCAAATGATTGCGGGCATTTATGATACCACCATCTCACGTACAGAGGGTTGGCACTTTGGGAAATTGGGACAGTTCATCGAACGAGCGGACAAAACCTCCAGAGTGCTCGACGTTAAATATCATATGCTACTACCCAGCGCCAATTCGGTAGGTACACCTATTGACTTAGTTCAATGGTCAGCGCTGTTAAAGTCAGTCAGTGCTTATGATATGTATCGAAAAAAATATGGTAAGATTAATCCTCCCAGCATTTGTGAGTTCCTCATATTTGATAAGAACTTTCCACGGTCCATCATGAATTGCATTGAACAAGCACATCAATCGCTAGAAACAATATCAGGCCCGGAAGAAGGACCATTAAATCTTGCAAATAAACAATTAGGACTGCTAAAAGCACACCTCGAGTATACTGATGTCACCGAGGTTCTAGCGAGTGGCTTGCACGAGTTTCTTGATGAGATACAGCTAAATCTCAATAAAGTCTCCGTAGCTATTTTTGAAACCTTCTTTTCTTCTCAAAACATACTGAAAAGGCATACGACCTCATGAAAATTTTTCAATGCGGCCATTGTGGTCATCCTTTGTTCTTTGAGAACATCTATTGCGAGAACTGCGATCATACGGTTGGCTATAATGATACCCAGGTGATCATGAATACATTCGATCAATCTATGGACTCGTTGCTATTTGCAGATAGAGATAATAAACAATATCGCTTTTGTAAAAACAAAGAACATGGAGTTTGCAATTGGCTAATTGAAGCTGGTTCTTCCAATGATTATTGTACTGCCTGTTCACTAAACCGAACCATTCCAAACCTATCGAATAAGACCAATCATGAAAAGTGGAATAAACTTGAGATTGCTAAACATCGATTAATATACCAACTTCAGCGATTTGGATTGGAACTTCCAAGTAAGATGGTCTCAGAGAGCGGAATATGCTTTGATTTTCTAGCTCAAAGCGAGGGAGTTAATGCAATGACCGGTCATGCAAATGGGGTTATTACTATTCTGCTTTCTGAAGCTGATGAGGTGTTGCGTGAGCAGATGCGAATGGAAATGTCAGAACCCTATCGTACATTGATCGGACACTTTAGGCATGAAGTTGGACATTACTTCTGGGATAGATTAATTGCTAACAACACCATTTTACTTGAGCGCTTCAGAACCGTCTTCGGAGATGAACGAAGAGACTATGGGGAAGCACTTAAATTGTATTATGCCACAGGAGGCAATCAGCAGTGGTCTGACTATTTCATAAGTAAGTACGCTACTTCCCATCCGTGGGAAGACTGGGCAGAATCATGGGCTCACTATTTACACATCATGGATGTGACTGAGACAGCCTATTACTTTGGGTTGAAAGTAGCACCGATTAAAGGATTTTCAGGCATGACCAGCGAAGTGAATTTTGATCCATATCTTATGAAAGACTTTAACGAAATTGTGGAAGTCTGCATTCCATTGCTATTTGCTGCCAATGCCGTAAATAGATCCATGGGTATTCCAGATGTTTATCCTTTTGTTATTAATCAGTCTGTAATCAATAAAATGACCTTCATGCATGAGATTATATTAGGAAGTTCATTGAGGTCTAAGTGAATGTTATGTGTTTGCTGTAATAAATAGCTATTCTTCAATATAAATACTATATCTTTGCATTGCTCAAGAAAATTTTGAGTGCAATAATTAAGTAAATACGCTGCTCCACGCAGTAGGTAGTATCCGTTTAAGTAGCAATTTCCATAGAAAATTTCCTCGCAACGTGTCCACTCAAGTTGATTTGGCAAAAGTCAAATTCAATCGTCTTTCCTTCATTATTGAAGTAAATATTAATAACAATACAATCAGATTACAATGCAAGAAGGAACTGTAAAGTTTTTCAATAGCGAAAAAGGTTTTGGGTTTATTACACCCGACAATTCTAAAAAAGATGTTTTTGTACACCTCAGCGGATTGATCCATGAGATCATAGAAAATGACAAGGTGGCATTCGAAATAGAAGAAGGCAAAAAAGGGCCACATGCGGTAAATGTAGAGCGCATTGACTAAGCGCCACATCAATAAAAAATAATTTTTAAAGACAATTAATAATACAATTATGCAAGAAGGAAAAGTAAAGTTTTTTAACGCTGAAAAAGGATTTGGATTCATCACGCCTGATAATTCAAGCGAAGATATTTTCGTACACGTAAACGGACTTATCGATGAAATCAAAGAGAATGACAAAGTTCAATTCGAGACTGAGCAAGGAAGAAAAGGCTTAAATGCTGTGAACGTAGAAGTTTTGAACTAAGCGAATCACTGTCAGTGAATAAAGAGGTGGGTTTACAATGGTAGACCCACCTTTTTTTATTTGCAGCGATGATTAAATACTCACCTTGATACAATCCTTTGCTGATATGGCTAAAAATGTCAACACTGACTCAGTATGATTGAATTACCTGATGAAATACTAGAAAAAACCGGCGCTACGGCAATCATTCGATCAGAACAGATTCAAAAACTCTGGAGTGGCTATGGAGAAATAAAGCGGTATTTCTTAGCAGGTGGGAAATATCCTAGTGTCATTGTCAAACATATTCAATGGCCTGAGTCAATTGATCACCCGAAGGGTTGGAATACAAAAAACTCACACCAGCGTAAGCTTACTTCCTATCAGGTAGAAAAGAGTTGGTATGTACAGTTTGCCTCTCAAACCAATGTACAATGCAGAGTCCCTGAATGTGTTCATTCGTTAGAATCGGAGAATCAGATTTTCCTGATTATGGAAGATTTAGATGCGAGTGGTTATCGATTTCGAGCAAATCCCTACACAGTTACCTTGCTTCAGGCTAAAAGTGCGCTCTCCTGGTTGGCACATTTTCATGCGAAATTTCTGGGTAATACAATCAATGAGTTATGGCCAATCGGTACGTACTGGCATTTGGACACCAGACCCGATGAATTCGAGAAGATGCAAAATGCTCGACTTAAGTTGGCCGCAAAGGGAATAGACGCTAAGCTTAACAATGCAACTCATCAAACACTTGTGCATGGAGATGCAAAGCTGGCTAATTTCTGTTTCAATGAAATGGGAGAGGTGGCCGCTGTTGACTTTCAATATGCAGGGAAGGGGTGCGGCATCAAAGACGTGGCCTACTTTATCAGCAGTTGTTTTGATGATTCCGATTGTGAAAGATATGAAGAAGAGTTGCTAAATCATTACTTCAAGCAACTTGAACAGACATTAGATGAATTTACTGATATACAGGTAGTTATAGAAGAGTGGCGACTACTATACAAATACGCTTGGGCTGATTTCTATCGGTTCCTTGATGGCTGGAACCCCGGCCACTGGAAAATGCACAAATACAGCGAACGCTTGACAAATGAAGTGCTTGAGGAAATGTCTCAAATCAATCTTTAATAAAGATTATTTAACAGCAATTAAATATTGCTAAGCAACTAGGTCAGTTTATTTACTCTTCTCATTAAAGACCAATTTATTATGGAATGGGTCAGTGACTTCCATGCAGAGGTCTTCCCACGGTGCCTTGCTAATACCCGGGTTGTTGTATTTATATTTCTTCTTTTTAAGACCTTTATGAAATCTTTTAAGCCCGTTGCAATTGATTAAAATTTTAGCTCCAGGCGAACAATCACCGTGATGCTCTGATAAGTGAAGTATCATATCACCGTTGGAAATTTGAAGATATATTGGCGCATCATCATGAAAACGATGTTCCCAGTCAATTGTAAACCCTAACCAATCAATATAAAACTCGGTTGCCTTTTGATAATCAAAAATTCTAAGAATTGGGATTACTCCGTAAGCTTCCATTTTGATTCGTTTAATGTATTTTTTTCTCACACCAGTCAATCGGAGAGAAGAGTAGGCAAGCTAAGTGAGTATGCTTCCCTGAAAAGATAGCAGGGATTGTCATCACTTCGCAGCCAGGATCTGCACGAATAGCTGCTAGTATTAAAGATACAGAAAGAAAAGTTAGAGCTCCAGTAGCTGCCGGTCCTCCATATCCAAATATGAAAACAGCAAGGAATGGTCCAAATGCTAAAATTGCTCCAAGCACTCGATCTATTTTAGGCGTATATCGGACAATTATGAAATGAAGAATAATATAAATAACAAGAAGTCCAAATGCCCATAACATTCTTACAATAACACCATTCCAGGTTACATCAACATAAACTGGCCAAACTTCTGAAACGAAAAACAATCCTAGGCAAAATCTAAATATTCTACCTACAAGGCGTGATTTAGTGGGAGTATTAGGAATGGTATTCATAGTTTAGCAATTACATTTTTCGTCTTGAACTGGAGGACATTTTTCTGAACCAAAGCTGCAATACACACAACAATCACCCTGTTTGGGTTTAATCACTTCATTGCAGTTTTCACATTCATAGAAATACTGGCAAGCATCAGTTGGCATATTTTCTACTTTCTGATGATCACAATGTGGACATGTGATGGTCGATTCCAATACTATATTCTTTTCCATATTATTGATCCTTGGGCTTTTGTAATACGGTGTATCCAGTTTTATCAATAGTTTCTATTATTGTTTTTTCTTTAATCTTTGAAACTTGATATTCAACGATGGCAGAACCTGTAGCATAAGAAGCATCTACCGATTTGATTCCATCAAGCAATCCAACCTCATATTCGATATGGTTTTCACAACCAGCACAAGTCATCCCTTCTATTTCCAATATTATTTTATACGTTTTGGTTGTGTCCTGTGCTGCAACGAATGAAAGCTGAGGGCTTCCTCCATTGGAATAAAATATATGTGAATAAGTAGGGAAAGCGAGCATAAATGCTGCAAATACGGTAACGATTCCTAAGAATCTTTTCGAATGCCAAAAGGAAGGCTTCTCATTGTCCTCGCAAGCGCACGCAATTTCTTCTGCTGTTCTAGATCTTAATTTTTGATACCATGCAAAGCCTAAAACGCCAATGGTCAATGCTATGAGATACGGGCGGAATGGTTCCATCCAGGAAAAAGTGGCAGCTATCCCGCCAATGCCTGCAAGCAGTGAAAACACAGGTGTAATGCAACATAATGAGGCTACAATGGCAGCAAATAGTCCAGCACTTGCGCTTCTGGAAGAAATATTAGAAGTATTCATGATACTGTAGTTTTATGATTCTGCCTGGATAAGTTCTCTAAGACAGGTTTGAGGATCTCAATATTCTCATCGACCAGTGAATAGAAGACTGTTTGTCCCACCTTCTTATCCTTAATGAGCTTACCGTCTTTCAGCTTACGGAGGTGTTGGGAGATACCACCAACGGAAATGTTTAATATATCGCTCAAATCACAAGGACACATTTCTCCTTCTTTATGCAGCAAAAAAAGAATTTTTAGTCTTGCTGCATTTCCTGAAAGATTAAAAACCTGGGTAGTAAGCGAAAGATCCTCATCCAATCTAGTGAGTGCATCTTTACAATCTTTGATCTGTACGGGATCAGCCAATACTCTTATACAAGTGTTACTCATGTTTTAATATTTTAGAAACTACTAAAACGTAATATAAACGAAAAAGATTCAGTATTTAAGTAAATACTAAAACATATGATTTTTTATAAGTTGTATTAAGGATGCTAAATCGAGTGACCTGCTATTTTCTAGAGCCCTAACTTTTCGTTAAGCCAATCATTTAGGCAAAGTTGAGTATCTAGTATTGTCTGATTGGTGTTGACATCTACTAAATCATGATTCAGGTTAGGAAATAAATGTACCGTGTAGTCCTTATCAAATTCAGTTTTCACCAGATCGATGATCATGACGTCATTAGCCGTTGGATTGCTTTTGTCTTTGCCACCATAAATCCAAAGCGCAGGGATATCCAAAAGTTCCAGGTCAGCTCGTGGATCATAGCCTTGTACTCCGTCATAATCTGCTAGCGCGTCAGCAATTTCCTGATCTGAAAGGCTGAGTTCTGCGATAACATCATAGAAGTCCGAAATACCCACTGAACTTGTAGCTCCTGAAATACTGACCATATACGATATCAGTGAAGTGTTAACGGCTGCCAGAGGCATAATCCAACCTGCCTGGCTGGGTCCGAGCAAACCAATACGTTCCGCATCAATCTCTGGGTGATTGGCTAAAAAATTAGCAATTGCCACTATGTCATCAGCCAGAATAGGAAATACTTCAGTGCTATTTTCAGTATTTACGTCAAGGTATTGCCCTGTTGATTGCCCAACACCTCTTTTGTCATACCTTAAAACTGCTATCCCTACTCTTAGGTAGTTATTGGCCGCACCTGCATATATATGCCGATCCTGTTCTCCTGACCCATGTATCATTATCAGCGCAGGATGTGGCCCTGCACCTACTGGTACATCAAGTTCTGCAGCGAGCGTTATATCACCACTAACAATAGGTATGAATTCGCCTTGAGGGCGAGGCTCGTCATCGCTGCATGATGCGACCACAAAGGCTGCCATTACCATCATATATTGTAATATTCTATTCTTCATAACCTTTCATTTTATTGTAATAATATTTCTGCGTATGCTTCGGATTGTATTGAGTAATACACTTCACTAATTCCACTGATGTTGTTGGTTTGAGTGGTTTGACCCAATGGACTATTACAACTATTCATTTGGCCAGTGCTATCAGGTAACTCAAATGAAAAGCTTATAGAACCATAGCATCTCGTGGTGAGTAAACTGGCGTCAGAGGTAAGCTTATAGATACCAGAACTCTTAATGCAAACCTTCTTATTCAATGGAATGATGTCACCGGGTAGCAGTACATCCATGTTTGACGTTTGTTGAATGCCTTCATGCTCTTGACAACTGAAAAGTCCCATTATCCCAACAAGTAAGGGCAGTATAATTGGCACTATGATTTTTCCAATGTATTTGGTAGCGCTTGTCATCGGATATCTGCTGTTTTTAGACAGTTTTTATACGATTCGACATAGCTCCGGTTCCATTTTTTTGGCGTGTCATAGCCCCAAGGTTCACTTCCACCACTTCTTCAAATGTAATATCTCGTACATATTCTAATCGACTCCACATTTTCTTATACCCAGACGTCCGACGAAAAGGAGCAAGGTATTTTCTGAGTCGGTGCTTTTCTTCATCAGTTGCTTTTCGTGCCTCATGTGCCGTACCAACCATTCGCAATGCTGGGGGTTGAGAAAAACGACCTGTGATAACAGATTTGAGCCAAAACCAAAAATTGCTGTTAACACCCATTACTACTATTCGATTGTTAGTTTCAAGATTGCCAGGCATACCACGCGTGAAAATTTCGAAATAGGTGGCCGTACAATCTTTGTTAAGTAGTAGCGAGCCAATAGGTGTGACCCATGGAGAACCATCTGGTTTTACGGTGGCCATAGCAAAGTGAAATGAGGATGCACCATATCGTTTGAAGCATTTCCTGATTTTTTTCCAGTCTTGTTTAAGTTCCATGATTTTGAAGTTTGTTGATGTAATATTTTAGGTCATGGTTCATCACATTGAATAATTCCCATTGCGCTCTTAATCTGCGAATGAAAAATGGACACAGAATTCCCTCTGCTTTTAGTGTTTGTGTGAATTTGAATTCATTTTCAGGCTCATTAATGGGTTCAATGATGAAGGCATGTTCCAAATAAAGTAGTCGCTTGGAAAGGAGTCTTCGTGATAAAACAAAAAAATGATTACGCTCAACCTTATTTACAAAGCAGGAGCTGAGGCTAACCTTTCCACTCGTCATCCGGAGACTCACTCGCAATGTTCTGCCAGGCTTAAGACTACCACTTCCATAGGGCACCACAGAGTTCCATAAGTAAAATTGACTGAAGTCACTAATTACCCACCAAATGAGATTTTGGGGAGCTACCACTGTTATTTCGTGTTTTTTAAATGGTGTATTCATTGAAGTTGTATTAATGTAAATGAGACATTATGTGAAGTAGGATAGCTATCGCCACAAGAATTCCTGTTAGAACCCAAATAAATTGTGACGTTTCCCCAAATCATTCTTATTGATCATGTGGCCAAAACTGGCTTATGCCACTGACTCAAGCGACCTATCCGGTGTGTTGGGACGTCTCATCAGACCGATTGGGACTTGTTTTAGAAATCAAGCCTCCTGTCTTGACATATATTCAGAAGGAGTGATGCCAAGATGTTTTTTAAAAATCCTGTTGAATGAACTTTTGCTGCTGAAACCTGAATCTAGTGCAATACCCAGTATAGATAAGTTGTTGTACTGTTGGTCAACTAACCTCTCTTGGGCTTCTCGTACCCTATATTGATTCACAAAATCATAAAAGTTTAACGAGAGTTCTTTGTTGATTACTTGCGACACCTGATCGTTTGATAAGTCTATCGCATGAGCAAGGCCATGAAGTGTCAAGTCTGGGTTGAGAAATAGTTTATCATTGCTCATGACCTTACGCAGTGAGTTGAGGTATCTCTGGCTCTCTTCGTCAGTCATTCTGGAACGAGCATATTTAGGCTCGCTCGCATTAGCAGGAAATAATTTGGTTGGATGATTGATGGCATTGTAACCTACCAGATGAGCGAAAAACGTTAGGATGATCATGTTTATTTCTTCTGCTGGTATTATAATGGTTTCAAAGAAATCAATTTGCTTAAACTGTATAATCAGGTAGAATAAGGATATGATCGCATTGATGAAAATAAAGATCATAAACGTGAGCATAAGCTTATTGAGCCACTCAATCCGCTGCACTCCTGTGCCTGATGAGCTCAGTTTGTAATCGCGTTGATAGCTATTCAAATAGCGATACGTTATCCATAAGTATGCTACTGATTGCACTAAAAATAAACCTCCAAGCCATAGGTGCCTCAAAGTCAGATCTGCTGGCTGTTCAAAAAGTTTAAAATATGCAAGCTTATCTTCAGGCGACCAGAAATAGTAAGGGATCAAAGCCGCAAGCGCCAAAAAGGGGATGAGCAAATGCACAAGGTCGATTTTCTGAAAAATGCTATTACTGACAATGAAAGACCTTGTGTACAGGTAAAACAGGGGAGCAATAAAATAAGCAAATGGAAAAGAAAACATGCTGTATTCAGGGGTGCTCTGGTAGAGACCCATTCTATATAAAACCAGCTCAAACGTAAAAATAGCAATGCAGAAAAGAAGAGCAGCAAGCAGTCTGTTAGACCTAACCACCCCTTTTTTGTTAAGCCAGAGGATTGTAGTGAGGAAAAATCCGTTGAGGGCACCAAAGCCTAAAATGACCGACCATACATCCAAGTTCACCATGCGGAAACAATAGTTTTACGTCCTCAATGAGAAGCATTCAAAAATAAATATATCCGATTGAAGTCGTGAACAAGTTATGCAAGATCATATCATATCAAGGTTTATCTAAATCATATAGTAGAAGACCTTTATCAATAAAACAAATGGATCTGTCCCAATACAATAAATGAAATGGCCGTTTATTGCCATTTGGTTACCTTTAATTTTAAACATTAATTAAACTTATGAATGCGCATTCTAATCGAAGTGGCAAGACCATAATTATCGTTGTAATCATTGTACTTGTACTCGCAGGATCGGTATGGTATTTGGGGATATATAAGCCTGAACAGGAAGCAAAAGAAAAAGCACGTCTGGAGCAAATAGCACAAGCAGAGGCTGAGCAAAAAAGAATAGAGCAAGCAGCGCAAGACAAAGCCAGATATGATCAGTTGATAGAAAATGCGGATACTGAATTCGCACAAGAGAATTGGGATACGGCCCGGTCTCTTTATCAGGAAGCATCATCTCTCTTACCAAATCAACAATATCCCAAAGACCAGTTGGCATTAGTGAATGCAAAACTGGATGAACTAGCCGCATTAGAGGCCAAGAAAGCAGCTGGTATAGTGGAGTCAGTTTCAACTCCCACCGGACGATACTACATAATTGTATCCAGCAGTATAGATGAAGACTTAGCCATGGACTATGCTAAGAAGTTGGCCAAAGAGGGCAATGATGTTCAAATCATTGAACACGACTCAGGCAAAAATCTATATTATCGGGTAGCTCTTGGTGATTATGCCACGCTGGAGCAGGCCCAAGGCTCGCTTTCATCTTTCAGTAGCTATGGAAGTGGAGTTTGGATATTGAAGTATTAGATGCCCACATTAAACTGAGGTAATGTCTGTGCATTAATATAGGTGTGCTGAAGCTAATTCTCATGAGTTGAATAGGAATGACACGCGTGCTCTTGCAAGGTGTCAATCACTTGTTCCGGAGAATTGCACAAAGTATTCTTCAATTTGCCCGTACAAAATGGGCATAAATGGGCGTCTCCGTCCGTATCAATATAGAAGAAGCGATCTCCGCCGCCAAAACAACCTACTCGTCGTTGATGATAGCCCAGGTAGTTGATGATGGGATATTCCTTAAACTTAGGTTCTGAGTTGTATGTGAGATAAAAAGACTCTAGTAGCTCCGTTTGACTTGAAGGAAGTAAGACATCCTGATCCTTATATCTGCCCGAAGCTCTAGGCTCGATCAACTGTACAAAGCAAACTCCAATAGCTTTGGCTAATTCAAGGTACGTTTCCAGATTTTCATGAGTAGTAAATTCTTTTGTAGCACACAAGGCCATGGTCGTTGCCAATCCTACTTTTTTGGCACTTTTTAATGCATTGATTGCGTGCTGATATGAGCCTGAATATCCACGAAAGTGATCATGAGATTCTTCGTCATAATGATCAAGACTCACCATGACACCTGTAAGCCCATCTGATTTCAAAGCTTGCGCACGCTTGTCATCCAGCCCCAATCCAGAGGTGATAATCCAAAAATCCGTGCCTGCGTAGGCACTTTTTAGGATGGCATGAACATCTGTGACCCGCAACATGGGTTCCCCGCCGCTAAACATCATTTGTGTTGTACCGAACCGCTGATACTTATGAACGATATCAATGAGTTCTTCCTGGCTGAGTGACTCAGATTTGGACAAGTTGGGCCATTCAAAACAATGCTCACAATTCAATGGGCACCTTTTTGTGATCGCAAAAAGTACCGAGCGTTGACCACTATATGGGAGGGTAGGTACCAGATGATTAGCTTCATTTTTATGCATTTGGTAAGACGCCATGGAAGGGAATCCAGGAGCTCCTAGCCGCCAGAAATACCTATTATCTACCCTGGCAATTTTCGTGATTAATTGATCACCAAATATTCGGGTATAGGTTTTCTTTACCTCCCGAAGCAATCGTACGGTATGAAAAAGGTTTTTGGTTTTATCATAAAACACTCGAAACAATTGACGGAAGACTCGAAGTTTTACCCATCGTCTTTCAAGCTTATTAGATACGATAGATGAGCTAATGTGAGAGGCATTCATTCTCTGCTATCAATTTTAGCCGTTAGAAACGTGCCAGATTCAAAGTTGATCAGGTACTCAATTCTGGAACTTTCAGCCATCCAAATCGGATCTTTATATGGATATAGGGAGGTCAGATCTGGCTCACCTTCATAATCGCGAATCAGTTCATAGTATCCTTTCGTGCACAAGAAGACAGTTTGTTCGTAGCCTTGAGGAACAGGTGGTTGTTTGAAGATCAGCTCTGCAACGTCACCGGTAGATAGTTGCCCCATGTATTGATCGTCGGGAGACGCCAGGGCAGCTGTAAAATCTATATTTCCTGTACCTATCGCTGTACTTGGTTTTAGGTAAGTTGTTTGAAAATTGTTGGTGCTCTCAAAGCTCATTGCCGCATAGTCAACTTCCCAAAACATAAATCCTGTTTCGATCTTGACCTCAACAGTGGTACTAGTGTTATCTATGAGGTCGATGGGGATGACCAGATCACGATATGCCATTGGACCGATGGTATTAATGTAGTCGACGAGTTCCCACTCTCCATTTTTCTTCACGTAGATGAATAGAGGGATTTTGCGATCAATCGTGCGTTGAATTCGTTCTGCACCTTCAAGTTCGCTCTGCTTTCGCATCCATTCGTCAAATGACCCACCAAACTTTTTGAACAGTTCCCCAACTTGATAATCAAACCAAAGCGTGTTTTTGGTTTTCAAAATGAGGTTAGCTTCATTTCTGTCGTTGGGTCGGTCAAACTTTAACGTAAGGCCTCCAATTGTATGGTTTGGTTCGTTGAAGGCAAATGCATTTTTATCCCTTTCCTTAATGATGTCGTTTAGATTCTTTCCTTGAAAAGAGGTAGCTTCAGTTGGGGCAACAGGATTTTGAATTGATCGCGGAATTCCACGATCATCCAATAATACTTGCTCTCCTACAGGATGGGAGACCACTAAGAGATTGGCCATGTCTGTAAACTGTCGCTCTTTTAATTCATTGCTAATTTGAAGACGATATTCCTGGTCCGTCGATTTGATGGATGGGAGAGGTAGGTAATCAATTCGTTCCACGTTTTTGCCTAATGCACCTCCAAAGATTTCTCCCTCAAATACCATGCGCTCACCATTGAAGCTATATACATATGGGCACGAGCTTTTAGTTAGAATAGCAATGATTAATATGAAAGCAAACAACACAAACGCGCTACCTATTATGGCAGCAATGTTTCTTCCTGTATCCTTATTGATAATTTGAATTTCTCGAATATCAGTGAACGAAATCTGTGCTTTTCCTTCCTGAGGAATTGTTGCATCATTCAACAGATATATATGTACCTCATGGATAATGGACTTTTCTAAAGGAGTATATCTTTCTTTGCGAGACTCGTTGTAAAAGATCGAATCCACAGCAGTCCTTAATGTCCCATTTAAGTTGTTTTCGTCTATTTCAATGTTCTCTAATTCGTACAATTGATTTCCGGCATGCAGGATAAATCGCTTTTCTATTTTGCTGCTTCGCATTTTCTCAGCGAGCGTTTGAGGTTGGGACTCATTAGCCTTGAAATACGTGCATTGATAGGATAGTAGAAAAGTAAGTAGAATAAAAAACCAAGCGATACTTCGACGCAACATCGATTTTTGTAAACCTCGAGGAAATTGACGAAGAATTTTTTGGATATTCTTCATGACAAACTTGGTGTGTTAGCTTACATAATTTAGGGAAAAATGAGATTTTTCACAAATTTGATAATGAGGAAAATGTAAATCGTGATAATTGACTGTATTACTTTAAGTGTTATATACTATTCACAAAGTTACAAGCCATTATTTGCCATAATAATTAATTAAATTAGTAGAGCTTATTGGAATAATTACTCACTCGAATCTTGAAATCATGCAAATCGCCGGATCGAAATGAAGAGCAAGAAGAGATCATTGAAGGACTAATTGAGGAATTAGAGGAAGAACTGGAAGAATTGAAAAAGGAGGGTGAAGCTATTGGTGCAGAGGTGAAAGCCGTGAAGGGAAATGACAAAAAAGCTGCACTTGAACTAATCGACAAGAATTTTAGGGAAGAAATTAGAAGGTTGAAAGCTATAAGAGATCGATTGATAAAAAAGAACGGACCCGGGGATATCATCCTGGCAGAACAGATGGATAAGAATATTCGACAACTTGAAGATCTATTTCTAAAAGCCAATGAAGAAGTGAACAGCGAGGAAGAAACGATGTGATATAGCGTTCTTCACTAACACCAATTTTCCCTGCAATGATATAATTGAAGCGTTTAACCAGTTTGTTTAGGGGTAATCTAATGGATTCCAATCGGATTAATTAATTGAAGTCTATAAGCGGAATTTCTTAGCACATTGCAATTATTTCCCAGTTATATCTAACCGTCAATTAAAATTACCCAATTCAGGGTATTGACTTTGTGATAACTAACATCGAACTTACTAGTAAGATATTATCACCTATGTCTGATTCAATTGAAGATCTCAAAAAAAAAGAGCTTGAAAACAAGATAAATCTTCTTAAAGCGGGAATAGATAGGCTGGATAGTAAAGACGAGAAACCCGAAAGATTCACACTTCAGCAGCTTTTAACAATAGTGACAATAATAGCCTCTATTGTAACGATATGGGTTAAGTCTGGGGAGTATTTAGATCAACAACAAGCTGCCTACACTCGGACAGTTAATGCAAGAATGGTTCAGTTTGTCAATCAATTGTCATCAGACAAAGAAGATGAACGAGAACTCGCATTAATGATGCTCTCTTATTTCGAATTTGATGCCGTTCCAATCTTCCTATACAAACTTGAAAAGAGCAGCACTGGTAATGCTTATTCAATTATTATTCTGATAAAGAATGTGATTAACAAGAAGAATTCAGAATCTCTGATTGGCACCATAAAACATACAACCCTCGACTTATTTAAAAAAGAGATGAAAAAGGGTATCCTCAATTTACAAGTAGATGCATTAATTAATTACATACAACTACTTGAAGAACTAGAAGTTAGAGATCAGGAGTTGTACCTTCAGCTTAGGAATTTGGTAGTTGATTATCAGGATCCTGAAATAGCAACTAAGCCAGCATTTGCCCCGATTGTGAATGATTTCAGGGCAAATATTTTACCAAAGTTGATGGTCATCAGTAACTCATCAGATTTAAAATGAGATCTTTCCTCACCCACCGACGTTTGGTTTTTGGTCTTCTTTATTTGACGACTTTTTTGGGAATGAGTCAAGATGGGCTGATTGTAGTTGAAAAAGCAAGAGATGTGGATGACTATAAATTTGCAGTATTCACATCCCTTGAAAACCAATTTGAAAAAAGTGAGATTTTCCAGGGAAAGGTTATTTACAAGTGGGCGCATGCTGCTGACGCGACAACGTTAGAAGGCCTGAAAGCCAATACAGATTTTATTATATCAGTATTTGTTCAAAAAATAGACGGACAAATTCATATCAGCATTAATCTGGATTACAAAAAAATTGCAGAGAAAAAGCTGTGGAAAAATGCGTTTAGAGATGTCAACACAGCAGAAACCTGGTCTGCTGAAATTGCCAGTGACGCCGAATACTTTATCAGGAAAAACGGACAGGAAAGAAAGAAAATATCGGTTTTGCATTTCATGCTGGAAAAAGACAAGTGTAATACAGAAATAGACAAGAGAACAGAGCATATGAGGTTCAAGATTCCCAAAAACCTGATATCAATACTTCATAAAGTTAGGAATAAGGAAGAATCCATCTCTGATTTCCACTTCTTTTCACTACCTAAAGGTTACGAAGATTATGCAGATAATCCGGAATACGACGGAGCTCTACATGGGTATTATCACATAAAGGATAAGGTTCTGATTGTAGCCATAGAATTTGAACTAAACGAAACCTGTCAACTGCAGGAAATCAAGATTGCAAAAGACCATCCTACCATATACAAGATCTTAGGTGAAGCAGCTGTTTTAAGTATTAGTGATTGTCCTGATATAATTGATTGAAATGAAAAGAACTGTAATCTTCTTTTGCGTTTGTCTTATAGCACTTCCTGAATATGCTCAGGTTGCTAAATCAACTCGACCCAAAATTGAGATCGACTATTTGGAAAACAAACTCACGGGGACTAAGGATATACTTGGAGAAAAGATCATCACCATGCTTAGTTTGAAACTAATTCTGGGTGACTTGGTAGATCCTGTTTTTGTAGATCGACAATCTAATGAAATAGAGTCATTTCGAAACGCAACATATGAACGATTAAAATCCGGAAGGTCTTTGCAGAATGATGCCATAGTACCTGTGCGATTTATGCTTACAGGAAGTTATCTGGCATATTCGAATCAAATTAGCATTAACCTTATATTGAAGGATGATCAGAAAGATGAAACCTATCGAATTGCATCAGGTTTCCAAAGCTCTCAGCGGATACTTCAAATGGTAGAAGATTTATATGTGAAATTGGAAGCTCAACTCAATGAAACATTACTGGGAAGAATAAAGAAACAAATTGGAGTTTTATGCTTCAATCCTGTGGACAATTTTACCGCTTCCTACGAACCCTCTTTTGGATCACAACTCACAAATGAAATTGATCATGCGCTTTCCATCAATTCAAACATGTTTAGCCTTAAATCATGGGTTTCTATGACCCAATTTTGTGGAGGAGATGCTAAAGAAACACTTGATGAATTAGGCCTTGATGCAATTGTTACTGGAAACTATTATCTGGATTCTATCCAATCCGATTCCCTTCAGGCTGAGGTTTTGCTATATGTCAAAACCAGAAACAAACCTTATTCCTTAACCGAAGCTAAGGGCAGTATTTATGAGACCAATGATATCGTGAGGACGGTAAGTTTCAGAGCACAAAATATGATGAAAGGATTGGTTGATAATGAAGGGAACTGGAACTTCGAGCCGCTCAAAAATAAGCTGTCTATATCAAATTTTCAATCCTATTTGAAACGTGCAGAAGCCTATTTTGAAGCAGGTGAATACGTTTTTGCGTTCGATTATGCTCAACAGGCAAGTGAATTAAAACCAGAGGAAATATCACCGATTCTGATCATGTCAAGATCGTTAATTCAGACAAATGAGCTACAGAAGGCGTTGGAGAAGCTAAATCAAGCAAAGAAACTAGATCCGGAAAATATTGAAATTAGCTATGAGCTAGGGGCGTTGGAGTTGGCTCGCGGAAATTATAAACATTCACTTACATTTTTCAATCGTGTTTTCGAAGCAAACCCCAATTATCCTAAACTATCCTATCAGTTGGGAAAAGCATACTATCTATTGGATGACTATCAACAATCCAAATCTTATCTGGAGAAATCTGTTGTGAGTAAAGAAGAAGGGTACAGTAAGTCCTTAATGCTCCTGGGTAAAATTGCCATGGACAACAATGACAATGTGCTGGCTCGCAAACATTTGGAGCAAGCATATAATCTGGATAGTAACAATGATGAGATAAGATCTTCGCTCCGAGAGGTTTATAGAGATATCGCTTTAGAAATGTTTGACAAGAAGGATTACATATCTGCCGCGGACTATTTTCAAAAAGCGGATTCAATTTCGCCCGACCTTGAATTGCTAGATTATCAACGAAGCGCATTCAATTATTCTCAGGATTTTGAACGTAGCGATAAGCTCATCAAACAAGCGTTAGATAGTGGTGTTTACAGCGGTGAAATATATCTTTTGCAGGGTGAGGATCTCAGAAGAATTGGAATGGCATCTGCCGATAAAGAAGTTTATCTGGAGAAGTCACTTGAATATCTTACCCAATACATTAACCAAAACGATATTGAAAACAAGGAACAAGGATATAGAATGCTCGGCATAGTCAACGGAGAATTACAAAAACTAGAGGAAGCAATGCTGTTTTACAACCAAGCTTTGAAGGAAAACAAGAGAGAGGTTGTTAACTATCAGAATCTGGCTGAAGTTCAAATCATGTTAGGGAAATATGGGGAAGCAATCGAAAATTTAGAAAAAGGGTCGAGGTTTAGTTACTTAAAAAGCTTTCAGATCATGACCTTACATTTAACCATATTGGCTAAGGGTCTCAACAAAGAATCCTATGATGAAGAATTGTCAACGCTAAAAAGCCTTCTTAATACATATCGCAGGTCTTCAACATGGTCTTTTTATTCGTTTGAAACTTGGCTCGAAGGCTCTAACCTAACTTTAAAACAAAAGCAGTTTGTAACCTCAGAGATCAATAGAATCCGAAAATGAATCATAAATTGTTTTCTGCTCTTAAATCCGTTTTTAGCAATAATTGTTAAATTTATTCAAGTTTCTGTCCTCAGATTTTTGGTATTTAATTGATTATCAACACTCTAAATACAAAGTAGAGAAATGAAAATCTCACCAGACTCCAGAGCACTAAAGATGATTATTCATCTAGTCTCCATCTATATTTTCTCGGTACCAATCACAACTCATATTTTGAAATTGGCACTTAATGAGACATTTTGTATCAATGAGGCATGTTTCGATGACCTACAAAGCCTGCTGCTTATCTTCTTTATACTTTTAATTGTCAGCACCAATATTTACTCTATTGTGACTGATAGTAAACACAAACTCGCCATGCTTGTCACAGGTGGATTTTTATCAGCGGTCACTATGATCCAGCTAGTAGTGATCCTTTTTGATGTAGAGATGGAAGTCTTCAGCAGAAGTTGGGAAACACATATTTCCATCATTGAAGCATGCATCACAGGCACTTTCAGTATTATTCTTCTGGTTGCTGCCGCCTATATTAAGGACACTTCACTGGATGGTCATGGACACGCTAAAGCTTTCGATATCAAAGTCAATCTGAGTGTAATTGTCGCCTATATCAATGGCCTGGACCGAAGGATAGCTTTCTTACTAGGCATTTTCACCAGTATTGTAGTTGCTATTCCATCTTGCGCAGTGCTTTACCTTTTGGGGGGTGTGTTACTGGACGAGAATATGATGAATTCAGAAAGAATGAAATTGCTAGGATGGATTGGGATCGTAGGAATGCAGGGAAGTGTGATTAGTATGTTGTTGAGTTTGAGAAGGTTTGAGAAAATAGCAAATAATACTGATAACATAAGTTTGTTTATTAACGCACTCGTTAGGCCCTTCATCGGTTTATCATTTGCTCATTTGACATTCTTTATGTTGGAATCCGGGCTTCTTCAAGATTCAAATTTGGGAAATATCTCTGACCGTTTGAAAGAAGGGAACGGCCTTATTTACTCGTTCAACTACCACGTAAGTATTGCTTTTATTGCCGGGTTTACAGAGCGAATTGCACGAGTAATTCAGCCTGGCCAGAAAGATACTTCTGCGAAAAAGGAAGATGCTGATTAGAATAAGTACAAGCGATAAATCAGATATAGAATGTATATTCTATTCTATGACCTATGCTTTATAACTTCACTTTCGTAAAAGCAAGAGAATTCATCATTTCCTTAAACCTGGCGTAAATGATCCTATTGAAATCCATACTAATAATTTTAAGTTATAAGTTAGCTGTCTACTTTTTGCATACGTTTTACGCATTGTGAATTGCCACGCACAATTACCACATGGAATTAACGTCTCTTATAAGCTACATAACCCGCTTTATTACATTATCAGAAAAGGAAACTGATATTTTAATTGAGCATGTCAAATGCAGAACCTATCAAAAAGGTCAGTACATCGTTCAGCAGGGTGACGTTTGTAGGTATGAAAATTTTGTTATTTCCGGGTGCACAAAAACATTTTTTTTAGATGAAGATGGGAGAGAACATGTGGTCATGTTTGCAATTGAAAACTGGTGGACTTCTGATCTTGGAAGTTTAATCTCAAAGCAACCAGCAGACTATAATGTTCAATGTCTCGAAAAAACAATGGTTGCTCAATTTACCTATGAGGCCCTGGAAAGACTCTATGATGAAGTGCCAGGTTTTGAACGTTTGTTTAGAATTATCCTTCAAAAGGCATTTGCAGCCTCTCAAAAACGGATCATTCTTAACCACAGTGTGCCTGCCAAAGAAAGGTATCTAAAATTTAGGATGCAATATCCTGAAATAGAGCAGCGGGTACCACAATACCTCATTGCCTCGTATTTAGGCATCAGCAAGCAGTTCCTCTCCAAAATTAGGGCACAGCTTGTGTATGAAGAGTAATGTAGAAGGCACATTTGTTAATCTAGTTGAACATACTTTTTACTTCTACATGAATTTTTAAGGAGGTTTCTATCCAGAGCTTTGTGAAAATTTAAAATCTTATTACAAAGCTTATGTCAAAATTATTTCAAAAAATCAATGATCTAAATGATCTCGTCATGCAAGGTGAGGTTATGAAAGCGTTTGAAACGTATTATCATAATGATGTAATCATGCAAGAAAATGATTTAAATCCCACCCAAGGAAAAGATGCGAATAGAAAACGTGAGGAAGAATTTCTAAACAACATTATTGAGTTTAGGGCAGCCAAACCTTTAAAAGTGACCGTTGGAGAAAGTATTTCTATGGTCGAATGGCATTATGATTACACACATAAAGAATGGGGTGATCGAAACTATACACAGATTTCCGTTCAGGAATGGAAAAATGGACAAATCATTAGCGAAAAATTTTATTACTGTTCATAAATCACTACGCATGAAAACACTAATATTTAAAACGTCGGCTTCATATGCTCCATTGGTGATCAGAACCGTTTTGGGCTTGATAATTTTCGCACACGGGATACAAAAACTCTTCGGATGGTTCGGTGGTTTTGGTTTTTCTGGGACTATGAATTTTTTCACAGATGTGATGCATTTACCTTGGATAATCGGATTTCTTGTAATAATCCTTGAGTCGTTTGGTGCTATAGCGTTAATAGCTGGTGCAGCCACAAGAATTATCGCAGCCAGTTATGTAATACTTGCATTGGGTATAGTCTTCACTTCACATATCCAAAATGGATTTTACATGAATTGGATAGGTAGCCAAGCAGGTGAAGGGTATGAATTTTTTCTGTTGTGGATAGGCATGGCCATCAGTCTGTTTATTACTGGTGCTGGAATCCATTCTGTCGACAACAAAATCCCTTATGATAAACCTGAATAATTAATCGTAAATATTCAGTGAAAGCATAGTCACTGAGTATCTGTGATTGTTGAATTGGATAGATATGAAATTCCTATTTATAAAACTTTCTTTACTCATGGCTTTCAGTTCGCTGGAAGTAAATGCACAACAAAAATCCATGGAAGAACACATCAAATCTTTTGGTAATGAATCTTATGCTATTCAAATACAAGGGCATACCAGTCTAGTAGTTATAGGTACAGAAGTCATATTGATGCACCTTACAATACCGGAAGATTGTGAGGTGCATCAAATGCATAAAAAACTCCTTCCCCAATCAATCACTTATAACCTTAACGTTTCAAACCATTCAATCATAGCCAATACACTAGGAACATTGGCGGTTTGATGATCAGCACCTTGAATAGTAAAAAGCTCAACATTTCCTCCATTTGCTTTGAGACGATCAAGTGCAGTTTGAGCATTGTGAAAAGGTACTTCTTCATCCAGATCACCATGATACAACCTGACAGGTGCAACAGGCGACCAATTCAATAGAGAATTATTTGAGAAGGCCAATGACACTTCAGACTCTTGGCCAGTTAAGAAATCAACAATAAATTCCTCTCTGATCAACTCTGGTAAATTGTTAGGTAAAGCACTTCTTATTTCGTCATTGTTATGATTGCCGCTAAATAAATCAGTGACAAGCTGGTTGTAAGGGGCTTTAAACATGTGGTCCAATTTTCCCCAGTTGTTCACAGCATCGAATGAGGTGAGAACAAATGCCAGATTTGGCAGATGATCATAATTTCGTTCCTCAAACAACCGACTAAGTGTGCCTTCGAGATCGTAGGGGCCGGCCATTGGCGCAACAGCAGTCAATGAAAATTCATCAGAATAATCCGTTTCAATTACCTTTTGCGTAGCAAGTGTTACATAACCTCCCTCAGAGTAACCATACAAAAACAACTGATCAATAAGCGACACTCCCTGCGATTGGATGTGATGTCTGGCTGATCTTATTGCATCAATCGTAACTGAAGCTGACAATTGTTCATTGAGATAGGGGTGGATCATCTCAGATACTCCGTATCCAAGGTAATCAGGGATTACTACACCATATCCCTTAGATGCCATTAGCATTCCGACGAGTCCTTCACCACCGTTTAAGATACTTTCTGAGCATACATTATTCCTATGGAATACGGCTCCATGCTGGATACTTAACATAGGTATGTGATTTGTATTTCTTGGAACAAGAATGACACCTGATGCTTCGACTTCATTTCCCAGCGCATCTATCGTTCGGTAAACCACACGGTTAAGATCTACTGAGTAAGTAAGCTCACCCAACATCGAAACATTAACTCCTGAAGAAGCAATGATTTGACTGATGGTTTGGGGTGAGTAGGTCCCGACTAATTCAACAGAGGTGGTACAACCTCTTGAATCACAATTTGGCTCAGCGCTGATTGATTCTTTACTACATGAAGAGATCAGCAATGCAGTACATATTGGGATTAATAAGCTTATAATATTCATTATTTAATTTTTTAGGTTTTACATTTGAGACGAATGTAATTGCCAAAAAACTACCCTGGTAATTCAAAAATGCCCATTTCCGGAATTGGGCAATACCTAAATTATCTTACTGAATGCTGAAGATCTGAAGGCTTTGGGAGTTTGGCCGGTGTGCACTTTAAAAAGCCGATTAAAAGTCGACGAAGAATTAAATCCAGAATTGAGGGCTATCCCCTCGATAGTAAGATGCTTATTCTTTTGGTCAAGCAAGTTCTTCTTTACTTCTTCTAGGCGGTATGTATTGATTAGATCATAAAAAGATATTTTATAAATCTTATTGATCAATTGAGAAGTGATTTTAGGGCTTAAGTTGATGCTTTCAGCAAGATCATTTACTGTCAATTTTTGATTCAGGTATACACATTGTCTGTTGAGTGCTTCTTCGATTTTCGATTTAAAAGCGACTGCATCTTCTTCATTAAAAGTAATCAACGAATTTGGTGAATTTTTTAGCCTTTGAAGAGTTACCTGAAATAACTCTGGACGCAGCATAGTGAGGTATCCGATAGAAAAAATAAGAAGGGCAAACATAAATGTTACGATATTCACATCTGGCAATGGTACAACTCCGTCAAACAATATGACATCTCCGCCATAGACAATCATCCAGATTAAATATAGTATTGAAGTGGCAGATACTATATACAGTAACCAGCGAAGGCTGATCTTATTAAGGTTAGAATAATGGTTTCTGATATCGGACTGATATGCTCTTATCAGTTGCCATGAACGATATAAGTAGTAGGGTAATTGAAGAACTATAAACAGTTGAAACGCAAGATAGAAATTCAATATCATCGGCTTGCTGACGACAGCCTCATCGGTGGTTATGCCATTTAAAAGGCCATATGCCAGGAAAGTGTAATAAAGAAGTGGAACGATCAAATGCTTTCGCAGGGAAGTTTTTCCAACTATAAGTTTTCTGATGTATAGGTAAAGGAGCGGTCCTATGAAAATAGGGAGTCCCCAGGAGAGAATATATATGACAATGTATTTCTGAATTAATTGTATTTCTTCAAGTTCATTTCTAGCCACCAGAATCGACATAACAAAAATCAGCATTGTAAGAAACACCTTTCCACGATGATCGAATCGCTTGGACAGTAGGATTATTGAAGCAAGAACTGCACCATGAAAGGCGGCTATCAGGAGAATAAGGTTTACGAAACTGAGGTTCACGAATGCTTAGAAAAATTTTAGATGCTAACAGCAATATTAAAGGCGATTTTCAATCGTTCAAAGATCAGTTTAAAATAATGCAGATTATATTAAAGCAAGGTTGTTTTAGGTATTCTTTCATTTTTTTAAACCCACTTCGCTTTTACGTCCTTGTATTTGGTTCTTCCGATAGGGATACTAACTCCATTTTTTAGCTCGGCCATATACTTGCTCCCGGATTTAACGATGATTTCACTTACTTCAGACATCTTCACCAGGTATGATTTATGAATACGTTCAAAAGAATATGATAACAACTGTTCCAGCTTCTCGAGCGATTTATCATGCAGTTCCTTTGTTCCGTCTTTTAGAAATAGTTCGGAATAGGCACCGGCTCCTTTGATGTAAAGTATACTCCCAATAGGTATTAGCTGTATCCTGCCTCTTTTTTTAACTGCCAAAAGTTTTACCTCATTGGTACGTGATTTTTCCTTTGAGATGGTCCGACTTAAGGCTTGCTCCAACCGACCTCTGTTAAAAGGTTTAGGCACAAAATCTAAAACCCCATATTCAAAAGCAGCAATTGCCTGATCTTTGTATGCTGAAATAACGATGGTGTGAAACGATTCAGAAACCGCTGTAGTCAGCAAGTTAAAACCATCGGCCCCATTCAGATTCAAATCAAGGAGAACAAGATCTAAAGAGCTATTTTCAATAAACTTCAAAGCCTCCTGGAGCGTGCTGATGTGCGCTAACGATTGGATCGCATCACCAAAAATATCACGCGTCATACGCTCAATTCGCTTGGCTATTCTGGATTCATCCTCAACAATTAAGATGTTCATTTCTTCAGGAGTAAATTTTTAAGGTGTTCTTCCAACCGTGATCTGTTGGCTCAGAAGTAAGGCCCCATTTCGCATCATAACTTTCTGTCAGCCGAGCCTTAACATATTTTAGTCCAGTACCTTCTTCTCTACTTGTTGCATCACGAACACCAGCGGCAAAGGTTAAAAACATATAGCACTTGTACTCACTATTCGACTCAAAGACTAGTTTGAAATGGATACTGTTGTCTTGCTGAGGCAGACTGTGCGTAATTCCGTTTTCCAGGAGGGTGTGAAAAATGGCTGGCGGGATTCTTTCCTCAGGATCGATGCCTTCTTCCTGCCAGGAATAGTTTATTTCCTTCCGGTACTTCATGATCTCAAGGTGCGTACGACAAAGGGCTATCTCTTGTTCAATCGGGATCAATGTTTGATCTTCCACCTGATTAAAAAGATCAAATTCCCTGGCCAACGCTTCGATAAACAATACCCCCTTCTTTGGTGACTCTTCCACCCAATCTATCAGTGAGGTCAGGGTGTTCATTAAGAAATGGGGCTGAATATTCTTTTTCAACAATTCCAGACGCAGACGCGTGGATTGAACGAGCGAATTTTCGTACGCCAATCGTTGATCTTTGATTCTGAGCGTTAATAAATACAACATGCCTAACAGAATAAGTCCCAACCCAGTGTACAAACTAATGACAAATCCAGAGGCAAGAAATACGACTACTGACAGAAGTAAGGACACAAGAACAAGGCGTGCTCCTCTTGCTCTTCTATAAGCTCCATAAGCGACCACTCCAAAAGAAAAACACCACATACTCAGTACCATACCAACTGTTTTGATATTAAAAGCGTGATCACTTATAAGCCAAAAGAAAATGAGCAACACCGCGTATAGAATTAATGACAATCTGCGCCTTGAATAGGGAAATTGTATGGAGAAGTAGTAAGGAATCAAAAATGAAATACCCAACAAAAACGAGTTAATAATGTGTAATCTTATGACATGCACACTGTAATGTATGGACACGTAATCTTCGCTAAAGACCGTAAGAACAAGAGCAAAAATCAGAAAGCAACAAACACTAAAAATAAGTGTGGGATACTCTTTTCTATTGTTTAGGAATAGAAAAAGAAAATAGATGGATATGATAAGAAATGCTCCTGCGAAAACGTGCATGTAGGAAGTCTTGATGAGCTGATCCGTAAGCAAATCTTCATAATCCGCAATCTCTATTTCATAGTACCCTACATGATCCGGGAAATAGTAGTTACTTAATCGTAAGGCCAGTACATGAGCTCCTTCTGTTGCCAGATGCGTAGGAATACTGTAGGTAACCCACAATTCGCCCTCAGGAGAAAGTTCTGCCTCTTGCCCCGGATTTCCATTTTTCCCAATCAACACCCCATCCCAAAAGATTTCATACTCCCCGTAAGCGTCTATTTGAAGTACGTAGGACTGAAACTCCTTGGGGGCTTTCAGAATATCAATCCCGGTTCTGGACCAGAAAATCTCACCTTCCGGAATGCGTTTTATCCTCCTTTCCCAATTGCTATCATTCCAGACCTTCTTGGCCCACGTTGGATGGTCACCTATCTTGAATACCGTCCGATGTTCTTTGAATATAGCTGGCTTTTGCACACAGGAAGTTGCTAGCAATAAAATGCCTATCAAAAGTAAACTTGGGAAAGACCTTAAATCCATTTATGGAGTGGTTTTGACATGTAAATTAACCGTATAAAAATGGTTTTGAAGGCGGGAGAAGAGCAGTTCATTCATGCATAGAGCAGTTGGCATGTTAAACGGTGGTTAAACACAACCAACCCAGGAAGTTTACAGTACACCCATCAAAACCTAAACAATATGAATAGTTCTTTAACTGAACGCAGAGAAGAAGTCGGTAACAATAATAGCGGAGTTAAGATCCTGATGATGCTACTCGTAGCGAATATGATGGCACTAAACACGGTCTTTGCTCAAGCTAAGGCAGCGAACGATCTTGATTCTCCTCATTCAACAGCACGCAGTGAACCTGCGGTTACTTTGGGCCAAAAATCTTCACTTCAGTCAAAAGTGTTAAACAAGACTGTTCCACTATCAATCCATTTACCGGCGAACTACGATAGTTCCAGGAAAACCTACCCCGTGTTGTATATGTTGGGTTCAGATTACCGAGCCCGGTTTGCCATGTTAGCTTCTACGCTAGACTACATGGGCGAAGGACAAATTCCTGAGATGATACTTATTGGAATAGATCTACCCGAAGGAAATGGAATTTTGTTACCAACAAGAGAAGATAAAGACACAACAATTCCGGATAGTTATATTGACTTCTTTGAGACAGAGCTGATACCGCATGTGGGTAATACATACAGGACTGCTCCGTACAATGTACTTTATGGCGCTTCTAACAGTGGTTTTTTCACTGTTTACACGCTGCTCAACAAGCCTCTTCTGTTTAATGGCTACTTCGCAAGCAGCCCATCAATTATGCACATACCTGAGGTGCTTCAACAAAAAATAAAATCAGGTCCGATACAAACGCTTGGGCAAAACAGATGGTTACACATCATTTATAGTGATGATGAAGGGTTGAATGATATTGTTTCTGAATTCTCTCGTGCTATAGAGGAGCATAAACCAGAGAGCTTTACCTATAAGGTGGATGAATTGGTGAACCAGGGCCATGTGCCAGCAATAGATTTCACCATGTTTCTTCTGGCACTCTATCCTGACTTTAATCCCATCCAAAATCTGGACTCCCTGGATAAAGTGATACAACATTTCGAAATGCTATCAAAACGATACGGGTATGAAATCCAGCCACCTATATCGGTCTTAATGGACCTTGGTTTTGACATGATATTAAGTAAAAATTTAGCTGTCGCAGAAGAAATCTATCAATATTCCTTAGAAGTGTACCCTGAAGGTAAGCTATTATATGTCGGAATGGGTGTTGTACGAAGAAATCAAGGTCAACTTGAAAATGCCAGGCTCATGTTCGAAAAAGCATTGGCAATTGACCCTGATTTTTCCCTTGCTAAAAGGTGGCTAAAAAGAGTCGAGAAATGAAATCTGGCTTTAATCATCAAAGATCTACTGGGTAAGCACAAAGGAAGACCTTATTGAGTAGATGCTCAGGTGATAGAGAACTCAGACCCTAAAGAATATTAAAAAAGGCACAATGAAAGAAATCTATTTTTTTTTGATACTTGTATTTGTACTGATATTGAATGCTTGCAATTCCAAAAATCAGCCAGAAGGCAATAATTTCACTACAATAGAAACCGCCTATTTTGGGGAAGAACCACCAGGCTTAATCCCTAAACTGTTTGCTCCTGAAATCCTGTCTCCTGATGGACTTTTTGAAGGAGGTAAATATTCTCCAGATAATAAGGAATACTATTTCACAAGGAAAAATGGGAAATATAAAGAGCGTACATTTTTTGTGATTCGATATGAAAATGGGCGTTGGGGAAACGAATCTGAAACCGATCTAAAATGGCCTAAATTCTCTAAAGGAGGAGATACATTATACCGGGGAAATAAATATAAAATTCTAACTAATTCTGGTTGGTCGGAATACAAAAGTCTAGGTGCTCCTTTTTCAGATAAACACATCATGGGGTTATCTTTTTCAGATAATAGAACTGCTTATTTTGATGAAATTAGCTTTGATGAATTTGATAGACCTGATACAGTTGGTGCCATCAGTTATTCACGCCTTATAAACGGTAAATATGAACCTCGCCAAAAATTAGGCAAGGAGATCAATACCGGAACCTGGATTGCCCACCCTCACATTGCACCGGATGAATCGTATTTGATTTGGGATGTCAGAAGAGAAGATGGATATGGCGGCTCTGATATCTACATCAGCTTCCGGCAAAAGGATGGTTCATGGCTCCCCGCTATGAACATAGGAGATAAGATTAATACAGCATTAAGTGAAAGTGGCGCAAGGGTATCAGACGATGGTAAATACCTATTTTTTACAAGGGGACAGTGGGAGGTAAAAGAAGATGGAAGTGAAAATTGGGTGGGAAAATCGTATTGGGTTGATGCTAAGGTGATTGAGAATCTTAGACCCAAATAAAGCATGTTAGATACTGAGTCTAACAACAGACAAAGCACTTCAACCACTATCAAAGAATAAATAATGAAAAATAATATCTCAATTCTCCTTTTCTTCATTCTTTTCCAATCCTGTATAGAAAAACCAAATGAGGATGCTACAGCTGATTTAGTGAAAAAGGTAGAATCTGGTCTCACCACTTGGGTTCACATAACCGGTGATTCAACCTGGTCTATAGAAGAACGCATGGAACACTATGGCATTCCAGGAGTGAGTATTGCAGTGATACATAACCGTGAAATTGCGTGGACAAAAGCTTACGGTGTGATGGACAAGGAAAGTCAAACTCCGGTAACAACACAAACGCTTTTTCAAGCAGCGGCAACCACCATGCCGGTAACGGCCTACGGAGCATTGCGTCTTGTTGACCAAAATGAATTAGACTTAGATGAAAATATTAATGGCTACTTAAAATCCTGGCAAGTACCAGAAAATGAATTTACTAAGGAAAAAAAGGTTACCGTTCGGAATCTTTTAAATCACTCTGCCGGGATACATCCGCGGGGAACCGGATCATACGGTATAAACTCAAAAATTCCAACACTTGTAGAGATACTAAACGGAACTCCTCCAGCCTCAAACGAGCCAATTACAGTAAATAAGGAGCCTGGTGAAAGTGTTCGTTTTGCATACGCCAGCTATGTGCCCATTCAACAATTGATGTTGGATGTTGAGGGGGAATCATTCCCTGAGATCATGCATGAACTTGTATTACAACCCCTGGAAATGAACAACAGCACGTTTAATCAAACGCTTACAGCAGAGCAACTAGAGAAGGTAGCAACAGGCTATTTACAAGACGGCACTATGGTAAAAGGCAGAAGACATACCTATCCTGTAATGGCTTCATATGGATTATGGACAACTGCTGAGGACTATGCAAAATTTATAACGCACGTACAGCATTCAAAAGATCTGACAGAATTGATGGGTACACCATATGGAGTGCGTAATTCTGGATGGTCATTTACACTCGGGCTAGGGTTTCAACTATTAAATAGAAACGATGAAATCTACTTAAGGCATCACGGATGGAATAGAGGTTTTTATGCTGAGATAGCGGCACATAGAGATAAGGGTTACGGTGTGGTGGTGTTAACAAATTCAACTTTTCCCGAGTTCAATGCTGAAGTGATGCGCGCTGTAGCCCTGGCGTATGATTGGAGTAATTATGTTCCGGTACATCAAAAGATGGAAATCGAACAGGTGGCTGTAGATGAAATTGCCGGTCGATACCAATCCGACGATGTGATTGTAGAAATCTACCAAAAGGACAGTCAATTGTTTTATAAAAACATCCTTGATGAACAGGAAGTAGAACTCATTAAAGTATCAGATAGCCTCTTTGTTCGAAGAAATTCCAGTCGATTTATTCAGTTTAAACCAGATGCTGAAAATGGTGCAATCAATTTACAGTATCTGAATCGAAACGATGGAGTAATTATTTCAGCCTTAGTTAAGGTCGCTAATGATGAAAAAAGTCCAGTTGAATTCTTGCTTGAAGGTGACTTTGAAAATGCACTTGTAGCCTATAAGAACTTAAAGGAGAACGATCCTAATCATCCCATGGTGACCGAAGGCTACATAAACGATATCGGCTATGATTTTTACCACACGGATAGAATGACACTATCACTAAACACTTTCAAGGTGAATATGATGCTCTATCCTGATAGCTACCAGGTATATGATAGTTATGCTGAAGCCTGTATGAAAGCAGGAGAAACAGATTTGGCAATCTTAAACTATTCGAAATCACTTGAATTGAACCCTCAAAACAATCGTGCGAGGAATAAACTGAAGGAATTACAAAAAAGCGAGTAAAGCCTGCTTCAGGTAACACTATTAATTGCGTATTAAACGAAATAAGAAAAGCGTATGAAAACGACACAAATCTTCATAATAACGGTAGCTATATCACTTAATAGCCTCTTTGCTCAAGATAACAAGGAGGGCGAGTTTCCAACGTTGGAGGGACCATACCTAGGGCAAAAACCCCCTGGTTCTACGGCTGAAGTGTTTGCCCCAGGTATTGTTTCCACAGAGCTTTATGAGCTATTCAGTGCCTTCACTCCTGATATGAAGGAGTTCTATTTTGTTCGATACGACGAAGATGATAAGCCAAGCATGATCGTCTATCAATACCAAAACAATCAATGGATAAAGTCCATTACAGGGCCAAGGGTGGGTGAGCCTTTTATTTCACCGGATGGCAAGATCATGCATTTAGGCAGGCGATACATGGAACGTACCGATACAGGCTGGTCAACCATCAAAACCCTTGACGCTCCCTTCAAAGACTTCTCTATTATGCGCCTTACCGCTTCATTCAGGGGAACATACTTTTTTGATACAGCGGGAGAGGAGCCCATCAGATATTCATTATTGACTGACGACAAGCGTGGCGAACCGAAAACACTGAATATTGACCTTGGAAAACATAATGCTCATCCATTCATTGCTCCGGATGAATCCTATTTGATCTGGGATGACCAAAGGGAAGAAGGATATGGTAAGGCTGATATCTATATCAGTTTTAAAAAGGAAGACGGTACGTGGGGGCCTTCCATCAATCTGGGCGACAAGATCAATTCCGAAAGAGGAGATTCGTATGCAACCATCACTCCTGACGGTAAATACATGCTTTTCAACAGAAGCATAGATGAAAATAATGTAGACATCTACTGGGTAGATGCAAGCTTCATCGAAACATTAAGGCCTCAATAAAACAAATATGAAAGGATTTAATCTGATTACATTGGTTTGCGGACTGCTGGTAATCACTGCCTTCGCTCAGGACAAACAGCCCGAATCAAAGGCGTTGGAACTACCTCGTATTCAGGTAGTACCCATCACTGATACTGTAAATGACAGACAATATGACCTGTTTATCAAGCTTCCGGAGGGGTATTCGGATACCACGAGGCATCCGGTGATTTACTACACCGATGCAGTGTGGCACGTTGAGATGTTGTCAGGTGCTGCTGAATACATCATGGAAGACGTCATTCTGGTAGGAATTTCGTGGCAGACTGACCTTGATGAAGCGTTAATGCAAGAAGTGGGGCCTCAGGTCAGCAGATATCGTGATTACTCCATGAAGGAATCGAGCAACCAGGAACACCAGGCGAAGTATCAGTTTGGCCAGGCAGACAAACATTTGGCTTTTATTCGTAACGATGTGATTCCATACATGGAAAACAACTATCGAACGAATCCGGAAAATCGTACTTATTTTGGGTACTCAATGGGAGGGGAGTTTGGTATATATATCTTATTGAGCCAACCCGACACCTTTAACAACTACATCCTTGGCAGTCCTTCGCTTAGAGGTGATGATATTCCAGATCTCGCTGCACTTAATGCCAAGGCAACTAATAACCTGAATGCGAATGTTTTCATCTCCTATGGTTCACAGGAAGAGCGACTTGGAGCACTTGCCGAGCAATTAATTTCCTTGCTTAGAAGTAGAACTGATCAAAGTCTGAATTTGAATCCGGTTGTGATTGAAGGCAGTCACCAGACCGCTTTTCCACTGACGGCAGTGCGTAGCGTGACCTGGTTATCTGATTTAGCAAAAGACTAACGATCAAAGCATAAAAGCAATTCAAAAGGGATCGCACCGTCCGATCCCTTTGCCTTCCGCATCAAGGAATAAAGAAAAAGAATTTGACCTTCTCAGCATTCCAACCCGGGTAAGTAAATGTGCATTGGTACATACCTACGTTTCTAAGTTGATCTGTCTTGATGAAAAAAATGTGACCGGATGGATTACTCTGAACCGGTGAAAACTGAATGCCAAACGTCTGCTTATCTATCCCGCTGATGTGAATTTTTACTCCTCTCGGATTGGGTATCTCGGGATTTAGCGCAATTCGAATCCACTGTTTAAATAGAACAGGATTTGGTGAAAATGTGCTTACGATTTTTCGGTTCTTCAGATCAGCTACAATTTCTGGTTTATCGTCTTCATAGAAGTAATCTTCAAAAAAAGTATCTCCTTCTACGTATCGATCAGTCTTACAATGCTTCCAATAATTAATTTCAGCTTTGTTGTTACTCACAAACGAGTCATTTACTTCAATGTCTTGGAGCATTCCGGTATAGAATTTTTCTCCAAGCTGGAATTTGTACATATTCAGTTCTTTTGATTGTTCCGAACCGCTCGGAACAAAGGGCGCAGTTACAATAATATCTTTCGATTTTCCTGCGCCCAAATAATGAATTCTTGGTGCCGTTTTGGTGGAGGGCAGGTTCCCAATTAAGAGTGAATATGGATTGATGAATTCATAGAAAGGAATCAAGGCATATTCAATTAATCCGCTTTCAGTTTCAATGGTATTTGTTAAATTCAGCTCCCGCGATGTTTCATACAACTCAAGGTCTTTAACCTTTTTCCCATTTAGAAAGTAAGCTCCGGTCAAGGGAATCTTCCTTGCGGCTTTCGTTCCTACATTGGTGACTCTTATCTTAATCTGAATTTCTTCTTCGCACGGAATTTTCTGTTCATTTTCCTCGCGTTTTACAAAATTTGGCAACGTGAGAGGGCCAAGCGTCGCGTCTATAATTTCAATCTTTACATTATAATCAAATTTTAATACCGTAGCTCCTCCCTGCGCAGCACTTTGCAAGCAGGAAATAACAATTATTATGCATGTTAGGAATTTTTGCATCATTGTGAAGTTTAGAGGGTTTCGTAATGTTCAGTTTATGGCTTCAGGTTGCCATTTTGATCCAGTTTTACAATCCAGATGTCGGTACTACCCTTGGAATTGGTAACATCACCATCTGAGGATGTCGTAAATCCAGCAGTTATAAACCCTTCATCATCGGTTTGCTGAATCGAAAAGGATCGATCTTCGGCTGATCCACCAAGAGATTTATTCCATTGTAAGTCACCAGTGCCTGACAGTTTAATAATCCAGAAGTCAGAAGCTCCATGATTTCCAACTACGTCTCCATCGGTCGAATTGCTATGTCCCGAAACTACATAGCCACCATCGGTGGTTTGATCGACCGACCGAGCCTGATCTTCACCTGAACCTCCAAAAGTTTTTTGCCATTGAATATTTCCCAGAGAGTTCAATTTCACAACCCAGTAATCAAAATCTCCCTGATTATTGATCACATCTCCATTAGCAGATTTTGTGGAACCAGCCACAATGTATCCATCATCGGTTGTTTGTTTGATTTCATAAGCAATGTCTACATCAAAGCCGCCATAGGTCCTTTGCCAGCTGATAGTCAAAAACCGATCAAGCTTCAATATCCAGAAATCCTGTACTCCTCCGTTCGCCCCGATCACATCTCCATCAATGGATGAAGTTCTTCCAGCGACAATGTATCCGCCATCGGCGGTTTGCATTACCGATTCTGCATTTTCAAATTGAGATCCACCAAGTGACGTCAACCTGTCAATAGCGGTAAATCCAAATTGAACAGGACTCAGTTCAGCTACAAACAAGTCAAAATTTCCTCTGTTTACAGAAAAATCACCATTGCCTGACCCTGCTGCTCCTCCAATAACATATCCGCCATCGGCGGTTGGACTTATCGAATGCCCCTGATCGTTTAATCCGCCACCGATCATTTTTTTGCCAACAATATTCCCACTTGAACTTAGCTTGACAAAATAGGCGTCATTCAGTCCATTATTTCCTGTATTGCCAAACGGATCAGTGCTTGAATTGCTTGTGCCAATTACTCCATAACTTCCGTCAAACGATTGAGTCACCTGGGTCGCAAAATCAGAGCCAGTTCCTCCAGCACTTCTTTCCCACTCCAATCCGCCATTCGCGTCGGTTTTTACTACCCAGAAGTCATTTAAACCTAGATTTTCACTCACATCGCCATCCGTAGATATGGTTTCACCCGCAATTATGAAACCTCCATCTTGCGTCTGAACGATCGAATTTGCCTGATCAATTTGTGAACCACCAAAGGTTTTTTGAAAAGTGGGGATGGGTGCAGAAAGATCTATTTCTTCAATATTTACGCCTTCATCTACATTGATGATCAACCCAATTCTACCATTTTCAAGCAGAGCATCCACATTGATTCTGTAGTGGGTTCTTGGTTGTGGATTAGCTATGCTACCAATAAAAATTCTTTCCAGTACAGTTCCATCTGTTTTTTGAAAACGCAAGCGCGCAGAAATATCCAAAGGATCAGTAATGAAATAGCCTGACCTTGTTTCACCCGTTGCATAAAACAGGGAATCGTTGGTTGTTTGAAGCTTAGCAATCCCTTCATATAGATCAAAATCCTGGATTACATTTTGAGAAAACACAAACGACACTTGCACATTGGCTAGTTCAGTATCGATGCTTACACTTTTAGCTTCTTCCTTGGCGATTGTAAAGCTCGAAGTTCGCCCAAAGTAAAAGGGGCTTTCAAAAGCAGCATTTGCAAGGTTGTTGGAACTGGCCTCAGCGAAATACTCGCCAGAAGCTAATGATATGCTGTCGGGGGCATCCACAAAACGTGGAATGTCTAGTGCGACCGTACTGTCGATGTTGAAAATTGTAACACGGAAGTCGTCTGTATTTACACTTTCCACTCTTCCACCGGCATCCTCTTCAATAGCGATGGCCACCCCCAGCTGCAAGAAACCTTGAGCCTGTGGGCTGATGTGATCATCTTCATCGCATGCCACAACTCCAAAAATGAGCGCAGCAATTAATAGATAAAATAAATTTTTCATGTTTAGTGTGATTAATTAAGGTGTAGTGAGTTTTTAATCTTCACTAACATACGAGAATATTTATCTGGTTGGGTTTTTAGCTGCATTGGAGCAGACACTAGCTATCATTGATTTTATCGCTAGCCGCTCGTGTTAATTGCTCGCTAAAGCTCATAGTAAATCTCGTTGGAACCTTTCTTTACTACTTTTACAATTGGGGTTTCTATCGCACTGGTAAAGCTAAAATGGGCTCATGTAGCCTTAATCGTCACAGGCATAGTCAATGTGTTGGCTTTTGTAATTATCCGTTGGCTAAAGTTGATACTGATAAAAATAATCTGGAGAATTAGTGCTGCTTATTTATTTCCCTAACAAAAGACTAAAAACATGAAAACAACACAAATCTTCATAATAACGGTAGCTATATCACTTAATAGCCTCTTTGCTCAAGATAACAAGGAGAGCGAGTTTCCAACGTTGGAGGGACCGTATATGGGACAAAAGCCTCCGGGTATGGTAGCTGAACCATTTGCACCGGGCATCATTTCCAGAGAAGACTGGGAACTTGAGGCGGTGTTTGCCCCGGGAATGATTGAATTCTACTTCACCATCGACAGAGGTGCTTATACCAGCTATGATCCCGACAATTTTCACCCAACCACTGTTGGTTTTCGTCAGGAAAACAACCTTTGGAAAAAGTTCATTGAATTCAGACGCAGAGGTGAAATAACCTTCTCACCGGACGGTAACCGTATGCACATGGCCAAGGGGTATAATGACCGTGAAGGTGATGGCTGGTCTGAACTAATAATTCTGGATCCGATGATTAATCGGGAAGACTGGGGCATTATACGTCTCAGCATCTGCCAAGGGCACCTATGTGTTTGACGATTATAAAACTGGTGATGCTATCTGCATCTCAAAAGTCAAGGATGGCAAACGGCAGGAGCCAGTTTTGATGGGCGAGGCAATCAATTCTGGGAAATGACTGCACACCCGTTCATCGCTCCGGACGAGAGTCAAACTAGCTATTTCTTCGAAAGCTTCACTTTCTTCTTCAGGTAGTTGACCACCGGTTGGTAGTTGCTGTTTTCATGGTTGCTGAGTTGAAGCATTTTGCCGCTAGCTAACAAAATGGACAACCGTTTGTAGTCCCCATTTTTGCTTTTCACTACATCCTCGTGCCAGCTTTTAACATCTGATATTTTGTGAGATTTGCTGGAGCTGAGAAAATAGCGGTAGGTCAGTTGATTGTTGCCAATCGTCAACTTAAGCGCAGACGTGTAGCCCTTTCTGGCGATAGCAATGACAATCACCAGCAGCGTAGGAGTGAGCATCATTTTCAACCACAGGTAAGACGTTGGATTTTTGACCAATGTATAAAACAGCCAAGCATCAGCGAGAAGGATCGCAAAAAGGAATACCCCAATGGATATCATGATGCTTGATTTGGGACGCGAGTTAATCATCAGTGGTCATATTTACGGCTTAGTTAGCTTTTCACGTACTCTATTTAAGAATTCTTCAGACAAATTTTGCAACTTTAGTCACTACAATCCGGCCGCTCCACACGCCATAAATGATTAAGCTCATCTTTCAGACGCTCCATACCTTCTGGTGTAATCAGCTGCGACCTATAGATCCTTGTTTTCTCCACGTGGCAAAATTAGGAAAGAGAATTACCAATGCTTAGTCCGGCTTTCATTTTCATTTTCATGACATGCAATCCGACAGAAATCTGCTTAAAGTAAAGGAATCAATGGATGAGATAAGGGAGTATACAAGTGGGTTTCATAGGCCAAAACTTAATTGCCTATGTTGATAAAATCATCTACTTTCAAGATTCTCTGATAATACTATTGTCTTCAGCAGCAATAGAAGTTTCATGAAAACAGGAATTAAGAAATATTTCGGAAACGACTTTGTCGCATTCAAAACGCTTAGAGACTTACTACTGCGCCCTGCCAAAGTTGTGAGCACCAGAGATGGGTACGTTTCTCCTTTTCGATTCATGCTAAGCGTGGTGGGATTTCTGATTTTTCTGATCGTTTTTCTGGATAAGTACTTGGTGTTTGAAGAATTGTCTACCGTCCATTGGCGCATTCCTTATCGCCTTCAAATGCTGTCCGATTTAGAAGATGAAATCTCGGAAGACTTCATGGGGCTTATTCTCATCTCAAGCATCTTACCCGGTATTTGGCTTTCATCGAGGCTCTTGTTTTTCAAAAAAGAAAACAAAGCGGGTCAATTCGGTACTTCAATCTATCTGGTCACACTGGTTTTTATATTGATAAGCATACTCACCATTATCAATTACTTGTTTCAGGTCGATGTTGATGATATAGCCCTATTGATGCTCCCTTTGTATACCATTTATTACTATGTTCAGGTCTCGAATAATAGATGGTACCTATCAGGACCAAAAGCCATCCTCGTTATTATAACCGGATTCATCTCGCTTGCCTTTTTTGAACCTTTTCTTACACACTCTTTCGTCACAGTATTAAACCAACCGGATCGGGTAATTGAGGTTACTTCGGATGATAAAGCGCTATTCGTCCAGGAAAAGCGATTGCATGCTGATGTGGAATATGTAATCAAAATTGAACCAACTTCCGACGGTGTTTTCTTTTCAGATTTTGGTACAAACATTGGCTTGCTCGATAGAGATGGAGAGTTGAAATGGCAACATAACGTTTCGTTCAACAGGCCCTTTTTGGTTTCAGAAGTTAATCGATTGCTTATTGTTACCAGAGACACCGTTATTCATGGTGAGCCTAACTCCAAATTAAATTTTTACTCCTTTGAAGGAGCTAAAGTGCAAGAAATAATCATTCCAGGCTCATTTGTTAAAAATGGATATCAGATCATCAACGAAGAACGTAATCAACTGGATTTACTGTTGTCAGCCATGGAAGCTGAAAACGATACATTCACGTATGTGAGGGTTCGTTGTTTGAAAAATGGTGATGGTGAATGGGAAGCTTCAACATCGTTATTTCTCAGTTCAAGGCATTCACTGCTGAACATTCAAAGGGTAGGTGCCAATGAGTACATTGGCGCTAAAGTAGAGCTTGGTGATCGTCATTATCGAACATTTGGGATAGTTGTGTTGGACAGCCTCTTAAACGAAAAGTGGCACCACATTACGTACGATAAAATAAACTCCTACAACCCAGTCGTACCGCCCCAGTATGCAATAAACGAGCAAGCAGGTGAGGTCATTACGCTCTACAGTTTACCAAATGATAGCATGAATACATCATTTCTGCATTGCTTTGATTTAAGTGATGGCAGCCTTAAATGGGAAGAAACATTCACGATTTCCTCAGATTTCTCCGAGTATTTCAGAATGTCCTTCGATGATCGTCATCTGTATATAGTAGGTGAAAGTCATTCTGAAATCAAGCGCTACTTTTGGCAGGTGCCATTTCATATCGGTCTGGTCTGCAAAGTAGATCGAAAATCAGGCCAATTGGTGAGCTACAAACATTTTGGAAGCATGGGAATGAATGCGCATACCAGAATATCTGATCTGATATTATCCGACTCCACTTTGAGATTATTCAGTTCCGAAATCATTCGATCTCCAATTCCATTTGTGGATGAAACCTACGAACACTACTACTGGGACATCTTAAAAGCAGACATTTAATGCTTTAGACTAAAAACAGCAAAAGCTATTCGAAGGATGATAAAAAGGGAATAAATCCCATCTATGCGTACTATTGTAAGATGCACGTTGAGGTTTCACTTATTCAGCTCATAACCGTTTGCGCCGTTATCAATGGAATTGTATTCGCCTTCCTTCTTTTTGAAAAGAAGGAGAATCGACAGGCCAATCAGTTTCTTTCACTGATGATTTTGTCCATGTGCTTAACGTTGACTCCCTTGGCTATGGATATGGCCATTTGGAATACTTACCAATGGTTAGCATGGCTCCCGTTTTCACTTTCTTATTGGATAGGGCCGTCCTTTTATTTCTACATAAAGATCCTCACAGGAGGCCCAAAATTCAGAAAAAAAGACCTTTGGCACTTCTCGCCAATTGTCCTTAACTACTTACACAGTGCCTATCATGCGGCTTTGTCAAACGCAGACCCATGGCCATATTTTCATCATGTTGCAGAAGTATTAGAATCAGCGGCCATTCTTTCCATTGTTATATACTTGATCTTGTCCTATCGATTAATCGAACCGTACCGAAGATCGTTGTTTGACAATGTTTCCAATACCGAAAGAATTGATTTGAGATGGGTCAGTCAAATCATTTACATAATCGCGGGTGTTTGTCTACTGTTTATCTTCTTCTTAGCAGCGAGCACCCTTGCGGGTGGTAGATACACATTAGAAGCTTGGGATGATCCACGGTCTTTTCTATTGCTCGCTTACGCGGGCATCTTATACTGGATGAGTATCAGCGGATTCAAGCAAGCTCAAATCCACAAAATTCCTGCACATGAAGCTGAGGAAAATGAATCAAAAAGACCATCTGAAATTGTTGAGAAACTTGATGAGATCATACGAGCTCAAAAGCTTTATGGAAATCCAGAACTATCACTTACAGATTTAAGTCGAGCTGTTGACATATCTGAACGTTCAATTTCTGACACCATTAATCAGGAGTTAAATAAGAACTTTTATCAATTGATTAACGAATACCGGGTAGAAGAAATTAAAATGTTGTTGCAAGACCCTGGCAATGATCACCTGAAGATCCTGAGTATGGCCTTCGATGCGGGATTCAACTCAAAAGCGAGCTTCAACAGAGTTTTTAAGCAATTCACCGGGATGACACCCAAAGAGTTTAAATCTCAAAGTTCTTAGCATACTGAAAATGAGACCTGTTTACCGTAAGTGAGACCTTTGCATGGGGATGTCCTTCTATTTTGGATGTAAATTCAAAAACAGTAAAGGACATGAAAAGAAAACTGCTTATGGTTGTATGCCTCGTGGTAACCACTTCATTGCATAGCCAATCAATCAAGGATTTGGATTTCCTTATCGGATCATGGGATGTGCTGGAGACCATCTACCCGGGAACAGACAAAGAATATCAGGAGAAGGGAACACGCGTCTGCGAGTACTATCTAAACGGTAGCTATATAAAATGTGAATCCTCAACAGTTGTTTCTACCAGCGGCAAAGAACGTTTCTATGCCTACCTGATCAACTACGACAAACGAGAAGACTGTTTTCGAGCGACCAACTTTGCTAATGACTTCCCTCTTCACGGCCAATTCAAATGGTTTTTAGATAAAGAGAACCAGCAGATTTTAGCCATCACGCCAAAAAATGTAACCGAAGATCGATTTTTTCGAGCGACGATTTCATATGCCGACAAAAATCAGTTGGTATGGAACGGGTGGGCGAGCAAGTGGCTGGACGATAAAGAGTGGAAGCAAATATTCAATGACGTAGCAACTAGAAAATGAAAAACTCTGTAGCCCATTGCCTATTGATCGTGTTCGCCATTGGCTGCACTGTTCCAGAAACTCCACGAGACCTTCAGATGATGGGAGATCTTGTTTTGGGTGACTATGCGGTAGGCTATAAAACAATCTTCACGTACGATCGCACAAGAAATGGTGTGCCATATTCCGATTGGGATGGGAACCTGACAAATAATCATAGCCCTGAACTGGGACGCCAGTTTCAGATAAACGTTTGGTACCCGGCAGAGAGCGGTTCGGGCGACCGAATCAACTATTCGCACTATGTGTATCTAAGAGGTCGACAAACAGATTTTGGAGCGTCAGAAGGGCAGAAGGAATCTGCTAAGCAGACGTTTATTGAACAGACCCAGGGCCTTGGAAATGTTACCATTGGAGTACTCGGGAGTACGAAGGAAGATTTCACAAGTGACCATCTTGATCAGCTGCTTGAGTTGGAAGTATATGGTCGACTCAATGCCACTCCTGTCAAGGAAAAATTTCCGGTAGTTGTCTACCCCAACGGCGGCAGTCCGGCCTTTCAAAGTATCACGTGTGAATACCTGGCGAGTCATGGTTATGTAGTGATAGCCTTTACCCCAAAAGGTCGATTTTCTTCCGGATTGGAAGTGTCCACGATAGGATTAGAAGTGGCAGTTGATGATTTTGAGTTTGTGTTGGGAAAAGTGAGTGAACAACCCAATGTTGACATGGACAAAGTAGCTATTGTAGCCAATGCCATCTCGTCTTCTGTTGGTGCCGCTGCTATCTCAAGAAACGACAAGCTCAAAGCGCTGGTCAGCCTGGAGGGAGGACTTCCAAGCGCTTTTGAGCAGGGCCTTTTAAATGAGTCGGTTTTTTACTTGGCAGAAAACATTACAGCTCCCATGTTATTCATTTATTCATCTCATCCGTCCATTGATCCGAAATACACATTTCAGCTAAAATACGCGGATAGATACTACGCCCGATTTTCGAATATGTCAGAATGGGTAATGCTCAATTATGGTATGTTCGACGTTTTTGTTCCTGATATTCTCGGCAAGCATAAGGGCAACACCCAAAAAGGATTCGAAGAAGCACACGAACTAGTATTGAGGTTCCTGGATCAAGAAATCAACGGTGGAACTGACGAGGTTTTTGAGGCGAACTTCTTGAGTGCCCTGACTGAACTTGACAGCACGTTTGTTTTGGATGAGATTCCAGCGCCACCGAACATTGCAATACTGAAAGATCGATTCCTGAAAGAAGGGTTTGATGAGATCGAGCGTATTTATAAGGAGTTAAAAGAGGGCGGGAATCTCCAACCATATGCTATGTTCTTCTACAAAGATTATCGGAGCTGGCTGGCCTGGCAAAAGGATGAAGATTATGTCTACCGACAAAGGCTCTACGAACTGGGTTACGACAGCTATCCTGAATCAGCCCGGATGAATTATTACCTGGCTTATTACTCGATGCAGGTAGGTCAAAATGCAAAGGCAATTAAGCATTACAAGAATGCATTGTCATTAGTAGAAAATGATCCAGACCTTTCCGCAAGCGAGCGTGAAAGCATAACCAACTATTCCAGGAGTGATCTAAAGGAAATAAACTAGCGCTCTGCGTTATGCCTATCCCGACCTTGATTCGGGGATATGATAGCTTTGGCGCCCGGCTAGGGGTTCAGGGTCGGGATTAATAGTTTAGGGAAAGCCTTTTTCGCCCAACTAAATAATAACTTGTATAAGCTAGAAAGTAGTTAAAAAATGATAGCGTAATGGCCAGAGATCTACTTTGGTTAGACTACTTCTGATACTCTATTTTAAGAATTTTCCATACAAAATCACCCATTTTGGTTTTAACTATAGCTTCATCTCCAACAGTTTTATCAAGAAGCGCTTTAGCCATTGGGGAGTCCATAGATATGTAATTTTTATTACCGATGAGCTCTTCGTAACCTACAATTCGAAATCGATTTTGAAGACCTTTCTCTTCGTTTTTAATTTCTACCCAAGCGCCAAACATCACTTTGCCTTCTTGGTTAGGATGGTAATTAATCACTTTTAAGTCGTCAACACACTTACACAGATAGCGAATGCGATTATCAATTTCTCGAAGACGTTTTTTGTTGTAATGGTAATCGGCATTTTCTGAGCGATCTCCCAAACTTGCGGCCCATGAAACCTTAGCGGTAACGTCTGGGCGTTCACCTCGGCACAAGTGATCATGTTCGTCCCTTAATTTTTGCAAGCCTTCAGCAGTAATCATTTGCGAGCGGATTATTTTTGGTAGTGTTGATTCTGGAATTTTTCGCCTCATAATCAAATGATCTTGTTTTTTGAAAACTTTCGCAAGATACTATAATGATGGGTAGTTTGATTGTAGGAGCAGGAGCGAGATTGCCGTGATTTGTTACCGAAACGTCGGACCGATACTATCCTGCGTTATGGCCTGCCCCGCACTTGCTGCGGGTTAATATAGCTTGGGTTTAGGGGAAGGCTAGTTTGCTGAAAATAAGATGGAAATGTTTTGTTGGGTAGGAGAGACACACTCTTTTATCATCCTTGGTTTTGCGATGGGTTTTGCGGATGATAAACGTGTGTGGAAGAAAGGGAGGATAAGCGTTAGGGATTGAGGCAAAGTACCATGTACTGCTGAAAGCCCGACCCAAAGGGTAGCGCCACTAAATTTTATTGGGTAAGCTAAAAGACTGATTAGTGTCCTGAAATCAAAACCCAGTATAACTATTCCAATTAGAAATTTTGCTTTGCCAAGTATTGAAGGTCAATAATTAAGACCATCATTTAAAATGGCCTTCAATATTCGTATTTATCATTTATCATAAATAACTTAAATAGTGAACTACTATTTCATCTTCAATCACCATGAAAACCAAATATCATACTATTCTCTATCTAATAGTGTTTTCAGTATTGTTGTGCTTAAGCTCTACCAAGGCCAAGGCACAAAAAGATAATTCGAAGCGCCCATCCCCTCCAGCAATAGCTAATTATGAAAATGGCGTGAATAAGATTACTATTGATTACAGTAGACCATCAACCAAAGGAAGAGCAATATTTGGAGGTTTAGTTGAATATGGAAACGTATGGAGAACGGGAGCTAACGAATCAACCACTATCGAATTCAATAACGATGTGATAATCAATGGTGAAAGATTACCAGCAGGTAAATACGGTCTTTTTACGATTCCTGACAAAGATGAATGGATAGTTATATTCAATAAAAAATTTGACGGTTGGGGAGCATTTGAATATAAAAGTGAAGAAGATGTCTTGAGAACGCCGGCAAAGCCTAGTTTGAACAATAAAACTGACATTTTTACTATCGAAATAAACCAAATTGACTCAGAACTATCTCTAATAAATGGTGTCACAATCGATTTAATGTGGGGTGAAACGAAAGTATCACTACCGGTAGAACTAACCAATAGTGATAATAATAATAGTGAAAATTCATCTAGTGATGTTAGAAGTTTTCCTTGGTCAAGTATTCCCCAACCTTCAGATAGGCTTTTTTTATCTAAAGTCTTATTCCAAGAAAGGAAGCCTAGTACATTAAAAGATATAAATGAAATTCTACTCGAAGCTTTAGCCGAGGCTGATTATAATAATTTGAGCTACTTCGATAAAGAAAACGATTTTGTGTTTGTATGTCCAGTTGAACAATTCAAGGAAGATGGCAGTCCTGAGGATGATCCTCATCGATTTAATCTCACTTTGAAAGGTTTAAGCGAATTCAGCTTAAAGGAAATAATAAGGTATCTGTTTAATGCTAAGGTTGGAAGGTATCGAATTTTAGTGTTTGTAATTAGCGATGATCAATTAAAATTTTCCTCTGAGAAGGCTAGATATAAACAAATAATGGAATACACAAAAGGAAGTAATAAAATCAGTTCGGAGGTAGAGAGCAAGCCCTTTACTGATGACCATTATGTAAATGTCTTAGTCTACGAGTTTCGAAAATCAAAAGAATCAGAAGAAGCGAAATTCGTAAACCCAGGGGAAATTAAAGCTAAAATTCATTTGAATAAAGCTGATCTATTTTATCGTTAAGAGAGATGAGATTAAGAAAGAGTCAGATTATCCTATCTTGTTTTTGGTTCTTTTTAGGTGGAATCTTTTTGGTTATTTGTACAGGTATTACTATAACTGGTTTTGAAAATGATTATGACCTACAAAATAGATTTACATCTTGGTTTATTCCATTGATTATACCTCCATTATCTACTATAGGCGCTACTTTCATAAAAGAAGTAAATGGAAAACCCTCTTCAAAAATAATACCAACATATACATTTATAGCGACACTAATTGTTTCAATTACGTATTTACTTTATCTCATCTCTATAGTAATCTACTATCAAATAATTGACCCAAAGTATTACGACACATTCGTAGAACATCTTGCTCAACTGAATAATCTTACATTTTCATTTGAAGGGTTTGTAGGGATTTTCTTAGGAATCTACTATTACAATACATCGACCACATAATGTATCATTATTTATTGGCCATGATTAATACTTTATTTTAAAAATCCCACATGACATTCTCTTTATTCTAATAAGGAAGATTACATTCACTAAAAATTTTAGCAAATGAGAATAAGTAAAAAAGTCTATGTAATGACGAAAAGGAATAGATGAATAGGGTGGAAGAACTGTGTAATGAAAGGCAAACACGGACACTGCAGCCAAGAATCCTGAGTATGGAATCAACTTGAATAAGAATACCATTGAATTGCTCCAAGAGTATAGTTTTGAAAAACAGATTCATAAAATCTAAACATGAGAAATACGATATCTACTCTACTAACGGTACTAAGCGTTACAGCCTTTTGTCAAATCAATTACGATTTTGACCTCAATAAAATAGAATTCAAAGGTTTAGAGTTTAATTCTACCAGAGTTGAAATTGAAGAAATCTGCGGGGTGGCTAAAATTGTCTATCCTGATTATGAGTGCGGTTTTCACTCGCCTGAACAAAGCGGTGGGCCATATTATCAATTAGTGTATTTAGGGTATAATTTTATTGGAAGTGATAAAGAAGAGTTTCAAATTGAAAAGATTGGATTTGATCCAGACGGAAACTCATTCATTAAATATGAAGGCACAAGAATAGACGGAACTACAACAATTGATTCATTATCTGAATTGTTAGGTTCTTCAATAGCCACCTTTTTTAAGACCAATCCCGATAAGAGATCAATTCTTTTATATTCAAACAATAGTGATGATGGAGCAGTGTTCACATTCAATGGCATTGGTAATCTTTCCAGATTTGAATATTACTCACCTTGTTGATATTATGTTAAATAGAACTTTCTCCATCTAGGCGCGATGGGAAGGCAGAATACCCGGGTGTGGGCTGGCCATTTTGTGTTTGGAAGGTGATTATTTTACTCATACGCACATGCATACCGCACAAACCCCTCGTGAATCTTTGATTTGACATCTTGGGTTCAGTGAAGGATTTGAGCGGATGGCAAATGTGTGTGGAAGAAAGGGGAGATACGCTTTAAGGATTGAGGCAAAGTACAGAACGCTTCCACGGCATGTACTGCTGGAAGTCGAGAAGTACCTATTAAATTTCACTCTATAGTTTACGAATTAGACTTGAAGAAATTTCGAGACCTTTCAGAAATGAAATCTGTACAATTCTTGTTAGCAAAAAGACAAACAAAGAACCGTAAACGTCACTTTCCTACTTTGCATACACGGTGTATTAGAGATAGTAAATGGAGTCAAAAGCGTTTCCTCTCTAGCGCATTATTTCTTTTACTTTCATGCTGTTATCGTTCGAATCCGTATCTATCAACTTATTGTACGGATCTACACCCACTGTAACAGGCTTTTGGGCCAACGTAATGGTGAGCTTATTGTCTATAGAAGTGATTTTATGTTTTTGCAAGTAGAGTGTTATTTCTTTTGTAATTCCATTCTCCGTTTGCTCACCAAAAATGCCAATATCTAAATAGTCGGCTAAAGCAATTGAACGGATGTTTTGCTCTGTTTCTTCCATCTGCTCTCCATAGCTTCGATTTCCTGTCTCATCGCTTCTGTATTTAGTTACTTGAAATTCAAGTTCCACTTGATATTGTCCATTCTCTAGCTTTTTGGAAGTCGCATTTATCATTTTGTTATTATACAAAGTGATGGTCTCAAACATATCCGTAATGGTATACTGGAGAGAATCCGGAGTTGTGGCTCTGAGGAATTTCACCAATTCCAATGAGGTTGTGTAAGGTGCCTCCTGAAATTTTACATGTTCCACATAGCTGCTTAACGCTGCATTCATGGTCTCCTCACCGATGTAGTCGCTGAGGGTGTATAGCACTACTGACGCTTTGGAATACCGAATGTAGGGCTGATTGTCTTCATGAATGACAGGATTTTCTCCTTTACGATCATCCCCTCGATCCCTCAGGTACTTATCCGTTGCGTATTTTAAATACTTACGCATTTTGTCTTCTCCATAGTGCTGCTTCAGCACCTGCAACCGAACGTAATCAGCCAACCCCTCTGCCAATACTCCTGCACCAGCAACGTCTGCACCAATTACCTGATGTGCCCACCATTGATGCGCCATTTCATGCACCGTGACATCAAACGCATAGTCAACGCCTCCATCTTCCGAGTCATCTACGTCTGCTATAAACCCGCGCCCCTCGGAGAAGGGAATGGTGTTGGGATATGCTTGTGCAAAATTCCCAAAAGTTTTGGGAAACTCTATAATTTGCGCCTGCTTGTGTTGATATGGACTAAAATTTTTGGAACAATAAGCTAAGGCGGCCTTCATTCCATCCATCATTCTATCCAGGTTATATTCATGCCCTTTGTGATAGTAAATTTCCAAACTAACGTCATTCCAACGGTCTTTTTTGATTTCATACTTGGCAGAATTGAAAGAGTAGAGATTGAGCATTTTGCTATCCATTTTATAATGAAAGTATCTGCGTCCATTCTCCACCCATTCTTTCTGTAAATATCCGGGTGCAATGGCTGTCTGGTCTAGCGAAGTACTGACGGTTGTTTCAAAATCAACCCAGTCCGAATCTTTGGAGAGGGAATGATTTGCTAATGCAGCTGTGTCAGAAGGTAATGGTGTAGCTGCCATTGCTGGCAAGCCGTACTTTTTTCTGATCTGATCATCTTCAAGTCCACCACCCGGATATCCAATCGATGGAAACAGTTTGTGTTTGTTGAGGAAGGTGCCGTTGCTCAATACCGGAGAGTGCTTTCTTAAGAAGGTGTTGGGTTTGTTCCAAACATGAAAGGTCAACGCAAGACAATCACCCGGTAGGAGTGTCTCACTGAGTAGATAACTGTTGAATCGGAAAATCGTGTCTTCTGACAATAATTGAGAGGATTTGTCCAATGAAAGGGAGGTGCGATAGTTTGTGTACTTAATGAATATGGTATCAATTGGGATGGTTGATTTATTCACCATTTGATACGTACCGCCTGCCTTGAAATCAAGTGACTCTGGAAAAATATCTAGGTAGGTATTGATGGCGGTAATTCGCGGTTGCACAGCGTCTAAGTACTTGCCATATTTCAGTTCCCAGTCTGCCTGGTACTGCTCAATCTCTTTTGAGGAGGCATATGGGTTGGCAATGTTGTTTTCATAATAAATTCGAAATCCCATCCCAAAGAACCCAATTAGAATAATTGCGAAAGTTATTCTTGTTCCACCATGAAAACGTGATTTCAGCATTTTTAATCGTTCCTGAAAGGATTGAGGAACCCCACGATCCATCAGCAGTCCCGCACCGATTAGCAGGAGTATTCCCGCCAGCAGCCAATAAAAGATGTATGCATAAAATGCAGACAGACTTTCACCAAAACCATTCATGTCTGAGTACCATGTTCCCGGACCTCTACCATACACAAATACATCTTGCTCTATACCGATCATGGCTAGTAAAGGAGTGGCAAAAGCCATGAATAGTGTGATAAGGATAAAAGTGCCAACGTAAGCGTTTCGTACAAGGGTCTGAATTAAGAATGCAAGCAATGTCCAGATTACAAACTGCCACAAATTGGTTCCAAATAATCCTATCGCATACAAATCAATTTCAAAATCATAGTAGCCTTTATATAATTGGAACACAATTCCCGAGACCATGACCATCAGCAGCATGACTAATTGTATTTTGGTTATGGCGATAAACTTGGAGCCAATCAACATCCAATTCTGAACGGGTGTGGTATCAACTAAATGGAGCATTTGGGTTGTTTTTGCACGCTGAATAAGCAACCCAGTATACAGGAAGGTGCAGACGATCATAGCAAATTGGAATGCTTCACTGTAGCGGAGCATCTTCGATGTTACGGGTAACATTCCAGTGCCTCGCACAACATTTGCTTGCGAATGCTCCACGATGATCATAATGAGTCCAAAGGCTGAAAGCAGAATGAACGGTCTACTTTTTATGATGAATTTCAGATCCACATTGGATAGCCTCCACATCATCTTTAAATTTTGCAGAAATGAAAAGTCATATACTACCCTCGGCAGCCTCACTTGAGTGATATTTCCAAAATTGCTTTTTAATCCACGTTTGCTGCTCTTTTTCCGAAAGGAGAAAGAAAGCGCCTGCTGCCCAAAGTAGAAAGACCGATAGACAAGCCATGAGACCAGAGCGGCTATACTTAGCCAGAGCGCTCTGTTGTAAAGGATAAGGCCGGTAAACGGAAGATAAAGTTCGTTGCGTTCAGCAACCGTCCAATACTGAGCGTAGTATTGGGTGGCTGAGTACCCAAATGGGTCGAAGTAAGCAGCCAATATCCTGTTTTCCGGATCTTGTAACAGGACATCCGTTAGTCCTTGGATAAGAGATAGTACAATGACAGTGACAAATCCTACGGTAAGGTTTCTCGAAAACAAAACCACGGCAAATACGATTGATCCGTACAGCAACGCATTAGGTAGTGTATATACGGCATAGACATGAACATAAGCGATTAGATCAAAAGGAATGGTCAATTGATCATTGGTGCCTGGCAACACAAATCCGACCGCTAGGCCAATTCCAATAAATAGGACAATGATGCTAACGATCAAAAGCGCACTGAGAAATTTTGCTGATAAGTAGTTGGCCTTGGTGAAAGGGTAGGAGTACAGGATTTTATGCATCTCACAGGTGAAATCTCGATACACGGACATTCCAAAAATGGTAGGGTATAAGAAAATGATCAACGTGGAGAGCGTATTAAACATGCCGGTGATAGCGGAGGGAGAGTTGACGATTTGGGTAGAATCCACCGCGGCACTTACCTCGTCAAAAATTCCTGCTGATATGGATGCCACCATCAATGCTGCTATCAAGAAAATGGTGCAATAGATATAAAACAGAGGCTTGGTAAACCAATAGGAAAGTTCCTGCTTGAAAATGGAATAGAACATGTTGGGTTTGTTTTTGATGAAGTAATGAAAGATTTAGGCGAGAACTGCCTCATCTTCTTTTAGCGTATAGAAATACACGTCTTCCAAATCGGGTACAGCCTTTTTGAAATCCCCAACTGGCTTAGATTCTGAATAAATTCGAATGTTCAGACGATTATCTTGGTTGTAGTTCGAAGACAATACATTAAAGGTTGATTGAGTAATTGCTAACTCCTCCGGATCAATGGTGCCACTCCAAATTTTTCCTTCAAGTTCTTTCAGGGAATCTTGAGGAATGGCGTGTTTAAGTATTCGTCCTCCATTCAAAATGGCCATGTCGGTGCAGAGCTCTTTCACGTCATCAACTATGTGGGTGGAGAAAATCACCGTGCTAGTGGTTCCTATCTCACGAATGACATTAAGGAATCGACTTCTCTCCGCTGGGTCCAGGCCGGCAGTGGGCTCATCCACAATGATGAGTTTTGGATTGTTTAGCAGCAGCTGAGCAATGCCAAAACGCTGCTTCATGCCGCCTGAGTAGCCTGATACATCTTTCTTACTCACATCAAAAAGATTGGTGATTTCCAACGTTTCATCCACCAGTTTTTTACGATCAGTTTTTGATTTGACCCCTTTCAGCGTGGCTAGATAATGTAGCAAGTCTTCCGCAGACATTTTTGGATACACCCCAAAGGACTGGGGTAGGTATCCAAGGCATTTTCTTAGCTCAGTCTGATCTTTGAGAATGTCAATATCACCAAAGGTGAGTGATCCGGTATCTGGTCTTTGTAGTGTTGCTATGGTGCGCATCAGTGATGATTTACCAGCCCCGTTTGGACCTAGCAGCCCAAACATTCCCGTACCAATTTCCAGGCTGAGGTTGTCGATGCCTTTTACCCCATTGGAGTAGGTTTTCGTTAAATTTTTGATTGTCAGTTTCATTGTTGTGGTTTATATTTTTGAATTTTCAATGGTAATCTTGACTAAGACAGCTTCACTGCCGTCCCATAGGCCAGAATCTCTGAAGTTCCCTGCATCACCACCGAGGTGGTAAGTCGTACATTGATAATTCCATCAGCTCCCATTTGCCTCGCATCGTCCATCATGCGTTTCATGGCTTCATCTCTAACCTCAGAAAGCAACGTGGTGTATTCGTGAATTTCACCACCCACGATGTTTTTCAGCCCTGCGAAAATGTCTCTTCCCACATGTTTGGCTCGTACGGTGTTGCCCTTGGCGATCCCTGTGATTTCTATTATATCTTTATTGGGTATTGAGTCTGTTGTTGAAATAATCATTTTATTATTATTTATAATTAACTGTTTTGTGTGGAATAGAAACCAATCCTGTAGTTATCATTTTCGTTTTTTAGAGATCCTTTTTTCTGTAGTGCATCACTGTGGTGAAGAATGACAAGCATACTAGCATCAGCGTAGCTAGTGTGAATAGCAGTAAGTAGTTAGGATTTCCTGGGATATAATCATTTAAGAATCCAGCTCCTGGTGAAATGGATGTCCATAGTAGGGCTGGCATCACGAAGATGATTACAGCAACAATCAAATTCACTCGATAGAAAACGAAATAGTATAGCGCAAGCTGAAAGATTCCATAGACCAAAGCAAAAATGAACAAACCAATGCTCGTGGTGGCCGGCTCTTCATGCACTGTCATGGTAATGGTGTTAAATACGATGAAGTGAAGAACAGTATTTACCAAAACAATGATTGAAGAAGACAGGAATCGCGCAAATACAATTTCTTTTCTAGTCACCGGCAAGCTGGCTGTATGCATCCTCACGACGCTATTGGATTGTTCTACTGCAAAAACACCAAGGATAATCATAATGATGTTTCCTAGTCCGGAAGAGAATATTCCAAGGGTGTTGGTATTGATGAAGGTGATGAACATGCTGAATATCAGTATGAAGGAAGAGAGTGCAAGTATGGTTTTTTTATAAACCTTGAAGTCTCGGTAAATGAGTTGGGTGATCATGTCTTTGTTCATAGGTCTTTGTGTTTAAATGCGTTTATGGAGATGATCATCGAACTGCCTAAAATCAAGCATCCGAAAATTGCTAGCTCTGAAATAAGTGCGATTGGGTGTTGATTCGTCAGGATGATGAACCATTCGTAAAGGAGATCACTCGGGTTGAGCATGTTGATGGTGAGTACGGTCACTATCATCAATGTGAGCAGGAAGGTGCCATAAGCCATAGCTCCTTTTGCTAGTCCAAATCGGACGAAAAAGGGGAATGAGAAAGCATCAGAAAAGGTAAGAAGGAGGAAGGTTAAAATCCAAATGGGTGGCTGATACATGAAAGCATGCTCCATCCTTAGCGTTTCATTTGAACTTAATAAAATTGCCAGATAATGAACACCCAATGTGATCAAAACAAGCATCGCTGATGAAATGTATTTGGCAATGACCATTTGCTTGCGATTTACAGGAAGTCCTGCAAAAAACAGGTCTGCATTTGATTCATTATCGCTGATTGCAAATACTTTAGAAGCAACTGTAGTACTTAAAATGACAGCTACTACGTACAATTCTGTTTCTATGTCCAGCTCTGAAATGATGGAGAAATTGAATCCCACACTGATGCCAGCAATGACTACCAATAGTAAAAGCAGGTACATAGTATTAGCTCGGAAATCTTTTATTACCAGCTTTAGCATTAGTGAGTGTTTTTAAGCTGAAGATTGTGAAAAAACATGATGTCTTCTAAAGACGCTTTGTCATAAACAGCTTTATCACCAAAGATCATTTTGGAAGCTTTCAAATCTGCTGTCAGTCCTTCAAAACCATAGTCACCCGATCTTACGGCAATCAGGCTCTTTTTTGTGTCATCATCCAGCAAATCATTTCCTCCCTTTACCAGTGCGTATGCTTCATTTACTTCGTCTTTGGTTTTGGAAAAAACCACTTTGCCGTCATTTACATAAGTGATATAATCAGCTGCCTGCTCTATATCAGTGGTCACATGAGAAGAGAATAAAATGGATTTGTTTTCATCTTGCATGATCCCTCGAAGGAAGTCCAGCATCTCTCTGCGTACCACAGGGTCCAGACCAGAGGTAGGCTCATCCATGATGATGAAATCTGCATCATGCGAAAGGGCGATGGCGATGGAGGCCTTCATGGTCATGCCCCGTGAAAATTTCTTCAGAGACTTGTTTTCAGGCAGTCCAAATCGATCAACGAGATCATTGAAAACGGCATCATCCCATTTTTCATAGAAAGGAGCAACAACATTTTTAAGTTGCTTGAGGTTGAGGTGCGCGTAAAAAGCAGGGGTATCGTATACAAACCCAATACGTTTCTTGATAGCTACTTCCTGTTCTTGATGGTCCATCCCAAAGACCTTTACAGATCCTTCCTGCTTCATCACCAAATTCATGATGGTTTTGATGATGGTGGTCTTTCCAGCTCCATTGGGGCCTATCAAGCCCATGATATAGCCAGTAGGTAATGTAAAAGAGACGTTGTTGAGATGAAATCCTTTGTAGCTTTTGGAAAGATTTGATATTTCTAATGTATTGGTCATGTTTTTTGAAATGAGTTTTTTAATGTTTAAGGGCGATATTTAATTTTTTATTGTCAATCATCTCCACTGTAAAGGATGAGTAGCATTTCCTGTAACTCCTCCAGACTGATTCCCATTTTTTGAGCTTCACTGACCATGTCGGTCATTTGGTCTTCAATGGATTTCATTTTCTTCTCGCGGAGCATTTCTTTGTTTTGGATAGCCACGAATGTTCCTTTTCCTGCAACCGTGTCAATAAAGCCTTCTTTTTCTAGTTCCTCATAGGCTCGTTTGGTGGTGATCACGCTGATGTGAAGTTCCTGCGCCAGCTTTCTTATCGATGGTAGTGCAGCACCTTCCTCCAGATCTCCAGTGATTATCTGGGATTTGATCTGCTTGCCTATTTGCTCATAAATAGGCTCAGGCGAAGAATTTGAGATAATGACTTTCATTTATTCTTGAATAGGGACAAAATTGTAACTATCGTTCATACTGTATATACTGTATATATACGCAAGTATACAATTTTAGTTTTAATGTGCAACTATCAGGAGTAGAAAAGTTGAAACGCTAACGTTATCGAATTGCTGTCTGCAGTTTCGATACGGGTGCAAGCTGAGCCAAGCAAGTGAAGAATGAACGCAGACATAATATCATTATGTAATCAATGGGTTCTGGAGTTGGCCGTGATTTGCTTTCTCATTTAAGAGCAGGATCGAGATTGCCGTGATTTGCCTTAACATAAGATCTGTACCGATATACAACTCAGCCACGCCAGAGCCGACACACAGTTATATATCTGATCTTATGCTAAATACTCGCAAATGCTCGTATTACGGCAAATCACTAGTTTTGTTATATAATGTCTCTGCGTTATGTTAAGATAGCTTCGGTTCTGGGTAGGAATTAATAGTTAGCGCAGGGTTCGTGCTAGGATGTAGTCATGTCAATTTCTAGAAGGAGTGGAGCACTCATTTGAAGCTTTGGTGTGGTATGGGAAGAGGGGCTGAAAATGTGTGCGATCAAAATGAGAATTCATTTACCTAATACCAGATATCTTATTTGTTTCAAGAAGATTATTGGCTTCTTCCTCCAAACTATTTGCTTTTTCTCTAAGAGAACTTATTTCTTTGTTCTCAACATTGAGGATTTGAAGGGCCAGTGAATTGTAGTTCTTGAAAAAATCGCTCAAGTATTGTTCAATACCCCATTCTTTAATATGAGTGTAGAACGTGGATAGGGAAGGATACACAGAACCATTGTTGGTTAATGCTTTCCAGATGAATTTTTTTTTCTTTTTAAAGAAGTATTGATTCCACAATTCCTGATATTCTCGGCGAGCAATCTCAACAGACAAATCACGAAACTTTTTTGCTTCCGATTTGAGATTCTCAAATTTCAACCATTGAGACTTCTTGATCCAGAAGTACCGTTTTTCATTCAAACCAGAACTTGTTACAAAATCATGGTGAAGAATGTAGTCATCCTCACAATGTGAACAATTCATGTTCCAAAACTCCTCCATTCTATTCCAATCATCCAATTTCAGTGTGACCGTATAGAATCCACTTTTACAGGGACAAGTTTTCTTTTTCTCGGAAATAATCTCCCAACTCATCTTTAAAAGATAAATATATGGTTTGAAAATATTTACTCAGAACTCTGACCTATTGGACATAATACCCAAGTGAATTCAGAAAAGCAATTTTATTTTAGCATAAAGCTCTTCGATCGTCTAATTTCACACTAAAAATTCTTCGATCTAATGAGGATTGCGTATAAGACAGAATTGGGAATATTTTACAATTGCAAAATTGAAAAGGCATTAGAATCTAAGAAATTTGATAAATACAAGGGAAAAATAAATCTTATCCTGACTTCACCTCCGTTTCCATTGAATCGCAAGAAAAAGTATGGTAACCTACAAGGTGAAGAATATCTAAAGTGGATTTCTTCGTTAGCACTTAAGTTTAGAGACTACTTGCAAGATGATGGCTCAATTGTAATGGAAGTAGGCAATTCATGGGAAAAAGGTCAACCAGTCATGTCTACGTTAGCATTGAAATCTTTGCTTGAATTTCAAGAAATGGGGAATTACTATTTGTGCCAACAGTTCATTTGGAATAATACAGCTAAACTGCCAACACCAGCTCAATGGGTTAATATTGATAGAATAAGAGTAAAAGATTCATTTACACATATTTGGTGGATGAGCAAGACTCCAAAGCCCAAAGCAAACAACAAGAACGTTTTAGTAGAGTATAGTGATTCTATGAAAAAGCTACTTGAAAACGGTACTTACAATTCGGGCACGAGACCATCAGAACACAGCATCGGAGAGAAATCTTTTTTAAGTGATAATCAAGGGGCTATTCCGTCAAATGTAATTTCTTCTGCAAATACCCAATCTGGAACTCCATATCAGTTATATTGTAAAAAAAATAACCTTACCCCACACCCAGCGAGAATGCCGGAGTCCTTGGTTGAATTCTTCATAAAGTTCTTGACCGATAGAGACGATCTTGTTATGGATCCGTTCGGAGGAAGTAATACAACAGGAGCGATTGCTGAACGATTAGGTAGAAATTGGTTAGCAACCGAGCCTAATGAAGAATACATAAAGGGATCAGTGGGTAGGTTTGATAAAGGAAATAAATTAAAATATTATAAAGCAAAAGCGGCAAAATAGTTGGAAACCAAAGTATACTCCAAGAGGATGGCAAAAACAGGCTTTAAAGAAATGGAAACAGGATTTCAAAGGCATTGTTAGTGTTGTAACTGGTGGTGGCAAAACATTATTTGCATTTTTCTGCATTAGTGAATTCAAGAAAGCATTTCCCGACAAGAAACTCATAGTTATTGTTCCAACAATAACTCTGCTTGATCAATGGTATTTGGGGTTCGAAGAAGATTTATCAGTATCAAGAGAACATATCAGTTGTTTTTCTGGTCAGGAGAAACCTAAGAAATTTAATGAGGTAAATCTTCTAGTGATTAATACTGCTAGAAATGTCCTCAAAAATCTCAAAAACAAAGAACAGTATTTATTGATAGTTGATGAATGTCATAGAGCTGGAAGTCCGGCCAACAGTGAATCTATTAAGGGCTCTTATGCTGCAACTTTAGGCTTATCTGCAACTCCTGATAGAGAGTACGACCTAGGATTAAAAAAGTACATAATACCGAGATTAGGACGGGTTATTTATAAGTATAACTACCTACAAGCTCTGAATGATAATGTCATCTCTCCTTTTGAACTAATCAATGTGGAAATTGATCTATTGCCTCATGAGAAAAAAGAGTATGACAAGATCTCAAAAAGACTCAAATTTCTTTTAAGTAAGAAAGAGGAAGGTGAGGGAGATAGACACAAGATTGAGATGCTTCTCATCAAAAGGTCAAGAATATCCAATGAAGCTTTAGTTAGAGTTCCAGTGGCAGTCAAATTATTAGAAGAAAATAGAAATCGAAAAACAATAATTTTTCATGAAAGTATTGACGGTGCGAATGCTATTCTTAAGGTTTTAAACGAGCGAGGGCAGACATCTGTAATATATCATTCTGGGGTAGGTGCAGAAATAAGAAGGGATAACTTAAGGTTATTTAAAAAAGGCATCTTTAATATTCTCGTGACTTGTAAGGCACTTGATGAAGGTATGGATGTCCCAAAAACATCAGTTGCTATTATAGCCAGTTCTACAGCCAGTAACAGACAAAGAATTCAAAGATTAGGCCGTGTCCTAAGACCAGCTGAAGGGAAGGAAAAGGCTTATGTCTATACAATATATGCGTCTCTCCAAGAAAAGCAACGATTGATGAAGGAATACCTGAAGTTGCAGGAACACATTGACGTAAAGTGGATCAAATCGGAATTTCAATTGAATGGCTAGGCTACTGATAAATAACGAGTGGTTCGATGAAGTTTCAGCAAAGGCGTTGAGAGAATCTGAGTTTGAAAACTTTTTCTTAGAAAATGCTGAAACGCTTTATCCTGATTACTACACTATTCCGTTTAAGGGCATCATTATTGAATCCGAATACGGAACTGCCAAGGCAGATTTAGCGCTTATTGATAAGGAGTATTTAAACTGGTGGGTCATCGAAGTTGAGATGAGTCGGCATTCATTGAATGGACATGTGTTACCGCAGGTTCATTGCCTTTCCGCTGGAGTCTATGGAGCTGATGTAGCTTCCTATTTCCACCGCAAATGTCCTGCACTCGATATTGAAAAATTAAAAGTATTGATGAAAGGAAAGCAGCCTCGAGTAATGGTAGTATTGGATATTCCAAAGAAAGATTGGGGAGCAAAACTTGAAAAACACAATGCAATACTTTCAGTATTCCAAATCTTTAGATCCGAAAGTGGAAATCATATTTATAGGGTAAATGGAGATTATCCACACAAATTTGGAATGGGTAGATCTAAGTGCCAATTCGCCCATTTGCTTACTAATTTTTTGAAAATTGATTCTCCAAGCATTCTGAGTGTTCCGGATAAGGAAAAGGTTACTATTAAAATTGATGGGTCAATAACTGAATGGAAAAGAATGGATATTATGGATGCAGTTTATCTTTATCCGATAAGTTATAATCCGTTAGATATAAAAAAAGAATACGTTTTGCTAAAAGAGCCTGATAGTAGATATCACATAAAAGAACATAAATAAGTACATATGGAATTTAAAGTAGGGCCTGACATAATTAAGTCTTATAAACGATTGTCATATTCTCCGTGGCATGCAATGGCTGAATTAGTGGATAATTCAACTCAATCATTCTTCAATCACTTAGAGGAATTGACTAAGAAGTTTGACAAGAGCGGAGAAAGATTACATGTAGTTGTGGTTTATGACAAAAATTCCGATGTTCTGAGAGTTTCAGATAACTCAATTGGAATGACAGGTGATGAACTCGAAGATGCTTTACATATTGGGAAGACCACCAGCAGGACTTCAGGAAGATCTAAATACGGATTAGGTTTAAAGACATCTGCATGTTGGCTTGGGAACAAATGGAGCGTTCGTACGAAGAAACTAGGAGAAACTATTGAACACTATATTAAAGTTGATGTTGAAGAAGTCGCTAGTGGAAATAATACTCTAGAGCATATTGAGACGGGAGATAAATTAGCTGATAAATCTTACACCATTGTTGAAATCACTGACTTGAATCGTCAATTTCATGGAAGAACTCTTGGTAAGATTCGTGATTATCTAAGTTCCATGTATCGAATTGACATCAGAGAGGAAAGGTTAAGTCTTGAGTGGCAAGGTGAGTTATTAACTTGGCAAGAACCAGAGTTTTTATCAGATAGAGATGGTAATTCCTATCATAAAACTTTTGAGTTCACGATAGATGAAGAAACTGAAGAATCAAAAACGGTTGCAGGTTGGGTTGGGATTTTAAATAGTGGCAGTCGAGCAAGTGCAGGTTTTTCAATATTACAGTCAAACAGAGTAATTAAAGGTTGGCCTAAGGCTTGGAGACCAAGTACTATTTATGGGCAAGAAGAGGGTTCCAATGATTTAGTAAACCAACGCTTAATTGGGGAAATACATCTTGACGGTTTCGAAGTAAGTCACACAAAGGATGACATTCAATGGTTTGGTGGCCAAGAAGAAGAAGTAGAAAACAAACTTTATGAAGCTTGCAAAGACTATCGTGATATAGCTAAAATTCCGAAAAAGGCTCTGGATGACGGGAGAGGGCCTTCGCAGGCTGAGACTGATGTAGCTATTGATGAATTGAAGAGAGAGCTCTTTTCTCCTGAAATGGTTGATAAAATTTCGCTGACCATTGTTCCAAGTGATGAAGAGGTTAATGCACAAATTCATGCTATTGCGGAAACGATAGAAGAACGAGCCCAACCTGAGGTTGAAGGAGAGATTGGTGGAATATTTGTCAAAGTCTATATCGATGCAGAAATGTCTCCCAATGACCCCTACGTCTTAGTAGAAGCTACTCAAAGAGATGAAGTAATAATCATCGTTAACGCATCTCATCCGCATTGGAATCAAGTCACTGGCGATCATGGAACTCTAAATTATCTCAGACATTGTACATACGATGGAGTTTCAGAGCATATGGCAAGGTTCAAGAAAGGCACCGTAAATCCCAACACAATAAAATTATTGAAGGATCAGCTACTAAGAGTTGCTTTTAACATTGAGCAAAACATCGAAGATGAATGAAAAACTTTGTAGCTCTAAATAGAGAGTTTTTATCAGAGCATCACTATGTTAGGAAAGCATCTACTTCTTCCAATTATTTTTTCAGTATCTATAGAAAAGAACTCGAAGGTTATAAAGAGAGAAAAGGAACAAGTTTTAACATAATTTTCTATGGCGATGAAGATGTAGAAACAGATTATTATGCAATTCCATATGATTTCATTTCCGATGTGCTAATTCCTGAAAACTTATATCAAAAGCAAAAGAGGTGGGCTGGAGATATAAAATATCATACAATCAATTTCAGGATTTCTAAGGTAAAAAGAAGCGTATCTGAGTTTTATAGTTTACCATTTTCATTGAAAAAAAACAAGGTTCTAGTTTCTTCTGCTGACAATAATGATTATTCAATTGAAAATGCAAAACGAGTAATAAAGTTAAGAACCAAACAGTCGCTCTTTAGGAGTAGAGTTGTAAATAATTTCAACTTGAAATGCTGCATATCAGATGTCAAAGAGATGGATTTGTTGGTTGCAAGTCATATCGTTCCTTGGAGTGTAGAAATTCAGTCCAGATTAGATCCAAGAAACGGACTTTGTCTTTCAATCTTGTATGACAAATTATTTGATAAGGGTTACTTAACCTTAGATGAAAAACTCAAGGTGGTTATTACAAAGAGGGCAAATACCCTCAGCTCCGAAATTAGAGGAGCCCTGCTACGTGTTCAAGGTAAGAAGATAGCATCTCCAAAAAAGTATCAAATGAAGGAAGAATATTTAAAATTCCATCGAGAAAACATTTTTGAAAGTTTTGAAGAATAAATGGTCTCAACTTCGCCCGTTTTCCAAGCTAGATCAACTAGCAGAGGCCATAATGAAATCGGCTTTTTTGCTCTCTGAAGATCATCATGTTATCCAGAGCTATCTAAATCACTATGGAGCGCATTTCAAAGTACAAAACAGAGTAGGGGAGCAAGAGTACGATATTCTATGTCGTCAGATTAATGTTGAGAAAACCAACTATGCTTTCATTTCAAAGAAGGATTTGGAAAGAGGTTTGAGAGACGATCTCTGGATTGGGCTAGTTCTGTTTGTAGATGATCAGAAACCAACTAAGTATTTATTTCCTTCAACAGTCTGGAATATACCTAATCAGCTGTTCACTGACTCTGCCGTCAAGAATCCCGAGTATGGTATCAATTTGAATCAGCATACTATGAAAGAATTTGTTGAGAAGTATGGATTTGAGGTAATGGTTAACAAAATATGATACACAAATGGAAAATCTATTGAAACTTCATGAAGCAATCGCAATCATTTTACTTTCTAAAGATGATAGGACTGCCAGTCTAGAAGAAATAAGTCGAGAGATTGCTGATAGAAATCTTTATAGAAAGAAATCAGGTGAATTTGCACCACCTGAACAAATCAGAATACGAACTCACCCAAATACCAAATCAGGAAAGCAGTATAGCCATCTATTTAAATTTATAGAACCTGATAAAGTTATGTTGACCTAACATTATGTTAAGTAGAGTCTTCTGTCTAGATTTTTTGTTTACTTTTTCACCGAAACGTCGGCCCGGCAATGAAAAAAGATGAAAGCCACCACGGCTCGAGTTTACGCCCAGGTGGGATGGCAAAGCCAAAATGCCCGGGGCGTGTGATGGCATGAGCGTTGGGAAGGTGATTATTTTGGCTAGGGCTTTTGAATACTTTTGGGCCAATGCCAAAAGTATTTGCCTGCCCGGCATGAGGGCATCAAGCGAACACCATACGAAAACCAATCAATCAATTTGTGAGCTATTCGATCTACGATACGATGGGTCGGGAAAACACAAGTGTTTGGCAGGCGTTTTCTAATCGCTGAGAATTCAATATTTAAGATTAAATCGACATTGGTACAGAATACTTCAAAATAGAGCGATAAGCTTTGCCTGAGATTCTCTTGCATTTGGGTTGGTCATCAGGCCAGAGCCTGAAATAGCGTAGGGAAAACTATTAATAGCCGTTTGGTCAGGGCACGGCAGAGCGCAGGGTTTGTGCGCTGGCCGAGCGGCTACCGAAACGTCGGCCCGGTTAATATAACGTCTAATTAAACGTCTAATTATATAATCAATGGGTTCTGGAGTTGGCCGTGATTGCTTTCGTATTTTAAGAGCAGGATCGAGATTGCCGTGATTTGCCTTAACATAAGATCTGTACCGATATACAAAAGGAGTTTATGGAAAGCTTACCGTGATTTGCTTTCAACATAAAATCGTAACCGATATGTAACTGACCAAGCGCACAGGCAGTCGCACATTACATATCTGATTTTATGTTAATTGTTCGCTAAAGCTCACAAACAGCAAATCACTAGCGGTGTTATATAATGTCTCTGCGTTATGTTAAGATAGCTTTGGTGTTGGGCAGGATTAATAGTTAGCGCAGGGTTTCGTACTAGAGAGTAGTCATATCAATTTATTGTAGAAGTGGAGCACTCTTTCGCCACTCCTACCGAGCGAGGAATTACCATGCCGCAGCGAGGGATGTTGGCCAGGAGGGAAGGAGAGTGGTGAATGTGTGCGTCTTAGAATCAACTATTATCATCTTTACGTTTTCTGTAATAATGCCAAATTTGGTTAGATTGAGACTTCATTCATTGCCCACCAAATAAGAATGAAACCTCGTAAGAAGAAAGCAAAAGAATTAGTATTACCTCATTCGCAGGCAAAATTGGATTTGTACCAGACCTATTTGGGTAAGTTCTTAACTATTTTGTCATTAGCGCAATTCACTACTGCAGTCAATATATATGATATTTTTTGTGGTACAGGAATCTATAAGGATGAAAAATTTGGCAGCCCAATTCTAGCTTACAACAGCATTGTCAGAACTAAAAGACTCTTCAATAGTCGAAATTGGAAACTGAAGCCACTAAAATTGATTATCAATGACGGAGAAGCCGAAAAAGTTGACAAGGTGAGAAATTACCTTGAGCGTATGACTAAAGTTTGCAACTTCGAATTTCACAACAAAGACTCAGAGGAAATTATAGGAATTCTTAAGAAACAAATTGCTAAGCAATCATCAACAATTAGGAATCTAATTCTAATTGATCCATATGGTTATAAGGAAATCCACAAAGGGGATATTGATTCTCTCATGAGAAAAAAGAATACCGAAATACTCTTATTTCTTCCAGTTGCTCAGATGTATCGTTTCAGTACCGTTGCTCAAAAAGAAAATACCACTAACACAGGATATATTAGGCTTAAGGAATTTATAGAAGATTTTTTCCATGAGACTCACGCTATTAGAAACAATCAAATCACCGACATTTTTCACTACATTTCAGAAATAGAATCAGCACTAACCCTAGGGAAATATTACTCTTCTTCCTACTACATCCAACGTGATAAATCAAACTACTACGCCTTGTTTTTCCTCACTCCAAACTTATTTGGCTTAGAAAAAATTCTAGGAGCAAAGTGGCAATTGGACGAATATCGAGGTGAGGGATACAAATTGGAAGGAGACCAGTTGGGGCTGTTTGATGATGTTGATAATAAAGCGAAGTACAAGAAGAAATTGAAAGTACTGAAGAAAGACTTAACCGAATTTCTTGCTGAGAAGAAGAGGTCAAATAGAGGATTATATGAGTTTACGCTTCTGAAGAGCTTTTTACCAAAGCATACTAATGAACTTCTTAGGGGTTGGCAATCTAAACAACAACTAGAGGTTCGTTTCGTGAGCGATGATACTGAAGCTCCTCCGAGAGCCTTTTATATCAACTATAGAAATTACAAAAGTCAGGAACCCAAAGTTTACTATATTTTGAAACTGAATAATTAACATATGGCTAAATCATCAATAGAATGGACAGAAATGACTTGGAATCCAACAACAGGATGTTCCAAAATTTCACAAGGATGCAAATTCTGCTACGCTGAGATTATGTCTAAAAGGCTTCAGGCAATGGGCATTGAAAAGTATAAAGATAACTTCATGGTTAGAACACATGAAGAAGCATTGAAAACACCTTATACATGGAAAAAATCTAAAGTCGTATTTGTTAATTCCATGAGTGATCTATTTCATAAGAGTGTTCCGTTTGAGTTTATTCAAAAGGTTTTCACGGTAATGCGTGAAAATCCTCAACACGTTTTTCAAGTACTTACTAAAAGAGCGGAGCGACTTCTTGAATTAAGCCCAAAGTTGAAGTGGTCTCACAATATATGGATGGGTGTTTCAGTTGAAGATCAAAGGGTAGAATCAAGGATAGATTGTCTTAGAAAAACGGATGCAAAAGTGAAGTTTCTTTCTTTGGAACCACTTATTGGTCCCTTGTCCAAATTGAACCTTGAAAAGATGGATTGGGTAATCGTTGGTGGTGAAAGTGGTCGTAAACCAAGACCAATGAAATCAGAATGGGTGTTAGATATTCAAGAGCAATGCGAGCAAAGCGAGGTAGCTTTCTTCTTTAAACAATGGGGTGGTAAGAATAAGAAGAAAAATGGGAGAGTACTTAATGGGAAGACCTATGACGAGATGCCAGAAATTGAGTTGCAGTTGAGTGTTTGATTTTAAATGATCAATGATCTTAACTTGGTCGTCCTTCTTTTTAATTAGAATTACATAACTAAGAAAGTAAGTTTGTCAAAGCGTAAGGAAGATTATCATTTTATTTCGATTGCTGTTGTTGATGGCTCATTAGTTGAGCTATCCAAGTTGGATTTATCTCCCTGGGGGATAAGAAGCCTTCACGTCAAGAATGATGAATTTAAAGATTTTATTAAGTCTCTATCAAAAGGAGATAGTTTTGAGTACAACTGGGAGTATTTTGAAAAGTGGGTTCTAAGAGGTGGTAATGATGCTGGCTATGTAGGGGGGTATGATGAGTTTAATATTCTAGTTCCACTAAATTTTGAGAAGCCAGTTGAGGTTAATGATTACTTTGATGTAATCGAGGCAATACGTTTGATGCATCCATCAATAATATCTATTAAACACATTATAGATGTTCAAATATTTGATGGCAATTCAATGCATATTGGAGGATTAAGTACCTATAATAATAGGACTAGATGGCCATCTGATGAAGATTGGTATAAGTATCATTTTAACTACCCCGAAGATCAGCTAGAACTAAGTAGCAAATTCTTGAGGGTGATCAAGGAAAGGATTCCGAAACTCCAGTATGTGGCAAACTCAATGAGATACTATTCTGGGTCATTCAGGGTCAATGATCTTGAAATGTCATTTGTTAGTCTTTGCATTTGTTTAGAGAGTATTGTGCCAACAGCAGAGCAACTAACATTTAGATTTAGAAGAAATCTTGCCGTCTTGTGCGGGGAAAACTTGGAAACTGGTAAGTCGATTCTTGAAAAAGTGAAAAAATTATATAACTATAGGTCGAAGCTTGTTCACTTTGGAATGAAAAAGGAAGACTACAAGTATTTTGATAATTATCTCGATTATGCTCAAATAATTGCATCTCGAATGTTGATTGAAATGATCATACATAATGTTCCAACAATTAAGCAGTTAGATGAGAGAATAAACGAATTAGGAATTGGAGAGGGGAAAAAAGTCTCAAAATGGTATAGGCCTTTCAAAGGAAATATTATCAACTGGGTTAGAGTTTCTAGTTACAAGCTTTAAATGGGAGATAATAAATGGAAATAAAATTGCCGCCTTGGTTTTATTGGATATTCCTCATTTTCGGACTGTTATTGATAATAATGCCGATAACGATAACTCAATCATGGTTTCCTGAGCTTACATTCAGTTCATCAGATGGTTCAATTGGAGATACAATTGGAGGAACTACGGCTCCATTTATCGGTTTCGCTGGTGTATTAATGACATTTCTTGCTTTCTACATTCAATATGACGCTAATCAGCAACTTAAAAAAGATATACGACTGGATCGCTTCGAAAATCGATTTTATGAGTTGTTGAAACTTCACAAAGAAAATGTGAATGAAATTGAAATCGGAAATAGATATTTTGGAAGGAAAGCTCTTATAAGAATTTATGGGGAGTTCAAGTTCATCTACAAGGTGGTTGAAGACGAATGGAATAACTTGGCAAAGAGTAGTAATTTGAAAAAGAAATCTCTGTCTGAGGAATTGAAGAGAGAAGATCTACTTAGTGTAGCATACAATTTATTCTTCATTGGTATACCAAGAGAGCAGAACGAGGATGTAAAACCGTCTGACTATGACTTCACGGAGGAATGTAAAAGTCGGTTATGGTTCATCAGGAGTACATATTTTAATGAAGAAAAAAGAAGACCTACTGACTATCATAAATTAAGAGTTAATGGGAAAAGTAATTCGTACTCTTTTCAAATCGATTATTTCCCATTTGATGGACACTCCGCGAAATTGGGTCACTATTTTAGACATCTTTATCAAATGTTGAAAATGGTAATTCTAAGTCCATCATTTGAAGAAGTTCAGGAAAAAGACAGAGAAATAAAATATTCCTATATTAAGACCATTCGAGCGCAGTTATCAAATCATGAGCAAACCATGATTTATTACAATTCCTTTTTTGAACCTGGCAAGATTTGGTGGGGAGATAACAAAATCAAAGAGAGAAATGCTGATGGTTCCCTGATTAGTTATTTCATGGATTGGGCTATAATTAAAAACATTCCTTACAATCTGGCCAGCTTTGGAATTGCTCCAAAGGAGAAATTCATTGAACAAATGAAATTCAGAAATTATGATGAAGATAGAATTAAGAAAGAGCTACCAAAGCTTTTTGAATGGGAAGAAGATTGATATAGTTCGCATAACGCTTTATTTTGAATAGTCAATGGTCTAAACTTCGTCCACTATCAAAACTAGATCAACTAGCAGAGACCATCATGAAATCAGCTTTCTTGCTTTCTGAAAATCACCATGTTATTCAGAGTTACTTGAATCATTATGGAGCGCATTTCAAAGTTCAAAACAGAGTAGGGGAGCAAGAGTATGATATTCTATTCCGTCAAGTCAATATTGAGAAAACCAACTATGCCTTCATTTCTAAAAAGGATTTAGAAAGAGGTTTGAGAGATGATCTCTGGATTGGGTTGGTCTTGTTTGTAGACAATCAGAAACCAACGAAGTATCTGTTTCCTTCAACCGTCTGGAACGAACCAAATCAATTGTTTACAGACACAGCAGTCAAGAATCCAGAATATGGGATTAATCTCAATAAGAATACAATTGAAATGCTTCAAGAGTTTAGTTTTGAGAGTCAGCTTAATTCACTTTAAACTATGAAAAAGAACATTTACGTTCTACTAACTGTCTTACTTCTATCATGCTCCACGGAATCTTATACAGAAGAAGAAATCATTAATTCTCTTGAAGCTCAACTTGATTCTTTAGGAAAATTCACATCAGCCAGAGAACTTCTACCGCTTGCCGACAGTTTGCAAGCATTGGATGCAGACAATTATCAAGCTCTAAGTACGAAAGGTCTAGCTGCGTTTAACTCGAGGAATCTAGACGAAGCTATCAAGTACTTTACCCGAACTATAGCAATGGATCCGTCAGAACCATACAATCATGCTTTTCTAGGTTGGGCTTATGAACGAATAGGCAAAATAGATTCATCAATAATCTTCTATAAATCCGCTCTAGAAATAGACCCATCAGAGTGGTCATATAGTTATATGATTCCGCAACTAACAACAATTGTATATGGTAAAGAAGCTGGTCTTAAGAGTAGGGAAGAACTTAAAGATTCTCTACATCCTCTTTACTATCACCAGCTTCGACCTGATATTAATCTATATAATGATGATGGTTTGAGCGGGTTTTTTCCACCTTTTTTTGAGGAATTGGAAGGAGATGAATTCTATATCCAAATCCCAGAAGAACTTGTCGATTCAGGTGAAATCAATTCAATGAATAAAGTCCAGATTGCTTTTGCTGACATGGGAATTAACATAATGGTATTTGGTACTGATTCCCAGAACAATGGATACACAATTTGGACTACTGATAAGTATCGTGACGCACTTTCGAAGTTAGATACCTTTAATATCAAAAAACTGCAGTAATGATTAGAGCACTTTTCATTGGTCTGATTTTAATAGCCTGCAGCTCAGAAAAGACTACAGAATACTGGTTAAAACCTGAGAACCAAAATCGCACCCCTGTCAGTTTCAAAGTAGATGATCAATATTGCACAGAGGCTACAATTATTTGTAAAGAAATGCAATTGATCGAATCGCTTGATGATAGTACTAGATCTTTACATTCAGATTCCAAAGTGGATAGCTCATTATCCATTGAACCATATTTTAATGATCTCAAGAGATTAGAAGAAATTAACAGGAAAGCACTAGAAAAGTTGGAGATGCTAAAAGAAGATATGATGGCATTTACTGGCGGATACTGTCCATATGATATTGAGAAATTAAGGTCAGGAGAATTCTCTTTTTTACCAGTTTATCCGTATCGAACAGTTGATACAAAAAGATATTGGTCTAAAATACAAACCAGAAGCGTCCTTAAGAACATTCTTAATGAATTTGATACGGGTTTAGATTCATTAGGTGTACTCTACAATTACACTGAACAAGATCCAGTATTGAGTATTACTAGCACAAGACAACCTGAGGAGATAGAATCAATAATTGATGAACTACTGAAAAACAAAAGTATTATTGAGGCTATCCTTGGAATAAGAATTATTCAAATGGCTACTGTCCAAAAGAGGTTGAAACTTAAAGCAGCCATTATAGGCAGTTAATTATTATGTTAAATAGAACCGTCTCCATCTAGGAGCGGTGGCAAAGCCAAAATTACGAGCGTGGGTTGGGCTGTGGGCTGAGGTTTTATTTTGGCTAGATTTTTTGAATACTTTTTTATCAATGAAAAAAGTATTTGCCTGCCCGGCACGAGGGCAATAGCGAACACCGCTGAAAGACATTAAATTGTGAGCGATTATGAAACTTACCAGCTTAAGTGAAATCGATGAGTCAAAGGAATTCTGGAGAGGAACTAGAATAAGATTAATGAATCATGGTGACATGCATCCAGATGATAAATACTTTGATTACCAACTTACTGAGCTTCCCGGAGATACAGATCACATGATTCTGGTTAACATCACCGAAGACAGTCACAAAGCTGGAGCTGTCTATTTTGGATTAGTACCCATCATTGAAGAATCCAACAAACGAGTTATTAATATAAAAACTCTAGAAAGAGTATTTGATCAAGACTTTGAGCATTGCTATTTAATGGAATAGGATCGTGCCAAACAGAGCGCTGGCCTGCAAGTGTTTGAACAGCCAATCCCGATAGCTATCGGGACTAATCGCTGAGAATGGCGTATCCGCCCGGCTAAAGCCATTCGGACGGGTATGAAAAAAATCTGAACAATTACCCGAATACTGAAAATTTGAACGACGCATGTTGGCTGGAAAACTTTTGCTTTGGGTGGACATCCCGCAACAAGCGGGACAGAGCGTTGGCAACTATTAATAGGCGATCGGCCAGGGCACGGGCGCGCGCAAGGATTGCAGCGCTGGCCGAGCGGCTATTTAACATTAACGTCAAATTATATAACACCTTAGCTAGAAGCACAATCTAAAAGAATGTCAATCAGATGTAGTCACGTCACAGTCCAGCTTTGCTGGTTAACATAATATCATTATATAATCTAAGCTGCGGGATTATCGTCAAAAGTCACAGCAGTAATAAATAACAGCTTTGTTATATAATTTATATTATGTTAAATAGAAATATGCGCAAAGCACACCTATTATGTATATCAACATTATTAATAAATTTTTGAAGGTTGACTTTTTTGAGATGCCGCTTTCAATCTCTCCCTACTTACCCTTGAAATCGTTTAAGAGATAACCTCAATTGTGAGCGGACTTTGTGCGAATAAGACTGGGTTACGTATCCGCTGAGTCAGCTTTACTTCTTCATCAGCAGTTATTAATTGAACTTTATCAATTTACTGAAAATACTTTTCAAGTGTTGGGGTTCTTTTTGTGATCTGAGAAAATATTTTTAACTGCTTCATTGAAATGATTTATTGACAAAGAAACATCTATAGAGAAGACTTTATACGTTCCATTTAATCCTCTGTCTTATTTGAGGCTATTACCTTATAGACAACCAATTCCTTTACCTTTACATTGCTTCTAGCCCATAAAAAAGAATTCAAAAAAAATGGCCTTTATTGATAAAGTACTCAAAGTTCCTACTTATGGTTGGGCAGACGAAAATGGTGAACTGATAGTGCCAAGTAAGAAGCAACTATATAAAGAGTTCTTCTTTAGACTAAACTTTTTCAAGAATAAGAAAAACTGGATCTCAGCAATCAGTTGGGTCAAGGTTCTCTGTCTATTTCTATTTTTCATTCCTTTTGTTGTGTATCATTTGAGTTTTGTAACTCTTACCTTTTTTGTTCTTTATGCGATGATAATAATGAGTACCCACGGCACCATTTGGTTTCATAGATATTGTACGCATAGAGCATATACATTCTCACATCCTATTTGGAGGATTATTACTCAAAATTTGGTCATTAAGACGTTTCCTGAAGAGATTTACGTTATTTCGCACCATGTTCATCATGCAAAGTCTGATCAGCCCGGCGATCCTTATAACCCGAAAGGCGGTCTTATGTACTGCATGATGTCGGATGTAAATCACCAAAGCATTGCCGAAGATTTGACTGAATCAGACTATAAAAGAGCAGCTAATTTCATGACTCATACAGGAGTCCAAATAAATTCGTATGAGCAATATCAGAAATGGGGTTCTGTTGCCACACTCCCATACACCATTTTACTTTGGATTATAAATTGGTCAGTATGGTATGCTATTTTCTATTTTATTGGAGGACATGCAATCGCTACAGCTGCATTCAGTGCAGCAATGTTCTGGTTTGTGTTGGTGAGAGCTTTTAATTATACAGGCCATGGCAAGGGTGATGAGGCACATAAGGATGGTATTGATTTTGATAGAAGTAACCTGTCCATCAATCAAACAAGACCTGGATGGTTTTCAGGAGAATGGCACAACAATCATCACCTTTACCCCACAAGTGCCCGCGCAGGGTTTCTTCCTTATCAATTAGACCTTGCATGGATTTATATTTATTGCCTCAATAAAATAGGAATGATTTCCTCATTTAAGAACTATCAAAGAGAATTTCTTAAAAAATACATTCATATAGAAAAGCCCTAAATATCCATTCTATATCAAATCACTTTTTTGCCATAAGTCTTGAAGTTTGCCTAAAACAACCAACTTCTGGATTTATTATTATTCCATCTTTATATCCGCTGCAATAAAATCCTCAGCGATTAACTCCACCTCCTTTTCATAGTTCATCCAGGACAAATTAGAAAGTAACACGATCACGAGCTTCTCTTCTTCATAGATCTTAAACTCCGCAATTCCCCCAACGGATCCTCCCGGGTGACTGTAGCCTGTGGGTTCCACATACCACCCCAATCCATACTTGGTTCGTGTACCATCGGTTAGCTGCTGTGCTGTTGTAAACTCGCGGATCGTTTCTTCTGAAAGTATTCGTTGCTCTAAATAAGATTGACCAAACTTGATCAGATCTGTGGTCGTAGATATAAATCCACCTCCAGCCCATTTGTAGCTGTTGTTGACATATGGTGCATTTATCAGCTTTCCGAGCGTGTCTACCTCATAAAATGAAGTACGATTCAGGATAACCTCACTGTTTCTGTCTGCACAAGTATTGGACATTTCAAGCGGCGCAAACACCTCTTTTTCCATGTATGTGAGATAATCTAACCCACTGGCGCCTTCAATAGCCGCTCCCAGCAGATTATAGCCAAAGCTTGAATATCGATAGCGACTACCGGGTTCAAAGAGCAAAGTATCCTCGCTAAAGATCGAAAGACTTGCTTCTAAGCTCTTAAAATGATTCATCTGATAGTACTCTTCGTACTGCTGATAGTGCCGAATGCCACCCAGATGCCCTGCAACCTGCGCTATCGTAGGATTGTACTTCTTTTCAGGAAAATAAGGCACATAGGTCTGTATTTCTTTCTTCAAATCCATTTTCCCTTCATCAACAAGCTTGCCTATCGCAGTAGCCGTCAGCGATTTGGAAACACTGCCGATTCTAAATTTGGTCACCCCTGGCATAACCGGTACCTGGTGCTCCAGGTCGGCATAACCAAAACCCTCAGACCAAACCACCGATCCATCAATGGAAACAGCGATATCCAGTCCGGGCACTCGTCGCTCCACCTGAATCGAGTCTAAAAGCTTCTTGCTTCGCGCAATGGCTTGTTCATATTTGGAGGGATGATCTGTATCGGTACGACCGCAGCCCACTGCAAAACAGATGATCAAAAGCCCGAATAAGTAGTTGATTTTTTTCATTTGGTAACTGCTGGATTCTCTTCTTTAATTTCAGTCTTTGGGACATACGTAAATCCAAATCTTCAAAAGTCTGACGTCCGTTTTCAATCCACCCTGACGTCCCCTGGAAGACAAAAAAGAATGACTCTTTCGCTGCGACAAGCCAGCTTTATGCACCACCAATTCGATATTTTGGATTGCTCATCAAATACACTTGAATCGTCGAAATACGCCTATGATTTGGTCTATGAACAGTTAGCTCTTATTTCTATCGGCCAGTTAAATAACCTACCTTTAGTTGAGTCACGCGTAAGTGCTGCATGAAGAAAGTGATTACCATCATCGCCATTCAATTCATTACATTGAATGCATTTGCTCAGTCAAGCAAACTAGACAGCTTGCTTATTCTCCTTCCTCAAACCGCTGAAGAAGACCGGATCACCCTACTCCATGAGATCGTCAAATCTGCCTGGACGTCTAATCCCACGCTTGTCATTCCATTTGGCCGTGAAGCCATTCGCCTTTCCGAAGAACAACAAAATCAGAGACTTCTCTCCATATCGTATCGTATTTTCGGTGGGCTGTACAACTACATGAGCGAGATTGATTCGGGCAAATATTACAAGCTAAAAGCCTTGCAGATTGCTCAAAAGCTCCAGGATTCAATCCTCCTGGCTTCCTCTTACAATAACCTGGGTGTTACCGAGCAGACGGTTGGAAACTACGTCGAAGCGTTAAACTATTATTATCAAGCTTATTTAATCGTCAAACAGCTATTTGACTATCCGAGCTACCCCGTTATTCTGGCTAACCTATCAGAAATTTATTACGATTTAGCTGAGTATGACAGTGCAGTTTTTTACGCGAACATGGCCGTGGATATCACAAGCTTGCAGCCAAACACTTCTCGTCACCTGCTGACATTAAATGCGCTGGCTCGCTCCAAACTTGCTCAAAATGAATTGGATTTCGCTCAAAAACATTACACAACCATTATAAACATCAGCAGAAAAATTGGAGACAAAAGATATGCAGCGTATGCCAACCAGGGTTTGGGCAAGCTGTATACCACCCTGGAAGCCTCCGGGTATGCCCGATTGCATCTGGCGCGTGCGCACGCATTATTTAGTGAGCTGGACGATAAAGCATATCTGGCGGAAATCAACATGGATTTAGGTAATCTGAAAATGTATGAAGAACCTGATTCTGCCTATTATTTCATTCGAAAAAGCCTATCCATTTCTAATGAACTGGGCTTAAAAGATCTACTGATTGACAACTATAAGTTGCTGATTACTCATTTTGGGACGCAAAGAAACTTTGACAGTCTCCAATACTATCTGGCTGTTTATCAGGAACTTCAAAGCATTAAAAGAAAAGAAAACAACCTGCTCAGCATCCAGGGGATGTTTGCTAAGATGAAAGATGAGCACATACGGGAGCAATTGAATAGCCAATCTATCGAGCTGGAACAAAAGACTTTTGAAACCAACTTTTTTGTAGCATTTACGGTGCTCACCATACTTTTTGCCGGACTTATCTATCGGTACTATAGAAAGCAAAAAATGCTTGGTATCTACCTCACCGAGGTGAATGAACAGATCACCAATCAAAATGAACTGATCGACAATAAGAATAAAAAGCTAAGAGCCCTAAACAGCGAGAAAAATGACCTAATCAACATTGTGGCGCATGACCTGAAAAACCCCCTATCTAACATCATCAGTTCTGTCCAGCTTATCAAAGATTCCGATCGGAAAAAAAGCGATGTTCCATTGGAGATCATCGAGGGAAGTGCGATTCGTCTTTCTAATATGATCACCAAAATACTTGACGTTGAGGCTATTGAAAAAGGATTGACCAACTTAAAGTTAGTGCCAGTCAATCTTTCAGATATTTTATCTGACATCTGTGATGACCTTGATAATCAGGCGTTTGCTAAGAACATTAAGTTACATCGAGACCTATCAAGCGGTATTATTGTCTTAGGAGACAAAACCTATATCTATCAGGTACTTGAAAACATTGTTTCCAATGCCATCAAGTATTCTCCCTTTGAAAAGAACATTCATGTTGTACTAAAATCATACAACAGGCTCGCAAAAGTGGAAGTAAAAGATGAAGGTCCCGGCATCTCAGATAAGGAGCAAACGCAGTTGTTTCAGATGTATCAAAAGTTGAGCGCCACTCCTACTGCAGATGAACATTCAAGCGGACTTGGCCTCTCCATTGCAAAGAAATATGTGGATGCCATGTACGGAAAAATCTGGTGCAAGAGCAAGCTTGAGCAAGGCACCAGCTTTTACGTTCAGCTCAAACTCGCCTAATATCCACTAATGTGGCAGCTTATGCTTGATTCGTCCATAGGTATAGGTGCCCAAAGTAGCTGCCGCAATGGTGACAATGAAAACAGAAACACCATTCCCCACCAGTATAAATAAAGGTCCCGGACATGCTCCCGTAAGTGCCCAGCCCAATCCAAAGATGAAACCTCCCAGAATGTATCGGGAGATGCCGCGTTCCTTGGGTGCTATCGTTATGGGTGTTCCGTCGACAGATCGAAGCTTCCTACGCTTAATTATTTGAATGATGATCATTCCCAATACCACTGCAGATCCTAGAATGCCATACATGTGGAAAGATTGGAATCGAAACATCTCATAGATTCTATACCAGGAGATTACCTCTGCTTTGGTCAGCGTTATGCCAAACAGTATTCCAAAAATCAAAAATTTTATAAACTTCATAAGGATATGGCTTTAAATATTGAGGATGTATGGCAGCAACAGATAGGTGATGGTCAGTCCACCGAGAAAGAAGCCAATCACTGCGATGAGTGAAGGAATTTGTAAATCACTGAGCCCGCTGATTCCATGACCGGAAGTACATCCACCCGCATATCTAGCGCCAAATCCTACTAAAAACCCACCTAAAACAACAAATATTAACCCTTTGATAGTCAGCAGGTTATTCCAACTGAATAACTCTTCTGGTATAAGTTGTTTTCCTGGATTGGTAATTCCCATTCCGGTGAGCTCTTCCACTGTCTCTTTACTTAAATTGACACTCCCTGCGGACATCCATTGGCTGGCAATTGCTCCGCCAATGATCAGTCCCAATGCAAAAACAAGGTTCCAATTCTGGGCTTTCCAGTTGAAATCAAAAAACTCACAATGCTTACCTGCACCCATGATGGCACACATGCTACGCAGGTTGCTACTCAACCCAAATCGCTTGCCGCTGAGCAGCAGACTAAACATAATAAAGGCAATAAGTGGTCCTGCCACGTACCACGGCCATGGTTGGCTTAAAAATTCCATTCAATGATTTTGCTAAATTTTCCCTATTTGATTCTTATTTCTGTGTGGTTGGGCACACAAAATTGGTAACTGGAATGTTTGTGGTCTTAATGTCCTTGTATCCTCCTGCCACGTCCACGAGCTTATGAAAGCCACGAGATTTAAGGATGGAAGAAGCAATGACGGATCGATATCCACCTGCACAGTGAATGTGGTAAGTCTTGTCAGCGTCTATTTTATCCATCTGCTCATTGATGTAGTCCAATGGAATATTTTCAGCATCTTCTACGTGTTCTGCTTCAAATTCGCCAGGCTTACGTACATCCATCACGTGTATGTTTCCATTGCTATATCGGCTTGCAAACTCTGCTGCTGGTATAGACTCCATATCCTGAACTTCCTTCTCTGCTGCTTTCCATGCCTCAATGCCGCCTTTCAGATACCCCAGGGTGTTGTCATAGCCTACACGTGAAAGACGAGTCACAACTTCTTCTTCCCGACCTTCATCCGCTAGAAATACGATAGGCTGCTGTAAGTCTGGAATCAGCGCGCCCACCCATGGAGCGAAACTTCCATCAATGCCAATGAAAATCGAATTAGGGATATGTGCTTTGATAAACTCACGCTGGTGGCGTGTATCTAAAACAAGGGCTCCCTCGTGATTAGCCATCGCTTCAAAAGTGTCTACATCAAGTGCCACATTGCCCTTTTCCAAAACAGCATCAATCCCTACTGCAGCGGACTTATTCATCGCCACATTTTGTGCGAAATATTGAGGCGGTGGTAGTAACCCATCTGTTACTTCTTTGATGAATTCTTCTTTCGACATATCAGCTCTCAGCGCATAGTTGTTTTGCTTCTGATTTCCCAGCAGATCGAACGTCTCCTTGCTCATGTTCTTGCCACACGCTGAACCTGCTCCATGTGCTGGATATACGATCACGTTATCCGGAAGTGTCATGATTTTATTTCTCAGGCTTTCATAGAGCATTCCAGCCAGGTCTTCTTGCGTTAATGCCCCTTTCTGCGCTAAATCCGGACGACCAACATCACCGATAAAGAGCGTATCGCCACTGAAAATGGCATGTTCTTTACCTTCCTCATCGATTAACAGATATGTGGTGCTTTCAAGTGTGTGTCCGGGCGTGTGTAGCGTCTTAATTTTCACATTCCCCAACTCAAATATTTCTCCATCTGTAGCTTCATGAAAATCATATGCAGCCTTAGCTCCGGGACCATACACAACCTTCCCTCCTGTCTTATGAGCCAAATCGACATGCCCGGATACGAAATCCGCATGGAAGTGAGTTTCAAAAATGTATTTGATTGTTGCTCCTTCTTTTTCCGCTTTTTTCAGATACGGCGCTGATTCTCTCAGCGGATCTATGATCGCAGCTTCTCCTTCACTTTCTATAAAATAAGCGCCCTGTGCGAGGCATCCTGTATATATCTGTTCAATTTTCATATCTCTAAATTCAATTCAGTACAAAAGTAGTGTGCTTTGCTTTTCAAGTTTGTAACATTTGTTACGTTCTCACATTTGTTTGAAGTGTCACCTTCTTATGTGGGTCTTTTGCGTCGGTTAAAGCATTTTCCACCGCGTCGGTTAAACTTGAAAATAGGTTTTTCTTTCCTATAATCTTTGTTAACCCCGTCTGCTTCATGGTATCTCTTACGGGTCCGATGATGTCACATAAAACCAGCCTCACTCCTTTCCGGTTCAATTCATTGAGCAGGTCATGCAATCCTTCGGAAGCTGTAGCGTCCAGGTGGCTGACGGGACCACAGTCAATGATGATTTCTTTAATCGATTGATCGGTATCGCTCATTTGTTGGATATACTCTCGGATTCCCTGAATGTTTATGAAGCTCAATGGAGCATCAATTCGTAAAATGGCAAGCTCAGGCCAGGTTTCCAGGTCATCGAAGCGGGTGATATTTCTAAATTCATGATGCCCTTTGATACGTCCCAACTGTGCAATATGAGGATATGCGGCTCGATAAAGAAACAAGAGAATAGACAAGGCAATCCCTGTGACAATACCGTTGACCATTCCAATATTGAGTGTAACAAGGAGGGTAAAAAGCAATACAGTAAATTCTTTTCTGTTTTTCCGCCATAGCTCCTTCATGTAAGAGAAATCAAATAATCCGCTTACAGCTACCATGATGATAGCAGCTAAAATAGCATGTGGCAGGTAATAAAAGAGTGGTGTAAGAAAGAGCAGCGTCAATCCGACCAATATGGCACTTATAATCGATGATAATGGTGTGTTCGCGCCGGCTTCATAGTTGACGGCAGAGCGTGAAAATCCACCAGTAACGGGATACGCCTGGAAAAAGGATCCAATCACATTTGCAGCACCCAAACCAATAAGCTCTTGATTGGAAATGACTTTGTGATCTTTCTTTTTTGCCTCGATGGCTTTGGCTACTGAATATGCCTCCATGAAGGCTATTACAGATATTGTAAATGCTAACGGAAGCACCTCTCCAAATCTGCCTAGAGAAAAGTCAGGTACTTGAAAAGCTGGCAATCCTTTGGGGATACTTTGTACGATGCTTACCCCTTGCTGATCGAGTTTCAGTAAATAGACAACCACAATACCTACTATCACAGCTATTAGTGCAGCTGGAATCTTCTTGTTTATCTTTTTAATGAGCTTTAGAATCACAATGCCTGCAATACCAATGATCAGGGTAATGAGGTGCGTTTGATCCATGTGATTGAATGCATTGATCACCACCTCGTAAAAACGATTACTTTTCTCAATATCAGTTCCTAACAGGTACTTGAGTTGGTTAAATCCAATGATTAATGCAGCTGCTGAGGTAAACCCGCTGATTACAGGCTTTGACAATAAGTTGGTGATAAATCCAAGTCGGAATGTACCTAGCAGCAATTGAAAGGCTCCCATAAAAAATGCCAACAGTATCGCAAATGAGATGTATGCATCTGAACCTTCAGTAGCCAGAACAGAAACGCCTGTAGCTACCAACAGAGAATCCATAGCAACTGGTGCGACAGAGAGCTGCCTGGAAGTGCCTAGAATGGCATATATCACTTGTGGTACAATAGAAGCATATAAACCGTAAACAGGCGGCAAGCCGGCAATAAGTGCATAGGCCATACCTTGTGGGATTAACATTACCCCGACAGTTATACCAGCAAACAAATCACCGTTAAGGTTTTCACGTTTGTAGCCTTTAAGCCATTGCAAAATAGGAAGTGAATTTTCAAGACGATTCATGTGCAGCAAAAGTAGCAGAAGTCAATCTAGCGATTCGTAACATTTGTTACACGGAAAACTACAGAATTTCAATTCTATTTCTCTGCTGAGAGATTTTATCGTCCAATTCAAGTTTCTTTAAAAGCCGGGAAATGACTACTCGTGAGGTATTGAGTTCATCGGCAATTTGTTGATGGGTCTTATGAATTTCAAATGACTCTGTTGCTTGCTTCGTATCTAATAAATACTTGAAGAGACGTTCTTCCATATTTGTAAACACCAGGCTGTCAATTGTTTCTATGAGTTCGTCATACCTGAGCTGGTAAGAGCTGAAAATGAATCGCCTAAAGGCAGGATACTTTACCAACCAACGATCTAAGTTGCTATTTGGAATCATCCAAATCTTAGAATCCTCTTCGGCGACCACTTGTATATTGGCTTTCTTTTTCTCTAAACAGCACGTGATAGACATGGAACATGTCTCAGCCGGTTCCAAGTAATATAAGAGAATCTTACTTCCATCAGATCTGTATCTATAGACCTTCAATAATCCGTCTAAAACAAATGGGATCACTTTTTCATGATTATTAGAGTCAATGATGTGATCACCGGATTGAACCTTTTTAAGGTATCCGATTTCCTCAATCTCCTGAATCAAGCCTGGCTCAAAGCCATGAATGCTAAGTATATCCTGTATCATTTCTAATGGGAAGTACAACAAAAAAGCCGATCAAAAAGATCGGCCTTAATATTTTTCTAAACTAAAAGGTTATTCATCGCCTGACACAGCAGCCAATTTCGCTTTTAATTCTTTTTCTTTGTCAGTCATATCTAATCCTTTGTATACATAGATAAGGCTATTCATAACGTCAGGATCTTCACTTTTGAGTGAATGTAGCTTTTCCCAAATAGGTAATGACTCTTTAAGCTTGGTTTCAATTTGTGTTTCAAGCGTTTGATATCTTTTCTTCTCATCAGCCTTGTAGCCAGAAGACTTACCAGGATAGTAGTTAAGACTTCCCTGCTCTTTTACTAGTGCGTTTGTTTCATTGAAAAGCATTGCACCAATGTTGAAGTAAGAATTGAAGTGATTAGGATCTGCAGCTATAGCCTTCTTGTATGTTTCCATGGCTGCTTCTTTTTCTCCCGTCTCATCTTTCAGTACGCCAAGGCTAAATAATAGATCGGCATTATTAGGATCATTTTCAATCGAGTTTTGAATTTCTGTCATTGCCTCATCAATGCGTTCCAAACGGATCAATAGATTGATTTCATACTTAGAGAATTCTAAATCGTCAGGAAAAGCGTTTCTAGCTTCTTTGATGTAACTCAGTCCGTCTTCCAGTCGCTCATCCTTCACAGCATAATTATACAGTTGTAAGAACACGGTTTTGTCCTTCATTCCAGCCTCATACGTTTTCTTGAAGTTAGCTTCAGCTCTTTTAGCATCGCCTGCTGCGGATGCCGCATACGCTGCATTTAATATCGCATTGGTATCACTAGGCATGATGTAATAGGCCGTTTCAAAATTATCTGCAGCACCATTAAAATCATCCTCATTGTAGGCTTCGATTGCACCATTGTAATAAAACGCGTAGTAACCCTGTCTTTTTGATTCTACATTAGCTATTTGACCTGTACTAAAATCAACAGACTGAAATGATTTTTGCTCGGGATCAAGCTCCAGCGCTTTATCGAAAGCTTTTAGTGATGTATCAAGTGCGCCAGGTTCATTATTTGCCGTATCAAGTGCCGCATAAATTTGACCTCTGTAATACCATGTTTTTGGATCATCTTTGGTCTTTTCGTGCTCGATAGCAGCGTCAATGATAGACTTTGCTTCAGCTAATTCTCCGCTTTCCAAAGCAGAAAGTGCCTGATTGATTTTCGGCTTTTTCTGCGCGTATCCAACCACACAAATAGCCGCTAACATTAGGGTTAAAAATGTTCTCATCGTTCTTAGTTTTTATTCGTTATCCTTTTGGTTTTCATTTTGTTCTGAAGATTCAGTTCCTTCCGGGTTCTCATCCTCATCATTTCCAATGTTGGAAATCTTTTCTACCGCAGAGATCTCATCATCTTCATTTAGCTTAATAAGTCGAACACCTTGTGTTGCTCTCCCCATTACTCTGAGATTGTCAACAGACATTCGAATGGCAATACCTGATTTATTGATAATCATCAACTCATCACCATCTACGACATCCTTTATTCCAACAAGTTCTCCTGTTTTCTCAGTTACATTGAGTGTCTTAACACCTTTACCACCTCTTTTGGTGATTCTGTAATCTTCTAGGTTAGATCGTTTACCGTATCCTTTTTCAGATACAACTAATAGGTTTGGAGGGTTTTTGTTGTCTACACAAACCATACCAACTACAAATTCTTTGTCTGTAATCTTCATTCCACGCACACCAGAGGCCATTCTGCCCATAGATCTTACATCAGACTCATGGAAGTTAATTGCGCGTCCAGAATTACATGCTATCACGATATGATTGTCGCCATCAGTCAGTCGTACATTGAGCAATTTGTCGTCTTCGCGGATTGTAATGGCATTGATTCCATTTCTTCTTGGTCTACTGTAAGCTTCTAGGGATGTTTTCTTGATCACTCCTCGCTTCGTACACATTACTAAGAAGTTGTTGTTGATGTAATCTGGATCATCCAGTGTTTTTACGTTGATCACAGATCGCACCTTATCATCAGACTCTATATTGATTACATTCTGAATTGGGCGTCCTTTAGATGTTTTGCTTCCCTCAGGCAGCTCCCAAACTTTTATCCAAAATACCTTACCAAACTCAGTGAAGATCAGTAGGTAATTATGTGCAGATGCAATGAATAGATGTTCTGTGAAGTCATCGTCTTTTGATTTGGCCGCACGACTACCAACTCCACCTCTACCTTGTGTCCTATATTCAACCAAAGGTGTACGTTTTATGTATCCTTGATGTGAAATGGTGATAACCATGTCTTCATCCGGAATCATATCTTCTGCTGTAAACTCATCGGCACTGTGCTCAATCACAGACCTTCTCTCGTCACCGTAGCGTTCTTTGATTTCAAGAAGCTCGTCCTTAATGATTTGCATTCTCCGAGCTTCATTACCTAGGATGTCCTTAAGCTCTTTGATCAACTGTTGAATTTCTTCGTATTCTTTCTGAATTTTATCTCTTTCAAGTCCGGTAAGACGTTGCAGCCTCATATCCAGAATTGCTTTGGCTTGAATTTCAGACAAACTAAATTTCTTTATCAATCCAATGCGTGCCTCATCCGGATCTTTTGAAGATCGAATCAAATTGATTACCTCATCTAAGTTGTCCAGCGCTATCAGGTATCCTTCGAGGATGTGCGCTCTACGCTCTGCCTCTTCTAGTTCATACTCTGTTCTTCGAACCACAACTTCGTGTCTATGGTCGACAAAGTGAACGATTAAGTCTCTGAGATTTAATGTCTTAGGTCGTCCTTTTACAAGTGCTACATTGTTAACACTAAATGAAGATTGCAGTGCAGTCTGCTTGTACAGGTTGTTAAGTACAATGTTCGGAATAGCGTCTCTCTTCAGGTCATATACTACGCGCATTCCTTGCTTATCAGATTCATCTCTGATGTCTGCAATTCCATCAATTTTTTTGTCATTGATCAAAGCAGCCGTCTTCTCGATCATGCTTGCTTTGTTTACCTGGTATGGAATCTCAGTTACAATGATCTGCTCACGTCCGCTACTGGTAGTGTCAAATTCGGCTTTGGCTCGTAATACAACCCTTCCTCTTCCTGTTTCAAATGCGGCTCTGACACCTTGATATCCATAAATGGTCGCTCCTGTAGGGAAATCTGGAGCAGTGATGTGCTGCATCAAACCTTCTATAGTAATCTCACGATCATCAATATAAGCTATGACTCCATCCACAGCTTCTGATAAGTTGTGTGGTGCCATATTCGTAGCCATACCTACGGCGATTCCACTGGCTCCGTTCACCAATAGGTTTGGGATTTTCGAAGGCAATACGCTTGGCTCCTCGGTACTATCGTCATAGTTAGGGACGTAGTCTACTGTGTTCTTTCGAATATCAGAGAGTAGTTCTTCGGAAATCCGTCTCAGTCGCGCTTCGGTATACCTCATAGCTGCCGGTGAATCACCATCGACAGAGCCAAAGTTTCCTTGGCCATCCACTAACGGATATCGCATAGACCAACTTTGAGCCATACGAACCATCGTGTCATAAACCGCAGTATCACCGTGCGGGTGATACTTACCCAGAACGTCCCCGACGATTCTCGCACATTTTTTATACGACTTATTGTAATTGACACCCAATTCGTCCATTCCGTAAAGAATACGTCTGTGAACAGGTTTAAGGCCATCTCTTACGTCCGGTAATGCCCGTGAAATGATTACGCTCATCGAATAATCGATGTAAGCTCCTCTCATCTCTTCTTCTATATTTATCGGAATGATATTCCCTTGTGGGGGTAAGTTGTCGTTATCTCCGTCTGCCATTTATGCTTATTAGGGTTAGCCAAAAATCAACCCGCAATTTAGCAAAATTCTAGCTGAAAACACTGGTTTTAGGTGAACAGAATTTGGATTAAAAATAGGTTCGAAAAACTTAATTCTTGGTGGGATTTAGCTTGCGTCTATTCTTTCTCTTTGTGCGCCAAATATTACGATGATTTTCACCAACTTTTGGGTTTTGCCTCTTCCATATTGGCTGTCCTCTCACCTCTTCTCTGCGACCGGTTCTGGGGTCGGTATAAACATGTTTCAACTGTACGTGATCACTTTTCATTGGTGAACGACGAATATCCGGAATATTGATACTTATACCAGCTTGAATGAAAAATGTGGGGTATTTATGCTGAACTGATGAACCATCCGGGATATTAATTGTGTAGGATTTAAATTCCAGACTGGGCTTGATTATTACACGGAAGTACTCCGACCAGTTATTTTCGATACTTACACCGATATTGGTGTAGATACCTCTTGATATGGCCCCACTATTAAACTGCTTACCAGCAGTAATTCTCCCGACCTGGAGCTCTGCAACAAAATCATAGCTCCAAAACGAATAAAATTTATAGCCTGCTGTCGCGAACAATCTGGAGTACCTACTGCGTACAACATTGGGTTGATAGTTTCTAACCTGATCACCATAGGCTGTAGGCTTCAAGGGTCTTAAAAAATGAATTTCATAAGAATAACCAAGACCAAATCTGAACTTATCATAGTTGTAATGAATAGCTAATGAAATTGGAATTCCACGAGACCCACCTTTAAATCCAAAGTCTGTTGTATCGGTATCAACTAAAAATGTTTGGTCACCCAGGTTTGGGTTATACACAGGATTTGGCAGGTATTCGAAAGGGAGATCAAACGGGTTTTCCAGTGATGTTTCAAACCCCAATTGTGGATCGTTGAGCCAATCGGTATATCCAGAAAAGCTACTCCCAAGATTTTCAATATCATTTGAAAATATGAATTGGCTTTCAGCATCCTGATAAAAGTAAACGCCTCGAAGCTGGTGCGAGTAGCTGGTAATCCCAACACCTGTTGTTGCGGTAATGCTAAATTTATTTAAAATTACCTTAACTGGATTTCGATAGATATTGTAGCGTTCATAGATATCCTGCCCCGCCACCTCAGCAGCGAGAAGTGCTAGTAAAATAAAAAGGCTATATCGTTTGGCAGCAGCGAGCAAATTATCCCAAAATTAAACCATTAATCAACACGAGTGATTTCAAATAATAATGTTCGGTATGGTGGGATTCTAGTGACATAATCAGGTATGATTCCATCGGCTATCAGGTCATCAACTATGAAACTGGGAATTACTAAAGCACTCTCTCTATAGGCTTGAGACGATGGGATCATGACCAGTGACTGTTCGCCTGTTTGCATCATGGAAACGGCAAACTCAAAACCGGTTAATAGCTCTCTTGGACTTCCGGATCCATACACCCATTGAAATCCATTGTCGCTTCCAAATGAAGAATCATCTATGAATCGGCCGGTATAATCTACAATCATAGTATCTCCATTTAAAGGCACTGGGCCAGCACCAGCACGTAAGCGCTTGAATGAAATACCCGAGGCTGGAAATTGCTTTACTGTATTAAGTGGATTGGTAACGGTATCATTGAGGTTATTAGAAGTAATGTAATTATCAATATCTACCAGCTCTTGAGTAAACAAATCTGTTTCATTGTGAACGGTTGCAAGTGTTATCTTAAGGTGAGCAATTAGATCTGCATTGATAGCACCAGAGGTTAGATCTTGATAACCTTGACTCGGAGGTAAGATGAAATTGTAGGTTTCTCCCACTCGCATCAAACTGACACCAAAGTCAGCGCCTAAGGGATAAATTGCTGAAGTTCCTACTTTGTGAAGCAGCGAATCTCCATTTGCCCTTTGATGCTGTGCAATTACGTTTCCATTTAGATCTTGTAAAGTATAATAAATAGCTGCTACACTTCCGTCAGTTGCTTGATTTCCTGAAGGATTTAAGCTGTCTGCATAATAGTAAATTCCCGTATTGTCATCGCGAGCGGCTGTTACATTCATGGAATCTAACCATGCTTGTATTTCATCATCTGATGTGGTCCTGACACTATTGTCATTGCCACAAGAGCTAATCAAAATACCAAAGATTAATATGGCTATGTATCTCATCACTACCACCAACAACGCGTTAGAATTGGATAGATTATTTGAAGGTCTTACAAAACATTTGGAAAACAGGAATTTTATCTAGCTCCAGTTTTTCTCCAATCAATATCATCCGCTGGTATTCTGCCTTCCCTATTTTGTGATTCTGATTAATGATGTCTTCATCATTTTCCAAGAAAAAACTCGCAATGAATCGAATCAGCAAGTATGGTGAATGAAGAACGGCTTGTCTGTATTCATTGTAATCTATATCTCCATCTCCTGGTGGCCTTCCAAGATCTAGTTCATTAATCCCGCAAGTGATCTTTATTGTTTCTTTCAAAACACCCATGAATTTGTCTGACCAGTTGTAGTAGTTTTTTATCAAAAACTTCATGGCATAGACTACCGGATCTTTCTTCATAAAATAGCCACCCTTTGAGAGTTTCCTGGCTTTCTTATTCAAAGCCATTTCTTCAAATAGTGTAATCTTTCCATCTGCCATTGCAATACCAATGGTTGGCGCCATGATGATCAATGAGAAAAAATCCTCATCATTGATTTCCAGATATGGTGCTTCGGTTTTTAAAAAGTCCTTTTTCAGTGCTATAGTAGCCTCTTTAACTTCGGGATACTCGATCATGGACTCTATTTCGTACTCGGTGAACATATTAGGGTGCGGTTAATTAATCAGCCTCAAAATAAACCCTTTTAACTAAATAGGGAAAAGTACGGGTCTAAATAATTCTAAGATTATTTTCGCTGAAAACACAAAAAGATGATAGATAAGAATATTCAGCTTGCTATTCAGGTCGTTCCATTGGATCGCGAAGGTGATGTTTATGATAAAATAGATGCTGCTATCGAGGTTATTCAAAAATCCGGTGTTGATTATATGATCACTCCAATGGAAACGGTGATGACGGGTCCCTATGACAAACTGCAGGAAATAGCTCGCAATGCTCAAGAGGCACTTATAAATGTTGGATGCAGAGAATTTCTGGTCAACATAAAAATGCATGTTCGGACAGACAGAGATGTGACAGTAGAAGAAAAAAGACTGGATCGGTAATTAAAAAGCAATGTTGCTTTCCAAAGACTGGTAGGTTTGAAACTGGGTCTTTCCTTTCTGACCTACAAATTTGAAGGTCTGCTGACTTTCCGCAGCTTTGTGACTATCTGTATGCAGAATGATTTGATTTTCACCTTCTTTCAATGGGACTCTGCTGTAGAATATGCTATGAGGAATGGTTTGCCAGTTTCTGGTATCCGCTTGTTCAGAAGCAAAGTTGATTAAGCCTACAAGGAAGCCTAATGTTTCATCTTCTTTTCGAACTTGTTTTTCTACCATCTTTTTTAGCGCTACCCGTAACAACCCTTTTCCCAATTCTTCCAACATTCGTTCTCTTAGTGTCTTAAAAGCAATTGCATTTATGTCCTCTGCCTTCTCTAAAGGGTAGTAGTAGTTATCGATCTCCAGACTTGCAGACGAAAAGAAAGGCTCCCGCTCCACATACTTCGGAAATGCGACACGTGTTCCAGTCAGGTCTGTAATACTGGCATTTCCATCTTCATTGGTGTCGTAATAAAAGGGAAAGTTTAAGCCATATTCTTCATTTTGAAAGAATACCTGACCACCAGAACCTTTAATAGCAACGAAGTTAATCGACCATTCATCTTTCACAGGGGCAAGGCCATTGTGCCAAAAGAATACTAATTCGCCTCCTTCCGCAGGTGGCAATTGAACATATTCCATTCCCAGTTCTTCACTAAACTTATCTCTCTCTTCCTGAAAACCAGCAAGTGAAGCTGTTCGCAACAAGTCTTTCTTAAGTTGTTGAGGAGCTACAAGAGCAAACATTTCGGTGTATTCCTTTTGATAAATTTCCAAGGAATTACGATATGCGATAAATGCATTGTTATAGTCACCTGCCGCATCGTAAATGATTCCCATTAGATTATGAACAAAAGCATCTTTCTGATATTTGCTTTCGGAAACGTACTTATCTCCTAACTCAAACAAACGCTGATTTAATCTTCTGCATTCTACTAATGCCGATTCATAATCTTCCATCTTCAAATAATTGAGCGCCTTATAATATAGAAGCATCAGGTGCTCATGATCCTCTCCTGGATATACGATCAAGTTTGGATTCAAAAAGTAGGAAGCAGCAAAGTTTAAATAATTTTTGTGGTAATCTTCACCGAATAAATAGGCTTGTTCCAGCCAATTATTACTCTCTTGATAATTCCCTAATAAATGCTCAACTACACCTTGATTGGCATAATATAGAAAACGTGTCTTACTTCTTGCTGCTTTCTTATTCTGATCCAGAATAGTTGCTGCTTGCTCAATGTTACCTTGCTCAAAATTCTTATTGAATTCGTAATTGAGCTGATAAAATGAAGCACAACTTGTGAGTGCAATAAGGATCGCAATTGAAAATATGGTCTTAATTGAAACCATGAATAGATGTGGTGATTTTTTACAAAAGAGGATATAAAACCGTAAGTTCCCATGCAAGGAACTCACGGCTTATCAATAGCACTAGTTCTTAATGTACTTCTTGATTTCTTTGTCTCCTAACCATACTTTTTCATTGGTTTCTATGCTTACCAATTCCAGGTTCACTTTGTAGTTGACTACTTTTTCTTTTTTGTAAGAATCGGTAACAGCGGTGATCACGCCAAACATCATAAAGTCCGCTCCAAGCTCTTTCCCCCATTTTGCCTGAGTTTCCGGGGAAGCAAATTCTCCCTGCTCTGCACGCTCCTGACGGAGTTTTTCGCGGAATTCAGAGTTAGATACTACTCTTACAAAACCTGAGTTGATAAATTCTCTTTCCATGTCTTTGATGAATGTCTCTGATTCAATATGCTCTGAACTTTTATTTTGAACATATCCAACGATGACTACTGGCTTTCGATCGTTTTCAATTTTGAAATTATTATGCCAAGGTCTACCAGTTACATCCTGGATCATTTCTTCAGCTACTAATTTAGAGTCAGTATCATTCCAACGACCACTGAGGTCTACCTGCTGATCAGGGTTGATACGTGTAACTTGCCTATTGCAAGAAGCCAGCACTACAACAGCAAGTACTAGCATGGATAATTGAGTGATTTTTTTCATTTTATTAAGCTATATCGTGAAACAAAGATAGGTGATCCTTCACCTAAAAGTCCGCTGATATTCTGAAATTCAAAAACCTTGCCGATAATGAATTGGGTATGGCAAGCTGAGCGCCGGTTACGTCCTGAATCCATGAATATGACAAGGTGTTATCTGCTCCAAGCACATTCAATACTTCTGCCCTTAACCATAAGGTTTTCAGGTATTTATGATTCTGTAGCTCAAAGGATTTAGATAGTCCTATATCAATTCTATAATATTCATCTCCCGAAAAAATATTTCTTGCATTTATTTCGTTGGGTGGACCAAGTGGATAACCTGAACCAAAGACAGAGTTCACATATACTCTCATGCTTGGATCATTCGGCAGATGGTCTTCAAAGTAAAAAGCCAGGTTAATTCGCTGGTCAGATGGTCTCCTGATAAAGCCTTTATCATCCTCTGCTATATCTTCCTGAGTATTAAGGATTCCTAGGCTGAACCACGACTGGGTTCCGGGGATGAATTCCCCATTAATTCTAAAATCAAACCCATAAGCATTGGCTTTAGCATCATTATTAGCAAAGTAGCGTAAGCGAACATTATCGATATCATAAGCAATTACATGATCAAGCGATTTATAATACACTTCAGTAGTAAATAGGAATGGACGATTCCACCAGGTCAGCACTCGTTCCATAGCTCCGATGATGTGGATGGATTGCTGTGCTTCTACATCTTCTCTAATTTCCCCTGCTTGATCTCGAAGTTCTCGGTAGAATGGTGGTTGGCTATATTTCCCAATAGATAGTCTGAAAGATGTCTCCCGTTCCCAGTTTGGTTTAAATCGATAAATCAATCGGGGACTTATGAGCAATTCTCCATTGTAATCCAAGTGGTTGACTCTCCCTCCAGCGTTAACCGCGTGCATCGAATCTTTACTGTAAATGGTGGTCTGTAAGTAAGCAGTAATTGATGCAGTATTTAGTTCCAATTGGTTGAACGTGCTTTCATTTATACTTACGAAACCTGCTGAATCCAAAAATGAATACTCGTTTAGTTCATCGTCAATGATGTTTCGATTATAACCAATTCCCATTTCTAGAATAGACCAATCTGACAGTAAGTATTCATTGCGCCACTCTGTATTATAAATCTGAGCTTCCAGTCTGTTTCTACCATAGTTGAAATTGGTACCAATCCCTCTGACAACCACGCACTCATTGAAGCTATTGGAACCTGGGTTATTGTCCACATCGCAGATTCTATAGGCTCCTTCTACATTGTAATTTTCTCTTTCTGAAGTATATACACCTGAAAATATCCAGCGACTTAGAAACTTATCAGACCATCGATGAGAGAGGTTGAAACCGCTTTGATAAGTATCATAATCTAACTCTTCTCTTCCTGCGAATGCTGTCTGGATTCGTAGATTTTGTGAAACGGATCCAAACTCTGTCGTTTGGGATTCGGGAAGCGTCAAATATCTGTTACGACCATAAGCGAGAAGCCAGTTTAGTTTTGTCTTATTTATCTGTTGACTGTTTTTGCCTGTAAGATCAAATGTGAAGAATGCCTGGGCGTCTGTATAAGAGGGCAAGTATTGGCCATCTGTCTCCAGCGTGTTCAGCAAATACCTCGAGTCTCGGTGACGAGCACCAAAAAGAAATTGAATATCGTCGTTAATGCGATTGCCTATGTACGCCGAGCCGCCAAGCAATCCGAAGTTTATTTGCCCTTCTAGCGATTCAGGTTCTTTGTAATCGATGTTTAATGCGGATGAAAGCTTATCTCCATACTTAGATTCCCAGCCTCCGGCATAGAAACTTATATCACCTACTAAGTCTGGGTTGATGAAACTTAATCCTTCTTGTCGCCCTGCATTTGCCAGGAACGGACGATAAACAGGAATGTCATTCACGTAAACTAAATTTTCATCAAAATTTCCACCACGCACATTGTATGCGGAAGAAAGTTCATTGTTACCTGCTACGCCTGGTAAAGTCAAAAGGACTTTATTAAAATCTCCAAAAGCTGAAGGCAGATTCTGGGCAGACTTTGCATCAATTTTTGCTGCAGGATCTATAGCGTCTCGTTCTCTTTGTCCTTCTACCTGTACATCGTCCAATTTTATTGCCTGTGGTTTGAATGTCACGGTGAAATCACTCACACCACCTGTAGCTATATTTTTCAGTTCGTATGTGCCATATTGTATGTGTGAAAAGATAAGATCATAACTGCCCGCTTTTAGTTCAAGCAAGAAGTAACCTTCGGCATTAGAAACAGTACCTATTGAGCGATCAGACTTAACGATGATGTTAACAGCAGGAATTGGCACTCCTTTTTCATCCACAATTCTACCCTCTATGAGATCCTGTTGAGCGATCAAGGGTGTGATGAGAATTGCCAGTATAAGGAAAATCAGCTGCCTCAACTGATCAGGTTTTTTTAAGATTGGCAATAGTTTGAGCTGGATCATCCGACTTAAAAACGAAACTTCCGGCAACAAGCATATCTGCGCCGGCATTAAAAAGCTCTCCGGCATTCTGATCATTCACTCCACCATCTATTTCAATGATGATTTCAGGATTTACCTCATCTATCATTTTTTTAAGCTTTCGAACTTTGTCAAATGTGGTTTGTATAAACTTCTGGCCACCAAAACCAGGATTCACTGACATTAATAAAACTAAGTCTACGAATGGTAGAATCTCTTCAAGTGAGCTTACAGGCGTATGAGGATTGATGACTACCCCAGCCTTCGCTCCCAGCCTTCTGATCTCAGATACAGTTCGATGTAAGTGTCTGCAGGCCTCTTGATGTACAGTAATGATCTCTGCTCCTGCTTTCATGCAATCTTCAAGGTATGGGTCAGCGTGCTCAATCATGAGGTGATAATCCATTGGCTTTTTTGCATGCTTATAAATAGCCTGACACACAGGAAATCCGAATGAGATATTTGGAACAAAAACCCCATCCATGATATCGATATGGATGTAGTCTGCTTCACTTTGATTGAGCATTTCTACCTCTTTCTGCACATTACCGAAATCTGCAGCGAGAAATGACGGAGCAATTAATTTCTTAGACATTAGAAGTTTATGAGTTTGACGACTTTCTGATTATTTCCTATTTGCAAGAATAAGAAATAAACTCCTTGTTGACTACCATCGATCGTCAATTCCATATTTTCCTCGATCTCTCTTCGCTTAAATTCTCTTTTAAAAATTAAACTTCCTTTGGGATCCATAATCTTAATGCTCATTCCATCCTTAAACTTGCCATCTGCGGTAAGGTAAAGTGTATCTCCATTGAAAGGATTGGGATAGAAAGTGACCTTGTCTTGCAGGATATCATTTACATTTAGCGCCCTCACATCTTTAGCAAATGCATAATTAGGTACTCCATATCCTAACAGTGAATCAGGATTGCCAGACTGATGAGAAGAATTTTTAATTGAGGCTATTATTTCATTTACTGTTCTTTCTGGATTTAGTTGCCATATACAAGCAGCGAATCCTGCTATTAATGGAGATGCAAAACTGGTGCCACTACCTCTCATTATTGTTCCATTTCCTCGAACAACAGTGGTGGCTGATCCAAAAGCAGAAACGTCTGGTTTAACCCTTCCATCAGCAGTATTACCCACAGAGCTAAATGCTGAATATGAGAAATCTGGATTTACACTTCCAACAGTAAGTATGCCTTTAGCATCTGCTGGCGGAGTAATTCTACCCCAACTTTTATTTCCTTCATTCCCTGCGCTTACTGCTACTATGATTCCTTTTTCTGCAGCCAAAGCAGCGGCTCTTGAAACAATAGTGGTTTTCCCGTCCATATCTTCAAAGTCATAATTGTGGCTTGGAATATCGAATAAACGGTAGCCTAACGATCCATTGATTACATCAGCACCTAAACTATCAGCATATTCTGCTCCAAGCAGCCAATTATATTCCTCCAAGGTGTTTTCAGCTTGATTGTCTTCAGTGATGCAAAGGATAAAATCAGCTTCATAGGCTATTCCGAAAAGGTGATCATCACCAGATTCATATTTGGAAGCAATAATGGAGAAAACAGATGTCCCATGGCTCCCAAATTGAAACACATTGCCTGAGTTTTGAACAAAGTCTTTTGTGGCAACGATCCGATTATTTTCCCACACATGCTGAAATGGGGTATATAGATTTACTCCGGTAAATCCATTATCCAATACAGCAATAAGCATTCCCTGACCTTTGATTTCCTCTGTGTGCATCTGATCTGCACCCAGCATCATAAGCTGTATGTCAGAATCACCTTCTACTGAAGCTGGAGCAGTAAACTCTGTTGGTGGTTCAATAGGAGTCTTCTCATTACTTAAACGTGTGGTGTCAGCAATTAAAGCAATGCTATCGACATATGAGAGCATTGCAGCCTCATCAAGTAAAGTGGTATCAGCATTCACGAGCACTCCATTAAGCCATCTTGAAGTGTAGTAAACCTCCAATCCTGCATCTCTGAGTCCCTGAATGTAGCTGGGATCTACTGGCAAGTCGGACTCATCAACAGCAATACCTTGTTTGCTGCGTCTATCAATCGCTCGCTGAGTCAAGAACTCGGTTGGATTTGAAACACTATACGGATAGTTGGTTCCGGCTTTATCAGATAAATAGATAAAGTATCGATTGACCTGGCTTATCTCCGGATCGTCCTGTGCAAGCATTTTAAAGCTGATAAACAAGAGGTATACAAGAAGTAAACTATTCTTCATTTCCTATTTCTGTTAGTGTTTGCTTCAATGAACGCCCACCAATCACTTCGCCTAAATCAGCTCCACAATCGCTGGATGTACACTTTTTTTGTGTCAAATAGTCTTTTTCAACTAAACCTATGCCATCAACATATACTTCGCTTCTCAGATCTACTCCAGTTACATTTTCTTCTATATCCTCAATGATCAATCGAATATGGTTATCTGCACTAATTGAATCGACTAATTGGTTGCTGATTGATTGATAGTAATATGTGAGCGCACTCTTTGTATTTAAACTGTTTCCATCCCATTCTCTCCCTGCTGTTACAGGAAAGGTTAATTTGATAAAAGGAATGTTGTTTTCTGTGATGGATAGATAATTAGCTGTACGTGTTACTGTCCAAATTGAATCACTCTCCCAATTGCTCAATGCATCAGGCCTAATGTCTCTCCGCAACAAATAGATAATGCGATCAGCGGATGGAATAGAATCGAAGATGGTTTCGCGTAGCTGATAGATGGTAGTATCGAATCCGCTGACCAGATACTTTATTTCTTCTACATCATAGATTCGATATTGGCCAACATTTAAAGGATAATACTCATATCCCAATGTCTCAGGGCCTACTTCTTTGGTTTCATTACATGAAGTGTTTAACAATGCCAACAGCATTATTAACATCCCCATAATTCCTGTAAGAGAATATTTCCTCTTAAAAGGGTAGAAAGGAGATGTGTCAATTTTGTTCAACTTTCAATTAAATTCAATTTTCCCTATTCTGATGAAAGCTTGAAGTTATCCAACCACCGCCAATTACATCATCACCCTCGTAAAAAACAGCTGCTTGCCCAGGTGCAATGGCACTTACGCCATTTCCAAAAAACACTTTCATGGTATCACCTGCTTGCTCTATAACGGCTGGATTGCCATTGTCATTGTAACGAACTTTAGTGATGGTGTCTTTTCTTTCTCCTTCAATCGATGTGTACTTTTGCATATTGAGCTGCTTTACATACATGCCATCTCTACTCAATTCATCAAAAGTTCCTAATACAACACGGTTTGTATCTTTCTGTATTTCAGTGACATATACAGGGTAACCTAAAGCAATTCCTAGACCCTTTCTCTGACCAACTGTGTAGAATGGATATCCTTCATGTTTACCGACAACTTCGCCCGATTCTAACACAAACTCTCCCCCCGCTACTTGTTCTTCTATGCCTTCAACGCGTCTCTTCAAAAAACCTCTATAATCATTGTCTGGTACGAAACAGATTTCATATGATTCTGATTTTGTAACAAGTTCATAGAATTCTCGCTCTCGAGCCATGTCGTAAATCTCGGATTTCTTTAAATGACCAAGCGGATACTTGGTTCTACTTAAACTCTCTTGGGAGATTCCCCAAAGAGCATACGACTGATCTTTGTAGCCATCTGCTCCTCTTGATACAATGAATCGGCTATTCTCCTCACGTATCTTTGCATAGTGACCGGTGGCGATAAATTCACAGTCAAGCTTATCAGCTCTTCGGAGTAACGCATCCCATTTAATGTGTGTATTGCACATTACACAAGGATTGGGTGTTCTGCCAGCTATATATTCATCGGTGAAATAATCGATGACAGCATCTCCAAACTCTTCTCTGATATCTATGATGTAATGTGGAAATCCTAGGTTTACCGCAATATTTCTTGCGTCATTAATGGAATCCAGACTGCAACAGCCTGTTTCCTTTGAACTCCCTCCAGAGGTTTGATAGTCCCATGTCTTCATGGTCATGCCTATTACCTCGTATCCTTCTTCATGTAGCATCACTGCAGCGAGTGAGCTATCAATGCCGCCACTCATAGCGACTAAAATTCGTCCTTTTTTACTCATTAGTTTCGTACTTCTGCCGGGTTCACAGCCACGGTTTATACATCAAAGTGCAAAGGTAATGGATAAGTTATTAGTGACTAGTATTAAGTAAATAGTATACTCGTAAAGCACTAACTCATTTTTCTGAATACTATGCGACATCCGCTAAGTTGCATCAGCGATATATACTATGCGACATCCGCTAAGTTGCATCAGCGATATCTAGCAACATCCGCCTCCATCATAAAAGAATGTACTTTCACTTACATATACATCATCATTGCCAAGTGTTTGAAGGTTTCCAGCAGTTTTATCACAAACAGAAAGTGGTTGGTTATACATCAACACGTGACCTGCATGATCGTCATAATATTCTTGCCCGCCTGTGTAGATAGCTGTTTTTCCGGTAAACACACACGGCCCATCGACTGGCATTGGGTCTTTAATAGCACACACTTCCACGCTCTCTATGTGTATTGGCTGATCTGTATCGTAATGTTTTGTATCAAGGATTCTATACGGTCGTTTGGCTCGTATTTCTACTGTGCCAAACCCAATGTCCGTAATCATTTTAATATAATCCTTCAGCGGTAATGCCCCACTTAGACAAAGACCTCTAAGTTCTGGATCATTCTTCAGGTTTTCTGGCATTGTATCTTCACTGATGGGATCAGAAAGTACCAATCTTCCATGAGGCTTCAACACACGGTACATTTCCTTTAGTGCTGTTTTGAGGTCTTCTTCATGGAATATATTAAATAAGCAGTTTTGGGCTGCGACATCAATGGATTCATCTTCAACTGGAAGGTTCAGGGCATCCCCTTTTCTAAGGCTTACAAAATCTGGCTGAAACCAATCATTAGAGGCTTCTGCTTCCTTGAAGTTGTTTTCGCAAGCATCCAGCATTTCATCTACGACATCTACTCCAATTACTCCTTCTTTTTGCCTACTGAAATATGAAAACTGGAGTAGCTCCATACCACCACCGACACCGACATAAAGGATTTTAGGGTTGTTGATTAAATCTCTAGGATGCACCGTACTTCCACAACCGTAATTCATTTGCTGCATGATTTTCGGGATATCAAGCCCTGGGAAAGCCCATATTGGTGTGGTCGTGCAGCATAATCCTACATCTGGGGTTTCAGCTGCTCTTTTATAAATGTCTTTTGTAGTATCTAAGTATGCTTCCATTATTTTGGTTATAACTTCTTAATTAAAATTTCATGTAGTTGTTCCGCCACAGCTTGACCCTGCGCCCGCTGTGCAGCCATAGCAATGCTGATTGAGGATAATATCTCTACTTTCTAAAGCCTTGGCATTATAATCACTAATATGTTGAGGTCCGTTCACTTTCAATTCAAGCATCTGGTTGAAGTCGCAATCATACATGTAACCATCCCAGCTAATGCTAATTGTACTTCTACACATTACACCTAAAGCAGCTGTTGGATTGAACGCATTTACTAACTCATCCATGTAGTCTTCGTATTTCTCTGTTTTCACCAGGTACTCAAGAAAACGGCTAATTGGAAGATTGGTAATTGCAAAGAGCTCATTGAATACAATATCGAATTCAAGCAACTTTCTTTTAAACTGGCTTTCCAAAGTCATTTGATCTCCAGGTAAAAATGCTCCGGCAGGATTATATACCAGATCAAGTTTTAAGTCACTATCCTCTTGGCCATAACCGACTGCATTTAGCATTTGTAAGGCTTTGATGGATTTTTCGAATACTCCATCTCCGCGCTGAGCATCGGTTCGTTTTGCTGTAAAATAAGGCAAGCTAGAAACCACATTGACATTGTGCTTCTTAAAGAACTCTGGCAAATCGTTGTATTTAGGATTGGCGAGAATGATCGTCAAATTACAGCGCACAATTATTTGCTTTCCAAGCGTACTCAACTCTTCAACAAACCATCTGAAGTCAGGATTCATTTCTGGAGCTCCACCGGTTAGATCCACAGTAGAAATATCTGAGCCTTCCAAAGCATCTAAACATAGTTGCATGGTTTCGCGCGTCATAATTTCCTTACGATCGGGGCCTGCATCAACGTGACAATGCGTACAAACCTGATTGCACATTTTGCCTACATTGATTTGAAATATATCGATGGATGTGGGTTTAAGAGGTAGCTGATCTAGCTCTTTTAGTTTGCTTTCAAATGAAGGTATGTTGATTACTTCATGATTATCGAGCACCTCAATTTGACCTTCAGGAGTTCCTAACTTATGTTTTTGCTTTTGAAGTGATTTTAACATTACATCAATTTATCGTTAACCTGCTTCATCATCTGAACGCCATGGACGAGTACGGCACCACTTTTAATGGCTGCCGCTACATGCACGGCTTCCATCATCTGCTCTTCATCCACACCTTTTTTCAGACAATCAGAGGTGTATGAGTCAATACAGTAAGGACAATGAACAGCATGTGATACCGCTAGTGCTATCAGTGATTTCTCACGAGCAGTAAGCGCACCGTCTTTAAAAACATTCCCGTAATAGTCGAAAAATTTGTCTCCTAACTCCTTTTGCCATTCGGTTATATCACCGAACTTCTTCAGATCTTCGGAATTATAATATGTTTCGTTTTTCATAGTTAAAGTGTTAACAATTAGCACACTGATAAAGTTGAGCCTAGTATAAGTTTATTATTACAAGGTATACCAATGCTGAACATAATGCGGCAACTGGTAATGTTAACAACCAAGAAAGCAAAATATTTCTTATCACCCGTGTATCTGCCTTCTTTGTCACCATGCCAATTCCAAAAATAGACCCTACTGAAACATGAGTTGTTGAAACTGGCATTCCATGAATACTTGCAGTCGTGACCAATATTCCTGTGAATAAATTAGCAGTGAAGCCTTGGCCGTGATTCATTCTTGTGATCTTTTTGCTCACCGTGTGTCCAACCCTTTTAGCGTTGATAAGACCGCCAATTGCCATCATCAATCCGATTGATATCAGTGATACTCGAATATCAAGCACATGAATGAATAGTAGCAACCCAGCAATTTTTGGTGTGTCATTAAGGCCCCTTGCAAAAGAAACAATGCCTGCGCTCAAATAGTGAGCAAAATCCAGCAGCTTCTGAGCACTTATCCCCAACAACCTGCCGTTGTATTTTTCCATCATTGATTGATGAATTACTGCTGAGCTTAGATTTTGACTAGATCCCTCTGTTAAAGCGACTGCAGCAGTTGTCTGTACAATCTCGTCTCCTAGCTCAATAGTAGTATCTTTTGTAATACCTGACATCAATCTCAATTGACGAAAAATCACATAACCTATTAAGCTTACGATTGCGGCCATCAATGGGCTTATCATCAATGGAAACAAAAAAGTACCTCCAAGCTTAGCAAAGTTGAATGAGCTGCCAACAGCAACCAAACCGCTCCCTAAAAGAGCGCCAACCAGTGAATGCGTAGTGGATATTGGCATTCCGATTTTTGTAGCTAGCAATACCGTAAGGCCGGCTCCTAATGCAATGGAAATAGCGAATTCTGGTGATTGAATTAATAAGTCAGGAACTAATCCTTTCCCTGAAAAATTTTTTACCAGTTCGCCTGCTAAAAAGAAAGCTGATACTGACCCTAGCAATGTTGTTATTGTGGCCCAATTAATAGCCTTTTTGTAATTGGTTGTACCGCTGCCAAAGAGGGTAGCCACTCCTTTAAAGTTATCATTTGCACCATTTGCATAAGCGAGCAAACACGCAGCTATAAAAAGTACAAGTAGAATCATTTTTGGTGAGTATCAATTTAAGTTATCCTGTCTTTTGACTCAGAAAATAATCTGGAATCAAAACTAGTGACTTGAATTACGTAAAGTCTCTCACCAATGGATTTCTTCATCCAATAGTCGGCTGGAAGTCTATGATATTGAATTTCTCACTCGACCAGTATATTCTCTTAGTGCTGTCTTAAAGTCGACATTATTGACCTCCATTGATTTTTTGATTTGGACAGCTGCATAGGCATGTGTTAATTGTTCTCCCTCATCATCTCCGGGAATATCAATTTTGGGAGCTTTTTCTTCAGCAATTGCTGCCTCTGCTTCGACCAATTCTTCTTTGGAATAACTTTCTACCAGTTGCTTAATTACAGGGATTTTCATCTAAAACGCGTTTATCATTTCAACTACTACTTCTTCTTTACTTGTTGCTACTGCGGATAGTAATTTTCCTCCTTTGAATGTGGCGAAAAATGGAAGATTAGTTACTCCAGCTAATTTCCTAGCCTCCGGACTCTTTTCAGCGTTTACATCAAGAAAAGTGATACTCGAATATTGGTTGTCTTCTGATAGTCTTCTAAACTTTGGGGAAAATAACCGACAACTTCCGCACCAATCTGCAAAATACTTTACGATTACTTTTTCACTTTTCTCAAGTGCCTGCTTAAAATCCTGGTCTGTCTTTGGTTCTACTGCCATTAGAATGTTTTTTGTGCAAAACAGCAAAATAATTCAAATTGTTTCGTTCAGAAGGTTTTCTTTGTGAGAGGAAATTCAAAAAAATCAATGGGCTTAAAAACGTTCGTAAAAATTAGTAATGTATCTAATCTTTCAGATGCTCGCTATTGTGCAGGAATGATGGTAGATGTCATTGGATTCACAATTGACCCTACTGCAAAATCATTTGTAACTGAAGCTGACTTTGGTGAGATTACTGATTGGGTTGCAGGTGTATCTTTTGCAGGTGAGTTTCATGGTGCCAATGAAGAGCAAATTCGCGAGACAGTTAAGAAATATCCCGTTGACTATATTGAAATCGCTAATCTAAATCTTGTTGAGAAAGTTGGGCTCTTAGGAAAACCATTAATTGTAAGGTTAAGTATTACTACTGAAGCTGAGTTTAATGAATTGAAATCGACGTTGAGTTATTTAGATGAACTTGCTGAGATTGTACTCATAAAGTCTAGCAACCCAGATTTGTTTGAAAAGATTGATTCACAAATTTGCTATTATAATGGTAACCTCAAGCTATTAAAAGGCTACGCAATTAATTCTGAAAGGGCATTGGACAAATTTCCAGGACTTGAGCTTGAAGCAACGAAGGAAGAACGCCCTGGCTTTAAAGATTATGGTCAAATAATGGATGTTCTTGAATTGATAGAGGAAGATTGAGTCTAACTAAATTTAATTCTATTGATTAAATTGTTATCAAATGATAATTATGAAAAAATTCTTATTTATTGTTTGGTGCGCATTAAGTATTACCACCTACGCTCAAATTGATGAAATTAAGGAACAGCTCAAGACAAAAGCAAAATCTGAGGAGACTGTTGTCTGGCTATGCGATACTGCTTTCTCACTTTATAATACATACCCAATTATAACTGAACGGATAGCTCAATTGGCACTCCAAAAGGCAATAGAATGGGATTCTGATCTTGGAATTGCAAGAGCCAATCATGTATTAGGAGTTTCACATTGGGCGCGAGATAACTACACAGTCGCGATTGAATATTACCTGAACGCTCTTAAGTATTATGATTTGCTGAACAACCAACGTGGAATGGCGATAATTAATATGAATATTGGTATCATCTACGATGACTTAGATCAAACTGAACGAGGAAAGACGTATTATTTCGCAAGCGAAAAAATAATACGTTCATTAGGTGATTCATCTAATCTGGCCAAGGTGCTTAATAATCTGGCAGTAGCATACAGAAGGACACATAAGCGGGATTCGGCCTTCTATTATTACAAAGAAGTGATGGCGCTAAGAAAAGCGATGTATGATTCAGTTGGAATAGCTAGAACATATAATAACATAGCACTTCTCTTTCTAGAAAAAGGATCTGACACTGAAAGAGAAGATGCTGTAATAGCCCAAGATAATTTAAGCTCTGCGCTAGCTTATTTGGAAGAAGGTACAGATAATAGGTTATATGCAACTATTAATGCCAATATGGGAAGAACGCTAATCTTTCTTGGACAATTAGTTAAAGCAAAGGTGCATCTTGATGTAGCTCTTAAACTTGCACAAAAGCATGACTTTAAAGTAATTGAACAATGGGTTTATCAGTATTCAGTTGAATTATATAAGCGAAGAAACGATTACAAAACAGCTTTGGAGTACTCCTCAAAAGAAGTTGCTATCGACAAAGAATTGCGAAATGCTGAAATAAATGAGCAAATAGAGGAGCTAAATATCAAGTATGAAACTGCAAAGAGAGAGAGATTACTTGCTGAGTTGGAGAAGCAAAAAGCTATCGATGAAGGCATAAAAAATATGCTCATAATCGGAGTAGCGGCCGTCATACTCATAGCCATATTACTCATCTTTTACAGTTATCAGAAAAGGAAGAAAGACAAGGTCATTTCACAACTGCAATTCCAAAAAATGTCTGATGAGATCAATGTCAAGAACAAAGAAATAGCTTCTTATACAATGAGTTTTTTGCAAAAAAACCAGTTGATGGAAGAGCTGAAAGCACAAATTAATGAGTTGAAGAAAAATTCAGATATCAGCACCAACAAGGAACTTACGCGTATTAATAGAATTGTGGACAATACGTTTAGGTCTGATGAAGAATGGAAAACCTTCCAAATCACATTCGACCAAATGCATGATGGTTTCTTCCAAGATTTAAAACGTGCATATCCTGATATCAGTAATGCAGAATTGAAACTGTGTGCACTCCTGAGGTTGAACATGAACCTAAAGGAATCGGCTAAGATTTTAGGTATTGCAGCCGATAGTGTAAAAACTGCGCGCTATAGGTTACGCAAAAAGCTCGGACTAAAAACGGAAGACAACCTAATCGACTTCCTCATCCAGTTTGAAAAGCCCCAGCCAAATCTATATGACAAAATTCAAAAGTAATTTCTATCTAGTAGCTCTCGTTCTCACGATCTCATGTTCTTCCGGAGGTGATCATCCTCAACCAATTGAAGATGATCAGGATGATGAAGATGTTTTTATAGATTCATTCAATGGAAGTGGAGAATTGGAAGACTATGTTGTCAATAATGAAGCTGCTCTTCCTAATGTCGTACAGATCGGCGGGAAGTATCGAGCAGAGCTTACCGAAAACACCAATAATGTTACGCTACATTTCAATGAAGATCAAGGACGATTAGATGCAAAACGTGTCGTTTTTCCATTTGAATTCATCGCTAGAAATATCGGAATAGGAACGATTGACAATTCACAAGAATCTCCAGGACATGAAAATGAGCCTTACAATTTTTGTGGTGTACAAGTTCATGTTTTAGACCTGAGTTCACCAAATTCATCGCATGTTGTCGTTGGTCATCGCGGGCCTACTGGTTTTACTATTGAAGGCAAAAATACACTCAATGGATCTTCATCTGTCAATGATATTGGTGCAAATACAGTTCCTACTGGTCGTGCGGATATTCGGATTGTAGGTATGGAAGATCGAACGATCGTAGTGTATTGGCAACAACCAAATCTCAGCTCAAATCAAGCAGATAATTGGACGCTTTATAACGAGACAGGAACTTTGCCCGGAAATGCTCCTGCTTTCGAATCTGCAGTGTACGTTGGATTAATAACTTATGCATTTCACTCTACCGGCGTCCCTTTTGTTGGAACGTGTGATCAAATAGAGATTGGTCATTGATCGGGATTCAATTTTGAAGATCTACATGAAATGTAGTCCCAACTCCTAGCTGTGTATCAAAAGAGACCGTCCCTCCCATCCTTTCAGTGAAGAGCTTTACAATAGACAATCCAAGACCAATGGAAGCTTCTCCCTGTGTCGGTTTTGCACTTAGTCTTTGATATTTCTTAAACAATTTTATTTTATCCTCTTCCGTGAGTCCAGGCCCTTGATCTGTGACCGATATCCTTGTCATTCTGCCAACAGAACTAGTGGACACTTCAATAGTAGACTTTTCTTTACTGTACTTTATCGCATTAGAAATAAGGTTATCAAGAATCTGGGCAGTGTAGACTTTATCAGCTTTTACATACAATCCAATTTCGAGATTTTTAGCCAATGTAATTGATTTTCCTTTGGCTTTTGACCGGTTGTCTTTTAGCACTTGTTCAATCACGCCTTCCACATTTAGCTTTTCCAAATTGATGTTATGCTTACCGGTTTCAATAGCGTCTACATCAAGTATTTTATCAATCAATGAACGCATCTTTTCAGATGACTGAAGTATAAACCCCAACAGTGTATTCCCCTGGTCACTTAGTTTTTCATTTGATTCAATAATTTGTGCGCCGTTTAAGATGTTTGATAGTGGTGATCTAAGGTCATGTGCCAGCACTTGAATAAGATTATTTTTCTCTTCGTTTAGACCTCTTAACTTATTGTTTGTGTCCTCAACTAACCGTTGTTGCTCAAGTAATCTGTTCGTGTTTTGTGATTTGATTCGATACAGAGCTAAAAGTAAAAAGAGAATAACTAAGCCAACAATGATGATGGAAACAAGTATGATGGTTAAGCGTTCTGAATCCTGATCTCTACGCGCAGCATCTAATAGTTGTTCATATTGCGATTCCTTTTCCCTGTTGGAAAGTACAATCTCTTCTAATGGCCCAATTTCCGCAGACTTTGATATTTGCTCAATTATCCCAGTAGCATTTGCTCCAAGGTATTTTTCAATGATTTTGCGTTTATCATTTTGAAATTGTTCGCTCTTAAAATAGACATTTACAGGCTCAGACCAATCGCTTTCTTTGGGAAAGATCATTGCTAATCCTTCGAGTTTTACTGGAAAATAAAACTGGCGTCTTACTGAAGTATTACTTTCTATGGCAACCAAAAAGTTTGCAATATCGATGTAGCCAAAGCTATTAGACTCTTCACCGATTTTCTTAATGATATTGCCGCTGTTTCTTACGACTTCTATTTCAAATTCAATTGAGAGCTCTTTTTTTAAGTTTTCAAGAGATTGTATCAGTGTAGTGTTTGTGATAGATATAGCTGTACTTCCATTTAAAATCTTCCTTAGCTCATCATCTGTAAGAGCTATCGGCAAATTAGCGTTTGTAATTAATACGGCTACATCAGCTAAGTATGGTGGCGTAAAGTTGAATAGCTTTCTCCTATCTGGTGTGATAGAAATTGATGATGATCCAAATGTGCCTCCTTTGCCATTTTTTATCGTTTCCAGCACTTCGCCAAAACTATCAGTCTCTATCCATTGCATTTCAATTTCCACACCATACGTTTCATTGATAAACCCGATAAATGCGTTGGCCAGATCGTGTTCAACACCATCAATAATATCTAAAGAATTTTCAATTACAATATTATTGGGATACCAATAGAATTCTACAACACCTTTTTTATCACGTAGAATCTTCTCCCAACTATCTCCATTGGCATGAAGCAGTAGAGCTAAACTTACAAAGACAAGAAATATGCTGATCCTCTTAAACATGAATTTTAGCGGTAGTCAACTCTAATAAAAATTAGAAATCTTATGCCTCAAAATACTCACTTTGAAACTATTGGTAATTAGATAAACTACGAAGTATATCAAGAATTGGATGAATGTCTGCTCTCAAACGTTAAGACTTAGGGCCTAAATACTAAAAACAGCAAAAAATATGTTCCTAAACAGTAATTTTAAAACATGTCTTTAGAATCTTTTTCAGCGCTTGATTTTGAAACTGCTACATGGAATCCAGCAAGTATTTGTCAAGTTGGCCTTGTTCGGGTTGAAGACGGAATCGTAACTGAAAGAGTAAATGAGCTGGTACAACCACCAAAAAATGAGTACTTCTATAAAAACATTGAGGTTCATGGAATCAAGCCAGAAGATACGCTTAACGCTCCACCTTTCGAGGAGGTTTGGTTTGATTTCAAGCATTTGATTGAAGATCAGGTAGTAGTGGCACATAATGCTGCATTTGATGTCAATTGCCTGCAGAATGCCTTGGCCTATTACGATATTGTCCAGCCGCATTTTGAAGTTCGCTGTACACGGGTTATCTATCGTAGAGGCCTAGCTTACCTAAGTAAAAAATACAAAATCCCTTTGAATCATCACGATGCTTTGAGCGACGCAAACGCTTGCGCTGAGTTGTATTTAAAGCACTTGAAAAGACAAGCATTACCAAAAACCGGCTCGCTTTTCTAGTCATTTCCATCCTTCCTGGATGCCAGGATCTACCACCTCTCTCCCACGCTTCTCACGCATAGGGGCCGGTACACTTTCGATTATCTTTTCATTTATAATTTCAAATAAGTGTTCCTTACCTGTTAGTTTTCGAGTAACAAACCCAACCTCTCGAACTTTGTCTTCCAGTAAAATCAGATTTTGTTCTTGATCAGAATCAAGGCATAAAGTTGTTAGCTCCGGTAGAATAGTTGTACCACCCTGATGGTCAACCATTCGAATCAGTGAATCTATGGAACTACAGTGGTAGGAGATTTGTGCATATGCTTTCTCATTTCTCAATGAGCAAATGTCGCTAACCTGATCTCTAAAGCAATTACCCTCTTCCAAGAGCCATAAGTTTTTTAAATCCAGGTTTGATACTTTCAATGATTTTGCATGAATACCATCTTCATAGTTATGATACATGTAGAATGATTCATAAAAAAGCGGTGAAACAGTAATACCCTGTCTCGCAAGTGGTGTTGAAATAATACCTCCATCCAGATCGCCTAGTCTTATTTTTTGGAGTATTTCTTCTGTCAAAAGCTCATGTATCTCCAATGATAATTCTGGATATTGATTAAGTAGTTGGTCCAGAAATAAAGGAACCAGATAGGGTGATAGCGTTGGAATTATACCCAGCTTTATTTCTCCACCAAATTGGTTTGCAAGAGTAATGGCGTACTCTTTTAGCTGCTTGCCAGCCATCACTATTTCTCCAGCTTTCAGGAGGAATTTTAGTCCTTGTTCTGTTGGTTCTATTCGTGATCTAGAACGATCAAAAAGTGATATTCCTATTTCATTTTCAAGGTTTTTGATTTGCAGACTCAAAGCGGGTTGAGTCATATTGAGCGCGTGAGCTGCTCTGGTGAATGACCCTAATTTTTCTAATGCTAAAGCATATTCTAATTGCAGGAGGTTCATAAGTAAATTAAATCAAAACGAATAAGTCATAAATATATCATATTACCTTTCATTGTAGCTAAAGCCAAAGTCATTCATCAACATTTTTAAGCAAGTCATCAATATAATTTCTCACCACAAATAGTGTGGTCAATCTTCGAAACATAAAAACGAATATTATGGAACGAAGACATGACATTGACTGGCTACGGATTATTGCAATAATATTGGTCCTGTATTTTCATACAGCAATGATCTTTACCGCCGAGTGGGATTGGCACATTAAAAACGACGAGCTTAGCTACTTGTGGCTAGAATTTAACTTCTGGCTGAGTCGATTCAGAATGCCGTTGCTCTTTTTCATTTCAGGCTATGGTACTTTTCTCGCCTTGAGAAAGCGTTCACCATTAAGGTATTTAAAAGAGCGTCACAATCGATTGGTCATACCACTTCTATTTGCAATGATTGTGGTGGTGCCGCCACAAGTATACTTTGAGCGAGTATTTAATGGAGCCACGTTTAGCTATGCAGAATTTTGGCCTACAATTTTCCAAATGATACCTTATCCGGAAGGAAGTTTATCCTGGCATCACATGTGGTTTGTTTTATACTTGTTTATTTACTCAGCAGTTTTATTACCAATATTCCTGGTACTAAAGAGAAGCAAAGTACGCGATTATATAAATGAGCTTATCAATAAACATAGCTCGATTACTTATTTGATCTTAATTGTGCCTTCTGTAATTGTTTACACGTGCTTCACTGTATACACCAACAGAACCAATGCGCTTATTGGTGATTGGGGCTGGATGAGCTACTGGGCTAGTTTCTTTTTGGCAGGCTATTTCGCTGGTATTGCACCAAGCATGTGGCAGAGAATCGAAAAGGACACCAGAACCCTCATTGGTTTAGCCCTTTTATCCACCATAATATTAAATTATTTCAGGTGGAATCGATTGGATATTGAAGGTTTTACCGAAATAGCGTATCTGGCTTTACTCCCAATATCAGGCTGGCTATGGTTACTGTCGATGCTCTCATTTGGTAAGAAATATTTAAACAAGAATCACCCAATTCTGGCATATGCCAATCAGGCCATCTATCCATTCTACATCCTACATCAAACGATTATCATAATCATTGGATACTACATTGTCACTCTGGTTGATGAAGGCATACTTGCTAAATACATATTCGTAAGTACCGCAAGCTTCATTCTTTCAGTAGCAGGGTACGAATACCTGATCCGTCCATTTCGAATTATGCGATTCCTGTTCGGTGTAAAGGAGCTGCAGGCAAAGTCGAAGAAAAAAGACTTTACTAAATTGGAAGAGCGAGCAGAATACAAGGCAGCTTAATAATTATGCATTCACTTTGGAGTAAAATATTTCCTGCGATCTATGGATTTATCATTTATGGCACCTTACGCATTGTCAACGACACAATGGGTAAGGGCTTTAAATTTTGGGAACGCCCATTGATTATCAATGTTATAGAGTTCTCGTGTGTCATATTGGTTGGCTATATTTTCACATACATTATTCGTACTCAGGAGCGTAAATACTTTGTAAAAGATGCAAGTGAAGTTACAATCAAGCGATTTGGGAAGGAGTTGTTGAGAGTCATTGGAATAGCTCTCCTGGTAGTTAATTGTACCATTATCCCGATGGCGGCAGTTACAGACGATGGATTATCTCTTAGCGATTTTGTTCAAATTAATATTATCCCAACCTTATACATAGTTTTATACTTTGCTATCCGAAGAGGTGACTTTTATGTCAAGGAATTTATAAGTAGCAAAATGAAGTTGCAGAAGGTCGAGAATGATCGCTTAAATTCAGAGTTGAATTTTCTCAAAGAGCAATTCAGTCCCCATTTTCTATTTAATGGCCTCAATAACATCTATTTTCTGATGGACAAAAGCGTCCCAGATGCCAAAAAAAGTGTAGAGAAGTTATCTGAACTACTTAGATACAGTTTGTATCAAGATCAGCAAAAGTTAGTTGATATACAGCAGGAAATTGATTTTATAAATCTATATGCTGAAGTGCATAAAACGCGAAAAGATGATGCATTGCAACTATTAACTGAATATGAAATGTTAACCGGAAAAATATATCCACACCTGTTAATTCCATTAGTGGAGAATGCATTTAAATATGTAGAGGGGACTAAACCCGTAATTGAGATAATTGCTTATGCAAAGAAGGGATATTTGATCTTTAAAGTACGCAACAGCAAGCGAGATATTCGACATACTTCAGATAGCAATGGTATTGGCATAAAGAATCTCAAACGACGCTTAGAACTACTCTATCCAAACGATCACGAGCTTAATATTTCGGAGAAGAATGAAGAATATTGTATAGAATTAAAATTACCAGCTAAATGAACATCAGTTGTTGTGTAGTAGATGATGAACCCCTTGCACGTGCTGGAATAGTCGGCTATATAGCTAAGATTCCTTATCTCAATTGCATGGGAGAATTCAACTCCGCGATTGATTTGCTTTCAGAAATGGAAGCGTTGAACCCAGATTTATTGTTTTTAGATATCGAAATGCCTCACCTAACCGGACTAGAGCTTATTAAAAACCTGAAACATCCACCCAAAGTGATCTTCACCACAGCGTATGATCAATATGCTTTGGAAGGTTTTGAACTCGATGTGCTAGACTATCTCATGAAACCAATCTCGTTTGATCGATTTCTGAAAGCTACCGAAAGAGCAAAATCATTCTTTAAAGAACAAAACGATTCTTTTTTTGTGAAAACAGATAAAAGAATGGAACGAGTTAAGTTTAATGACATCCTCTATTTAGAGTCGATGCAGAATTATGTGATTATTCATTGTGCCAGCAAAAGACTCATCACTCATAACACGCTGAAATCAATTTTTGACCTACTTCCAAAATCAAATTTTTCTCAAATTCATAAACAGTATATTGTTAATAATAGTCGGGTCAGTGCCATAGAAGGCAATCAGGTTTTGATACAAAATGTCAAACTCCCGATAAGCAGATCACATCGTTCGGGTGCGTTAAACACTATTCTAGGGGATTAGTTAACTTAGAATAATAACCCTAAATTATGAGTAAACCAGATTTCTCCAAACTATCAGCACTTTTTATCAATTGCACACTTAAGCGATCGCCTCGTCAAAGTCACACACAAGGTCTTATGGATGTATCCATGGATATAATGCGAAAAGAAGGTGTGAAAGTAGAATCTATTCGATTTGTTGATCATGATGTCGCCTACGGAGTTTATCCCGATATGACCGAACACGGAGCAGAAAATGATGCGTGGCCAGCAATCTATAAGAAGGTACAAAAGGCCAATATACTGGTAATTGGTACACCTATATGGCTTGGAGAGAAATCGTCAGTTGCAACCAAACTCATTGAACGCTTGTACGCCATGAGCGGTGATCAAAATGCTAAAGGCCAATACATCTATTATGGTAAAGTCGGCGGTTGTGTGATCACAGGAAATGAAGATGGTATTAAGCATTGTGCAATGAGTACTTTATATGCTCTTCAGCATCTTGGTTATTCCATTCCACCTCAAGCAGATTGTGGTTGGATTGGTGAAGCTGGACCTGGACCTAGTTACATGGATAAGGAATCGAAGGCATTTGAGAATGCTTTTACCAATAGAAACACCACGTTCATGACATATAATCTTATGCACTTAGCTGAAATGCTTGATAACGGGGGTTATCCTGCATACGGAAATTCTAGAAAAGACTGGGACGATGGTACGCGGTGGAACTTTGAAAATCCTGAGTATCGCTAATTCGAAAATCTGAACTTCATGTATTTGATCTTCTCTCCTTTCTCAGTCCAAATACGTTCATACTTGGTTTTGATTCCATGATGCTCTTCTAGCAATGGTGAGTTGTATAGATCAAATGTGAACTCATGATCTTTGATGTCAAACTCAGTAAGTACCTGGAGGCCGTATTCGAAAAGTTCCGTATTGTCTGTTTTGAATCTAAACCATCCATCAGGCTTTAGTATTTGCTCATATTTTTCAAGAAAACTTTTGTTGCAGAGCCTGTGTTTTTCATCCCTTTCTTTAGGTCTTGGGTCTGGGAAGGTTAGCCAGATTTCATCAAGCTCATTCTCATCAAATGACTTTAGTATTTCGACGATATGTGCGCGAAGAAAGGCTACGTTATACATGTCATTTTTTTGTGCATATTGACTGCCTTTCCATATTCTATCGCCCTTTAGGTCAATTCCTATAAAGTTTTTGTTTGGAAATTTTTCAGCTAATGAAATGGTGTATTCTCCCCAGCCACATGCCAACTCAATGACTATTTCATTATCATTACCAAAGAATTCATTCCATTTACCATGAATTGATTCGAAATTTTCTTTTCCGGGTTCTATGACATTTTTACTTGCCATGTTTTCGGAAAACTTCGTTAACTTATTTTTTTTTGCCAATTTTTATTTGATCTAGTAAATCCTTATCAACCATGAAATCTACACTTCTAACATTTGTCTTTTGCTTCATCACCTATTTTTCGTTTTCACAGGAAAATGAAACAGATGTAGTGAAGGCTATTGATGACCTCACTATTAATTGGGATAATGAAGCAAAGACGCTGCAAACTTATGCAGGCTTGGGCAGTTTTTGCGGTGAATCTCAGTACAGAAAAAAAATCATTTCAATGCTCGATAAGATTCATCATTATGACACGCTGCTGTATGGTATTGTAACCAGAAAATTTAATGCCAATGGTGATAAAGAAGCAAAGGCTACACTTGATGATATAGAAAAATTAGAGAGCGATTATACAACCAAATCATTTAGACGATTTATTCACCAGGAATGCAACACTTACAATGATATTGAGAAGAATCTTGGTGCGGCAGGAGGATCAGAATATAAGGCTGAGGTAAAGGCTTTAGAAACTGAGTTGAAGAAATATGTAGTTGAGATTACAAAACAGATTGATTTGATCGACGAACACGTCCATCATTTACATCTAGGCGAAGACTAAAGTTCTTCAATTTCCGCTACCACAAAGGTGCTTCCTGTGATTAATATTAAATCATCTGGTTGCACCTTTTGCTTTGCATGACTGATGGCTTGATTTACGTTTTTGAAGCACTCCCCTTCTATTCCATTTACCACACCTTGGATGGCAAGTTCCTCCACAATCAACGATCTGGGTACATTTGACTCAGTCCAGTAGATTTTACTCATTTTGGGGAAACTCATAAAAATAGGTTTTAGGTCTTTATCCTTAACGGTTCCAAAGACAAGGTGTAAAGTCCCTTTACAAAGTCCCGCCACTTGGTCAAATAGTACCTTCATCCCATCGACATTATGACTCACATCTGCAATTATCATTGGTTTTTCTTCCAAAACTTGTAGTCTTCCTTTAAGGCCAGTGAGTTCATTTACATTCTCAATACCGACATCTATATGTTTCTCATGAATTTGCCATCCCTCCTTTTTCAATGTCTCGATTACCGCTACTATGCCAGGGTAATTCTTAGTTAAGTAATTTGGAGCTAGACTTTTTGGAGTCCAATCGGATGCTCCAGCTTCTATCAATGGGGCATTTAGTGTGGAAGCTACTTCCTTAAATACAGGCATAGTCTCAGGTTGGATTGTGCCTATGACTACTGGAATTCTATCTTTTATAATGCCTGCTTTTTCTCGAGCAATCTCAGCTAAAGTATTTCCCAACATATCGGTATGATCAAACCCTATATTCGTAATCAGGCTAACTTCTGGCTTAATCACATTGGTGCTATCTAATCTACCACCTAGTCCTGTTTCTATGATAGCTATATCTACTTTTTCATTTGCGAAGTAATCAAATGCCATGGCCACTGTTATCTCAAAAAAGGATGGTTCTATTTCTTCAATTGCAGGCTTAATCCTTTCAACAAATTCAATCACCTTCGATTCTGAAATATTATCTCCATCTATTCGTATTCGTTCAGTGAAGGTTTTAAGATGAGGCGAAGTATATAGCCCTGTTTTATAACCGGCAGATTGTAATATGGCAGCTATACTATGGGCCGAGGTACCCTTACCATTAGTACCCGCGATGTGTACACTTTTGAATTTAGTGTGAGGTTCATTGAGGTATCTCATCAACCTATTTGTATTCGTCAGATCTTTCTTATAGGCCGCTTGGCCTACCCGCTGATACATTGGTAATCGAGCATATAAATACTCGAGCGTATCAGAATACGTCATTTAGATTTGATAATAAAAGTAATTGTACCGGAAGAGACCGGTGCGGTCTTATAATCTGCCGTCTTACTAAAAGTAAGTTTTTCGACGGCTTGCCTATATTTTCTCTCAACAACGGGAGAAACAGTTGATGTAATGGTTTCTATTTTTACCAGATATCCATCTCCATCCACTACTATCTTATACACGATCTTCCCAGACTGACTTGACTGATCATCTGGTTCTGGTTTCTTATCCCAAACCCAACCCGAAAGTGCTAAATTGGCACCTTCTGAATCTCCGGTATTTGTACCTTGACTTCCATAGATTGCGCGCTGATCAACTTCTTTTTCTTCTGTCTTTCCATCCGAAGGATTATCGCTGGATTCATTAGAATCTGTTTCTGAAGGTGTCATCACAGCTCTCGAGTCAACTTCCTGTTTTTCTTCTACTGGTTTGAGCTCCGCAGGTTTAGACTCTTCAACTTTCACCGGAGATTGTACTTCATTAGCTATTGCTTCCTCTTGCACACTTTCCTCAGCGTCTAATATTTCCTGCACAGGTTCGGCATTGCTTTGCTCATGCTGAGTTTCATCAGGTACTTCATTGGTTTGAGGTGCTTGCTGCGATGGAGATGAGGTTGCTGCTGCTCCAGCAGATGTAGTGAACCCCAGTTCTATTCCATATTCTGGAATGGGCGGAAAAGGCTCTCTCCATGCGACAATGAAATAGAACAGAATAAGCAACAACAACTGAACACCAATTGAGGTTAGCCAACCGATCCGTTTGTTTTGTTCTTCTTTCTTTTCTCTTTCGTCCATCACTCTGGTTTCGTTGCAATTGAAACTTTAGCTTTTAGTGCTGTAGCTATGCCCGCTACTTCGACCAATCTTTCTACAGGCACTGAAGCATCACAGTGAAGCACTACTATTCCTTCATTGCCTGAAAGGTTACTTCTTAAAACGGATTCCAGCGAAGATCGATTCACTCGCTGATTATTCACGAAATAGCTTAAATTTTTAGTGATTGTCACACTCACTTTTTGCATAACGATCTCTGAGGACTTGGAGGAAGGTAAATTCACTGGAAGTCCGGAAGGTGTGATAAACGAAGCAGTGAGCATGAAAAAGATCAACAACAGGAATATAATATCCGTCATCGATGACATGCTAAAGTTTGCATCCACCTTATGTTTAGATTTTAAATCCATTACTTTTTAGGTTCCTGTAGTAGATCTATAAAGTCGATAACGTTGGACTCCATGGTATGGATGACTTTTCCAACTTTCGAGACAAGGTAATTGTACCCTAAATACGCTAAAATCCCAACAAATAGACCAGCCGCTGTAGTGATCATAGCCTCATAAATGCCAGAAGAGAGCAATTTCGGACTTACTGCTCCTTCTTCCTGCGCTATTGCAATGAATGCTTGAATCATCCCTGTGACGGTTCCTAAAAACCCGATCATTGGTGCGGCACCAGAAATAGTAGCCAGCAAGTTCAAATTCTTCTCTAAGCGATAGATTTCAAGTTTTCCAACATTCTCAATACTGACCTCAATGTTTTTAAGAGGATTACCAATTCTGCTGATTCCTTTTTCAATCATGCGAGCCACAGGTGTTTCAGTTTTACTGCAAAGCATCATAGCTCCATTTATATCTCCTGAAATTACTAGTGAACGGATTTGATCTTTAAAGGACTCAGGCGTTTTTGCTGCAGCACTTAAGGTTCGCGTGCGCTCAACGAAAATGTAGATTGCCACCATCCACAATAGAAGGATGGGTATCATCATGTAGCCTCCATTTGTCAGGAGTTCCAATAATGAGATTGTTTCTTCTGATTCTAAACCCTCGAGTATAGGGTCTTGCATAACACTAATAAGCATATGTTCTTTTTATTGAGTTAATTGAACGAATTACCATTCAAACAAACTGAACGTATTATCTCTTGGATTAGTGTCTAGTACCTTAAAATCCAAATATCATTACCGTATTCAGCTTTGAAACCACCCACAGCTTGTTGTGATTCAGCCAAAGAGCCATATCCAGCTATAGCCACCCGATGAGTAACAGCATTACCAAACGGAGGTATAATTGAAGGGCTCTTGCCTTGGCCTGAGAGTTTTGTTGCATAATCCATGGCCATATCACCGTCCAAAAAGCTTCCAACAACTATATAGAAGTTTCCTGTTCTTTGACTTAATGAATTTACAGTGCCGGGAGTAGCAGCAACAGTCGTAGGCTTAGCTGCTGGTCTATTTGTTGGTGTATTTGATTTAGGTTGATTACTTGTATTATTCGCAGGCTTTTGTGTTTCTGTTTCTGTTTCAGTAGCAGCAGGTTTTTCTTCTGGCTTCTTTTCTGGTGTTGTAGTAGCAGGTTTAGGTGTGTTTTTCTCAGCTATAGGTTTTGCTTCCTCACCTCCACCTAAAGGTGACATAAACCAAAAAATAGCTCCCAATGCGGCGAAAATCACTATGCCAATGATTACTACTTTTGCAAATTTGCTTTTACTTTCAGTTGGTGCGTCAGAATAATCAGATTGATAAGTATCCATATCGGCTACTTTTTCCTCTTCTGTATCCATTAGCTCTTTCTCGAATTGAGCGAACTCATCTTCATCTAAGACATCACTGTCAAATACTGAATCTGGGACCTCTTCACCACTTTCATCAGAATCAGAGGATGTAGCATCAAAATCATCAAACGATTCTTCTTCATAGAAATCCTCCATAGTCTCATCTGAATCACCTTTATCAGATGCTTCATCTGCACTCGCATCATCTGCACCGGCTTCATCAAACGCATCGTCCATTGAACTATCGTCCTCAAACGCATCGTCCGAACCATCATCGTCAAACGCATCATCTATTGAGCTGTCATCATCGAACGCATCATCCATTGAATCATCATCTTCAAAAGAAGCTTCTAATTCTTCATCTGAAATTTGATCAGGAATCTCTTCATCATCCATTGACTCTTCTTCAAAAGAAGATTCATCCTCAGCGGACACTTCCTCTTCTTTTGATTCTTCGGGCGTTTCTTCAGCAGTAGGTTCCTCTGATTTGCTTTCTTCCTCTTCTGAGGAATCATCATCGTCATCTAATGCCTCATAATCTAATTCCGGCAAACCGAAATCTTCATCATCTCCGAAGAAATCGTCCTGGTCTTTGTCGTTGGTGTTTTCGTCTTTAGCCATAGTATGTTTTTTGACCGAACCAAGATAAAATAAAATTCAATACTAGGAAATAAAATATCAGAAACGGTACTGACCTCCTAGTTTGAATGTAATTCCTCTAGTTGGGTACCCCAAATATCGTTCGTATTCGCTATTCAACAAATTATTAACGTCAATGAATGCAGATGCCCTTGCAGTAATTAAGTATTTGGCACCTAATCCTAAATCTGTGAATGCCGGGAGCTTGACATACCCAAAATCTACGTTAGCAGGTCCTCGTATGCCTCCCATACTTGTTAAATAAGCAGAAACAATCAATTTCTCTTGAATATTATGGCTTGTAAAAGCCTTAAATACATAGGCTGGTTTATGCCATGGTCGATCAAGTGATTCCATAGAATATCCATTTATTTCAATGTTTACTCCATATGTGCTTGTAGTATTGGGCATGAAAGAAAGACCAGCTTGCAGTGTGACAACACCTACTGATTCGGTATCATATGCCAAAGTATATCTGGATGAATCTGAAGATGATGGTATATAAAAAGGTAAACCTTCTACAGAGCTGTAAATCAAACTTGCATCTAATAGGACGTTTTTTATAGGTGTTCCTTTGAATCCGCCCCCAAACTGAAGCGTATATTCAGACTGAACAATGGCCAAAGAATCATCCAGAAATTGGTTCTCATTTATCAATTGGCCTAGATTGTTCCATGTCTGTCCTCCCGAAAGCAGCCCATAAACTGACCATTTATTGTTTAAACCATAATTAACCCTTGCATTGGGATAAAAGCCTGTTTTAGAATTGTCTCCAACTTTACCCGATGAAATTTGGAAACCTGCCGTAATACTGAGGTTATCTCTTGAATGTGTAAGCCATGGATTAATATTGATCAAAGACCGGTCTATTTTAAGACCTCCACTGTATGACGCCATATTAGCGTCTACATTAAAACCTGTTTTAAATGCGTCATCTATTTTATAGTCTAATGAACCTGAAATTCCCAGATCGGTTTCTTCATTAAGGCCTGACTGACCAGTTAAATTTTGATTGGTACTAACCACTGAAGGCTTCAGTGTATATCGAACATCATCTTTGCCACCAGCTAACTCCACGTTGAATGAAAATTCGTTTAAAGAGATTTCATCAGGATCGCTTGTGTCAAAACCGCTATTGAATCTATCGGAATTGCCGTAAAAACTATATTGGCTGTTTTTGAATGATATTGCTGGCGTAATTGAGAATAACTCTTTTTTATATGTTGCTGCAAGATCAACTCCTCCTGCTGCACTGCCACTATTATCTCCATTAATCGGCCCGGATTTGAAGCTTTCATAAAAAAGCTTTGCTTGAGTATCAAAAGCACCGAAAGTTTTGAAGAGACCTGCCTCAAATAGTGGTGAGCTATAATTGCCATATCCCAGTTTTACGTAGTTCTGATAATTTTCTTTGGGATAGCTTTCTTTCAATGACTTAAAGGGGACCTCTGATTTATAATCAGGCCACTGGAATGATGGTTCATTTACTTGAAAGCTTATTTCCACCGGTTGACTGGTAAAGTTTTTGGGTGTACTTCTGATATAGATTTTATCCGCTTGAGGAAGAAGAATTTTATTGTCTTTTTCAATAACAATCTCTCCGGTAATAATCTCTCCCTGAGTTTTGGTACTATCACCCTGCGCCCAAAGGCTCAGGTTTGTAATCACGAATGCCAATATTAATATTATCCTCATTTAGTCCTTGATTTGAGTTGAATCAGATTGAATAGAATTCTGTTCAATTTCTATTAAAAGTATATTTGATTCTTGCTTAATAGTCTCATTATTAGAGTGTTGAATGATAGATCTTAAAGTAGCTTTTGCTTGGAATAATTCGTTCAATTCAATGTAGTTTCTAGCGATTAATAGATAGGATTGGTCCACCCATTGTGTATAACTTCCGTAATTTGAATTTAGGTTAAAAAGTAAATCAAGAGATTTCTTGTATTCGCCGTTTTTATAAGCCAATTGTCCCAGATAATAATTCGATTCTGCTCCATTTGCATCTTGTCCAGTAGCTAACAATTCGAAGTTTATCCTAGCATTTTCAATATTCCCGAGCTGAAACCAGCTCTTTGCTTTGATTAAAATGGCATCTTGTTCAGCATTAAGCGGTTTCCAATCGGAACTTATGATTTCATCGGCAGCCACAATTGCGTCACTGAATCGTTTAATTTTGAAATAAAGGAGCATTAATCCCTGTCTTGCATTGTAGGTGTCCTTAGTGCTCAGATTTAGATCAATCAATAACTTGTAAGCTTCTTCGGCTTCTTTTGGAAGGTCTAGCCTCTTGTTGATTTCACCTAGTCGATTCAAAATTCTACCTGTCAGCGGATTTCTGATAAACTTTAAGTCATCAAAAACTGGTTTTGCATTTTCCAATTCTTCTATTCTATAGTATGAATCAGCTTGGTAGTATTTAGCTTCAATTTTATTGCTGCTAGAAGGATAATCTTTTAAGTATTTTTCAAATGATTTAGCTGCTTTTTGATATGAAAAATCAAAATATAGCCGTTTGGCTGCTTCAAACTCAATCACCTCTAAACTTCCACTTTCAGGATTGGTCTTTTTATACTGATCGATGTATTGATCCAGATTTTTGACTTCTGTTCCAGCCTGTTGAAGTTCTTGAAGGCCTAAAATTGCGTTTATGGCTATATCAGAAGCAAGGTGGTTTTTTAAAATTGTTTCATAATCAGATTTGGCATTTTCCAAATCACCCAGATTCTTTTTAGAAACTCCTCTATTCAATAATGACTCTACTAAATATTGAGAAGTCGGATGGTTATCAACAACTTGTGAAAAATAGGAGTCTGCAGACGCGAAATTCGCTGATTCAAATTGAATCATCCCCGATTGAAACGTTGCCTGTGCTGCATATCTACTATCTGTAAACAGGGTTTTAAACGTGCTAATTGCATCAACTCCCTGCCCCATATTCTTTAATGCCATACCTTTTTGAAAAGTCAAATAGGGAGAACTTAGTTTACCGGAAAGTTCTTTGTATATATTGAAAGCTGACTGATATGATTTTGTAGCGTACAAGCAGTCTGCCAGACGTACTTTGGCGTCATTCTGTGTGCTCAGGTCTGAGACCTGTCCAGCACTTCTAAAATGAGGAAGTGCTTCCATGTATTGTTGCTTGTTGTAGAATGCATACCCAATTCCATAATGAGTGATTGCATTTAAGGTAGATTGCTTCTTATAATTACTAATTGCGTCATCGTATCGATTATTTCGCATTGCGATTTCAGCTAAATGATAATATGAACTGTTTTTTAGCGACTGATCTGTAGTGTGTTTTAGAGATTGTCTAAACCAATTATCTGCTTCAGCGAATCTGCCATCATTAAATGACAGAACTGCTTTCTGATAGGTCACCTTCTGATAAACTGCCTTTTGTGTTGCATTAAGTTCTCCAACCTTGTTTAAGTGGTCAATGGCAAGATCATAGTTAGATGTCCTTAAATAGGATTGCGCAATTAAGTTCTGCATGGCTTCACGCCTTGGAGAGTCTTTAAAAAAGCTTAAGTAGTCAATCGCATAGCTAATAGCTTGTGCATACTGCTCCAATTTCGCATTGATACTGGCTGTCTGGAAATATGATTCTTCTTTGATTACTTCATCTTTTGATACTGACGCTTCCACATAGGCACTCAGAGCCTTTTCATAATCTTTCTTCTTCAAGAAGAGCCTTCCTAATTGAAATGCACTCAACTGTGCATACTCACCTCCTTGTAAACCTGATTCAGTTAAAAACTGAATTGCTAAGTCTTCATTGCCAATTTTAAACTTAGAAACGCCAGCCTGATAGTATAAAGCGGCAGAAGGTTTAGATGGATGCAACTCAATTGCACGTTCAAAAAAGGCATCTGCTTTGGCTGCTTGATCTTTAAGGGCATAAGCTTCACCAATCAACTGATGAAACCCTGAATTTGTCAAGGTCTTTTCATCCGAAAGTTCACTCTGCGTCATGGCGATGACTTCTTCAGCTTCTTTATTCTCAAGCTTCATTTTCGCGATGAAGAATTTAGCAGAATTACCAAACTCTTGAGAGTCTTTGACCTTTTCAAAATATACTAAAGCCTCATCTCTAGTTCCCAAATGATAGGCTGCAAAGCCTTCATAATAGTCTAGCTTTTTGATTTGATCAAATCCACTTTTACGTGAAAATTGAAACAGATTTTTGGCACTTTTATAATTGGCTTCATTAAGCTTTAATAAACCATAGACATAGCCGAAGGATGCTTGATCATTTTTGGTAAGATCTGTAGCCGTCACACCAGATAAATACTTTTCACTCTTTATTGTGTCATCTGCATAGAAGAAATATTCTCCGATGTGATAACTTACTAATGGCTTTATAGGATGTTTCGGATTATCAGACAACCATTTTTCAATTCGCTCCCCATCTCCATTACCAGTTTTTAACTCGCTGAGTAGTAGGAGTATTTCCTCATCCTTCGATTTATTCTCTTTCGACTTCAGACTTCCGATGACACTTTGATATTTTCTAGCCTGAAAACTTTCAAAAGCTGAAAGCCCTGAGAATGAATCACTGGTAATTGAATTTTGCGCGGCAGATAGATGAAGTGAAATCCCAAAGATTAAAACAAGGTATTTTCTCAATGTTGAATAGTTTTTGACCATCAAGTGGAACGAATATTTAATTTGAAATTGTATTAGTTCATCAATTTATATACCAATTCTGTTAAAACAGGACCTTCTTTTTTTGTAGCATATCCAATTCCCTTTGATTGCATATCTGCTTCATGCAAATGCTTGATATTTTGAGCCACTTTATGAATCGGATAATTTCGTGCTGCTTGTAAATATTCTTTAACAAAAAAGGGATTGACTCCAATTAACGATGCAATTGCCTTATCGTTTTTATTTTCCGCATGATGAATAAGCAAAAGTTTACTGAAATATGAAAACAAGCTATAAATCGTCAAAACGAGGGGATTATTACCTGGGTTCGAAGCAAAATAATCGGCAATCTTATGGGCTTTAAGCTTGTTCATAGCACTCAATGCCTTTTGAAGTTCAAATATGTTGTAGTCTTTACTTATACCAACATAACGTTGGACCATTGCTGAGTCAATCTCCTGGCCCTTTTTTACATTAAGTAATAGCTTCTCTACTTCATTTGCCAATCGCTGCAGATTGTTGCCAATATTCTCTGACAGCATCATTACAGCTCCATCATCGATTTTAACACTTTTTGCCTTGCAAAAGGATCTAATCCAATCCGGAACCTGATTATCATAAAGCTTCTTTGCGTTTAGAAAGACCGAATTCTTCTCAATTACCTTTCCAAACTTCGTGCGTTTATCTACAGACTTATACTTATACCCAAACACCAAAATGGTGCTTGCCAACGGGTTTTCAAGGTAGTTGATCACCAAAGTTTGTTTATCATCTTTGGTCCAATCACGCATTTCCTGAGCTTCTTTCACAATAACTACCTGGCGCTCCCCCATCATTGGATAGCTACGAGCAGCCCCAATGACATCTGTCAGGCTGGTATCTTTTCCATAAAGTATGATCTGATTAAAGCTTCGCTGGCTTTCATCCAATGCTAAAGTCTCAATGTTTTCAATAATATTATCGATGAAGAATGTTTCTTCACCTTGAAGAAAATAAACTGGAGCGAATGTGCCGCTCTTAATATCCTTTAGGATTTCAGTATAATCTGATGCCATATTTTTCAAAGGTAAAGGCTACCTTAGAAAATTATAATGCGGAAATTTCTATTTCTTTTAATTATTGGCCTGAGTAGCCACCAATTAATCGCTCAGCAAGATAAAATTGACAGTCTACAGGCTGTCTTATCACGGCTTGACTTGAGAGATACAACCTATGTTACGGTGGCTAATGACATTGCATTCCGACTTAGTATGTCTGACCAGCAAGAGTCTATTTATTACATAAACCTCGCTATATCTGTTGCCAAAGATCTCAACTATGAAAGAGGAATTATTCGAGCAGTAACTATCAAGGGTAATAGCTTTCTTATCATAGGCATGCCAGATCAGGCTCTTTCATACTACTTAGAAGCGATGAATTACAACCCTGAAAGATATCCGCTCGAGTACGTACGGCTTAATAATAACATAGGAGAATTGTATCGGAGAAAAGAGGTTTATGATTCCAGTCTCAAGTATTTCAATCGAGCCCTCTCACTCGCAATCGAAAAAATAAGCCAATACCAACCGGTAATTATTTACTCCAACTTAGGAGAGGTGAGCTTGATGCAAGGTGATATAATCAAAGCAGAAGAATATTTCAGTAAGTGCCTGAACAATGCAATAGTAGCTAACCATTTTAGGGGGCAGGGCTACGGCTACTATGGATTAGCTGAGTGTGCTTTCCTTCAAAAAGATTGGCTCAAAGCCATTAATCTGATGCGAAAATCAATCAACATTCGATTGATAGCCAAACATCAAAGAGGGGCAATACGATCTTATCTAAAAATGGGTAGTTACTTTAATTCTGATGCAGTAAATATTCCAGATAGCGCTTTGTACTATTGGGGTAAGACTGAGCAATTAGCTAAAAGAAATGAGGCGAATGATCTATTGAATGATGTATATGACAAACTTTACAATTTCTATTTAGAGAGATCAGAAATAAATAATGCAGCTATCTATTTAGAACGGCATAAAAACCTGGGAGATAGCATTAGGAATGCAGAATTTATTTCGAATGTGGGTAAAATCAAGTCTGCCTTACAATCAGAGTTGATAAATGCTGAAAATGAACTTCTACGTCAAGAGGGTTTGCAAAGACAGGCCGAGGAAGATGCGCGACTAATAGTAATCACTTTGGCATTCTTAATAGTCTTTGGATTAGCTATAGCATCTTATCAATATAGAATGCGACAGAAGGCCACGAAAGAAGCAGAGAATGAATCGAGATTCACTCAAACGCTTTTGTCTTTATCCAAAAAATTAAATGAAAGCAATTTTAGTCTTGATAGTTTTCTAGGTCAATTACTTTCCGTTTCACAAGAAATTCTTCATTGTGATCGTGCCACGTATTGGGTTTTAGATGAAAAGGAAAACTCCATTAGTCTCCATTCAATTGCGGAAAGTAGAAGTGCAACAAAGATTCCACCTACTACATTTGACAGAAGTGATTATGTAGAGTTTTTTGAAGAATTTATGTCCAATAGGACGGTGGCCGTTACAAATGCTAGTAAGGAAAGAAGACTCTCTAATATTTATGAGAAGTATTTCAAACCATTTGGTATTGAATCCATCCTGAATGGTCCAATTCTTATTGATGGTGATTTTACTGGTTTTATTTCATTCACAATGACAAAAAATAAGGTCAGAGAATGGGACGTTCATGAACAACGCTATGTTGCATCACTTGCTGATTTGATAGTTGTGGCGATCGCGAAGAAGCGAGGAAATATTCTTGAATTGGAAAAAGTTGAGCTTATTAAAAAGTTGAGAACCAGAAATAAAAGTCTTCAGGAGTTCAATAGTGTCATTAGTCACAACCTCAGAGAACCACTAACCCAAATCATTGGTCTTTCTGAAATTCTTAAAGACGATAATCTCGAATCAAATGGGGAATCAAAAGAAATCATATCTCGAATTGCTGATTCATCTAATCGTGTAGATCGGGTGATAAAGGAACTCAGCATTATTCTAAATGAAAATGATCCTGTCCCTGCCGACTTTAGAGTATTGTCATTGGAGCGATTAATAAAGGAAGTAATAGATCTTCTGAAGAATGAAATAAAATCTTATCAAGTAACGATCGAACAGAACTTAGAAGTAGTCAAGTTAAAGTCTTATAAATCATATTTATCAGATGCTATTTATCACCTGATTTCGAATAGCATTAAATTTTCTGATCCCAAGAAAAGATTACATGTTAAAATACATAGCTACGAAGATGAACTCAAACAATACATTAAAATTTCAGATAATGGCCGTGGGATGGACTTAGGCCGTTTTGGTGATAAAATATTTAAAATGTATCAACGCTACCATCTTGATGTAGAGGGAAGAGGCATTGGACTTTTTATTGTGAAAAACAGAATCAATGTCTTAAATGGTCTCATTAACGTTGAAAGTGAAGAGGGAATTGGAACTGCCTTTACAATTGAATTTCCAAAGTATGTCCCATCGCTCAGTTAAAATATGAGGACACCAAATCTTTTAACATATCAACAGATAAAGGTTTGGATTTATAATCAACGACCTCATTTTTTTCATCAGCTAGTTGTTTATCAGCCGGATTAATTGAAGAAGTAAGCATTACAATTTTATTTGCTTGCGCAGTGCTCATTGCTCTGTATTGATCAAGAAACTGCCATCCATTCATGATTGGCATATTGATATCTAAAAGGACTAGTGCCTCGTCAGAAGGATCATTGTTTTGGTTGAAAAAATTGAGGGCATCTTCCGCAGAGTCGAAAGTGAGCACTTCGTCAACTAACGCAGAACGCTCAATTATCAACTTATTTAGATAATTGGTAGTGGCGTCATCATCTATCAACACGATTCTCTTCATTGCATTCTCCATCGGCTGGGGTAGAAAATAAGCATACAATATTGCCTATTTTAATGACTTATCAAAGAGATGAAAATATATATTCGATTGATGGTTTAAAGATTATGATCAATCGATCTCAACAAGCTTTTTGAATACAGGATCTCTAAACGTACCATTATCAGTGATCATAGAATATTCAACTTCACAAAGTAACTCTGGCTTTAGCCAAACAGTCTTCTTCTCTTCATGCGCTTCTGCTTCCAGTGGCTTGTCTGATGAAATGAAATCCACAAATAGCTTGGTGAGCGATTTAAGCAAGGCATCATCAAAACCTGTCCCTACTCTACCACGATAAATAAGTTTTCCGTCCTGCTCTTCAGCAAGCTGTAGCGACCCAAAATAGCGCTCCCTCTCTCCTTCACCCTTTGTATATCCGATAATTTGACAATCCATGGTTTCTTTTACTTTCACCTTAATCCATGCATCGTTTCGCCTTCCTGGAGTGTATTTTGCATCTATCCTTTTTGCAACTATTCCTTCAATGCCATGTGCTTTTGTTGCTGCAAATAATGCTTTCCCATCCTCTTCGGTTTGACTGACTCTATAGTTGGTTTCTCCTATACGTACCGAATCAATCATCCACCATCTTCTACGATCTTGAGGATCATTCATAAGTGATCTTCCGTCTAGATATAGGCAATCAAATAGGTAACAATAAGCTGGGGATCGCTTTGATTCATAATCAAAGTTCTTTTTGCTCATCAGACGTTTAATTACTTTTTTGAAATTGGCTCGTCCTTCTGAATCAAGGCAAACTATTTCACTATCAAAAATTGCATTGTTTATTCTAAAAGCTTGTTCTGGTACATTCAATTCTGGAAACTGTTCGGTGATATCATTTCCATTTCTGCTATAAATTTTAAGCTGACCCTCGTTTAGATAAATAAGTGCCCGAATGCCATCCCACTTTAACTCATAGTAGTACTCACCAACTGGAACTCTTTTGGAAGCATCCGCCAGCATCGGTTTCAATACTTGTTCAAGCAGGTTTTGCTGAGGTACATCTACACGCTCCAATAACCACTCCTTATCCTTCATTAAGTGCATGCGATATTCTGCACTGAGTTGTCTGCCGGAAAGTCGAAAATAGAACCCATCTTTTTTCTCTTTTGTAATCTCATACTTGCCTGTAGCATATACCCACATCATACCACCACCATATTCACCCTTTGGGATCTCTCCTTCAAATGTTAGGTATTTAAGTGGGTGGTCCTCAGTCTGCACTGCCAGTCTCTTTACACCGGGCATCGGGGGCATGCCTCTCGGTATTGCCCAAGATTTGAGGATGCCATCCTGTTCCAATCGAAGATCATAGTGTAAGTGTGAGGCATGATGACGCTGGATGCAGAATCGGCTACCTGGCGTTTCATTTTCCGAGGTTAACGGTTCTGGCGTCTTATTGAAGTCCCTTTTCTTCTCATAATCAGCTAATTGCTCCGGTGTCTTATGTCGATCGTTTGGCGGCAGCTCCCTGGCCTGAATTGATCGCTTATCAGTATGAAGCGGAACCGCCCATCCTCTGATTTGCTCCCAGGCATCTCCTTCACATAAGACACGATCTAAGGTTGTTTTTATATTCCATTGAGATAAGTCATGGAGATCTTCAAGCTCCTCCCATGTGATTGGCGTGGATGCCGGAGCTCCGCGTCTTCCACGAAGGCTATAAGGACAGACAATGGTTTGTGAAGGTCTATTGCGATAAATATCCACCAATACTCTGCCTTTTCTAGACTCCTTCTTAATGTGTAGCGTGGTTCGGTTGTCTTTATTAATGAAATCTGAAGCAATCATTTTAGCTGCTTGAAAGCACTCTTCAAATGAATAACGAGCCTCAATCGGTGTAAGTAAATGCAGACCCTTACCCCCTGTCGTCTTGACAAATACATGATAATTGAATCTCTCAAGATGCTCCTTCAAAGCAAAGGCAATATCTTTTAAGTCCGCTAACGGGAACGATCCGTCTTCCGGAGGATCCAGATCATAAACGATATAATCTGGCTTATCACTCAATTCAGAGAAGCTATGAATTTGATGAATCTCTAAGCAAGCAAGGTTGGCAAGCCAAACAAGAGTAGCTTCTTCTTTAGCAACCACGTATTCTTTCTTACGTTCCTTTCCCAACCGCTTGTAATCGATCCAATCAGGTGTCCAATCAGGGCGATGTTTTTGAAAAAATTGTTCTCCGTAAATCCCATCAGGATAACGTACGAGCGATAACGCTCTGCCTCGAATATGATTAAGTATGGTTGGCGCCAGTTTTAGGTAATATTCGATGATCTCTGCTTTCACAATCTCATCCTCCGGGTACAAAACTTTATCCAGATTAGAGAGTTCGATCACTCGCTTTCCAACTTCGGCGTGTATTTTCTGCTTGGCCATCTTCTTTTCGAAGATACTTTGAAGAATGATTTATCAACTAAAAATCCTATTAGAAAGCTAGATCCAATTCACATTTTTCACTTTCAACACACATTGTCTTCTAAATTTGTATGTGTTTTTTATTTTCTCCCAGGTTGGAAGTTTTGATTCTGTCCACCAATCAGATGATGGCTTATTGATATCGCGAAAATTACCAAGCATTCTATACCCCACACCATTCAATCCGAAAGCTTTATTAGATTCTAATGTAAGTATTCTGTCCGTTTCCTTATGATGATCTAGAATGATGAAAGTATGCCCTCCTGACCATTCTTTTCGCCAGCCTTGTATCACACTCCATTTATGCGGTATTGCATCCTGATCATTAATTGCTATTGCCATTTCTGATTCTACTAAGCATGTTACAGGTGAAAAGTAATCTTCTACAGAAAATATCATCATTTGGCCATGCTTCTTATTATTCCATCTAAAGTCTGAATATGAATTTTGCCATGCTTTCACAGTAATAGCCTCTACAAATGTGCAGCAGTTGTTTGATGCAGGAGGTGCCTGCGGAACATTGACTCCTTCTAAGTTGAAAGGATAAGTAGCTGTACGTAAATGATAGGTAAATTCACTGAATGATGGCAAAAGATCTGTTAAGTGAGATTCATCAATCGCATTTTGATCTAAAGTAAAATCCGTAAGGTCTAACGATACTTCTTCGACATCAGCATATATATGATCTTTCCATCTGTAGCAGATCCAGACTTCTTGACTTTCTTTGGTTTTAATATGTGCATAATCTGTATCGGCCGTGGGATAATCACTTTTCCTTTCAATGAGCTCATACTTACCTTCCAAAAGCATAGCAACACTCTCTGAAGATGTATCTGGTAGCGCATAAGCTTTAAGTGATCGTCTTAGGTTGAGGTAGTGGTTCCTCATAGCAGGTGTATTATTTGTGATCAGTTTTAAAAATCACTCTTAATGTAGTGACTAAATTGTGGAATACTTAAGAATTTTGATGTTTTCATTCTCAATCATTTAGTTATGTGTAAAGAGTGATATTCATTATTTACATAGTCATATTCATTTCATTTGATAAAATTTAAGTTTTAAAGCATCCAATACTCTTAATGGAACCAGCAGAATTAGCAGCCAACTACGTCAACAATACAAACCGTCACATTTTTTTAACGGGAAAGGCCGGGACAGGCAAGACCACCTTTTTGAGAGACATAGTCGCAAATACCTATAAAAACGCTGCAGTGGCTGCACCGACAGGTATTGCTGCTATCAATGCTGAAGGTGTCACTCTACACTCTCTCTTGCAGCTTCCATTTGGGGTTTTCATACCAGAGGAGATTTCCTTTTCGGAATGGAACATTCAAGTAAACACACCATCTACCTTATTTAAGGAAGCCAAATTCGGAGCTCAAAAAAGAAAGTTGATCAATGAATTAGAACTGCTCATAATAGACGAGGTAAGTATGCTCCGTGCCGATTTACTTGACTGCATTGATCATACACTACGTAAGCTTAGAAAACGACAATTTGATGCTTTTGGTGGCTTGCAGATTCTTTTTATCGGGGATTTGATGCAGTTACCTCCTGTTGTCAGAAATGATGAAGCCGCACTTATTAGACAGTTTTATCCTTCACCATACTTTTTTGAGGCACGAGCTTTAAAAGAAAATCCTCCTATTAGAGTAGAGCTGGATAAGGTATTCAGACAAAGCGACCAGATGTTTATCGATCTTCTGAATAGACTTAGACATAATGCTTTAAACCAGACCGATATTGAAATTTTAAATGAGCATTACAGACCGTCTGATTTAGATAAAGAAGGTTATATACACCTCACCACACACAATCATAAAGCTGATAAGATCAATTCCAATCAGCTAGCCAAACTAGCTGGTAGCAATGTCATTTTTTCCGCTTCAATGGATGGTGATTTCTCTGAAAATGCCTATCCAAATGAGCTTGACCTTAAGCTCAAAGAAGGATCTCAGGTGATGTTTATAAAAAATGATCCAACGGGTAAAGGTCAATTCTTCAATGGAAAAATTGGTACAGTTTCTAGCCTGGAAGATGGAATTAAAGTGGTCTTTGAGGATAATTCCGAAGTGAATGTCGAAGAATATATCTGGGAAAATGTACGGTACATTTTAGATAAGGAAAGCAAAGAAGTTGATAAAAAAGTAATCGGAACGTTTAAGCAATATCCATTAAAACTTGCGTGGGCAGTGACTATTCACAAAAGTCAGGGTCTCACCTTTGAAAAGGCAATTCTTGATCTTGAGGCTACTTTTGCATCAGGACAACTCTATGTAGCCTTGTCAAGGCTTACTTCATTGGATGGATTGATTTTATCGAGTCCACTTCCTGAGAAAACACCTTCTATTGACGAGCAGCTTCAATTTTATATTCAGGGTTTTGAAGGCAAAGAAAAGCTTGTGGAGCAATTTGAACGCGATCGGATGCAATTTCTAGCTGAGTTTGCAGAATGGGCCTTTTTGCTTGATCCAATGTTGAAAGAATTAGTTGAGCATAAAAAAACGTTTAATAAAGATGAAAATCGTTCGCTTAAACAAAAGCATTTGCCCTGGACGGATGACTTGATTAATGAAGCTTTCCCTCTAAAAGAAATTGGTGAAAACTTTCTTCGTCAAATTAGAAAAATATTGCAGGCACAAGACATGCATCTATTGGCAGAACGCATGGCTAAGGCATGTGAATATTTTGGAGAGAAGCTTGCCGAATTGATCGATCTAATTTCTAAGCAACATCGGACCCTAAAGACACAGACCAAAGCAAAAACCTATCGAGCGGAACTTGTAGAACTCAAAGACCTAGTAGCTAATCAATTGCGGCAAATAGTAAAACTAAATCTTCTCGTACAACACATCAACGAGGGCATTCCTTTGACAAGGGAAAAGCTTAAGCAAAGTTCTAAGATCAAAGAACTTTCTAAATCAACTTCTAAGGATAAAACACCAACCGCTGAGATCACCTATGAAATGTACAAAACAGGGAAATCAACAAGGGTAATTGCTGAGGAACGTGGCCTTGTGCAAGGAACCATTGAAAGTCATCTAGCTCAGTACGTTGAAAAAGGACTCCTTGACATTAATGATTTCTTAAAACCAACCAAGCTCAAAGCTATTTTAAAATGTTACGCACAAGGAATGACCAATTCGGGTGAAATTAAATCAGCCCTTCCTGATAGTTATACCTGGGGTGATATAAAAATGGGATTGGCGTATGCTACCTCAAATGATCCACTTGATTAAAGTCTTTCAAATAATAGGATTCATTTCTATAGCCAAGCACATAATAGCCACAATTCTGGTGTGGAAACCCGTCCATATAGTTGAGCGGGTAATTAAGTGTCCAACAAAGAAGCACCCTTAAAGCTCTTCCATGCATGCATATAAGCATATTTTCACCTTCATTCTCAACAACTATTCTCATTGCTTCTTTTTGCCTTTCCATCACTTGAAGTGGGCTTTCGCCACCCCCAACGTTCAGATGTAGATCCCCTCTTCTCCATCCTTTCACAGTATCTGCATATAAAGTTTTAGCGTCATACGAAGCTACCTGTCCCTCTTGATTGCCCCAGCTTATTTCATCAAATCCTTCGTGAGAAACTAATGGCGTCCCATTAAGGGGAAATTGAGCCACTGTTTCTTTGGTTCGAATCAAAGCCGAAGTAAAAACAGCATCAAAAGAAACATTCGCCAAATGGTTTCCTGCTTGTTTTGCCTGTGCTATTCCCTGACTATTGAGCGAAGCATTTACACCTCTTCCTTGCACCATGCCTTTCTTATTAAAATCAGTCTCTCCATGTCGAAGTATGAATATGGTCTTGCTTTTCAAATCTGCTTTACTTTGGTTTGCCTATAATAATGGCAAAAGAACGAATTTTCCCCGAATACCTGGAATTGGACGCGATCAACAGTATGTCTAAAGGATGTATGGTCGAACATTTGGGTATAGAATTTACCGAAATAGGTGAAGATTATCTGGTAGCTACAATGCCAGTGGATCATCGAACAAAGCAGCCAATGGGTTTGTTGCATGGAGGAGCATCGGTTGCTTTAGCTGAAACTATGGGAAGCATTGGCTCAACTGTCACAATAGATTTAAATAAACAGTATGCAGTTGGTTTAGAAATTAATACCAACCATATCAAGTCAGCAAAAAGTGGCGTTGTAACGGGTGTTGCCAAGCCGGTGCATTTAGGACGAAGTACACAAGTGTGGGGTATTGAAATAAGAAACGATGATGATGATATCGTAGCAGTAAGTCGGATTACCTTAGCGATTTTAGATAGAAAGTAGTGATTGAAATTCAAAAAGCCTTAGATCTTCTCCAAAAGGATCAATTGATCAAGAAGTTAGAACTTGCCGGATATGCGTTTGCGGCCTGGCGAATGCCAAATACATCTCAAACTCAACTCATTATTTCATTGAGCGACATTGACAAGCTGAAAGAATTTCATCTCTCAAAGCTCCATTCTGGCTTCCTCATCAATGAATTTATTGATAATCACCCTGTACAGCCACATTTCATTTCGGCGGATATAGTCATCCGTAATGATGAATTGCTGATCGATCCTAGGGTTAAATCTTCACAAATTGACAGGTTTAAAGAAGATTTAGCAGACACTTGCGTCAGTTCTGATTCTGACTCAAAAAGTCCTTTTCATACAAAATCCAATGATTTTGAACAGGCGGTTGAAGATGCAGTACTTCAAATTAAAGCTGGAAAATTCGAAAAAATTGTATTGTCCAGATTCAAGGATGAAAAATTACCCGCAAACTTTTCACCATGGACTTTCTTTCAATCTATTGCCACCAAGTATACAAATGGCTTTATTAATATGACGTTTGTCCCTGGCAAAGGTCTTTGGATTGGAGCTACACCGGAACTTTTACTATCCAGCAATAAGGAAGAGTTTAGGACAGTTTCACTGGCAGGTACTAAGACGCTAGAAGAAGGACAAAATTTAAGTGAAATTGCCTGGACACAAAAAGAAATTGAAGAGCAAGCATTCGTCAGTAGATACATAATTAACTGTTTCAAGAAAATTAGGCTTCGGGAATTTCATGAACATGGTCCCAAGACCATTCAAGCAGGGAATTTGGCTCACTTAAAGACCGAATTTATCGTTGATTATAAGGAAGTGGCATTTGAAAATCTAGCTGACCAGATGTTAGAACTCCTCCATCCTACTTCGGCCGTATGTGGAATGCCTATTGAACACACAAAGCCATGGATCGCAGATGTAGAAAACTACGATCGAGAATTCTACTCGGGATTTTTGGGTCCAGTTAATTTTGATGGCTCCACAAACCTGTTTGTTAATTTGCGATGCATGAAAGTAGCAAATGACATTATTCGCTTCTATGCAGGAGCTGGTATTACAGAAGATTCTGTTTCAGATAAGGAGTTTCTGGAAACAGAAATAAAAATGGATGTTTTGATGTCAATGCTTACATAAGTGCTACACTCAATTGTATTCAACACCGCACAGATCTGCCATCAACTTGGAGTAGTTCACGCTGTAATGTCTCCCGGATCACGCAACGCTCCACTTACTATTTCATTCGCCAGGCACGAGAAGATAAAAAAATGGATTATTCCAGATGAAAGGTCTGCTGGGTTTGTTGCGCTAGGAATAGCACAAGAAACCGGAACACCCGTAGTACTCTGCTGTACAAGTGGCACGGCTCTACTTAATTATGGACCAGCAATTGCTGAAGCTTACTATCGAGAAATACCACTTATTGTTCTCTCAGCGGACAGACCACCAAATCTTATCGATCAGCGAGATGGTCAAACCATTCGTCAGTTTGAAGCATTAAAAAATCATGTAAAACAGTCTGTTCAGCTTCCTTTAGTTAATTCCACACAGGATGCAACGCTATACAATCAAGGTTTAATAAAAATGCTTACTGAATGCGGAAACCTTCCAACTGGTCCTGTTCACATCAACATACCTTTTGAAGAACCATTCTATCCCAACAATACAGAAAAGCTAGCGTACCAAAATGTTGAAATGGAAGAATCTGAATCTGCTAAATCTGAAAGATTGGAGATCGATGAGCTATCTAAGTACACTAAAGTACTTATACTCATTGGACAGCAACCAGCGGATCCTGAACTCAACCAAAAATTAGAAAAGTTATCAGAAAATGTTCCAGTATTAAGATTTCCACTCAATAATCTTACAGCCGGAATAGAACTTGCAGATCTCTTCATTCATCAACAAGAAAATTTAAAACCGGAATTACTCATTACTTGCGGGCTTTCAGTATTATCTAAAAAGGTCAAACTTTTCCTGAGAGCTCATAAACCAAAAAAACATATTCATTTTGATCCTGCTGGAGTACATGTGGATACATTTCAATCGAATCCATCTATAATTAAATTTCCTTTAAACGATTTTTTACAAGAATGGAGCGCAGCAAACGCCGATGTTTCATTTAGAAATGATTGGTTTTCACTCGAAAAGAAGGCCAATAGTGCCTTAGCCGATTTTATAGGTCAATCTGATTTTTGTGAATCTCAGGCTGCCAAAAAAATAATCAATTCGATACCAAAAGATTCTAATCTTCATTTGAGCAACTCTATGCCAGTTCGCTACGCTGATATGTTTGGAGTCAAACCCACTATACAGTGCTTTAGCAACCGAGGTACCAGTGGAATCGATGGCTGTACTTCTACTGCATTTGGGACATCTCTGGTCTCATCGAAACTTAATACACTTATTACGGGGGATTTAGCATTCCTTTATGATCGCAATGCTTTTTTCAATAACTACAAGGTGCCAAACTTGCGTGTTATTGTACTCAACAATCAAGGTGGAGGAATTTTCAGGCTGATTGACGGTCCATCAAAGCTTCCTGAGCTAGAGGAATACTTTGAAACAAGGCATAATAAAACGGCAGAATATATTTGTGCTGAAAATGGCTTAGAATATATAAAAGCAGATGATCTAAATAGTTTAGAAGGAAATTTATCTACACTTTATCAGCCTTCACCTACACCTAAAATTTTGGAGGTTTTTACTGATCCCGAAACAAATCAACGAGTCTATAAAGAATTAAAAACATACATAAATGAGCGAATCAAAAATTGACTGGATTTCAGCAGAAGGGTTTGAGGATATTACTTATAAAAAATCAGGTAAAGTTGCACGTATAGCCTTTAATCGACCAGAGGTAAGAAACGCCTTTAGACCAAAAACAGTGGCTGAATTGTATAAAGCCTTTCACGATGCAAGAGAAGATGTCAATATTGGCGTAGTACTCTTAAGTGGTGAAGGGCCTTCAAAGAAAGACGGAGGTTGGGCATTTTGCAGTGGAGGTGATCAAAATGCACGCGGACATCAGGGTTACGTGGATGAAGATGGTATGCCAAGATTGAACATTCTTGAAGTTCAAAGATTGATACGCTTCATGCCCAAAGTGGTGATTGCAGTAGTTCCCGGATGGTCCGTGGGTGGTGGCCATAGCCTTCATACCGTTTGTGACCTTACGCTGGCCAGTAAGGAACATGCTATTTTCAAACAGACTGATGCCGACGTTACTAGCTTTGATGGTGGGTACGGATCTGCGTATCTGGCCAAAATGGTAGGTCAAAAACGAGCTCGAGAAATCTTTTTCTTGGGACGTAATTATTCAGCTCAGGAAGCTTTTGAAATGGGGATGGTAAACGCGGTAATACCACATGAGAAACTGGAAGATGAAGCTTTTCAGTGGGCTCAAGAGATTTTAGCCAAGTCACCTACTTCAATCAAAATGTTGAAATTTGCCTTTAACCTAACAGATGATGGGATGGTTGGTCAACAAGTATTTGCCGGAGAAGCGACCAGACTGGCTTACATGACAGATGAGGCTAAGGAAGGAAGAAATGCTTTTCTAGAGAAACGTAAACCAAACTTTAGTGACATTAAGTGGATTCCTTGAAAACAGGAAAAGAGTGTTTAGCACCCTTTTCCTTTTAGTATCGCTTTTCCATTTGAATACTCATATTCAATTCCGAACGTCCGTGCTATAATCTCAATAGCATCCTTCGCTTTTTTCTTATTGAACTTGGCAGTAAGCTTACATTCTTTAAATGAAGGATTCTCGAATGTGACATCAATTCCATACACATCCTCAATTACTTGTATTACTTCGGCCATGCTTGACTCATCGAAAGAAATAACTTTTGTCTTCCAAGCCAGGTAGTTTAGATCTCTATTGTTCTTCTTAATAATTCCGGTATTGGTATTCGTAACAAGGCCTGTCTCCCCTTTTTCCAATTTTACTGAAACTGCATCAGATCCATTCAAATTCTTAGACAAAGAGACCACACCCGTTTCAACACTTACTTCAGTCTTGGAACCATATGCATCAACAACGAACGATGTGCCTAGAACCTCAACTTTCGCATTTGGTGTATGAATAACGAAGGGACGTGATTCATCGCGCTCTATGTCAAAATAGGCTTTTCCTGTGACACGAACCTCTCTTATACTTTCATCAAATGCAATGATCTCCAATCTTGAATCTTCGTGAAGAACAATCTCACTTCCATCTGTAAGAAATTCATTTGTAACATTGGATTCTCCAGTTTGATTAAGAATAAAAAGCAATGAAATCGCTAAGACCAAAACTGCTGCGCTGGCATACTTCACCCAGCTTTGTAAAATAAATGGAACCTGCTTTCCATGCGGTTCCTCTAAAATTTCTGATAGAATATGAGACGGTGGTGGTGTCTCAGGCTCCGAAATCAACCAAGCAGATTTAGCTTCGAAAAATGATTCTGCATTACTTTTCGATTCCGATCTCCAGTTTTCAACTAAGGATATTTCGTCCTTGCTTGCTTCTCCAGAAAAATATTTTGCTAGTACTTCTTCCATTTTCTTGTTATCGTCTGGTTATTAACAACTTAGAAGTCTGTTCCCCCTTAAAGCTTTTTTACAAATTATCATATTTTGGGTCATAATTTATAGGTACTAAATCTGCCGTCCTTTCCCAAGCCCAGTATCCGTATGTCGTTAAACCAAATCTATCCATTACTTCACCTGACAAATCTAACCTAACAGAATTACGTAGCAGGCGAATCACAGAAATTTGATTACCTGGATCTTTTATTAAAATACCATCCGAAGTAATATATTCAGCATATAATGTTTGCACAAAATTGCTACTCCTCAGGAAGTCTTCACTTTCTTTTTCTTTCCGGTATTCCACTGCCAAGTAATTATTAAAATCTAACTCATAATGGTCTCCTTTAAAGACCAAAATATCAGTCACCGATAGCTCATTTTCTTTCTTGATTTCGAATTTATCTAAACTTCTTACCCGGTAAATTCTAAATCCTTCCTTTTTCAATTCTCCGCTTAGTAGTGATTGTTTGAAGTGGTTGAATGAGCCAAAATAACTTTTCTTGCGGTTTTTTCTCCACTCCCTCTTCTCTACTGAGTTTAAGGGTTCCAGATTTCTAAATCTAATTTTACCTCTAAATCTTAATTCCGATTCTTCTTTCTTAAAAGACTCTAAAAAATAACTTACACGATATCCCAAGGCATCATTGCGAATCTGTAATGGAAATTGTGAGAAAGCACTCAATGAATTCTTTTCAGAATTGTATGTGAAGTCCAAGGCCTCCGGATTCTCTATAACCGACTCTTTAGCATTTTCTGATTGACCAAGAATTTCTTTCCTGAAAACTGCATAATGTCGTTGCCAGCTTGTTTCAGCCCTATTGATTCGATTTGATATAACTTCTACCTCTTCCAACTGTCCAAGGTCAAGTTCCATTTGATGTGTCTGGATTCTTGAGCCACCATTCATCTCAGAAATCTGATAAACTGCATTTTCATATCCCACGTGCGAGAATACAATGTCGTAGAATCCAGGTGGAATGGATTCAAGTTTATAATTCCCATCTATATCACTTGAAACCCCGATTGTAGTGCCATCTAAAAAGACATTGGCATTATTCAATGTCTCTCCATTTTCATTATAAACTGTGCCTGAAATTGAGAAGAAATTCTTTTTCTTAATTACTCGTGCTTCTACCGGTAGATAATTCAATATGATCTGATCCTTGAAGAAGGAATATTTGAGTCCAGTTCCTACTAAAAGACGCGATAAAAACTTATCAATGGGTGTATTGTCTGCTGAAATTGAATAAAGACTACCCTTGGGCAAAAGATCTGAATTGTAACTGAAGAAGTAGTTTGTTTGAGCACTTAGACTGTCGAAAATAACCTCAAGAGGAAGGTTATTAAAATTTCCGTTTACAAGATCATTCTTTCGATTTTGACAGTATCCTTGAGATAGAATTATACAAAAAGCTACAATTAGACTAGCTCGCATCTCTGAGGTTTTTTAGATCCTGAAGGCTTTCGCGGAGGACCTTTAACGCTTTACCCATTTGCACTTCAACAGTCTTTACAGATATTTCAAGGTGATCTGCAATTTCCTGATATTTAAGGCCTTCAAAACGGCTTAGTTTAAATATTTCTGAACATCTGGGTGGCAGTTTGTTAATTTCAGAAGTAATTCGATTTCTGAGAAGCTCAGGGTCTTCTTCAGTAAATTCATTCTGATACGTTGATTCCATGAAGTGAATCATGTGCTGACGATATCCATCTTTTACCTTTTCATGTTTAATTGTGTTTAAACACGAATTATGAACAGATCTGTATAAGTAACTCTTAATTGACGAATCTTCTGAGAGTGAATCACATTTTTCCCAAAATTTTACGAAGACATCTTGCGCTATTTCTTCTGCTTCTTCACGGGTATTCATGAAACGAGCTGCATACAAAACCATGATGTTGTAGTATTGGTTAAACACGAGTTCAAAAGCCCGTTTATCTTTGTTTATTAACCGATGTACAATTACCTCTTCGTTTTCCAAGCGCAGTGATTATAAGATCAAAAAATTTCGTCCTAAAGTTAGAAGAAATTCTAAAAGAAGAACTTCCAACAGAAAGATATAACGAGCATGAAAATATTGTGTTGACAATAATTCGTCAGTGGTATGCAAATAAGCAAGTATTTACGCACCGAACTTCTGGCTCAACAGGAAGACCCAAGAAAATCAATATTAGTAGGGATAAGATAGAAATTAGTGCTAGAGCCACGCTTTCATTCATAGATCCAGAAAACAAAATCAAGACTTCCCTCCTGTGTTTAAGCCCTCTTCATATTGGAGGCGCAATGGTTATTTATCGGAGTTTAATTTTTGATCACGATTTAACCATAGTCGATCCAACAACCGAATCTTCGGAGGAATTCGCTAACGAATCTTTCGACCTTGTTTCACTGGTGCCACTCCAATTTAAAAAATTAGACGAATCTCAAATGAACAGGTTTAAAACAATTTTGATTGGTGGTGCACCAATAGCTACTCAAAACGTTCAGAGTAATGCACGCATATATTCAACATTTGGTATGACTGAGACCATTTCGCATATAGCTTTAAGGCCTTTGCATGAAGAGTTATTTATGACCACTGGTGACAACGAAGTAGCTGCGGATAGCAAAGGGTTATTGAAAATAAGAGGAGCAATTACGGATTTCAAGTGGCTAACTACCAATGATATAGTTACTGTTATTTCAAACAATACTTTTCAATGGATTGGTCGATATGATTTTGTGATAAACTCAGGAGGAATCAAGGTAAATCCTGAAGACATTGAGCGACAGCTTAAATCTATAGTTACGGGTGAATTTATGATTGGATCGCTCCCGGACGAGATTTTAGGTAGAAAAATTATTCTAATTACCAATGGGGACGAAAAAAGAATTGACTTCAGCCAATTGGAAAAATATCATCGACCAAAAGCAAGCTATTTTAACAGGCAGATAGTTAGAACATCCAGTGGGAAATTAGATCGGCTTAAAACTCAGGAACTGCTAGAACAATCCTTATGAAAATCATTCTTTCGTACCAACCCCAATTGTTGTCACCACCATTTGCATATGCCACAGTAATGCAGATTGACAGCACTGCAAATCAATTGAAGGTTGAATTTAACCTTGAATATCTAGGACGAGATACTATTTCTGACGATGAACTTCACTCAGAGGGTTTTACAAGAACGGATGACTTTAGTTGGAATGGTGAAATAAGTTCAAACTGGAAAACCGATTCTGAATCTTTTCATCAATTCCCTTTTGATGATGAGCCAAACTCAGAAACCTATTTGCATGTTGGAGTTGATGGTAAAGAATACGGATTCCCTAGAGATATTGAAAGAGCAGAGTTAATCTTTCAAGAATTGATGCAAGCAATTTTAGAAAAAGCTGAACGAGAGGCTCCTCTTCATTTAGAATGCTGTATCAATGATCAGAGACATCAATTGACATGGACTTTTTCAGAAAGAGTCATAAGATACAATGATCTGATTAGTGATAATTGGGACACTGGACGTAAGTTGCTAAAAACTATCTATCGCTTGGATTTCGAGTCCTTAACTCCTCAAAAAAAACCTAAAAAAAATGGTATAAACCTTGGTGACGGCACGTGGTATGAGATCAGAGAACGAAAGGTTCTTGAAGAACTAGATAAACTGATTATTGGCTTGAATAGCTAGGTTTCACAGCCCTCTATGTTTTGCTATTGATGTGTGAAAAAGGTAAATTCAGGATGATTAACTTTTGAAACTTCAACCTTTAACTCAACCTTATGAAAAGCTTAGGATTTATTGGAAAGCTCATGTATGCAGGGCCGATGGCTATGTTCGGTATTTTTCACTTAATGGGAGCAAATGACATGACTGGAATGGTTCCCGATTTTTTACCTGCACCTATTTTCTTTGTCTACCTCACTGGTATTGCGCTGATTTTGGCAGCTGTGGCAATCATTATTAGTAAAAAGGCCAAACTAGCAACTCAGCTATTGGGCTTAATGCTTGCATTGTTTGCTGTGCTCATTCATTTATCTGGATTTTTAAGTCAAGATCCAGTAAGTTCGTCCATGTTTTTAAAGGACATGGCATTGGCTGGTGGCGCTTGGTTTATGAGCGCTCATCTGTCTGACTAAAAGAAAAACCTTAATCTAGATTCTAGATAAGTATGAAGAGAGGCCCTGACATTTATTGTCAGGGTTTTTTTATTAAAAAAGGCTGTAGCTTCCTCCCTTTCTAAAGTGAGTTGTATCGAGTGGTTGAAAGGATCTTTCTGCGAAATATTTGCGCTTACTCACTTCGAACAATCTCCGAATAACTTCTGAAGTCTTCCCTTCACCCTTCACTCTTCTTCCAAAATTTGTATCATTAACGTTTCCTCCATGAAGGTCCTGAATTTGATTCCAAACCTTTTCTGCACGGTCTGGAAAATTCTTAATCAACCAATCATAAAATATTTTACCAATCTGACCATTTAGCCTCACTACGGTGTAGCTAGCAAACGAAGCGCCTGCACTGGCAGCGCTTTTAAGAATCTCGGGTGTTTCATGATGATTTAGACCTGGTATTATTGGTGCATTCATCACTCCTACAGGAATATTTTCATTGGCGAGCAACTCCATCGCTTTTAGTTTCTTGGTCGCACTGGCCGTTCGAGGCTCAAGTTTTTGCCTAAGACTTTCATCCAAAGAAGTAATTGAAAATATTACTTGAACAAGGTTATTAGCAGCAAGATCTTTCAGCAAGTCTATATCACGTATGACAAGGGCATTTTTAGTGATAATCCCAACCGGATTTTGATACTTATGAAATACCCTTAGCAACTTTCTTGTCAATTCAAACTTCTTTTCAATTGGCTGATAGCAATCCGTATTGCCACTCAGCATGATGGTCCGGGGTTTATAGGATGCCTTCAAAAACTCGTTTTCCAATAACTTAGGAGCATTTGGCTTTACAATAAGTTTGGTTTCAAAATCAAGCCCAGCGCTAAATCCCCAATATTCATGAGAGTTTCGCGCATAGCAGTAGACACATCCGTGCTCACACCCTTGATAGGGATTAATGGAAGCATTCATCCCTATATCGGGACTGGAATTGGTAGAGATAATCTTTTTAGGAGTTTCATTAAAAATCTGAATAGGTGGCTTCTCATTGATCAACTCTTCGTCCAGACCATCAAAATCTTCGGTTTCAATACTCTGCTGAGCGAACTTGTTCGCAACATTGATTTGCGCCCCTTTCCCTTTTAAATATTCCATGAAATAAAATTACTAAATATATTAGTAATTAGATCCTAATATTTCTACGGAGGGTATATGCAGAAACTAAGCCTACAATGGCTCCCATGAGATGAGATTCCCAACTGATGCGATCATCAAGCGACAATAAGCCATATGCCATTCCACCATAAGAAAATATGACGATTACACTTATAATTACAGATTTGAAGTTGCGTTTAAACAACCCATAGAAGACTAAAAATGATGCCAAGGCATAAATAAGCCCACTTGCACCTATGTGATAAAAAGGTCTACCAAAGATCCAGACCAGCAGGTTTGTAAAAAAATATGATTGCAGAAATACGCGTAATGCGATTGAGGGGAAGAAGAAGAATAAGCTTCCTCCTAAGACCAAAAGCGGTACGGTATTAGACATTAAGTGATTGAAATTTCCGTGTAGCAATGGTGCCATCACAACACCTATCAATCCTGCTATTGATCTTGGGTAGATTCCCAGGTATCCCAAATCGACTTTCAAATAAAACTCAATTGTAAACACAAGCCACATAAAGAAGCAGAGCCTGAGAGGTGGTACGATTCCTGACTTATGCATTTGGGTAAATTAAAATAAAAAACCCTGACCTCATTACTGAGGTCAGGGTCATTATATCTTAGAGTTGCTTAAGCTAGATCTTTGATCATTTTCAATTCCATGAGCTTAGATTCTTCATAGCTTACAGATAAGTATCCAAGAACACCACCAGACGCCTCAGCTATTCTCTTAGCCAAATCCTTCAAGCTTGCCTGGTATTTTACGGCGAAGTTTTTGTCAACCTTTGGTAAAATGAAGTTCAATTTTCTTAGCTCAGTCGTTATCGCTGAGATTCGAGCATCAGTACCTGATGGAAGCTCATCAATCAACTTATTAAAGTTTTCTTCAAACTGCTCACCTACAAGCTTGTAGAACTCGTGCAACTGCTCTCTAGATCTACTTTGCTTACTACGTGCCACGTCAATGGCCTCTCGTCGTTCAGATTTATCAATCTTACCGTCTGCGCCGGCTATTAAAATAGCTACATATACAGGTGCTTGAAGCATTACCTGAATCTCATCGTCTCTTAGTGGTTCAAATTCTGGGATCATTCCTTTGGGATTTCAAATTTTCGGCTCGAAAATACAAAATTATTTCTGTGAAGATGCTGACATGATACCTAAATTTTGGTATGTTTTTTACCTAGATGCTATTACTTTTATCTTTCGGATTAAGCGAATTATGGAAAAAATTGATTTAACGTATCTAGAAGTATTAAGTGAAGATGATGAGGAATTCAAAGCTGAATTTATTGAGACCTTTGAAACAACCTACAAATCGCTAACTCAAAAAATGAAAGATGAGCTAGCAGCTAATGATTTAGATAATCTCTCTAAGTCTGCTCACCAGTTAAAGCCTTCAGCAAAGATGATTCAGCTCTCATGCTCAGAAACTCTGGAAGAGATCCAACACAATCCTGAAAAAGCTACTGATGAAGCAATTAAAGATATCATTTCACAATGTGAGAATGCTCTTTCACAATTGAAAGATTGGGCTAATCTTTAAATCGGGAGTTTAACTTCCTCTCCGAGATACTTGGGTTTACGCTGTAAGATATACAGGTCAAGAACGGCCATTGTACGAGCAAGCACCTCTCGCAGTGCTAGGGTATTCCCTATAGGACCGCCATCATCTGCAGAAACTGCAATGGCCTTCATTCCAAAATATCTGGCAATGAAAAGCGATCGATAACAATGAAACTCTTGCGTAACAATTGTTACTCTATTTTGGCCAAAAACCTCATTGCACCGCACAACTGAATCAAGTGTTCTTAAACCAGCAAAATCAAGTGAAATATCTTCTTCTGGGATGTTGAGATCACCAAGTGCCAGCAGCATATCCCGAGGTTCGTTGTAATATTTGGTTCTATTATCTCCACTCACAAGTATATGCTTGATCTTATCGATTGAGTGAAGCGTAGCTGCCATATTCATCCGTTCTACAAAGAAACGGTTGGGCCTGCCTTCTGAAGTTCTCTTACTTGTTCCAAGTACCAACGCTACATCATTTTCAGGCGCCTCTTTTGCGCTATGAATGTAGTCTTTCGTTGATTGTACCACCCAGATATTTGTAGCTAGAATGAACAAGAATAAGCTAATCCCAATCCATATAGCTAAACGAATAAGTTTTCTTATTTTATTATTCATAAACCACCCCCTTGGACTTTAAAATCAGGTCTGCCTCACGAACAATCTTGCGGTACCATTCAGCTCGCAAGTTCAATTTTTCTTGTGCCGAAAGTGATGGCCATTCTCCTAGCATTGATTTCAGTACGGTCAAGCATATAGCGGCGCTTACAGATAGGTTGAAACTTTCAGTAAATCCACTCATTGGGATATGAACAAATCCATCTGCTTTCTCCCCTGCTTCTTCTGTAATACCATCTGCTTCTGTACCAAATACGATGGCTGTTTTTTGATTGGGATCTAAATCAGAGATAGATCTGGAGGTTTCATTCAAAGATGTAGCATAAACTTTGTATCCATCCTTTTTTAAAGATTCAAAGCAGTCTGCTACATTATCATTCGACCGACTGTAATGATGCATTGTTACCCATTTGGCTGCTCCCTGAGTGATCGCGGTATTGACTGAATACTCGTTTTTGTTTTTGATGAAATGTAAGTCCTGAATGCCCATGCATTCGGCTGTTCTCAAAACAGCGCTCACATTGTGTGGCTTATCTATATCTTCGAATATCAGTGTAATATGCCGTGTTCGGCGATTCAGGACCCGCTCAATATGAGCAAGCTTATTGTCGGAAACAAATTCTTCCAGCGTATCAATAATCGCCTTGGCATCCATCTACTCTTTCTTTTCACCTCCGAATAGACCCAACTGATTTTCTTCTTCTTCCACTTCAGTCTGTATTGTGCTTTTTATCGCCTCCAAATCAATTTTTACTTTTTCAGATGGCAATTCATCTCTAATAAGATCAACAGTTATTACTTGCTGCACAGGAAGCTTGTTACCGATCGCTTTCCAGCCTTTGATGTCTATGAGACTCATGAGGTCCAGCTTCTTTTTTTCATGTTTTCGACCATCCTTGTAGGTCACTTCCACGTCGGTTTCTATGCCTTTAGAAATGAATACCAGTTTAGAACTTTTTGCTTCTGTCACAAACGGGAATTTTTTATTCGGGGTATTCGTCTCGATAATAAAGCGCTTCACAAAATAAGTTTTGGAATCACCATCGTAGTGAATCGCGTTAAAAGAGTCATCATTATCCAGCTTGTAAATGCCCATCACATTGTTGAAATCATAATGGTTAGTCAACTCGAATGAGGTAGTTTCATAGCTCCCATCCTTGTAAAAAGCAACTATCTGATTATCAGACATAAAGTTTCCAAGATGGTTACCTCGCTCTTCTCTATTCAATCGACCTACTGTTGGATCATACCAGATGTCAACACCTCCAAGTGTCGACTTTCCTTCCTCTTTCAATACTACTTTTCTCACCGGATGCTTGGTAAGAATATTACCACCAGCTCCCCGTCCTTTGATCTCTATTTCTGAGAAGTCAAAATCAAATACTTTCTTACGCGCTTTACTGGCTTGAGTTAAAGAAACTGTGACAATCTCAGCTTCGCCATTTGGATTAGCGGTAAAGTAATGCACCTTTCCTTTTCCTCCTTTGGTCAAGTCATACTCGCGATCTCTTGTCACAGATAGCACTTGGAAACGTTTCACGTATGAATTTCCAGACTTTGCATCTACATAGGACATGTTGTAGACCATGCGTTCATCGTTCTTCTTGAAAACACCTACATGCAGAATGTCTTTCCCCACAAAGGTCTTATCCTGAATCTTGGTGACTACACATTTGCCGTCCTTCGTAAAGGCGATAATGTCATCTATATCGGAACAGTCACTAACAAATTCATCTTTTTTCAACCCATAACCTATGAAACCATCCTGTCTGTTTACGTACAGCTTGGCGTTGTTGGCTGCAACCACTGTTACATTGATGGTGTCGAAGTTGGTAATCTCCGTTTTGCGCTCTCTGTCCTTTCCATACTTGGTCAACAAGTTTTGATAGTAGGCAATGGCGTAATCCGTGAGGTTATCCAGGTGATGATCAACCTTTCCTATTTGATCTGAAAGATCCTGAATTTGCGCATCTACCTTGCTGGTATCAAATCGGGTAATACTGCTCAGTGGTTTATCAATGAGACGTTTGTAATCTTCATTGGTAATCTCACGATAGAACGTATCAAAAAATGGGGTAAATAGGACATTTAAGACTTCATAGCATTTCTGCAAGTCACCCGAATTTTCATAATCCGAATGTTTATACATGCCTTCATTAATGAATATCTTGAGCAGGTTGCTGAAGAAAATTTTCTCTTTCAGTTCTGCTTTTTCGATTTCAAGCTCTTGCTTTAGCAGATCTGTTGTCTGATCGACCGATTGTGTTAGAATTTCGGATATACCCAAAAACATTGGCTTATCATCGACGATTACACAAGCGTTTGGAGAAATAGATACTTCACAGTCTGTAAATGCATAAAGTGCATCCATGGTGATATCTGGAGATATTCCGGAAGCCAGGCTTACCAATATCTCAATATCCTTGGCAGTGTTATCGACTACTTGCTTGATTTTGATCTTGCCTTTGTCGTTGGCTTTAACAATAGATTCGATGAGCGAAGTAGTGGTGGTTCCATAAGGGATGTCTTTGATTACCAACGTAGATTTATCTAATTCTTCTATCGCAGCCCTCACGCGTACTTTACCGCCTCGTTTTCCATCGTTATAATCGCTGACATCAATTTTTCCACCTGTTAGAAAATCTGGGAATAATTTGACCTTCTTACCTTTTAATGTAGCTATGCATCCTTCCAATATTTCACAAAAATTGTGGGGCAGCATTTTCGTAGATAGACCAACCGCAATACCTTCAACACCTTGTGCCAATAGCAGTGGAAACTTAACTGGGAATGTAACAGGTTCTTTCTTTCGTCCATCGTATGAAAGCTGCCATTTAGTGGTCTGAGGGTTGAAAATAACTTCCAGCGCAAACTTTGAAAGGCGCGCCTCAATGTATCGAGCGGCTGCAGCAGAATCGCCTGTCCGTACATCTCCCCAGTTACCTTGAGTGTCTATCAAAAGATCCTTTTGACCAAGATTCACGATGGCATCTCCAATGGAAGCATCCCCATGTGGGTGATATTGCATGGCACTACCTATGATATTGGCGACTTTATTGTATCGACCATCATCCATCTCTTTCATGGCATGTAATATCCGCCGTTGTACTGGCTTCAATCCATCATTAATTGCCGGGACGGCTCGCTCCAGGATTACATAAGATGCATAATCCAGAAACCAGTTTTCATACATTCCTGATATCGGAATGACGTCATGTATTTCTTTCTCGTTTTCGTGTTCTTCTCCCATTTAAAAAAAATATTGACTTTTTAGGTAATACCCTACTACTATTAAAACTGAGACTAGATTTCCTACCAGGAAATAGTCATTTGAAATCTTGTCATCGTCTTTGAGACGAGTGGCTATTTTAAGCGCACCGAAGAATGCCATCCCTTGTGGCAGGTTCACCAACAATATGATGAATAGAAATCCTCTTTCTAATGCACCACGCAATACGCTGCTTAGCGTAAGCGAACGTCTAAACATTTTAGTAACCAGAAAAAAGATCACCAATGCTATAAGCTCGCCGATGACGAAAATGGCACTTTGATACAAATAACTATCCATCTATCAAGTGGTGTATGACTTCCTTACATAATATATACTCATCTATCGCCAGGCTTTTCCTTCTTCTCCACAAGGTGGATTCATCTTTCGATTCGATTTTAGCCATTGCTTTATAATCATGCCCCTGCAAGAATCCTGAAACTGTACTTCTGTCTTTTGGATGCCAACCATCAATGAAATGCTGCGTGATCTTCATCATCTTATTGATCTGATCACTCGCTTCGATAGAAAGTAAAAAACGTCCGTTTTCTTTCTTCATTTCATTTAACATCTTGCGAGCTTCTGTAAGTCCTGGGCCTAGCATTTCATAGGCTTTGTCTTTATTTATAGGCGTTTCAACTTCACCTTCATTCAGAACATAGCGTAGCTTAAAATCAAACTCCTCTTCCAGAATATACTCTTCCATCGCTAGAATGATATCCAAACCTTTAGATGCTGATGATACGATTCCCTGAAACTCGTCTCCAAGGGTTATTGTCAACGGCGATTCAATTGAATCGCCATATATCTTGTTAGTCCACTGGACAAGCACCTGGAAGTCCGACATTAATGCCTTACCATCCTTTTCGTGACTACTCACGATATCCGCCATTAGAATGAACCTATTCATAACTTATTTACAAAAACCAAGTTATTGTGTTTTTTTTACAAAAAGTAATTATTTGCATAAATATTACAATAAATGACTGGGTAAACCGTGATCAGAGCCTATTTTATCTTTATAGTCGTGATGAGCTTTCCGAACTAGAGACCTAATTCGATTAAGTTCGGCATCAATTTTCTTGTAGTTTAAAGGATACCAAAGCGACGGTTTGCAGATCACTTCATTGCCAAATTGATCATAATGATATAAGGTAAACTTATATAACCCATCTAAACTCATGATTTCAATGTCCTTAACCTCATAAAAAGGTATTTGTATTTCATATTCTCCTTCCCTCACATAAAGATTTTCCTTATCGTAGGACACTTCTTTAATCTTTTTTAGAAAATCCCTTACTCTTGGCCAGTACACAAAAACACCCAACACGATGTAACTGACTGCAATCAGCCTACTAGTCCAGTTATCACTAAACCCCATAATGTAGATATAAGCCAGCATTATCAGCGAAAGCACACTGGCTGTGAATATCTTGTAACGCTTTATTGATTGTATCGACAAGGACTTAGAGCGCTCCATTAAGCAGCTTCAACCTCTTCCATCAAATCCTTTTCTACTCGTAGTTTATCTATAATGAACTGTTGACGGTCAGGTGTATTCTTTCCCATATAGAAAGTCAACAAGTCCTGAATGCTTGTATCCTTCTGCAGAATAACCGGATCTAGTCTGATATTATCACCAATAAACTCAGCAAATTCTCCAGGACTAATCTCTCCTAATCCTTTGAATCGGGTGATTTCTGGTTTATTTCCAAGTTTAGCTATCGCTTTTCTACGCTCCTCTTCTGAGTAGCAATAGATCGTCTCTTTCTTATTTCGAACTCGGAACAAAGGTGTTTCGAGGATGAAAATATGGTTATTTCTAACTAGCTCTGGAAAGAACTGTAGGAAGTATGTAAGCAGAAGCAAGCGGATGTGCATACCATCTACATCCGCATCTGTGGCGATTACGATCTTTCTATAGCGTAAACCTTCAAGTCCGTCTTCTATATTCAGCGCGTGCTGTAGTAAGTTAAATTCTTCATTTTCGTAAACTACCTTCTTTGTATGTCCGAAACAGTTGAATGGCTTACCTCTTAAGGAAAAGACTGCCTGAGTCTGTACATTTCTTGATTTGGTAATGGATCCACTGGCTGAGTCACCTTCGGTGATGAAGACCATTGTCTCATCCTTGATCGCATCATCTCCTTTCTTGTCATTGAAGTGAATACGACAGTCTCGTAGTTTCTTATTGTGAAGGTTGGCCTTCTTTGCTCGCTCATTGGCAAGCTTCTTTATTCCAGCTATTTCCTTGCGCTCACGCTCAGATTGCTGAATCCGTTTGAGTAGCGCATCGGCAGTATCGGAATTTCTATGGAGGAAATTATCAAGCTCTTTTTTTACAAAGTCATTGACAAACGTTCGCATAGTAGGTCCTTCCGGTCCCACATTTTGAGAACCAAGCTTGGTTTTGGTCTGGCTTTCAAACACAGGCTCTTGTACTCTCACGGCGATTGCACCAACGATGGCGCTTCTCACATCAGAAGCCTCAAAGTTCTTTCCATAAAATTCACGTACGGTCTTTACTAATGCCTCTCTAAAAGCAGCCAAATGTGTACCTCCTTGCGTGGTGTACTGACCATTCACAAATGAGTAATATTCTTCGCCGTATTGATTCGCGTGGGTTATTGCAACTTCAATGTCCTCGCCTTTCAAATGAATGATCGGATAACGCAAATTTTCAATATCTGCCTTATTGGTCAGAAGATCCTTAAGGCCATTTTCGGAGTGATACTTTTTACCATTTAGCACAATGGTCAGCCCGGCATTTAAGTAGGCATAGTTCCACATCAAATTGTCCAGATACTCAGGAATGAAATGATAATTCTTAAAGACTGAATCGTCCGGCTCAAAGATGATTTGAGTTCCATTTCTACCTTCCGCTTTTTGAACTTTTGAATCGGTTGTAACCACTCCTCTTTCAAACTCTGCAACCTTAGTTTCACCGTCTCTGTAGCTTTGTACTTTAAAGTAATTCGAGAGTGCGTTTACGGCTTTGGTACCAACACCATTAAGCCCCACTGATTTTTGAAAAGCACCTGAATCATACTTGCCTCCAGTGTTAATTTTGCTCACACAGTCTACAACTTTTCCAAGAGGTATACCTCGTCCATAATCACGAACCGTCACTCGATGGTCGGTCACCTTCACATCAATGGTGCGGCCATGTCCCATCATGTGTTCATCAATGCTATTATCAATGATCTCTTTTACCAAAACATAAATCCCATCGTCTGGAGAGCTGCCGTCTCCTAACTTACCAATGTACATACCTGGTCTCAGTCGGATGTGCTCTTTCCAGTCCAGTGATTTGATACTATCTTCGGTATATATCGCTTCAGCCATCTACGTGTACTTTCTTTGTATTGTGTCGTGTTGAATTTATTTCAGCATCTATTAAATCCGTTGTTTTCGATCAAACCTCTCAAAAAGCTCTGGGCGACATCAATCAAGTTTTAATCGAAATCCAAAGTAATGATAAAAATCCAACACTTACACGTAACAACCTAAGCTTCGAAGGTACCTTTACTTGAAATAAGTCAATTTAATAAACTGAAATAGAGTGAGTTCTATTTCTTTTTAAAGAGAAAAAAAATCAGTCCAACACCCCAGACCAGTAAAAAAATTGGGCCTATAAAGTTGAGGTAGCCGAAGCTGGAAGGATTGATATGTCCGGTATTATTTATCACTCCAATGAAGCCAATCATTGAGGCTAAATAGAAATTAATGATGAATAGAATTGCGCGTATCCAGGCCGCCAAATTTTCAGGTAATTTCCGTGAGCCAAGCGTTACTCCAATTCGAACAATGAGGTTGACTATGACGAAACTTCCAAAAGCATAATAGAAGAATGTTTGCTTGTGCAGGTCCTTCACTCCTTCTACATTGAGGTCGACCATTATGGGTAAGTAAGCATACACTAAAAGGAGAATGACCGAGAATAGTAAAACCGAAATGGAATTAAAAACTTTTATCGCTTTGATCATGGCTGCAAATGTAATGACCAGTAGAACATAATGGCGCTCAATCATTAAATTTGAATATGGATCTCAACCCAGTTATTCTTTCCATTCCTCTTTACTTTTTGCTAATCGGTTTTGAGTTGGTCTATCAGCTGATTAAGAAGGCCAAAATTTATCGAACAAACGATGCGATTTCTAACATCAGTTGTGGGATATCTTCACAAGTAACCAATGCCATATGGGGAGTTATTTCGGTAGGTATGTATCAGTATGTATATACCTATTGGTCTATCTCGCAAATACCCAACACCTGGTGGAGCTACCTGGTTCTCTTTCTGTTGGTGGACCTTTGTTATTATTGGTTCCATCGCGCAAGCCATGAGATAAACTTTCTTTGGAATACAGCACATGTAGTACATCACCAAAGTGAAGATTATAACTTGTCTGTAGCACTTCGGCAGTCTTCCTTCGGCGGTGCGTTTTCGATGGTCTTTTATTTGCCATTGGCATTGATTGGATTCAACGCGTATGCGTTTCTTGCGGTGAAAGGAATCAACTTGATTTATCAATTCTGGATACATACTGAAGCAATAGAGAAACTCCCGAAATGGTTTGAATTCCTTTTTAATACACCCTCTCATCATCGGGTTCATCACGGACGTAATCCAAAATACATCGATCGCAACCATGCGGGAACATTGATGATATGGGACCGCATGTTTGGTACATTTCAGGCGGAAGAAGAAAAGCCAACATACGGCGTAACCAAACCTACGAATACCTGGAATCCGGTTTGGGCAAACGTACTTCCTATTGTAGATATGACCAATCAGGTAAAAGTGACACCTGGATTTTGGAACAAGCTTAAAGTGCTTTTCTACAAACCTGGCTGGCAGCCAGCAGAACTAGGAGGCTACCAGGTAGCACCGGAAGTTGACAAAGAAACTTATCGCAAATATGACGTGCACCCACACATGCCCATGATCCGGTATGTATTTGTGCAGTTCGTTTTGGTTCTCACCTTTACCGCGTTATTTCTATTCACTCAAGCTAATTATGATTTCAATACGAAGCTTGCCTTGGTTGGCTATATCATGTGGTCCATTGCTCAGCTTGGCATTCTTATGGAGAATCGCAGAAAGTGGATTCCGTCAGAGTATCTAAGGCTGGTGGCTTCAGCTGTCATCATTGTATTTCTAATTGGGGGCACAAGTTCCTTTTTGATTGCAGGAGGATTCGTGTTGCTGTTTGGAATATGGCTAAATAGCGCACAAAGGCTTAGTTAGTCAATCTTGAAGCATATTCGTCCTCAAAGTCCATATGAGTAGACCAGAAGCCTTTAGACTCCCTGTTATTTAGCTGATCAACCAGAATATCCAGATGAGTATGCCAACCTGCTAAAGTTCCAACTCGAGTCTCTTTTAAGTCTTGCAGCTTTTCGTGAGTAAGTGTCAATTTCACCATTTCTCCGTCCTCAATGAGTGCAAAAGTGACCACACCTTCCCATTCAATGACAAAGAGATTGGGTTTCTCAGATCGGATGACGACAGCCTTAGATTCAAATCCATCTCCATAATCTTTATACTTTTCCGGAGTTGGCTTGGTAGGCGACCCGAGTTGAGAGTTATAAAAAATGAATTTAATCTCATCTTCTGGGCTTAATCCTGTCGATCCACCACAAAACCATTTGGCTCTTTTTTCAGCATCGGTCAGGTAGTCCCAAACGCGTTCGATAGGTCCTGGTAGTAACCGCTCAAATTGTAGAGTTGTTGGCGCTACCAGCTTTCCGTATTTATTCATCATTTCACATTAGTTTATGTTGTTTTAGAAGAATTTCTTTGTGTACTCTATTTCCATTCTCGCATGTACTCCCCAAAATCCTTTGGGATCCTTTCCGGTTACACGATCAACCAGAATATCCAAGTGGGTATGCCAGCCAGCCATTGTTCCGACACGCTTTTCTCTATCCGTTGGTAAATTGGAATGCGTTAATGTCAACTTTACCTGATCATTAAATTCTTCAAGCTTGAAGGTGACCTCTCCTCCTTCCCATCCGATAATTAGTAAATGAGGTGGATCGTACGTAAGTACGTCAGCTACTGATGTCATGCCACCTTCAAGGTCTTTGTACTTATCCGGTATCGGGTCAGGTTCCGGAGAAAGTCGTTTATGGTCGAATTGATATTCTACTTTCCCTCCATGATGACTGTCCATATTGCCACCGGCAAACCATAATGCGCGCTTATCAGCATCCGTTATATATTCCCAGACCCGATCTATCGGTCCGGGTAGTAATCGTTCAAATTCCAGCGTGTGGTCATTGATTAGTTTTCCGTACGTATTCATAGTAGCTATTACTTTTTGTTTGAATCTTCTTTTAATAAGGCTTCCAACGTATCCAGACTTGCATTCCAGAAGCGTCTGTATTGATGTACCCATAAGGCGATCTCTCCAAGCTTATCTAGCTGCGCATGGCAATAGCGCTCCCTTCCCTTCTTTTCAATGGTTACCAAACCGCATTCTTTGAGAATGCGAACATGTTTTGAAACAGCTGGTCTGCTCATCTCAAAATTGTCAGCCAACTCATTGACATTCCTTGAGTGATGAGAAACCAATCCGATGATCTCTCGCCTGGTAGGATCAGCTATAGCCTGAAATACGTCTCGTCGCATAATATGAAACCTTTTGGTTACAAGTATACACAAAAGAAACCAAATGGTTACGTATTTAAAAGATTAATTTAGATGACTATTCTTGTCTCAAGCTCTCAATAGGATTACTAAGCGAGGCTCTGATAGTTTGAAAACTGATTGCTGCTGCTCCAACAACAAGTACTATAATCGTAGAAACAATGAAGCTCCATGGATTAATTACTGTACGTTCGGAAAAATTTTGAAGCCAATAATTGATTGAGAAATAACCGACTGGCCAAGATACAAGCGTCGCTATAACGGTTGTTCTGATCATGCCATTTGAAAGTAACCAAACCAATGCTGCTGTACTTGCGCCCAAAACCTTACGAATACCTACTTCTTTCCTTCGAGTTGAGATATTAAACGAAACGAGACCAATTAATCCAAGACATGCAATAAGTATTGATAGTGAAGCTAAAACCATAAAAATATTAGCGGTAGCTGTCTCATTGTGATAGAGCTTCTCATATTCTTCATCATAAAAGAAATATTGAAAAGGATGATCATTTGTATAGTCTGCCCATAGTTCATCAACCTGCTCTATCATTTCTCTTACATTCTGGCTGCTGCTCAATTTAACAATTATGTATTGCGATGAATTATCGGTAATCAGCTCCAATGAAACAGGGACTATTGGCTGATGGAGAGACTCAACATGGTAATCTTTTATCACACCTATGATTGTAATGGGTTCTCCCATGTGCCACGGAGACGTAAGTTTTTGACCGACAGGGTTCTCAAATCCTAGTGCAGCAACAGCAGTTTCATTAAGGACAACATTGTGAATATCTGCCAGCTTATGCTCTTCCTCAAAGAATCGACCGGCTACTAATTCTAAATCCATTACATCCAGATACTTATAACCAACTAAATTATTAGGAAACAGAAACGTCTCTGAGCGACTTTCGGGACGATATGATCGAATGTCATATCCCTTTCCTGGCAAAGTCTTTGTGTGGGCAACATCTTGAACATTAGCTATCGATTTAATCTCTTTTTTAAAGACCTCAAGGTGATTTCCTAATGCATCAGGCCTGCGTATTACCAGCACCTGATTTTTGTCGAACCCAAGATTTTTGGTGAGCATATAGTCAATCTGATTATAAACCACGAGAGTGACGATTATAATCACGATTGAAGCTGCAAACTGAATGACCACTAGACTGTTTCTCAACCATCCGGTGGTGTTAGAAGATGAAGATGTTCCTTTCATGGCCCATACAGGATGAAACCTTGACAACACCAATGCCGGATAAGAACCCGCTAAGATTCCCACGAATACTGATAGTATCAGTAGTGCAGTGGGACCCCAAAAGCTCGAAAGGATACCAAAAGCAAGTTGTTTTTGGAGTATCACCTGGAAGGAAGGCATTAATGTATATGAAAGGAGACATGTTAATATTCCTGCGGATAAGGTAAGTAAGATTGATTCAAAAATGAACTGCCTAATCAACATGGACCAAGTCGAGCCCATCACTTTCCTAACACCAACCTCACGCGCTCGAGTCGCTGAGTGTGCCGTTGCCATGTTTACGTAATTAAAAATGGCAATGCATAAGATGATCAAGCCAATAACGCCGTAGATGTACATATAGGACAGATTACCTGTTGGAGTCAGTTCTTTTGCGAAATCGGACTTGAGATGAATGTCTTCCAAAGGGAATAGCTCATATCCTACCCAATTGCCAGCAGCCTCCCACTCTCCTATTGATGCACCGGTATAATATTCAATCTGAGGAGCCATGTATTTATAGAATATGCTTCTCATGTCTTTCTCTATCTCTTCTATGGCTACTTTATTATTCAGGATTAAGTAGGTATGTGCATGACTCGCAATCCAATTATTGCCTTTATCTACATCAGGCAGAGTGCTTAATGAAGCCAGCATGTCAAATTGAATGTGAGAATTAGCTACTGGATCCGCGATTATGCCGGTAACTATATAAAAGAGGGAATCAGTATCCACAGCTATTTCTTTTCCAATGGGGTTCACCCCTCCAAAGTATTTCTTAGCGTAGGATTCCGTTAGAATCAATGATCGAGGGTGTTCTAAGACAGTCCCTGCTGTGCCATCTATCAATGGGAAATTGAATACGCGAAAGAACGATGGATCTACATAGAGTAGCCCATCTTCAATGAACTTCCTCCCAGACTCTTCCAGTAAGACTGGATCACTTTCTACAATTCTGACGGCTTGCTCAACAGCTGGATATTCTTCAAGTAAAACCGAAGCGAGTGGGGCACTGGCAGGTGCATCCCTATTTTCCTCTCCATTGATAACTGCCACATTACTTACGCGATAAATTCTGTCTGAATCCAAATGAAAGCGATCGTAACTGAGCTCATTTATGATATAAAAAGCAATAAGTGAAAAGCATGTTAACCCTATGGTAAGTCCTGTAAGGTTGGTCAGAAAGTAACGCTTATTCCTTGCGAAGTTTCTGACTGAGGTTAAAAAGTAGTTTTTAAGCATAGCAATATTTGAGTTTGACCTAGATTGTTTAAATGCAAATGGACGAATGGCGCTGAACACATCCAGGAAATAATGAAAAGCAGACTTGAATTTTCCATAGCGCTTGAGTCTGATAAAATAGAGTTCTTCCAAGTCTCCTTGCAAAAATTCCAGGACACGTTCATCACAAAACCATTGAAGGATTCGTCTGGCTAGTCTGGGCGGTTTTGATTTTATATTCATGAGCTTGTATTCAGATTTAGTCCTGGCACTTCTCTTGAGAATGCCATCCTTAGCTCATTAGCTTCCTCCAGTACTTTAATTCCATGAGATGTAAGTCGGTAGTACTTTTTCCTTCTACCTCCTCTTTCATTAGTAGCTCCTCCCTCAGAAGCTTCCAAATAACCTTTCTCTTCGAGTCGGTAGAGCGCGGAGTGCAATGCACCAATACTTGGGTTCTTTTCTGTTTTCTCTTTGAGAATTTCCTTTATTGTAACCCCATAAGCATCCTCTCCTAATACACCTACTGCGAGTAAAACCAATTCTTCGAAAGCTCCTAGTTTCATAAAATCTTATTTATTTCCTATTTACAAAACAAATATATAATTATTTATTTCCTATTTGCAAATCAAATATGTTATTTAATTTATCAAACCCGGGTAGATCAATTAATCAAATGCCTTAAACTCCGTTCCTTTTATCATCTTTGCAGCATGTCTCAGATCAACGACACCATTACTGCGCTTGCTACGCCGCCTGGCCAAGGCGCATTGGGCATAATACGCGTTTCCGGAACTCAGACCATACCTATCGTGAATGAGCTCTTTAAAGGTAAGGACCTAACGAAAGTGGATTCGCATACCATTCATTTGGGGACAATCCGAAATGATCAAAACGAAATTATAGACGAGGTATTGGTATCCATCTTCAAAGGGCCTAACTCCTACACTAAAGAAGATGTGATCGAAATATCGAGTCATGGTTCCCAATACATCCTCCAGAGAATTTTGACTTTGATTGTAACTAAAGGTGCCCGTCTGGCCAAGCCTGGTGAGTTTACACAGAAAGCATTTCTTAACGGCCGATTTGACCTGGCTCAAGCAGAAGCAGTAGCTGATTTGATCGCCTCGGAAAATGCTGGCATGCAGCAAACCGCAATGAATCAGATGAGAGGTGGATTTTCTGATGAGATTAAAAACCTGCGTGAACAGTTGGTGCACTTTGCTTCGATGATTGAGCTGGAACTCGACTTTGCGGAAGAAGACGTGGAATTTGCTGATCGCCAAGGCCTCATCGATTTGATCAACAAGATTCAAACATTAATTCAGTCGTTGATTGCCAGCTTTGAATACGGAAATGTGCTGAAAAATGGTGTTCCCACGGTCATTGCTGGGAAACCCAATGCTGGGAAATCGACCCTTTTGAATGCATTGCTCAATGAGGAAAAAGCGATTGTTTCTGAGGTGGCAGGAACCACACGTGATTTCATTGAAGATCAAATATACCTGGACGGTATCGCCTTCCGATTCATAGACACAGCCGGCATCCGTGAGACAGAAGATAAGGTGGAGAGTATCGGTGTGAAGCGTACATTGGAGAAGATGAAACAAGCAGGTCTTGTCATCTACATGTTTGATTTGGTGAACGAATCCATTGAATCCATTGATAAGCAATTGCAAGGATTGCACGCTTCCGACGTGCCTTACATCATTGTAGGGAATAAAGTAGATCAAGCAGATGCTTTGTTAAAAGATCGACTAGCGAAAGAAAGAGCAGTCTTCATTTCCGCTAAGGAAAAAGACAATCTCGATACGTTAAAGCAGGAGCTTAAAACCCTTGTGGATAAACCAGCTCAATCCAATGTGATTGTAACCAACACCAGACATCTGGAGAGCCTGCAACAAACCGATGACGCTCTCAATCGTGTGATCGAAGGCATCAATAGGCAGATGAGTAATGACCTGGTCGCTCAGGACATCCGCTCTGCTCTATTCCATCTGGGGGAGATCACTGGGGAGGTAACCACTGATGATTTGCTGGAGAATATCTTTAGTAAGTTTTGTATTGGGAAGTGAGACTTTCAAACTCCAAAAGTCTGTTTCTGCTTCATCTCTTGATAGAAGTTCAAAATATAGAAGATGACAATCAGCCCTCCCAGCCTGCCGACCCACATATTTATGTTGATAATTAAATCCAGAGTTGCGCCTTCCGGCATATAAACCCCAACAACATGAGTGAGAAGAATAATGAATCCCGCGATAGCTCCCAGGTTTCCTGCTGTCTTTAACAGAGGTCGATCAGAAGCTTTGGAGCTCATGAGAGTCAATGAGAACATGGTCACTGCCAGTAGATGAATTGTAACAATGAGATTGATAAAAACGCCTGTTCCTATCCCATTATAAAACAGATACACGGTCGTAAAAAGCACCAAAAAAGTGATCGTGGATAACAAACTGAATGCAAACGTGATTTTATACTTTTTTGCATGAAAATATATGAGAAGGATTATCTCACATAGGAGTACGCTAATCCCATCAATGACTACCAACTTTGGAAAAGAGACGAATTCATTGAAGTCTGTACCGTGAATTAAGCTATTGGCTATCCAAAAACAGCTAAATATAGCAATTATCGAGAGCCAAATGATCCCTGCCAGGTATGCATTTCTATTCATAATCCATAGATACTAAATCTTCACTCAGAAGCTATTTCTACCATTTCCATGTTGATAAGTTTGGGGAGCATCTACTTCATTTTTGAATGGGGGAAGTAACACTAAAACAATCAATCCCCTCAGACTGATTCATTAACAACCTTATTTCAGCGCCTTCCTTTTATCTCCCTTAGAATCAGTTCATTGAGACACTGGAATTCCAAATGTCTTGATACAACCTCCATGTTCCATCCTCTTGCTTTTTCCAGACTTCAATATATTTTCCAATGTCATCCATTTGTGTACTATCATTGACCATAAAGGAAAATTTATAGGTACCTGTAGCGAAGGCATATGTACCATTCCCTTCGATAGTGTTGTTGGTAATACTGAAATCAACTGCAGGAGGACTCAGACTCATTGAATTTGTGGTGGCCTCTATCCCCTTAGTGGCGTCCATCCCTGGAGGAAGTACGATACAGTTTGGATCGTAAACATCTGCTGCCGGACTAAAGTCAGCAGTCTTTACCATTGTTACAATAATGTCACGACGTGTTGCTATGTCGGCAATATCGGCATCTGTCAACATAGGTGGCCCGGTTTGCTGGCATCCCACAACAAAAACAAGCACAATCAAAAGGGTAGTTAGATTTTTCATAGTTATGCGATTTTATATAAAACAATTTAGTCAAAAAGCAGAAAAGCTTCATCCTCTTTGGCCGAAGAACATCTGCACTTTCCTATTTCATTTGGGTGAGATATTTCTATCTGAATGGATCGCTACAAGGACAAAATGAATTTATGCCGCTCAAGTACAGCTCCAGTTATTGCCCGAATCTACCAGAACAATACAGTTATATGTTGAGATAGTACAATTTACTTCATTTGTGTCTACCCAATTTTGGGTATTTTTCTAAATCAATTGCGATTTTGGTTTATTTCAGTTGGACTTTGAGGTATCTTGAATAAGATATAAACAACCAGCTCACCAAGCATGGACCAACTCAAAACCACCAACGCAGAGATCGCTTGGAGGGAAGAGGAGAATGGCGTACAAATACAAATTAGTTTATCTGCAAGCGATCCACTTTTCAATCTGCTTACTAAAAAGCAGCAAACCTTAAGTACTGGTAATTATCAAAATAACCTGTATGTACCGGGTATTTTTGTGCGAAACGGCATAAGGTTCGACAAAATACAATATCACGACATTCTATATCTGGAAGCGCAGGGTGCCTATACCCTCATCAGAACCAACAAAAAGGATTATACAATCTCACGAAATCTTACGCAATGTTGTAAAGAGCTGAGTTATCCTTTCATGCGAGTACATCGCTCCTACACGATCAATCTAGAAAATATCGATTCTTTTTCGGAGGCCAATGTTTTTTACATGGATAGACGCATCCCAGTAAGCGAGCCTTACAGAAAAGAGCTCCTGGCATATTTCAATCGGATGTAACCCAAAATCACCATTCTTATGAAGCCCACCACTCTCACCAAACAGATCAAAAATCAATCCTTTCATTCGGTATTTAGATCAGCTCTAAAACAGTCAACAGTATAGCTATGCAAGACACTATTGATTTACGATCCTTAATTATTGGTTTAATAACCTCAGTAGCCCGATCTCAATATGAGATGGACAGAAACTCCATTAAAACGGCGGTCCGACTATTGGAAAGTGGCATAACAGAACAAACTGGATTGTCATCGCATTGGTATGCAATTCCAGAGGCTGAACTTGCAGTTAAAATGTTGCTAGAGATCAATAAGGATCGAGAACTACGCTCACAAATGATTGACGCAGCATACACTTCGAAATACAGTGTAGACACCACACTTTCAAGCGATTTCAACCTGAAGGTGAAGCGGGTACCTATAGAAGAGGATTTAAATCTAACCGTTCGGAATGAACATGTGTTGATTTCGGAAATTTCACGATTGCGAAAAGTGGCGCAACTTCTCCACAAGTATGACCATGCATTTCTTAATGTATTTTTCCGGCCATTCAATAATCACAAAGCCTATAAAGGCGGGAACTGGTATATCGAGGTAGTTCATCCGCCAGCAGAAAACTCCAAGCAGGCATCAGGCTTAATACTTCGTGCATTATTGATTGTCGATGATGAGTCTGGAGACATTATTACAGCTAAATACCGAGAGGATTGATAATGAAAAAATTGGCCACTAGTCGATCTATAAAAACAAAGCCTGTACTTCCAATACGGAAGATTGATTTCCTGCAAGGAAAGCATACCATAAAAATGAAGCCCGATCAAACTCCGAGACTTTCGGACTTCCTGAGAGGTTATATCGTATTAGTTAAAAATGTTAAATCGGTTAATACTGCGATTCGCATCCATCAACTGGATATCAAGGAATTTAATATTGACATCACCACAGGAATGACCGGAATTGATAATCAAGAAATTATACTAGCCTTATGAGTGATAAAACAATAGCAGAACTGGAGAACGAAATTACCAGTCTACGAAATCTTGTATTTGACCTGTATAATGAGCTTAAAACCTCAAAGACTGAAAGTCAGAAGATCACTGGAATCGCTGTTAAAACCAGTGACTTAATGAATGGTTTTCAAAATTCAATGGCCAAGGCCATAAATTCGAATACACTGGAAGGTGCGGAAAGCGAAACAATCAAAGATTATATCATACAGGACCTGGAAGTAGATTTTGCGCTGCCTCTCATAGCAGAACGCGGGGAAGATGAGCCCATGCTGATGCTGCCAAACATTAAGAGTGTAACCGAAGAGTCACCACTCGTACGACTGAAATTTAAGATTGCTAACATTCCAGATTCAGAAGAATGAAACACTACCTAAATCAAAAGAAAAACGAGAAATCGGTAATAACTACATCAGGAAGTGACGGTGCTGGCTATATGGAAGATATAGTTAAAGAAATTGGTCAGGCGCTTTCGCAAAGTCAGGAAAAGTTGGACGAAATCTTAATAGAGTCACAGCAATTAAGATTGAAAGAGCTTCTTGCCAATCCAAAATTGATTCTTCCGCAGGCATCTTCTTTTGTGCTACCAGAAGCCAAACTTGACCTCAATATGCAAGTCAAGGGAAAATATGACTCGGTCGGAAGTTTCAAAATAGAGACTAAACCTCACAATGCAAAAACGCAGGCAAAATCCAATGTAAATCAAGAAGTGTCTTCTAAGATTTCCTTAAAGTTTGCAATGGTTCCTGACGAAGGGATCAATGAAAACAATATACCTAAACCGACCAGCAAACAGCGGATCGAAGACATTCGTGCAAAGGCCCTTGAAGAAATAAATAAACATAATGATAAGCGTAAAGTTAAAATCGAATACACCAGCTTAACGCTGGAGTACATTAGAGACTCTAGAAAATGGTATGTATCCACTTTAGATGCTGATGAAATTTTTGCCATTCTTATCTTCGATGACACCTCCGGAGAATTTTTAGAGCTCCTGCTTCTTTCTCCCAAAAACAGAACTATTGATGATATTTCTGAGCTTGCCAGCCCGATCATATCTAGTGTCAACAAGCAGCGAGCGACCTCTGGTGAAACAGTGACCATAACAGGAGAAAACCTAGGGGCCTTAAATATGGCTGATACCACTATCACCCTAGATGGAAAGAAGATCACCCCATTAGAAGTATCATTCGAGCAAATCACATTTAAGATAACACCTGATTTAACCAGTGGCTACTTAAAAGTCACCACACCAGAAGGAACTTTTCAGCACCTTGACCAGCTTGTTATCAACGCAACACCGTTGCGATTTGAAACGAACTCCAGCTATGGGTATTTCAACCCCGAAAACAAGCTGGGAAGTACCATCAAAATCGTCGGAGAGAATATTTCTCCAGAAACAAAACTCAAATTCGCCAATGGAGAGTTGGCACACTTAGAATCACACACATCAACTTTAGCTCAATTTCGTGTTCCGGAAAATGCAAGGTCCGGTCCGGTGAGTTTCCTCACACGGGACGAAGAGTTAGGAATGGAACAAATCTTTTATTTAAGACCATTCATCAAAAGCATCACACCTAAAGAAGCCCGTCACAACGAGCTAGTTAGAATCACTGGAAATCACTTCTCGAACGTTACCCAACTGAAAATTGGTGACCAGTCTTTTAACCTTTCTCATAACACCGAGGAAGAAGGCAGTCTGTACGCAATTAAATCTGATCAATCGTTATTAATAGCCATTCCCGATAATGCGGGTGATGGCCGGTTGTATTTATTCAGTCATCACAAATGGTGGGATACCAATACATTCTTCTATCAGGTACCAAGCATCACTGGCGTGCCAGAATACGTAGTAGTAGGGACCGAAAGTCTAATTCATGGCTATGGTTTCGGTAAATCTCATCAAGGACTCTACCTTGAATTTGAGCAAAATGAGGTCAGTATTATCGAAGCTTCCTATGTGGATAAAACGGATGAACAGCAGGTTCTTGGCTTTGGTCTTAAACCAGGTGCATTTACTGATAAAGTACGCATTATCCGTGCAGACATTGCCTCAGATGAGAAGTACGATGAAACAACCACGCTTTGGAACCGGAAAATTCCGGTGTTTAGGCAAGGAACATTTGATGAACACATCCTTTGGTGCTCTCCTATTTGGAATGGACTGAGTGAACACTGGGGTACCGAAGGGTTTGAATTACTTCCCAATAAAATCATTAAGAAAAGAGAAGAAAACGGTATTCTTTCGTTAAACCAGGCGCTCCCAGTCAGCTTTTCATTTTATGGGGAGTTTTACAATATTGACAACTTGCAAGTCCAATTAGACTTACTTGATGATTCCCAAATTGCTCACGGTCACCTAAAGATATCTCTCGATAATGAGTCCATTGTTTTTCATCTGAGTCACACAAACGCTACGATCTCCTACCCTACTAATCTTATCATGGAAGGGAATGGATTTGACCGACTGTTTCTCAGGTTGCACTTTAACGAAGCTGAGTTTTCGCTATCCATCAATGAGCACGCGTTCGGTTGGTTTTTGAACGATGCTGATTCTGACGTTGCAGTCCTTTTGAAGGACTATATGCAATTGCAGACAGCACGAAAATTGCATTTAATCCCCTCCGAAGAATCATTTACAAGTGCTGTAATTCTTAGCAAATACGACTCCTTGGTATTACCAGATTTTTCAAAATTTGTTTGGGATTTCGATACAGAGGCACTGCTAAAAGAGATAGTTGGGTATGAATTAGATGACATAGAAAAATTCCCGACTACAGCAAATCGTGTGTTTAAAATCACCGGATCAGGGTTTACAAAGTTCTCCGCAGTGATGATTAATGATATCAGGTTAGACACCATTTTCAATTCTACTACTGAACTAGAAGTAGATCTTCATGATTCACCGCTCACCAATGGAGAACTATATGTCTTTGATTATCTCAATCCAAATCTCAGATCGCGATCTGTCACTTTCAGGATCATTCAGGAAGCTGAAATCTATTCCTCACCCGAGCATATTGCTGCTGGTGACCCAATGATCCTACGAGGTGATCACTTCACAGAAAATGGACTGCCAAGTGTCTATGTTGAAAAATTCGGACCATTAGAAGTTCTTGAAATCACTAATGAACTGATAAAGGTGATAGCTCCTAAACTCACCATCGTAAATGCGAAGTTGCGATTGGTGTATGATGAAAACACAATCAAAATATCACCGACACTTGTCAATGTCAGTGCCTTAAACAATTATAATTTTCTCAGAAATGCTCATCATGCAGATTGGCAATTGCCGAGTGGTGAAATTCTTCCATTTGCATCAGAGGCGAGTATTTCCGAAGGGTTTGGATCGGTAGCAGTAAAAGACAATGTGACACTGGATGATAATAATGTCTACGCGAGAGCTCTTGTGATCACCTGTCCCAATTCGGAATTCAGGCACATAGATGGCCGCTTTGAGGATTTCTATTTACCAAGTACATGTGAACTCTCATTCGAACTGGGTTTCCTACAGGAAGCAAGTCAGACTGATGGCGTTAGATTCTCAGTTTTTATTGAAAAAGACGGAATAAGACAATTTTTCATTGATCGAGCTTTTGAAACATACGGGGACGCACTTTCAAAATTCACCATCTCGTATCAAGGCGAAGGTAAGAAAGGAACATTGGTCATACGAGTGGAACCGGGATCATCCGGTTTTGATGACCACCTGGCCATTGTGAAAGCAGAACTAAAATTCACTCATGTGGTGGACGGGTGGACCATGCTGTTTGGTTCGGATAAAACCAATGTGCTTACGATCCCCGGGACGCGTAATGAAGTAGACGCCAGAAATATGCCGGGAGCACGCAGCTTTTCTGCGGTATGGCAGGACCTCAAAGGTAAGATTTGGTTGTTTGGTGGGTATGGAAACGACGCCAACCCAAGAAGTGGTCAACTGAATGACTTATGGACGTATGATGGAGACAATTGGACGTGGGTCAAAGGCCTGTCAACAACCAATGGCTTCTCGAAATTCAGCAACACTCCTGGGGAGATAACCACACCAGGAGGTCGTCATGGTACAGCTTTCTGGCAAGACAGTGAAGGTGTTTTCTGGATGTTTGGTGGTCACGGATATCACATAAGCGGCCGACAAAGGTCACTCAATGACTTGTGGAAGTTTACAGAGGACGATGGTTGGGAAATGATGGCTATTAGCAATGATTGGAAAGATGATGACGCGCACGGTACGTATGGAGATGAGCTAATTATGCTCGATGAACATAAAAGAGAATTTACTACCGAATACTGGCCGCTAACTCGCGTGCATCCGTCATTCTGGTATGATGACGAGACCGGCCTGCTGTGGCTGTTTGGAGGAGAATATAGAGAGTCGGGTAAGCCAGAATATCACATCTCCGACTTGTGGACGTTTGACGGTGACACATGGGAGTTGAAAAATGGAGATGGTACACAGAACTACACACCAGACCTTCAAAACAAAAGACCTTCCGCACGAAGCGGTGCCGCCACCTGGACCGATGATTCCGGTAAGTTGTGGTTATTTGGCGGGTATGGTGTGGTTGGTAACCAGGTTCGGAGTTTGAATGATTTGTGGCACTTTAAGAAGAACAAGTGGACCATGGTAAAGGACAACCACTTGGTCTTGAATGATAGCTTCGTACAGCAAAATAAACGACCGGGCCCACGTGCCTATGCCTCCGTTTGGAAAGACACCAATGGTGTGGTTTGGATGTTTGGAGGTGAAGGATCAAACACAGACTCTACCCGCGAAGCTCCCCTCAATGACCTCTGGAAAATCACGAATGGTCAATGGTCATACGTTGACGGTCCTTTGGAAATGAGAGACATGGGAAATGCGACCGCACCAAAAATTCCATATCCAGACAGCTGGCCTTCGTCACGCTATGGTGCAGCTTGCTGGCTGAACCCTACAGGCTGGCTGATGATGTATGGAGGCAAGGGATATGGAGAATCGCGTACCACAGGCAACAAGTCACTGGGCAGACTGCAGCAGATGTGGCAGTTTTCGCCGAGCTCTTAAGGGCTATAAATAATTGTGAAGTTTCAACCAGCTCTCCGCCCAACTTACTGCTTCGGCATACCATTTCCTTGATGGTGATATACTATTAATTGCGTTTGCAAATTCTAAATTAAACATACGGAGGCCACCAAAGCTTGTAATATTTTCAATGCGGTTTTTGTTAATGATAACTTGTTCAATCGCCCTTGCTTGCCTTCTACTTAGTGCCTCTCTTGTAGTAATTCTTGCTATTGTAAAAGTTTTTCCTTTGGCCACATGTTGTGCCTGTCGAGCTAATAGATCTTGAACTGTTATTCCAACATATCTAATTTCTCCATTGTCAATTCCTAGATATACGTGTGTTCTTTTTACAGTATTTTCTAATGAATTCGGAACAGCAGTTACTCGACTTCTTAGCGCATCAATCTCATTTTTTTTCTTCAAAATATTTGAAGCTAGATCATCAATTTTTGTAACTAATTCATCGATGATTTTTTGCTGCTGTGAGTTTTTTGCTTTTAAATTTTTTGCATGCTTATTAATTCTATTTACAACAATTTTTCCTGTTGCTTTAGTAATTTGTAATATTCCGAATCCCAACAGTGCGTAGTTGAAAATATCCCACCCCTTCAGGAAAGCTGGACCATTTTCCATTTCACTAATTTCCTTTTGATATTTTCTAATTAATGCATCAGCAATTGGATGAACTATTCCTAAGACAACAGCTGCTGTTCGACCTGCCACTGTCCTAGCTAATGAAACTGCTGAAATACCTGATACTAGTGTTACTATCGTTAATTTATCTAACCATGCATCTAATGCATGGCTTGCTTGTAGTGCGTGCATCTCAGGAGCGCTAATAATAGCGTATGGAGCATTGTCTTCATAATTAATTCTTGCTAGAGATATAGGTGACATAGTTGCTGTAGAAGAATTCCAAGGGGGGACTATTCCTTCGTGATGATTCCAAGTAGTTATTACATTTCCTTTAAGATCATATTTAGAATCTTCTGGGTAATTACGGATATATTTAAATCCAGTCCTATATTGATAAGACCCAACAATATGTTGTCCATCCAATGCTTCATTATAAAATTTTTCAAACCCTTCTAAACTATTTGCTCTGTAGCAAATCATTTTTGTCCTATAAAGCTGTAAGTAGACATTCAAATTGTCCCCACTTAGGTCAGTGTAGAGAAATTCTAATAATGTCATTTTCTTTCCCCTCCAGTTATTCATTGAATTTGACGCAAGCTTTCTCATTAATTGATAGAATTCTTCTACTGAAAGATCAGATAATGCTGCTATAATCCTTTTTTCCTCCTCCTCAGATGTTGTTTTTGAAAGCTCTTCATGAATTATTGAATAGCGAATTTCTAGAAATGCTTTATCAAAATCTCTACTTTCTATGTCATTACTACTGACTCCCAGTACTTGCTTAACTAAATCAAATGATGGGATTACTAAATCTCCATTTTTTGAAATTTTATATTGTTTGTCAACAAATTCTCTAAGGTCAACCGAAGCAATATCTTTCGGATTAAGCGGGTTCGCCAGTTTCAGAATATCTAAGTAAATATAATATAGGGCATTACCTAGATGGTTAATTCTAGAAATAACACCGTCACTATTATCATTAGGTGCATTTTTGACAAAAGCACCTTTTACCCAATAACCTGGATTAACTTTTGTTGAGGTGATCTTTGTCTTACCATTAATAATTGCACACTTAATTTTTATGGACTTATTTTTTTTAACTGTACAATATTTTTGATTCCAATCAGTCATTTTTCACGAATCAATCCTAGTATGTCGACCCTTCTATTTACTTTCTTTTCTTCTTCACTCCTTCCTTTTAAAACACCTCCTATCCTTGTTAAAATCTTACTTCCATTAATTTTACTTTGAGTTTTAGCTAAAAGACTTTTCACATGTATAGCTCGTTTCAAACTTAAGTTTTCATTGTACTTCTGTGATCCGTCGCTATCCGCATACCCTATGCAACGAATTGTTTCAAAATCTACTTTCGCTTGAGTAAGTTTATTAGATATATCAGCAAGTTTGCTTTGCTCAGTTCCAATCAAAACATCCCTATTTTGATCAAAATAAACCGTGCCTAGCTGCATGGCCATCTCATACTCTCCTGGAGGGATGTCTATCTTGTCTCCTTTGCCCTGCGTATCAATCGCGATCGTATGTATTGAATGCTCTCCAATCAGATGAACTATTTCTGCACTCACGTATGGCTTTCCGTCTTCATCCAGCAATTCCACTTCAATGCTTCCTGTTACAACTTCCTCATTCTCTTCTTCCCCCTTCTCACCGTCTGACTTCACCTCCAAGACCACCGTCTCCCCTGCGGATACATGAACCTCTGCACCATTTTGGATTTCATTTTCTATTGGTTGCGGAGGGTCTGGTGGATCAGGGATTGGATCAGGTTCGGGAGGTTCTACATTCTCTTCTACAAATTCTTCCACTTTTTCTACCCCATTATACACAACCCATATGTAGTATTCTCCTTCTTTTCCTGCTACTGTCGCCTTTACAACTTCGAAAACTACCTTTGCTGCTCCCTCTGGGGATTTTGGTTCGTTCGCGTCGGGCTCAGCCTCCTCTACTCTGCGAACCATCTCTACAATAGTGATTTTATCACCGATCTGAAGGGAAAACGCAGCGTTTAGCGATTCACCTCGGAGTTGCGAATCGAGATTCTGCGGCAATTGATAGTCTGTGTGAGCATTGATGCTCCCCTTGGTGATCTTATATGTTTTTCCACTTTCGGTTACAGCAGCCATCACTCAGAAAGTTTTGTCTTTACTTCATACTTCCCAGGCGGCACCCTGTCAAAGGTGAATGCTTTATCTCTGGAAAGTCGCTCGGTGGTAACCACGCTATCATGAGCAATTAGCTCTATGCGTGTCTCATTGACCGTTCCGTTTTCCAGCTTCCCTGTGATCTTTCCGTTTGACAAGTGGTTCAGATAGATGGTACGTTCGGGTACCGATAATTTATAGGTTCCACCCTCTAGCCCAAAGAATTGAAAATTCCCATGGCCATCGGTAGATGTCCGGGTGACTTCAATCCCTTTTTTCATTAAAATGATTTCTTTATTCGAAATGATTTTCCCTTCTTGTGTTCGCAATAACCCACTGATAATGGCATCTTTCACCAGAACAGACTTGGATATTGAAAACAGGAAGTCGGGCACATCCATGACATAAGGATAGTTAGCCAGTGGCGTGTCCGAGACAGGGAAAGCCGGAACTGGGCCCGTACTGAATTTGCCAGTGCCATCCGTCGTTGCAGAAAATACTTCTTTGTCCGGAGCTTTAAAATGCACATCCGTGTTCGCTACCGGGTAGCCGTCCTGATCGGTGAGCCACCCTTTGATGTTGCCAAATTCATCTCTGCGGATCACTTGCAAAGTGCATGAACGATTCTTCACAATCACATTATAATCTCCACCTCGAACCTTAGAAAACCAAAAGTGTCCGCCATCTCTGGTGCTTCTTGTTTGTATGTCTTCTCCCATCTGAAGTTGTACTTCTACATCATCCAGCGGTTGATTTTCAAGATTATAAACCGTGCCGCAAACCGCTCCAAGCCCGATAGCATACATGCTTGGACCAATCCCTGTGAGTCGATGCACAGGACTGATGATCTCGTAGATGTAGCGCCTCTTTTCGAATGCCTCATGTGGATCTTTAGGATCGAATAAGTCTCCTTTAAGACCAGGCAATTGCAGCCTATTCAGATCATAGTTCTTCTTGAAACAATCCAAGACCTCCTGAAGGGAATAATTATCAATGTCGCACCAATAAGCTTTTGTGCACTTGCTGGTACGGTGAACATATGAGAAACTGGGTGTGGATGTTTTCAATACCTTTTGATCCCAGACATCATCCAGCCTATCACTTTCTGCTTTCCGAATCATGAGAATATAATATGGGTCCAGAATGCCGCGATCAATGTATTCTTCCCTCAACTGCCATTTGGATGACGTTTGTACATGATCTTTGATCACCTTCAGAGCGTTTTCCAGCTCCCATGTACTTATGTTCGGATCTGGGCTTTGTGTAAGAATCATATTATTCTAATGTCAAACCATGCTCGTCAGCACCACCATGTCCAATGGAAAGGCCTTGGTTTATTTCAAATTCATCGTTAAATCGTAAGGCATCTTTCTTCTTGCCTGATGATCTGCCATCCCACATCAGATCTAGCTTATTTTCAAGCATTTCTCTTTTCTTTTGATTGTAGGATTTAATTGATTCCACCCGGTCTTCAACATTAAGACTTTTAAAATCTTTGAACCATTCCTTAGCATCTGGTTTTCTCTTTGATCGGAACTCATTGTTCTTATCTAGAGATGCGCTGATCGTGCGGCCATGTTCGACTTCTTGTCTCTTTTGAGTTGAAGTGGGTTTGTCCAGATGGATAGTTTCGTGTTTAATGGCACTGATTTGTGGCTTGGAAACAGACGAACTAGTTGATGCCGTTACCTTGTTTTCTCCGAAATCAGGCATCATTTTATTGCTTGCCCGCTCCAATAAAACCTTTTTTATTAGAGCAGCACGTTTTAGCAACTCATCCTCTTTTGTGGCTTTGCTTTCTACATGTGCCTTTCGAAAATCGGTCTTTGCCTGCTGTTCCTGCTGCTCAATCTTTTTGTGTTCGCTATTTTCTTTAGCTTCCTGCCTTCTTAGATAGAGGTAGCGTTCTTCAGAATCTTCAGGAAGATCTTCTTTTGAAGCATCCTCTACGACTCGCTGTTTAAGTTGTGAGTAGCTGCCTGTATCTTCGTCTTGATCACTTAGCCATCCAGAAGCTTTTGCCCATTCAGGTCGCTCAGAAGCTATCTTTTCTTTGATAATTTTGAGGATACGCTCCCCTTCTTCGCCTTCCGGCATTCCTTGAGGAAAGGCCATAGAGATGTACAATTGTAGCGCTTCATCAATCGAAATCTCAGGTATGTTTTTTTTATCTTTCCTCATCACACATCAAAGCCTTTATTAAATTTTGAATGCCATTTCTTTGATTCTACTTTCATTAAATCATCATCCAAAGAATCAACAGCTTTTTTTGCTTTAATAGCCTCATCATTGGTGTCTAATTTGTCAATTCCTGAATTCAGCATCTCTTTTGTGTCAACATTCATATCATTATTGGTAAAATCGGGAAGCTGGAATAGGTCAGTCGTTTTTTTTTGCTTTTGACTCGATATTGCCTTGAGCGTGTCACGTGAATGTGTACTTAAGTTTGAACGCTCAATTGGAAACTCTTTATTTTCTTTTGAGCTAGAATTATAAACTAGTTGGTCTTTGATGACTTTCGATGGGTCAGATATATCAGAATGATATTCTTCGGAGATACGATCAAATATTCCCTGAAGCTTTTTCATCTACTGTGGGACATCTAGGTCAAACAGATCGTCAAAGGCAAAGGCGCTGTTTTGGGTTTGTCCACCTGAATGAACGGCCATAATATCGTCTTTATCTATTTCTTGAGTTAAAGAAATGATGTACTTATTTTCAATCTTGTCCTTCACAATCCATTTCTTCACAGTAACTCCACCAGCTTCTTCCGAATCTTTCTTGGTAATTGTCATGGACTTCAGCAGGTCGTAATCTTCCTGATCCGAAAAGGCTTCATAAAGTAGACCATTAACATCCTTGGTTGGATTGTCCAATGCCTCTTCATTTATACCATCCGTGCTTATGCTTAAACTGAATAGCTTGGTTTCATTTAGCTTTTCAAGTCCAAGTGCTTCTTGTTCGCTGGCAGTTTCTGCTTCTTCTGCTTCTTTCCTTAATTTTTCAAGTAAAATTTTGATCCGTTCAAGTAATATTTCAGGAGGTGGAATTGGGACAATCTTTGTTCTCATTAGACTTGAAGCACTGAGATCTTGACTGTACTTCTGAGATTGCGTGGAGTCTACAGCTCTGGAATAAGCTGATTTTGATTTGGTGCTTCCACCACCCGATGCACTCGCTTTCATTTTAAAAAAGCCCAGATTTGCAGATCCAGAAGCACTGAATTTATAGCTGGATGACCTTTCATTTTCCCTGCTGGTCTTAGTGGAGACGCTCGTCGAAGAAGCTTCTTCTTCACGAATGTTTACTTCCATCTTCATCTCCAAAATGGTATCTACAAAATGATAAAATGAGGGAGTAAACCCTGCTTCAAGCATAGATATTTGCTCACCTCCAATGGAAACCGTGCCAGGTGCTCCCATCATCTTGGTGATATTGACTCCAACCTGATCCAGTTCATACTGCCCCCAGGCAATACCTTTGGCAAGGTTGGTTATCATTTCGTCTATTCGAACACTGGCGAGTGCATTGCCAACCTTTAATGTTTCTTGTGAAATATCTCGTGCCATATATTTTTAAATTCTTTAGTGTCTAAGCGATTTATGATTCCGAATCAGCTTTGGCTTCTTCTTCCTCATCTTTCTTGGCTTGCTCTTCCGGGGTTAAAGGAAGTCTTTCCTGAATTTCATCCAATTTGGTTTTGATGTTAATCAACAAATCAAAACTTGCCTGCAACTCCGCATTTAACGCATCGGTGTCAATGGCTTTTTTCAGTTTCTCTTCAGCGTAATTGTCCATCAGCTTAGTTACAGACTTATTGATGCTATCAAAGTAGGTATCCAAATTTCTGCGATCTTTAACTTTCTCTATCACTGACCAATGATCATTGTTCAGCTTAACATACTCTTCATTTAGACTTATCAAATCATCTTGTATGGTTTTAGCTGCTCCATAATCAGGTGTTGATGCTGGTACGGTTTCTCCTCCTTCTGTATGTTCCAGGAATCCACCAATCACCTCTTTGCTCTTGACTGCAGAATCTGAAATATCAGAAAAAACAATTTTCGAATACCTCAACAAAGCAAAGCGCTTGGCCCATTCTTTACGCTCTTTAGCCGCATTCTGAACCGCTTCTTCCAATACCTGTGGTGGTGGTATAGGAACAATCTTGGTTTTGATAACTGATGATGCTGCTACTTCATATCCATACTTAGAAGAAAAAGAAGCATCAACGGTATTTACCTTTACAGTTTTGGTCTTTTGAGCGGTGTTCTCTTTGATATTTGTGTTGCTTCCACCAGATACTCCATAACCATAGCCGCCATATCCCCACCTTGAATAACCATAACCATATCCCCAGCTGCGACCATACCCATATGCGGAATAATTATTATTTCGCTGATGGGCATATTGTGTTTGGCTCACTTTTTCATCACTTTGAGAGTCAATGTCTGATTTTACAATTTCCTTTTCCTCTTCATACTGGCTTGTTACGGATACATTTATCTCCAATATAGTATCAACAAACTGATAGAAATTTGGAGTAAAGCCTAGCTCTACCAGACTGATTAGATCGGGTTCGTTTGTACCTGGTATCTTACCAAATTCTATTTGTGCATCGCCCATTTGGACCGCCAGTTTCATGCATGTTTCATCTAGTTTGGCCTGACCATCAGCAATTCCTTTGGCCATATTAAAAATGAGCTCGTCTATGCCCATACTGGCAATAGCTCCAGCTACTTTATGCGTCTCGATTGAACTTTGAGTAGACATAATATGAGAGGTGAGTTAAGGGTGATAAATATGAAATGAGAATTGAGTTATTGATAACTTCAATCAATAAGATATTTATCCACCTCACAGGAGGAAAGAGATTTTTTTGGAAAGGCTGTTTTGGTTTGTGAGTACCTACTTTTAATTTCTGGCTTGGAAAGCAGAAAATTACAATCGGCGATAGGTGGCGGCTGGGAGTCTGTTGATGAATTAGGGAAATGAGAGGTATCTCATTTCCCTAACAAGTACTATTTGCTTTGCTACTATTCAGTCTTTTCTAGCTTTTCTCTCGGCAGCATTTCATCCCGCATGGCTGTATTATATACAAATCCTGCAACGATTGTGGCTATTTGCTTGAGGTCATCAATTACCAATCGCTCGTATGTATCCATATTGGTATGGTGTGTCCTTGACCAGTATTCCACTGGATCTTGAATGAATTGAAATCCAGGAATGCCAATCGCATCAAAACCCAGGTGATCTGTACCACCGGTATTTCTTAGCGTAATTGTTGTATTGTCCATGATGTCATCAAATGGTCCAAACCAGTCTTTGAAGATAGGACCTACTTCTTCATTTCCCTGCAGATAGATTCCGCGAATTCTTCCAGTTCCATTGTCGATGTTGTAATAGGCTGATATTTTGCTTTGCTCTGGTTTCAATGCCATTGTCTCTGCATCACCAAAATGGTTTTTCACATAGTTGCGTGAGCCAAATATGCCTTGCTCCTCCCCACCCCACAGCGCAATTCGGACGGTACGCTTGGGTTGCAATCCTGTAGCCTTAAGAATTCGTACTGCTTCCATCATAACTATGCATCCGGCTCCATTATCTGTCGCGCCTGTTCCACCATGCCAGGAGTCCAGGTGTCCGCCAAGCATCACCACTTCAGATTTTAAGGATGGATCAGAGCCAGCTATCTCGGCAACTACATTGTACCCTTGCAGGTCTTCTGTATCGAAAGTAGTTTTTACCTCCGCTTCGACGGCTACATCCACGCCATTCTCAACCAGTCTGGCCATTAGATTCACATGCTCTGGTGCCATTTCCAGCTCACTTGCTCCTCTTGGTGTATCCTTTTTGTACCCCCGAGGACTACTGGTAAACAAAGTCCCATGTCGGCCACCCACTCCTTTTATAATTAGAGCTACTCCTTCTTCTGTAAGGAATGTGTTTAGTGTTTGACTAAAGGCCCTGCGCTTACGGAAGGCTGCTATTTCATCTTCCGTCCATTGCCTTCTCTCAGCACGAGGCTCTGTCATCTCGTTGAGGTCTTCTTCTGTGTATCTAAGTGCATCAGCTTTAAATGTTGGTGATTGATCACCACGTGGTTTAAATGCTACGATGGCACCTTCCAATTTTCCTCGGTACTTTTCAAAGTCTTCTTCATTATTGATTTCCACAAATAGAACTTTGCCAGAAACGGGACCTTCCGTACTTTCTGTCCATGCTTTAGGTATGGCAATGAAAGGCATGTAATAAGGCTTGGTCATTGCGACATAGCTCTTATTCACTTCCCATCCCCGTCCAAATTCACCCCAGGCTTCTTTCTGCGCACCCTCCAGTCCCCATTCAGTCAGCTGATTGATAGCATATGTAGCTGCTCGTTCGTAACCTTTGGAATTAGAGAGACGAGGGCCAGCCTTGTCAACGAGCTCAAAAGCGATCTGCTCCACCTGAGAATTTTCAAGCCCTTCTTTCTTAATTTTTTCTATTGCTTCCGTGTCGACGGATTCCTGCCCTTTAACTATAAAAGCTAAAAGGAGTACTGGGATTAGTAACAATCTAAATTTCATGTAAGTGAGGTTTAGGTTTTTGAATTGTCCAATAATTATGCATATCAAATATAGCACAGCACAGACCCTTTACTATGTATTTTTTGATCAGCGGAATTTTATGATTAAGAACTGATTGCCTGTGAATTGAAAAGTCACAATTTGCACATAGCGATTGTTTTAAAAATATAGGATGTAAGCACGCAGAATCCACACCTGGCGCATCATAGGTCTGGAATCAGCCCATCAGCCACATTTTATAGTTCATGCATCTCAACCTATCGTCACACTTAATGTTCTAACATATTCTTTATAACTTCTGCTATAACCGGCAAATATTTTGACAAGAAAACTCACCATCTTGACGCTCGTCCTGAGCATTTTAGTTGAGGCTGAATACTTCACGGAGATGCTCATTTATGACGAATTACCGAGTCTTTTAATTGGAGATTTTCTCTTTGCATTCCTGACCTTCTGGCTACACACTTTCATACAGTTCTACCTAATCTTCTTTTGTAACATTAAGCTTATCAACCTGCTGGAGAAGTATTTTCCATGGAAGCAGGGATTCACCAAACGAAGTGCCATTGAATTTGTATGCTCAACTTCCATAGCCATTCTTATCACCATTCCTTTGGTGGTTTGGGTAGATCACGGGCTGTTAATTCCTCTCCATCAGTTTCCCTCAGACGGACTGGAAATAACCATCTATTACAACATTCTTTACATGGTTGCCATCAATGCCTTATTCATCGTAGGATATGAAATCATATTCCTAAATACACAGAGAAAAGAGATACAACTGGCGTGGGAAAAATCACAGCGTCAAAACATTCTATCTAAATTTGAAGCACTCAAGAATCAGGTAGATCCTCATTTCCTATTCAATACACTTACAGCATTGACTGATTTGATAAAAAAAGACCCTTCAAAAGCTGTCGTTTTTGTTGGCGAGTTTTCAAACGTTTATCGAAGAATTCTCGACACCAATTTAGATACCCTTGTGTCAGTGAAAGAAGAATTGGAGTTTGTAAATAGCTACATCGTTCTGCAGAAAATAAGGTTTGGAGGTAAGATTAGGGTTTTGTTTGAGAATGAAGAGGCCTTTTTCGCTCATTCAATCCCTCCTTTTTCTATTCAATTGTTAATTGAAAATGCAATTAAACACAACCAAATCTCTTCAAGCGCACCTTTAATAATAACCCTCCGTTTCCATAAAGACACGGTCGAGGTGATTAACACACTTAATCCTGTTTCAGTGGATGAATCAACATCTACAAAGGTAGGATTAGCGAATTTGAAAGAACGTTATAAACTACTGAGTGATCGTAACCCTGTATTCGAAGTAAAAGAGGATGCATTCCATGCATCCCTTCCTTTATTAAAAAGTGAAGATTGAAGATATGGATGTAATTATCATTGAAGACGAAGTGACAGCAGCAAGGCACCTTATGGACCTTCTGAATGAGCTAGATCAAGAGATATCAGTAATTAAACATCTCACTTCTATTGCTGATACCATCGAATGGTTTGATGGACAACAGCCAGATCTGATCTTCATGGATATCCATCTGGAAGATGGGTTGAGCTTTCAGATTTTTGAACAACTTCAGTTTGAAGCACCGATCATTTTCACAACCGGACATAATGACTATGCGATTGAAGCATTCAGGGTAAATAGCATTGATTATCTGTTGAAGCCGGTTCAAAAAGAAGCACTGGAACAAAGTCTGATCAAATTTCGCAAGCTGGAAATTAAGCAAACTGACGTTCAGGCTCTTTTGAGCAAAATACCTAGTGAAAAACCTTCTTATCAAAAGCGATTTCTAGTCACAGCGGGAGAACGTATCAGATCAATTGATGTTAATGAAATTTCCTATTTCTATGGAAAAGACAAATATGTATACATCATCACTCGTGATGACCACCGATTCATTGTGGACCATTCTCTTACCCAATTAGAGTCACTGCTTGATCCTGAAATTTTCTTTCGCATCAACCGCCAATTCGTCATTAGTATCCAAGCTATTAAGGAAATGTATGCCTATTCCAGGAGCAGAGTAAAAATCGAACTATCACCCTCCTCTAAAGAAAAAGCAATCGTCAGTTCCGAAAAATCATCAGATTTCAAAAAATGGTTGAATAGGTAGTATTACTCGCACGCCCTATGTCTACGGGCTCACTCCTGAAATAATCGGGTTCACGCACTTTTTTTAGTCTGTGCGGTCTGGCTATCAGACTTTTGGACGAAACAAAAAACCCGTGCGAAATGACTAGTTCCATTTATCTGATCATATGCTCAATGCTGATTTTAGTCAGTCTCATAATGCTGTTATCCCTTTTGATGACTGCACTGCATGTAAAAGAGGATAAGATGATTGGAGAATGTGATCTGGACACTCACACAGGTTAGCAAACAAAGTATCACCAAAAACTTACAATTATGAAACATTTTGTAGCAATCACCATCATGGTGGCCATGCTTGGCTCACACGAAGTGTATAGCCAGTTTAGCTTAAACGCCGGTCTAAGCCTTTCCAAGTGGGAAGGCGATGATATAGTCGGAACAGTGAAAAGCCGACCCGGATTTCATCTGGGATTTAATTATCAAGTCGTATCCTCTTCATCAAACAGTGTCCGGTTTTCACCTGGTCTTCGCTATCATCAAAAAGGTACCAGAATTGAAACGGTGGATGTATTTGAAGGATTTCCGGGTCAACAAATTAGAAATGAAGTAACAGTATCTTCCAAACTTAATTATCTGGAGATTCCATTGAAATTTAGCTTTCAGCTGATGGACAATCTATTCGCTATTTGCGAACCATCCATCTCAATCTTACTCAACGATGATCATAAGTTTACAAATGTCATGTGTCTTGACGGAAATTGCACGGGTTTTTCTGAGAGCTTTGATGCACCAATCAATGACTCTGAAATCAGCATTGGCATTGGGTTGGGATACCGAATTTTTTCAAAAACTGAGCTGCTGTTAACGTATCAATTGGGTCAGTCTCAATTGGTAAGTGATGTTGACGCGAAAAACAGAACGCTCATGATTTCTACTCAAATCCGATTTTAAAATCACTAAAAACTAATGCTATGAAAAATTCAATATTTTATCTAATAACCACTTTATTAGTTATAGTGCTTTGCACAGGGTGCGAAGAGCCAACATTTGAGAGTCAAGGCATCCTTACAATTATGGTAATTGATATCACAGATGGAGAAGGTACGCCCGTCTCTAATGCAACAATCAAAGCTTATTCAGATATTGAAGGTTGGGATTTTGAAACGAATATGAAAGGTCAATATATGACCGACACAGAGGGTGAAATAGTCATAACAGATTTAACAGCTGGAATCTACTATTTGGATATTGCCAAGGATAATCGAAACAATTGGCAATACCCTTTGGTCATAGAAGTTGAAGATGGTGACATAAATGGCGCATATTCCACCATAGAGGAAAATCTTAATGCATATATCTCCAGCGCCTCAGGCATAAGTTGGGAAATTGTCGGAATCTCAGACTCAGTCGGAAACGATCTATCCGGCAATCCGTCCTATTCATGTGCCATGGGAAATGTCGCAACCTTTGAGAAGACAGGAACCTATACGTTGCAGGATACGGGTATCACTTGTGATGAAGCTTCATTAGTAGAAGGAAGCTGGTGGGGTGTTGGAATTAACAGTCTCATGCTTTTATTAGATGAAGGAACAACTGTAGTTTCTCATTCCGTTTTCAGCCTTCAAAGCAACAGTTTCTCAGCTACATTCTTTAAAAATGATGAGTACATCACTTATCACTATGAAAAGCGCTAAGACTGAATGCTCAATTGCAATTAGTTTGATAAGGCATTAGCTGGTACTCACAAAAAACGCAGGAGCTTTTGGAAATAGGATTTCCAAACTACCCATGTCTCAGCAAGAGGCATGGGTAATGCTTTGAACGAAGGGGTATCATTCAAAAAATACCTAACCAGCATATTTTATCGATGCGTACTGAGCAGCCAGCCAGTGTTCTTATCCTATTGGGTGGTGCTTTTGTAGGCATTCATCTAATGGCACAAGCGGGGATCTATTATCACTCCTTCCTTGGAGATGCTGAATCTTTAGCAGACTATTCTGTCACAAAAGCATGGATCAGTCCGGTGTCTGAATACATAGGACTGGTGCTCATTGCAGCTGGACTGTTTATTTTCAAACGGAAATAGTTCCATCAAAAGCACTAACCAACTACTTTTGCGGAGCTCAACTACCTAGTTCACAATGAGAATCGGACAATTTGCCAGAAAATACGACATACCAGTTCAGGAGATTATTACTTTCCTGGAAGAAGAAACCAATGAAAAGTTTCATCCGAATGCTAAACTCTATGACGCGTTGGAATCCATGGTATTTGATGCATTTGAATTGATCCCGGAGGTAGAACCTGTAATAGCGGAAGAAGCTGAGTTGGAAATAGCAGAAGAATCAGTATTGGAAATAGTTGAAGAACCTAAGTCTCAATTAATTGAAGAACCGGTAGAAATCAACGAAAAACCAGCAGAGCGTCCATTGCCTGCTACTCCAGAGGAAGAAATAGCTGCGGTCGAAGGCGAGTTAGAAAATCCGGAAGAGCGGTCTAATGAGAAATCTGATATTGAAGAAGATATTAAAGTTGCAAAGCAACGGGAAACCAAAGAAGAAGTAAAAGCCGAAAAGGTAGAACCGTCTCCGGATGAAGTGATTCAGACTGATAAGCTACTGGAACTGTTGGAATCAGAAGAAGCTCATGCTGATCTGGAAAAGATCAAACTCATTAAGGCCCCAAAGAAAGAATTATCCGGACTTAAAGTTTTGGGTAAAGTAGACTTGCCTGAACCCAAGAAAAAGGAAGAGAAGACGAAGGAAATCATCACAGAGAAAGACCTTAGAGAATACCGAAATCCTCCAAGAAAACGACAGCCATTAACAGATGAAGAAAGGGAGAACCGTCGATTGAAAGCCAAGAGTAAGAAGGACGCATACGAAGCACGTGAGACCAAACGACGCCTTCAGAAGGAAGAACAGCAAAGAAAGGCTCGCAAAGAAAACCACTATAAGCAAAAGCTTGAACAGGTAAAAGCTGTGCAGACCAGACAAAAAGTCAAGCAAGAATCAACAACGGCTCCAAAAATCAAAACCGAAGTACGTCCCCAGCCCAAAACATTATTAGGTAAATTTTGGCGGTGGATGAACACTTAGACAAGCCAATCAATCAGGTAAAAGCAAATAAATAAGAATTGTAGGGGTGTAAGTTTTTTACTAACTTAAATAACCAACTACCAATAAACTTATTGAGTCCGAGAGTCTTTACCATATCAGTTCTTTGTTGCCTTTCAACAACCCTTCATTCCCAAATCCTGGTAGATAGTTTATGGAATGCGCTAAAAGAGACAGAGGATCCTATTGTTAAAGTTGACTTGCTAAATACAATCGCGTATGAGATGCGGTCGGTGAATCCTGACAGTACCTTATTACTTGCCATTCAAAGCGAAGAGTTAGCTATTTCCATTGGTTACCGCATGGGAATTGCAGAGGCAAAAATGCGTCGTGCAATTGCACACACAAACATGGGAAACTACTACCGAGCGCTGCAACTCTACCTGGAATCACACGCTATTTATATTGAGTATGAATCCAAAGACCGCATTGCAGCTTGTCTAAACAACATTGGCCGGCTCTACAACTTCATCGGTGATCATGACCGTGCTTTGAACTACTATAAACAATCCGTCGTGCAGTTTGCTGAACTTAAAGACCCGCGTGAAGGCAACATTCTGAATAACATCGGATATATCTACAAGCTAGAAGGCGACTATCCCCTGGCGCTGGAATACCTGCGCCGCGCCTGGTCCAGCGCCAATGATGCCAATGACCCTTCAAGAACCATCTATCCTATTTACAACATTGGAAGTACGTATGTGCTTACGAATCAATTGGACTCTGCAGCTATCTATTTAGACAGTGCCATGCAGCTATCTCGTCAACTGCGCAATCAATACATTCTGAGCCTTACCAAAATCGACCTTGGGCAGATGTACCTCAAACTAGACGAACTCGATCAGGCTGAAGCTGCTTTCCGCGAAGCCTATGATGTAGCGGCAGCGGCCGGAATGCGCTCCGAATTACGAGACGCTTCCCGCCATCTTTCGAGCATATATGAAAAGCAAAATGAGTTGGAGCAAGCTCTGCAATTTCATAAAATCTATCAAGCCACCAACGACTCATTGTTCAACCGTGACCTGGCCCGTCGCATCGCGCTGCAAGAGGCCGAATACGAATACCAGCAGTTGCAAGTGCAGCTAGAGATCGAACAAGAAAAGGAAAAATTACTACAGGAGACAGAGCTGGCAAACGCCATTTGGATTCGAAACACGCTGATTGTGGGCTTTCTGGCCATGAGTCTCATCTCATACCTTTTTTATCGTAACTACACACGTAAGCGACGAGCTAATGAAAAACTACATGCACTCAATAAGAAGATTGAAAAACAAGCCGAAGAGCTGCAGGCCGCCAATCATGAAATCATTGTGATGAACAACAACCTGGAAAAGATTGTAAATAGACGCACCGAAGAGTTAAAGTTGCGAAACAGGCAGCTAAAAGAATACCTTTCCTCCAACTCTCACATCGTACGAGCTCCACTTGCTCGCATCCTTGGATTGGTAGACTTATACGATCCCAAAGACCCGGTGAATCTGCCATTCATAAACGAAAGCCTGCAAGAATCTGCCACCGAGCTGGACAATGCCCTGCGCAGCATCAATGACAAGCTAAGTGATAGTAACGGTGACTGAAGTGATAAAACAAAGACCACCATTCCTGTTTTGGTGGACGACAAATACCGGAATCTTAAGTTAAGTGGAGGGGCTAACTACCTTCCACATGAGCCCTGCTCCGCACTTGCCGACTTGGTATTCTTATTGAGTGTGAGCCAGTCCGTCTTCTTGTGGCACTCATGACACAGAGGTAGGATACGCCAGCTATTATCTCCCGCTTTTCGCTTCACATGTGCGCCAACCTTGGCTGGATTCGTGCAGCTTTTTGTCCGGCATGTACCTACATCTTCTTTGGCGATGCGTTCCCAATGTTTGAGCCACGAGCTGCAGCATTCACATGCTCGTGCAGAGTTTTTATGTATCACTTTTACTTCCATAGCAGGAGAAAGATACAGGATTGTGAGGAGTAATGGAATGGTCTTGTGATAGGCGTAGCTACAACCTACGCCTAGGGAGAGTGACTGACGCAATAAATCAAAGACCGTCATTCCGGTTTTAGAGGGACGACAAATACCGGAATCTCATACATACTACGCGAAGCAAAAGTTCAGATTGAACGCTTAATTGATTAGAATGAAAGGCGTTAGCTACCACCTACGCCTAGCGAGAGATATACGTTTCTACCCAATGTTCGCCACAGCGAGCTCCGCCAAAATCACGTGATGGCATGTGTGAAAAGGCTGGATTGATTTTGGTAAACACTTTTTGTTACTTTTTGGTGTCAAAAAGTAAGGCTAATCATACCCACATCCATCCCACACAACCCTCCATGAATCCCCGATTTGGCAAACACTTTTTGTACTCCATTTCAAAACACGCTCCATCCGATTTACATATCTTCACCCAATCAAATTCGCAAGCAAGCACTATGCATAAAGAAGCCATTGATAATGCAGCAGCCCTCATCAAATCCAAAAAGGACGGAGTGCTCTCTACCCTCTCTGTAAAGTTGGATGGGTTTCCCTTTGGTTCTGTGGTCCCCTATTGTCTCGACACTGCAGGATGGCCGGTTATACTTATCTCTACCATCGCTGAGCACACCAAAAACATCAAAGCAGACAATCGCTGCTCACTCACAATCGTGATGGATGGCGAAGACGTACAAGCAAATGGAAGGATATGTCTCATTGGTCACATGACGGAGGTTCTCTCTGAGGAAAAGGAAATAATGGAACGCTACTATGCACAGTTTCCAAAGTCCAGGTCATACGACGCTACGCACGATTTTTTATTTTACCGATTGGCTCCTGTGTCGATCCGCTACATTGGAGGATTTGGTCAAATCCATTGGTTCGAGCCCAATGATTTCAAATCTGAAGATTAGAGATTCCGCCTACAAATGGTCCTTTAAGAGCGCTTTTAAAACGACCATATCCTTCTCCTGATCTCTTATCAAACGCTTTTCACTGTTGCATTCAAAAGATGAATGTGAAATCACTAACAGGTTAATCTCGTTGGTCATTAGACCCTTTCTTTTCGCTCGCTATATATTTTTCGCTGTTCAGAAAAGGTCACGCCGCTGATGGTCCTCTTTTCCCTTTTGCCCGTCTCCACAGATTCAGCATGATGCCCTTCCATGAACTCAATAACCAGGTTGTGATTCTGGTAATAAGCATCCACGGGTAAAGCACTTCTGGTCCTACCGTCCCTGTGATAGTCACCCAGCAAAAACTTGAATTTGTGCTGCCTTGAAGCTTGCTCCTGCAGCAATTCATCGCACAGGTTGATGACATAGTATTCGTCACTGTTAATTACGGAGGCTCTTCTTTTTTGCGATTTAGTGACACCCGTATCATTAGGCGCGTTAGAAACGTAAGTACTCCCCTCCCTTACAAAATACCAATTCGTGTTTTTATTCTTTCGCTCCGGATGTACGAAAGGGATCTTGTCCAGGGCATTTTGTTCATCTAATGCTCGAAGCACCTTTCTTATCGGTAAACCTTTCTTATGATCCGAAGTAAATATCCCGGCCTCTATGAAGTAAGGCATCAGTTCCTTCACAGCGACAGTGTCTTCCGTCTTCTTTTCTTCAAAGTAGCTGGAAACAACATGATTGATTTGGGCTATTCTTTCTTCTTCTTCCATTAGAAGGCTAAGCTAGCAATTGTGAATGATTAAGTAAAAACCATCAATCTCATAAGATTAAGGGAAAGGGAAGCTGACAAGGGTGGCTTTTTTTGTTATTCTATTATATGTTTATTAGCCGAGTTTAGTTAAATATTGCTACGATGGATCAATTACCTGGAATGTTCCGCTTGTCCTTAATTCCGCTCCATCTTCATCAATAGTAACAACCTCATACGAGACAGGTCCCGTATATCCACCAAATGTTCCAGGAGTGAAAAACACGCTACTCACGCCGGATGCATTTGACTTAGTAAGAGCCCGAAACCGATTGGAACTTGCTGATGACAATGAATCAGCAACAATATACTCTACTTCTGTTCCTTTGCTGGCTATTCCTGATCCAGATTTTAGGTTTGCTGACAATTGTATCTCATCTGTAAAACCGATTGCAACTGAAAATTTACTCGCACTAGTGCTGATACTTGCTGGATGTGCACGGCGGAAAGTAAGATTACTAGAGGCCCACCAGTTGATTTCTGTAGCCTCAAACAACAATTCAAATTCACCTGGCGATGTAGTGCTTACCATCCGTGCAGTTAACACGTAGTGAAGCCCATCAATATCCTCGACTGTGACTCTACTTGCCGTGTATTTCATCTCTCCGTTTTCAACAAATGAACTCACCTTTGTAGTGAACATCGCTTTGATTTTGTCTCTGTCAGAAGCAAGAGGAAATAGAAGTTTGAGTGTAACAGTGTCTACTCCGTTCGCACGCACAGATGCAGAAGGTTCAAATCTGACTTTTGGTAAAAGATCTGTATTAAACTGATCCAATCGATCGAATGTATCATAACATGCTCCAAGTGGGAGGCATAAGAGTATTATTAATAATTTTTTCATGATGATTTTAATTAAAGCCTAAAGTAGAAATAACTCCTCCAAACAAGTCTTTCAGCTGTAGATCAACGGTGGCTGATACATAGAGTGTCGACTTGAGTTCTCTTTGATCATCCGAAACCAACTGGTTTGGATTCAACTCATTAAAAAACAGCTGCCCTACGGAGAACTTCACTCCATCAAATACCTGATATCCCATCCCTAGCATGAGATTGCTTTTTCCAAAAAGGTCGGATCGTGACCCTTCTTCTGCCAGTGAATTCAATGTAACTCCTAATAGGATGGATAACCTTTGAGTAGAAAAAGCAGAGTAGGTACGAACAGGGATATTCGGATCGATTGGTCGCAAGTGGTAATAGACCCCAAACATGAGGCTTACTTTGGCAAATTGGCCATCACCTGCTTTAAAAAAAGCAGAAGCTACCCCAAACTGTGGCGATAAACGTTCCTTGGCCCGAGATTCTAACTTAGCAGGGACAGTGGTAAAAAAGTATTCCTCAATATCAGTTTTACCAGCAACATCCCAGGTAATTCGTAAACTGTAGCTGCTTCCCGGTAGCAAATTTGGAATCTCCACAAAGATAAATTCCGAATCAGCCTTTTCTTGATACACTTTGCCCGATTGATTGGAGTAGCTATAAATACTTGAATCAATGTTGTTAGAATAATCTGAACCTAAAAAATTATTTTCAGGTAAGAGTACACGCTGAGTAGTTCTAGTCAGAACTAAAGACTGAATCGTTGCAGGTTTTTTACTTGAATTCTTTCTGTATTTGGCATCTTCATTCTTCAATGAGCTAGTGTCCACAATTTTAGTTTGAAGGGTATCATTTGAGGAGGTGACAGAGTCTCTCAATAAGGTTACTATCGTGTCGGTTTGTTGCGTGACAACTCCCAACTTTTTACCTGGACTCCCGGTAGATTTTCGCTTGACTTTTATAAAAAAGGATCGATCGAATGGGACAGTTGATTTTGCGAATTTCAAATTAGCATCAGTTTCCACAATCTTCAATTCCAAAAACTCGGTCTTTTTACCCCGATTAGATATCCCACGGGATGATACTTGCGTCCATGCTTCAATTGGCAATATCAGTAACACCAAAAAAAGAACGAGTAGAGGATATGTGCAATGGTTTTTCCATTTCATAATAGATAAATGATTAGTTGATCATATAAAGGTGATACAGTTGTCACCCATTTACAATACCTACAGGGGGGTATTTAGCATCTAATCACCCAACAAATTCGGTGACTCAATTGCAGCAGCATTAGCTACATAGCCAAAAGGAAGAAGTAAAAAGTTGGTTTTGAATTAAAAAATCTACCAATACTGGACGAATCACCCAGCCACCAGCTCCTGGTTGATCTTTTCTATCTCCTCTTCTACCCGATCCAGAAAGTCGGGCAAGCGCTTCCAGAAATCATCGGCTCGATAGTCTGGCATCCGGTTGGCAAGGTCACGTAAGTCTAGATTGGCCAGGTTGGATTTCATTTTGTGCAGATGGTCATATGTTCGCTCACGATCTTCTTCCAACATCATCTCACGCGAACCAACAATACCATCGCTGATTGACTTAACAGCCATATCTACAATCAGGCGTACCTTCTCTTCATCACCTCCCAGTAGCTCATGCAAGAAGGCAAATGGAATATTTCTGCTGAGAGGAATGGTATCAGTAGGCTTCTTTTTAGCCAGGAGCTTGCGAAGTGACTTTTTCCCAAGCCTGCTTACTTTCTCAAATAGATCCTCCGGATCAAATGGTTTGGAAACGATTTCATTCATGCCACTGCGTTCCATTTTGGAACGTGATTCAAGTAGTGTACTTGCTGTCAGCGCAATGATGGGGAGCTTCTTGAAGTACTCATCATTCATGGCCCGAATCTGGCGAGTGGCTTCATAGCCATCCATTACCGGCATGCGCACATCAATGATCATCAGGTCGTAACCTTTACCTGACACCATTTCGAGTGCTTCTTCACCATTGTTAGCAAGATCTACAGATATGCCCCAACGCGTAAGGAAGCCTTTAGCGATTTCTTGGTTTGCCCGATTGTCCTCTACAAGCAATACATGAAGGTCAAGTTTTGACTTGACAGCTCTTGATTTTTTCTTTCTACTTGATTTAGTTGACGACTCACCTAATGGTAACGAGAAATAGAACGTTGTTCCGCTACCTACTTCTGATACAACTTCCAACTTACCTCCCATCATATCAACTAATCGTTTAGAAATAGAGAGGCCCAATCCAGTACCACCTGCTTTGGATGTATAAGCATTGTTTACCTGCTTGAAAGACTCAAAGATGATCTTAAGCTTGTCTGGTGGAATCCCGATTCCTGTATCCCTTACACTAAACTGGACGATTCCCTCGTCTCCTGTTTGAATGCTCAGCTCCACTTCTCCTTTTTCGGTAAACTTGAGGGCATTACTAATCAGGTTATTGAGGACTTGTGTGAGTCGGATTCCATCAAAAATATAATGATCTGCAAGTCCAATAGCGTACTGACTTTTCAACTGTACGTTTTCAGATTGTGGAACGGCCTTCCATGTTTCCACTATACTCTCTGCCAGCTCTATCAGGTTTACGTCCTCGGCAATGATCTCAAAGTTGCCTGATTCCATTTTTTGGAAATCGAGGATGTCATTGATAAGTGTCAGTAAGTTATTACTACCAAATTTTAGCATATTAAGACGCTTACTCCCTTCCAGCTCAGGGTGCTCGATTTCCAGCAAGTTGGTAGTACCAATTATCGCATTGAGAGGTGTCCTGATTTCATGGCTCATCGTAGACAAGAATTGCTCCTTGACCTTGCTAGCATCTTCCGCTACTTCTTTAGCCAATCTCAATTCCGCTTCCTGACGTTTCACTTCTGTTAAATCATTGGTAAAAATGATAATACCACCAACTTTATCTTTGCTCGTGTACCAGGGGTGTATCTCGCCTTGCATCCATCTTTCTTCGCCATTGGCCCGCACAAACTTTTCAATGCCGGGCTTTACAATCTCACCCTCCAATGCACGTTGATGCATTTTTTTCCATTCTGCGGTTATTTCCGGAAATATCTTGTAATGAGATTTACCAATGATATCGCCAACAATATTTTGATCTTTATACCATCGCTTACTTGCAGATATGTAGTTCATGTGTTTATCCAGCATAGCAATGGCGGCTGGAGCACTTGAGATAAATGTCTTAAGCAAATTTTGCTCTTCTTGAATTTTACTACTATTTGCTCGTTGCTCCATGAGGCCTCCAACCCATCGGGCTACGAGCGAAATAAAATCTATTTCATATTCAGAGAATGGCTCTTGGCGTGGTTTTGCACTTGTAAAATTGACCGTACCCATAATTTTTCCATCCACCCTGTAGGCAGCACCTATGTACGATTCAAGATTAAAGTTTTCAAAACATGGATGTCCAAGGTGATCAGATTCGCTCATCTTACTAATACCAAGCACTCTACCCTGCTGCGCTAATGTGAGATCACAATAGGTATCTCCAAGCTTAAATTTTTGATTCAACGTGAGGCCACAGTCTTGTGGGTAATAAGCGGAAACACGATACTCATCCATCCAAATGGTACTCACGATCCCAGTTTCAAGTCCCAAATACTCCAGGCATAATTTCAACCCGTGCTCCATTCGCTGCTGGATGTTTAAATCTGGGGAAGTATTGAGGTCGTTAAGGAGCTTTAGTCCTATTTTATATTTTTCTTCTTTGCTGGTGGATGTTTTCAGCTCTGTAATGTCTTTGGCAATGCAATAAATATTTATAACTCTTCCGTTTTCATCAAAGGCAAAGTCAGAACTTTGACCAATCCATTTCGTCTCCCCGGTCGCTGTACCTATAGGAAACTCATAATAACTGGCTGCAATCTTGTCGCGCATCACCTTGGTATAAAATTCAACTACTTTCGCCCGATGACTTGGCACCACATTATCAAACCAGTTTTTAGTATTTATTTCTTCTAGCGTATATCCAATGAATTTTTCAAATGCTGGATTGATATAAATGTATTCGCCAGCTTCATTAAGCTCATAAATAATATCATGAGTGCCGTTAACCACCTGCTCATATCGTTCTTTAGATTGCAACACTTCCTTAAAGTGCCTTCGCTGACGGAGTATCCTGGCCTGCATCAGTTGTATAGTGAAGATCAGTACGAGGGACGCAGCCAATATTACTGAACCTCCAATCATCCAATATTGAGTGGTAATTGCTTCAACAAGTCGACGGTTAGTAACTTTAGAAAGTCCTTGATACCCTTCAATAAGCAGATTCATTGCCGGGAGAAAATGGTCTTCGTGCTTCAATATATTGGACCTGAAAATACTTGCATTCGCTGCTTCTTGAATACCATAACTACTGCGTATGAGTGCTGAGATTGAAGGTGTTACCTGATTGTACAGACTATCTACCTCTGCTACATCAATATCATAGGTTGATAATTGCACGGAAGCAGCTTCAATTTCCAAATGATTCTGATGGAATCTCGCCAATGAGGAATCTAATAATTGAATAGTCAGATTATGACGTACAGAATCTGATTCAAGCAGCAATGCATTTTTGGTTAAATACTGGCTCAGCGTACGCTGTTTTTGACAGGTATTAAGAATTTCGTCAATTTGTGTATTGACTCCAGCTATGCGTTGAACTTGGCGATGCGCGAAAAATGTTGTTATAAGTACAGCGGTAACCCCTGCTATGAATGCAAGGACGATTCTAATCGTCAGTTTTCGAACATTTAGTTCGGAAAAATTCTGTGTGCTTTTTTCCATTAAGTAGAGCTAACCATGAGTAGCTTCTTCCATGGTGACTACTGCAAATTACGACATCAAAACGATTCAAACACATTGCTTTCGATGTATCAAATTACACCTACGATGTAGCAGCCTCCGTCACAGACCAGCCATTCTTAATGACTTTCAAGATAATCACAATATGATTATTGTATGCAAATTCAGACATATACTTCATTCTGGTCAAGTTTATATCTAACTTCGCGGCTCAATTTGTTTGATTATGATCTCTACTGAAAATATATCTCTCCAATACGGCAAACGAGTACTTTTTGATGAAGTGAATATCAATTTCACTTCTGGCAATTGCTACGGAATCATCGGCGCAAATGGAGCTGGGAAATCCACATTTCTTAAAATCCTATCTGGTGAAATCGCAGCAAACGCTGGTCACGTCAAAATCGAGCCTGGTAAGCGAATGGCTGTGCTCAAGCAGAATCATCATGAATATGACGAGGTGCAGGTTCTTGATACGGTAATGATGGGACACAAAGAACTTTGGGACATCATGAAGGAGAAGGATGCAATATATGCCAAACCCGATTTTTCAGAAGCTGATGGAAATAGAGCTTCAGATCTAGAAGCAAAATTTGCAGATATGGATGGGTGGAATGCTGAGTCTGATGCAGCTGCCCTGCTCAGTGGATTGGGAATAGTTGAAGCAGACCACTACAAAACAGTAAAAGAACTTAATGGAACTGAAAAGGTACGCGTCTTGCTTGCGCAGGCTTTGTTTGGTAATCCTGACATCCTGATCCTGGATGAGCCTACCAATGACCTTGACATCCAAACAATCTCATGGTTGGAAGATTATCTACTGGAATTTAACAATACGCTAATTGTTGTTTCTCACGATAGGCACTTTTTAGATACCGTATGTACTCATATCGCGGATATCGACTTTGGTCAAATAAAGCTATTTACCGGTAACTATTCATTTTGGTATGAGTCCAGTCAGCTTGCACTTAGTCAAAGATCTAGCGCTAATAAAAAGGCTGAAGAAAAGAAAAAAGAACTTCAGGAATTCATTGCCCGGTTCAGCGCCAATGCATCTAAATCAAAGCAAGCAACCAGTCGTAAAAAGCTTTTAGACAAGATCAATGTTGAAGACATTCAACCATCCAATCGCAAGTATCCTGCGATCATTTTCACTCAAAATAGGATTGCTGGTGATCAAATTTTAGAAACGAAAGGTTTGAGTAAAGAATTGAATGGAGAGTACCTGTTCAAGGATGTGGACCTTTTTGTAAACAAGGGGGATAAGATTGCTGTTGTCAGTGATGATAGCTTGGCTGTCACTACCTTCTTTCAAATTTTAATGGAAGAACAACAGGCATCCTCCGGTAATTTCAAGTTTGGTCAGACGATCACACATGCCCATCTACCGAATGACAATTCTGAGTATTTCAATTCTGATGACAATTTGATTGATTGGCTGAGGCAATACGCTGACGGAGAAGAGGATAAGGACGAAGTGTACATTCGAGGATTTCTAGGCAAAATGCTTTTTTCCGGGCAGGAAACACTCAAGAAATGTAGTGTTCTTTCTGGAGGTGAAAAGGTACGTTGTATGCTTTCAAGAATGATGCTTCAAGGAGCCAATTTATTGATCCTTGATGAGCCAACAAATCATCTTGATTTGGAGTCAATCACTGCATTGAACAATTCACTCAAAGAGTTTCCAGGTACGATATTATTCACTTCGCATGACCACACGTTTACTCAAACAGTGGCCAATCGTATTTTGGAGATCCGACCAGATGGATATACTGATACGCTAAGTACGTATGATGAATTTTTAGAAAAGAAGAAGCTAATTTCGGCAGGTGTCTAAGCTCTGAATCCGATGACCATGATGTCATCATTTTGACGATTTGCACCGGTCCAGGTTGTTAGGTACTGCTCTGCCAATTGTTTTTGACTGGTAAGATCTAATTCTTTGTTCTGAAGCAAGTAGTCGCCAAGCTGATTCATTGACAGTTTCTTGAAGTCAGGGCCACCTATGAGGTTAAATACACCTGAACTGCACAGGTAGAAACTAGAGTTCTCTGCGTCTTGTAGTGAGTTTGAACTATAACTATGTCTCGTTTCTGTATTTTCACCTACTTGATTCTTCTCGCCTTCTACAATCTTCACTTCATTATTAATCACCTGAAGTAAATCCATGTTTGCCCCAGCAAATTCCATTTTCTTGGAGGATGTATTAAGCTTTACAATGCCCACATTGGCATTGGTATTTAAGAGAATGTTGTTCTTATCCTTGAAGCGAGCTTGCACTTCACGATGTAAAAACTGGAGTATTGAACCAGGAAAATCAATGGAATAACCTTCCACCATTTTCTTGAGCGCATTCATATAGATTCGAATCATCATGGAAGCCAGGTGACCTTCGCCAACACATGTGAAAAGCGCCAGATATACGTCATCGTCATGCTTGTGTAGCCAAAATCCGTCTCCGCCTACTCTGCCTTTGGGTTTATTGATAACAAAAGCTTCAGCAAAATGCTCCATGAGCCTATTTTCTTGAGGGAGAACTGAGAAATAGTTGCGCCTTGTACTGTCTTCAATTTTGTCAAAATTGATGATCCAGTTGGTCTCATTTAATTTTTTCTCCTTTCGCTGGTCGCTCATCTCATCTATCAGTCTAAACCTAACACTACAAAAGCTTCATGGTCATTCCATTTTATTGGGATTACATACATGGAAACGTTTTCAGGAATGTTTAGTTCGTCAGGCATTCCTTCAAATACAGTAGGAACGGATATCATAAAATTGGCACCAAGATTTGCTCGAACGTTACCAGCAACAACATTCGAAATCTCACCGGCCATGTCTAAAATATCCTCTTCCGAAGGATCTTCAATTCCGATAAACATGTTAATTAAATCAGCAAACATTTCACGGTTTGCAGATATATAAACAAATCCCTTTCTACTTCCTGAAATTCCTATCATCCCAGTAAAGTCCTTCAAAACCAAACCCTCAGATTCCTTTAGGTAAGGTACTTTCATATCTGAGTCTATCTCTGTGAGGTGCTTGAAGTAATTGCTCACCGAATTAATGAACAGATTACATGTTGCTTCGAATTCTTCTTTCCTACTCTCCATCCCTTTTCAAAAGTTTGTCAAACGACTTTGCTAAGTCATCAGCATTCACAGGCTTGTACATAAATCCCCTAGCACCTTTATCCAGCGCAATTAATCCGGTCAGTTTATCAGCCAATGCTGTGATTATCATCACTTTAGTTTCAGGATTTATCCTCATTATTTCTTGAAGACATGCTATACCATCCATTTCAGGCATAGTTATATCTAATGTGACTACATCTGGCTTTTTATCCATGACCATCTGAACAGCCTCTACACCGTTAGATGCTTGCCCAACTATTTCAAGATCATAGTTTGCCAGGTTTTTCTCGATGGTTCTTCTCATCACTGATGAGTCATCGACAATCAAAAGCTTCTTCATTCTTCATCTCCTTTATCTACGTTCAACACAGGCAGCTTAATGATCATCTCAAATGATTTGCCAGGAACAGATGTAATATCATAGGCTCCTTTATATTCATCTAGAATGCGCTTCACCAAGTGCATGCCTTGTCCTCTCCCAGCATGAGTGTCTGACTTATCGGCGGTGGAGAAGTTTTCACGGAATATAAGTCCCATAACTTCAAACTCCTCCATGGTTTTTAAATCTGTATCTGTAATCAATCCATGATCCAACGCTTGTCTCTTTATTCGTTCTAAATCAAGCCCACGACCATCATCTTTGAATCGGATAAACATTTCATCGTCACTTTTTGAAAGCTCAATAAGTATCTCGCCCATAATGACTTTTCCTTCACTCATACGAACGCTAGGATCCTCTATTCCATGAACCACAGAATTACGAATAAGCTGAATCATTATATCCTTAAATGGATTGATATATGCTTCAGGCAGCACGACATTGTCAATATTATCAAAAGTAAAATTGATTGTCTTTCCAACTTCTTTGGCGATGAGTTCCGCGCCTCTCTCGAGTGAATCGATGACCATAATATTTGATACCGAATCACCTTCTGCAGGGAACTTTTTATAGATGTTGATGATCTTATATAGCATATCGGCTATTTCAGCAATCATGCGATCTGCCTCGTCTACTTCATAAAGAATAGCTAAGAAATCTTTTCCTCTCACTTCTTTGGATTGAAGTGCTGTGATGGAATCCTCAATCTCATGGAATTTATTGGCCATCAGTTCCATGCCAATAACAACAGCATTTCCTTTCAGGTTGTGAATAATGTCAAATGTGAAGCTAAGCAGGTCTGCATATTCATCGTTGTCATTCTTTTCATAACGCTCCGAGATGCTTTTGAGCATTTTACGTGAGTTGTGGAGGAATCCACGTAGTATTGATGGATCAATCTTAAGTATGCTCAATACCCGTTCTGTCTCTTGTTGCTTCTTCTTCTCAGCTTCATTTAAATGCTGCTGAAGTAGGATTGATTCAGTTTCATCAGAAACAGAGACCATAATATTTTGAATCTTATCTTTTCTAAAGATGCGCGTGAAATCTACTCGGATATATTTTGTGGCGACAATGCCATTTTGCTCCGTATGTATTTTTACCTGATCGATCGGATTAAGTTGATTGACAACTTCCTCATCCATGTCTTCATTGAAGAGATGTCTCATAAACATCTCAAGCGCTTCCAATTCTCGTGGAAGGATCAATGGGCGCATAAAGTTGGCAAAGTTCTCTCCTGCTATTCGCTCATTGCTAAAAATCTCTTTCATTGCTTTGGAATGAAACTTTGAGATTTTGAATTCTTTGTCCAAAAGAAAAATTCCCTGCTGAATATTTTCAAATACGACTAAAGAAACACCGTAGATATTTTTGTAGAGGAATTTGGCTTTATCACGTTGCTTCCTTAACTCAAACTGAGATTTTCTGATTTCCAATACCATCCTATTAAAGGTATTGGCATATTGACCCAATTCGTCCCTAGTAGGTATGACAACTTTCTTAGTCATATCACCGGCTGATATTCTACGTGTATACGCTTCTAGAATCTTTACATTCTTAAGAAGATTTGTGACAATAGTGGTCATCAACCAAAATGCGATGATGCCGATCGTAACATCCAGAATTAAGAACGTCCAGAAATTCTTTACAGACGTTTGTGCAATATCCTGAGTCCGTTTTTGAATGTTGTCAGACATATAGTCTTCTACGTCTTTCAGTCGGTTGATCTTGGTTGTGCTAGACTCATACCAATGATCTGGATTTTCATTGAGTGTGTCATTTGCGAAAAGCACTTCACGCATGCGATCAACCTCTTCTATCTCTTCTCCTGCCACTATTTGTTCATAGTAGGTAATGGATTGATCATTGGAAATAATATTAAAGGCATCCAGGTATGAATTTTGACGAGCAACTAGAGTTGTGAATCGATTATATAAATCAAAGTCTATATGATTATGCGAGAAGGCCTGCGTTCCTATTGCTCGCTCAATACTTGCGAACTCTTTAGATTTCAGAAAATAAATGATCGCATGAATCTGTTGTGCGATCTCTTTGTCGCGGGTTTCATCAATTAACTTTATGACGGTATTAAGCGCGTTGTTATTGATTTCTGAAAATCGATCGATTGACTCTTCTGAAGAAATTCGGTGTTGATCAATACTTTTTCTTAAGGTTGATATCTTATCGAAAAAGGCATTTAATTGATCAAGATCGGTTCGATGAAGACTCATTAATTCATCAAGCTCTCCATTAGTCAACTCGCTATAATACTGCTGAAGCGTACTGTCTGTCCTCTCTCTCTGTTTGTTCAGCTTTACACCAAAGCTCTCTCCCTCATTCGCTAAAAATCCTGAGGAAATGCTTCGTTCTTTCTGTATTTCATGTACTACGTGATTGATTTCTATACCGACACGTATTGCCTTATTTAATCTCACACTATCTGAATAATCCAGGTAGTGATATCTGACTTGAAGGTAATCAAATGCCAAAATGATAATGATCAGCGGAATAATAATAACCGCAAATTTTTGGCGTATCGGTAAGTTGGTTAATCTTTTTATCATGAAATATGCATGCGGTTAGGCAAGTACTTTTTCTACCACTTTAAGTAAATCTTCTTCGGTAAATGGTTTTACAATATACTCAGATGCACCTAATGATAGCCCTTTATTTACAACTGTTTGCTGGCCTACGGCACTTACCATAATTACTTTTGAGGGTACTTCCTCATCCTTCAACACCTTCAATATTTCAAATCCCATCATATCGGGAAGAATATTGTCTAGTGTAATTAAATCTGGTTGCAACTGGACAGCCAGATCGATGGCACTTTCACCATTCTGCGCTTCTCCTACAACTTCAAAACCTGCACCTTCCATTGCGGTCTTAATTAATGACCTCATGTAGATGGAGTCATCAACAATTAATACTGTCTTGCTCATTTTACTTTTTATTACTGTTTTATCACTTATTTAACGATTTGACGATGGTAGGGTGATAATGAGTAACTATACCAGTTTCTTAATTTTGTCCACAAATTTATTGTGAAATACCCATATAAAATCGGGACATATATCTAGTTCTTTTCCATGAAAAACTGCTTTAAAATGAATAATTGATTCAAATTCGCTGGATTCTTTGACGATGAATTCATTTAGTTCTGTTGCTTTTAACACTTTCAAAGATGGCACATTTCCGTATATCTCAACATCTAAAAAGTTGGAAAACTCGGTGATTACAGCTGCCGAAACCATGTTGTCTATCTCGGTTAGAAAACCAAGTTTCATGATCATACTTTCCTTGGAGTCATCTTTTGCAATTTTCTCCGGTAGACAGGCCTCATATAGCTTAGCTACTTCTCTTTCAGAAAAAATAAGATGACTAGTTCCCTTAAGCTCTCCCATTAATTCGGTTTTAATGAGGTGGACATCCTGGTTTGGACCGCCAAATCGATTTAGATCTAATTCTGCATTTACATAATCGATCTGTTCGATATTGATTGGGCTTTGGAGAATCTGCTCCATAGAGGACTTTGCCATGGATAGGCCATCGAAAATGAGCTTGGTTGCTACTTTCATTTCGCTATCATTCAAATCTGCCATCATAGAATATTAGGTTTCGTGGTTTTGTGGTCAAAATAGTCTATTATTTTCAATCTAATTAATGTTTTAGGTGAACGATTAGCTTTCTTCATCGAGTTGCCTTAAAATGGCGATTAACTCTGAGTTGTCAAATGGCTTTACCAGATAATGTTTCGCTCCGTTATTCATTGCATCTACTATTGCAGATTGCTGGCCTACTGCGCTAATCATGATAACTGAAGAGTCAAACTCACCTGTATTTAATGTTTTTAGTACGTCCAAACCTGTCATATCTGGCAAGATATTATCCAATGTAATCACGTCCGGCTTTAACTCCATGGCAAGGTCAATAGCCATTTCACCATTTTTTGCTTCGCCGACTACCTCAAATCCTTCCTCTCCCAGCAATGTCCTGAGACTTGATCGAATGTACGTTGAATCATCTACTATAAGTACTCGCATAGTTTCTCTTTAATTTGTTGTGGAGATCTTTCTATAAATGCGTGTTTTCACGTCGTAAATGCCGAATTTGTCTTTTCCATAATCCGGCATTATATCATAATAACCTATTATTAAATAGCCATCATCCTTTAAGCAATTATGCAAAAGGTCCAATACTCTGTGCTTTAGTGTCTCATCAAAATAAATCATCACATTTCTGCAGAAGATAATATCAAATTTATCTTCCATTGTATCCATTACCAGGTTGTGTTTCTTGAAAGTTACATTTGATTTGTACTTTGATTTTATCGTTGCGTGTTTATCCTGAAAGTCGAAGTAGTCTTCCATGTCCCTCTCAGGCAAAAACTTAAGGAATGGTACCAAATATTGTTTTAAAGTAACTAACGAATAATCCCCTTTCTTGGCCTTTGCCAATGCTTTGTTACTTAAATCTGATGCAACCAATTTTGTCCTGTTGAGTAGATTCAAAGTTTCAAGGACAATATTCATCGTATAAACCTCTTCGCCAGTAGAGCATCCAGCGTGCCATATTTTCAGTGATTTGTTGGGAATTTCTGGCAATACGGTATCCCTGAGTTTAATCCAAACATCAGGATTTCGGAAGAGTTCTGTCAGGTTTACTAAAAGATCATCGATTGCATTTAAGAAAAATTCATTATCTCTCAGCACTGAGGACCAAAGCTCAATGATTGATTCCATGTTGTGCTTCATCATCAAACGAATGATACCTCTCTTTAAAGAGGTGCGTTCATAATTCGTGAAATCCAGCCCATAACGATTGTTTATGGCTTGCATAAGGGCGGTGAGTTCCTCATCGCTTATACTATCTGTTGTTAGCGTTGCTATGACTCTACTTTTTTAGTTGATGATTGAAATAAGACATCCATGATAGAAGCTACGTCAAGAACAGGACAAACATGGCCTGATCCTAAAATAGTTGTACCACTTAGCAGCTTACTATTATCGAGAGGCTTTGGTAATTTCTTTTCTATAATCTCTTTTTGTCTTTGAAGTTTATCTACAACCAATCCAAGTAAACGACCGGAATGCGTGGTAACAATTACATTTAGCTCTTGATCTTTATTAGCTGCCTGCAATACTCCCTGCCCAATACTTGCCTGATCTACGTTAGTCAAGCTATTGATGGCAAGCAACCCTTTCAAGAAAACAATGGGAATCGATTGGTCCTGGTAATCTACCATCAGGCTATCCGCTACCTGATGAATGTCTTCTTTTTTTAGATACGTTACAGAGTCAATATATGTGAGTGGAATCGCATATTCCTGTTCACCTACTTCGAATAAGAGTGCTCCTTTTAAGGCAAGTGAGGAAGGTAAGACTAGATGAACTGAGGTGCCCATCCCTAGTTCAGTATCGACAAACACTTGACCTCCGATAGATTCTACTGCTTTCTTCACAACATCCATACCCACTCCTCTTCCAGATATTTCAGTCACCTTATCCGCACTTGAAAAACCTGGTTCAAATATGTATCTGATGATCTCTTTTTCAGAAAGTTTATCTGCTACTTCCTGCGTGACCATATTTTGCTTTACGATCTTTTCTTTAATCTTCTCCGTATTAATTCCTTTACCATCATCAGATATGGTAATAGCTACGCTATCCTTTTCAAGAGCTGCTGAAAGTGTGACTGTTGCGGTTTCTGGTTTACCAGAATCCTTTCTTTCTTCGGCTGATTCTATTCCATGTCCTACTGCATTTCGTACAAGATGGACCATCGAATCACTGATGATTTTCAGAATGTTTCTGTCTATTTCAACTTCTGTCCCCTTGAGAACCAATTCTACTTCCTTTTTTTCGGTAGAAGCTGCATCTCTTAACACTCTATGGAATTTATTGAACAAGAATCCCATTTGGACCATCCTCACGTTCATTATTCCATAGTGCAGGTTGGATGAAATACGTTTAATTCTCTCAAATTCTAAAGTGCTTTGTCCCTCAGAACCAAAAAGTGATATCAGTCTGTCTCGTTCTATAACCAACTCTCCTACCATATTGAGCAGGTCATCCATTTTCCGGACCGGTATTTGTACGACATCTGCGAACTTTATCCCTGTACTTTGTTCCTGTTTTTCTTCTGTAGTTTCTGATTCTTCAGATTCTTCAAATTCTTGGTCTTCTTTAGGTTTACTACCTGCTGCAAACTCTTCTTTGGCATTTTTAAGGTAAACTGCCAGTTTGGTTTTGATGCCTAGATAGCTCACTCGCTCATTGCTGGTTATTGCATTGATAAGCCCTCCAAGTTTATCGTTGGCGCGGAAAAGGCTATCTACCAACTCATTATCTGCAGCAATTTCACCATTCTTAATTGCTCCAAACACATCTTCCATTACATGTGACAAATCAGCGATTTTATCGTATCCCATGCCCATGGCATTTCCTTTTAGGGTATGGACAATACGGAAAATATTGGCAATCGCTTTCTTGCTGGAAATGTCTTTTTCAAGCACAACAAATAAACGATTTAGCTCTTCAAAATTTTCAAGAGCTTCAGTTAGAAATAATTGGCGATATTCTTCTTCTTTGGATTTCATTTAGATTCCATTTACCAAATAATTACCAATCTCTTTTATATCAAGTTCAATAGTTACTGCTCCAGCTTCGGAAGCCGCTTTCGGCATCCCATAAATTACACTACTTTCCTTGTTCTGTGCAATTGTTTTTCCTCCTGCCTTATGAATTGATTTCATCCCGTTTACGCCATCTTTCCCCATTCCGGTAAGAAGCACTCCTACCATTTTATCTTTATACACTTTAGATGCACTGAGTAGCATAGCATTGATCGATGGGTTATTGTATTCCTTGAAGACCTCTTCTGTAAAGTCAACTACTACCTTACCCTTTTCTTCCGTTAAAATAAGATTGGCATGCCCTGGACAAAACATTACAATCCCAGGGGTCGGCTTCATTCCCTTTGTCGCAGAAACAACTTCTAAATTAGTAAGTGAACCCAGGCGTTGGACGAATTGAGGGATAAACATTGCAGGCATATGCTGACAAACAATAATCGGAATATCAAAGTCTTTTGGTAAAGAGCAAATGACACGTTCGATTGCTGTGGGCCCTCCTGTGGATGCTCCTATGGCTATTAATTTATATTTCGAACGGGTGCGTCTTTTTCTTGTAACAACCTCCGTTTTAGATTTTGCGACAGATATTTGCCTGGGTTTGGCTCTAGATGTGCTTTTTATCTTCTGAATGAGCTCTTTTTGAAGCTCTCTCATTTTCGATTTATTTCTATCAGGCTTATTGATGTAATCTACGGCTCCATTCTTAAGTGCCTCAAAGACAGGCTGTAAGTCTGTATTACCAACTGAGCTTAATATTAAAATAGGTGTAGGCTGCTGCTTCATGATCTCTCGAACAGCATACAGTCCATCATATTCTGCCATGTTTAAATCCAGCAATACGATATCTGGCTTTAACGCTTTTACTTGATTCACAGCTTCAAGGCCATTCATTGCTGTTCCAGTGACTTCTATCTGCGAATCTTCAGAAAGTAAATCGGTTATAAGCAGCCGCATAAATGCAGAATCATCAACAACTAATATTTTTAAGCTTGAACTCATTTCTTGCTGTCAATAAGGTTATCAGGAACGACAATGGCCTTGTCATTCTTTAAGAGTTCGATGATATCCAGGTAATAGATTAATTGTTCTTCATCACGAATCAATCCTTTTATATAAGAAACGTCTAGCGATGCATTTTCTATGATGTGCAATTCACTCGAAATATGGTCTCCATTTATTTTACGAGTGGTTGGAAGAAGGTTGAGCGAGATCGCTGCTGAGATACTCTCATGCTCCAAAACCAGTAAGTAATTATGAGTAACCTCTTCTTCTAACTTGAATTTCTTAGACAAATCGAAAACTACATATGTAGCGCCTCTCACATTGGCAATACCTTGAATGTGGCTTGGCGTATTTGGGGTTTTAGAAAGATTGGATGCTGGGACGACTTCTTTTACACAATCTATATCAACAGCATAGCGTTCGCCGCCGATTTCAATGATTACAAGTTGGACAATTGCACCTTTCAACTTGGCTACCTCTTCCTTATATCTATTTCTGAGTGTGGTTTTGAGATCATGCAGCTCTCTGGCAATATAAATTGGAAGTCCAGTGTCTTGAACAGCAGGTTTTTCCTTAGGAATATTTTGAACTGTTTTTTTCTTCTTTGTGGTGACTTTTTTTAAAGGCTTCGGTTGAACTTTCTGCTTAGAAGCTTTTGTAGGCTTCTTTGCTTTCGGTTTTTCAATCAATTCTTTATCTGCTTTAACAACATTTTTCTTTTTGGAAGTTGTCTTCTTAGGAGCAGCCTGTTTTTCTGCAATCAGTTTTCTTTTCTTTAGGTTTTTTCCCAACGCCATACTTCCTTCAATTTAACTTTACAATTTCATTTGCAAAATCCATGTAGTCCTTGGCACTATTGGATGAAGGTGAATATTCAACTACACTTTGCCCAAACGACGGTGCTTCTGAAGCCTTTACATTGTTTCTAATCATTGAATCGAAAATCTTCACGTCATAGTTTTCAAGGATGTGGTCTTTCACCTCCTGACTGAGCTTTCTCCTCTTGTCTACCATAACAGGTAGTATTCCGAGTATTTTTAATTTTTTATTATAACTCGCGTTGATTTTTTCTATAGTCTGTATGATCTGATCCAAACCCTGGAGACTTAATACTTCCATCAGCATCGGTACGATTACCTTATCAGAGGCATATAATGAATTAACTGCCAATATTGAAAGGGATGGAGGGCAGTCAATTAGGATATAATCGTACTTCTTGGACAAATGCTTAATCTTGGAATTCAGCATATTGTGTCTGTCGTCCAAATCCATCAATGATAGTTCAATATCTACCAACCGCATGTCGGATGGAACGATATCCATATTTTCTCTTTGCTGGATGATGTCCTTTATTTCAGCACTTCCTTCAAATACATCAGAAATAGTGGGTCCTTCCTCTAAACCGAGACTATATCCTAAGTTCCCCTGAGAATCCATGTCTATGAGTAAAACGTTTTTACCCAGCATTGTAAGTGCACTTCCCAGGTTAAGCGAAGTGGTAGTTTTTCCGGTTCCCCCTTTTTGATTTACAACTGAGAAAATTGCCATATTAGGTCTGAAAAAATTATGATAGCTTGAACTTACTCAATCCATCTTTCAATTTCACAGAAATATCGTTCAGAGTATTAGATTTTTTGATGTAATTGTTCATTCCGGCGGATAGTTCGGACGCAGATGATGCTACCTCCTCTGTTCCAGCGGATGTTTGCTCTGCAATTACAACTATGGATTCAGTGATATTGACCACACTCATTATCTTCTCAGATTGCTCTTTACTAGATGATAATATTTGTTCTGAATAATCCAATGTATGAGATGAAGAAGCTGCCATGTCGGTAAATACCTTAGAAGCTTCCTGAGAAGCTCCAACTCCTTTAGCGACACTTTGACTCATTGCTTCCATTAGTTTTGCTGCTTTGGTCGTATCACTCGTCACATCATGTATCAAACTTTCAATCTCCTTGGCTGAGTTTCTTGAATCTTCAGCAAGTTTTCTAATTTCTTCGGCAACTACAGCAAATCCTCTACCTGCATCACCGGCTTGAGCTGCCTCAATAGCAGCATTTAATGCCAAAAGGTTAGTCTGTGCAGCTATATCGGTAATCACACTCAACACACGACCTATCTCGCCAGATCTCTGAGCTAGAATTTGCATTGATTCGTTAGTTGAAGAGGAGACTCCCATTATTTCATTGATACTTGCGGTCACATTATTGACCATTTCTGTTCCGCGCTCGCTATCATCTACTCCTTTGTTTGCTGCTGTATTAATGGCGTCTGAGCGTGTTGCCATCTCACTTGAACTTTTAAGAATATTTTCTACCAATTGGGAGGACTCATCTACTTTTTGTACTTGAGATTGAGCACCACTACTCATCTGTGCTATTGCACTCGCAATTTCACTTGTACTGTTAGACATTTCGCTACCACTCGAAAGCATTTCGGTCGTTGACTCTTCAATTATATTGGCATTTTCGCGTATGTTGGATAGAAAGGTATTGAGGTTGTCTAAAGCAAAATTTAAGCTGTCAGTTAATTGCTTAAAGTCCCCATGAAGTTGACCTTCGAATCGTACAGATAAATCTCCTGCAGCCATTGATTCTAAAACAGATTTCATCGGCTCTATTGGTTTCGAAATTGATTCAAAGAGATTATTAATCGATAGGCTAATAGCCTTCCAAGCGCCTTCCTTGCCTTCGATACTCAACTGCTTATTGAGCCTACCATCTTGGGTCACTTCGGTAACAATCGAATTAGTTTCATTGATAACCGTCTTGAGGTTATCTCTCATTTCAACAAGGGAGATGCCTAGTGCATCATCTTTACCAAGCAAGTGGTAATCAGTATCAAGATTGCCTTCTCTAATATCGTTGGCAAATTTCGCTGTTTCCTCCAACGTCTTTCGCAGTGTTTTAATTGATGAAACCATATCACCGATTTCATCATTTCGTTCTTTTATTTCAATGTCTGTTAAATCTCCTTTGCTTAAGCTTCTTGCTAGCGCATTAACTTTGCTGACAGGCCCAACAATTGATCTTGTAGATAGATATGTTGCGATTGTTCCAATTACAATTGCCATTAGGGTTGTTATAATAATGACCACTTCAACTCCATCGAATGCAGTAAACTTGTTTGCAATGAGCATTGTGGTTTCTTGCTCCAAATCTTCAATATGAGTAGCGACTCGAGACTCCAGGTCTTTTAAGGGTGCAGAAATATCATCATCAAGCAGGGGAATTAATTCAAACAATAGAAAATCATCCTGATAGCTCTCTTCCGTATCTAAACTCGATTTAATCTCTTGGATTTTAGGTAAAACCTTCTCAAAATCTGCAAGAAACGACAAGACTTTTACTTGACTTGAATCACTCCAGGCTTCTAAGGATTTAATGATCTCTTTTTTTAGTTGAGCGTATTTTTTAGTTTGAATATTACCTAGCTCCTTCTTATCTTCAGGATTTGGCAAGTATATCCAATTGACAGTCAAGCTATTGGCCTGATTTATCATATCCTCGAAATCTTTCAACTGGCTTGTAAGTGGATAGTAGCCGCTTGAAAGCTGATCATCGATAATCCTGCTGGATCTCAGTGTGACCAAACTATAAATACCACTAAATGAGGCTAAAAATATAACTATGAAACTTGTTAACGCTAGTTTTTTAGAGATAGTAAATCTCTTTACAATGGTTGCTAAAATATTCTTCATGGATGGTAGGTGTCGATTAGGAAATGATAAACAGGGCACTTATCGCTTAAATGCCCTGAATTACTTGATTACTCTATAACTTTTCCGATAGCAAATAGTTTTTCGCCAACATTGACACCCGCACTATTCAATGCAGATTTATTCAATATGAACTTTAGCTTATTTCCCTCCATATAAAATGCTATTTCTGCTCCTTTATCAGCAAGGCTCTCATCTTCTGAAACAAGAATTATTGGCAGACTTCCAATCTTGTTTTGAATGAGTTCAAAATTTCTTGATTGTGCAGACGGTAAAAAAATAATTTGGCACTTATCGATTGACTCTGTACCAGCAATTTTTTTCAACGAGATGTTGGGATACTTTGCTACTAATGACTCCAGCTCAATTAATGTCTTTGTATTACCAACCACACCAATTGTAATGTTATCGGAAGACCAATTAATGTTCTTTGTGAAATTGATCAAGTACAACGCCTGAAATTTATTTACCTGTGAATAGAGCCTGGTTCCGGCACTGGAGATCAATAGAATAGTTATTAAAAAAATTATTCTTCGCATGACTCCTGATTAAAATCCAACAGATAATTGAACTCCAAATAAGTTATCATCTGGATCTGCGCCATCATCACTGACAAGCTCATAGTTCACTTTTACCACTGCAGTTTTTGCTAAGTAGTAGTTTGCTCCTAATGTAATTCGGGAACGATCAGCATCAGGTGCACCGTCTAATTTAATTGCATCGTATCTTATTATTGGTTCAAGTTTTTCTGTGATCATATAACCGCCTTGAATATAGAATCCGCTTTTGTCCAGATCTGAAACTCCTTGTGTTACATCTGCAGCATCATTATAGGCTTCCTGTTTAGCTAAATGCATCTCACTCCAGATACTGAATTTCTCCTTGTCCATGTAGAAGGACGCACCCATTATTGACAAGTTCAATTCATTGTCTGTAGAGTACTTACCAGAATAATAATTAGCTGCAACTGTAATATCCTTACCGATATCCACTCCAAATGCTCCACCGAAGGCTTTGTTTTCATTACCTCCTTTGCTATCGCGTGCATTTCCTCTTAAATTTCTTATCCCATCTCCTGAATTGCCATTTAGACCATTTACTGCGTATACAGAGTAAAATGGTATTGCAGAGCCGCCTGAATCAAATCTTCCTCTAATTTGTACACCTACTTCTCCCCAAGCTGATGGTGAGATTTCCCTATTTACGTAAGCTCTGCTTACAGTTTTGTTTAGATATTCCGGGTAGAGGTATTCGTTAAACTGTCCGGCAGGCACAAGGAACTTACCTGAGCGAATTACAAAAGCTTCAGATACTTTGTAATCTGCGTAAGCATATCGTACATCGATGTCTTGTCCTCCGTGTTCATACTCCAACTGGCCTTCTATAAATATTTTGTCAGTTAATTGGGAAGAGATAAATACGTTGAAATAATGATTATCAAATGTGGAATTTCCACCATTTGTTCCAGCAAAAAATTCATTGGTGATATATCCATTAAAGTTTACGAAACTGAGGTTTTTAGCTAAGTCAGCACCGAAACCACCAGTTGCTGTTTTTTTATCGTCTTCTTCAACTGTGGCATCAAAATCATTCTCTTGAGCTATTAAACAAGATATTAATGAAAATAAGAATAAGGTTAAAACAAGTTTTTTACTTGAAAAAAGATTCGTCATGACTCTAGGTTTTGATAGTTATAATGTGGTTAATTGAAACATTATCAAATGATAATAATGTTCAATTTAGTTCCCTGCATTATAAGACCTCTGATTATTCGTCAGCTAACTATCAATGCCAGTTCAGTAACTATGAATACCAGTTGAATGAAGGTAAATGCTAGGTGGATGAATATAAATGCTAGGTGAATGGTATGAATGACTTAAAGCCTTGGGGTACGGAAAAACAGATAGGGATTGGATCGACCGTACTATTAAAATTCAATGCGTTATTTGATTAAGCCAGTGAGCTTAAGTCTTACTCCTTACTTAATTTAAACATGCTCACTTTCTCTTTGAGGTTTCGGGCGATCTCAGTTACCTCCTCAGACTTCTGAGTGTAGCTTTCCATGCCGGCAGAAAGTTCAGTTGCTGAACTAGCAACCTGCTCGGTTCCTGCAGCAGTTTCCTCAGCAATTACAACAATGCCTTCAGTTATGGTTACCACATTTTTGATACTGTCCATTTGATCCTTAGTAGCTTCTAGAATTTGCTTTGATATTTCAAGGTTTTGGTTTGAAGAGGAAGCAATCTCTCTGAAGGCTTCTGAAGCATCGTCTGAAGCGCTCTCCCCTCCAAGAATACTTTCATTCATCACCTCTATGACTTTCGCAGCAGCAGCGGTATCATTCTGCACATCTGTAATCAGTTTTTCGATCTCGCGCGCGGAGTTTCGTGAGTCTTCAGCTAGTTTGCGAATTTCTTCTGCAACCACAGCGAATCCCCGGCCTGCATCTCCCGCTTGTGCAGCTTCAATTGCAGCATTCAAAGCAAGAAGATTAGTTTGAGCAGCAATGTCTGTGATAATACCCAGAACTCTAGTTATCTCTTTAGACCGCTCAGTAAGTACCTGGATTGATCGATTGGTGTCATTGGCAAATGCCTTTATATCTTTCATGCTGAACCCAACTTTGTTCACCATCTTAAGCCCAGTTTCAGAACTCTCTGAAACTTTGTGTGCCGCCACATTAATTTCTTCCGCTTGATTACTCATAATATTGGCAGCTCGCTGTATGCTTTCTACGAGATTAGATGACTCATCCACCTTGCTAACCTGAGTCTGTGCTCCGCTGCTCATTTCGGCAATGGCTGAAGCTATCTCTCCGGTGTTCGTATTCATCTCTTCACTTGCAGATAGCATTTCCATTGATGAGTCTCCAATGATATTTGCGTTTTTAACAATGCCATTGAGCAACTCATCCAAATTATCAAGGGCCTTGTTAAGGTTTTCAGCCAAATTAAGGATATCACCTTTAGCTTCCTCCGTATATCTAACAGACAAATCTCCTTCAGCCATACGATTGGCTATTTCATTTAATTCTGAAAATGGTTTGGAAACTGACTCTAACAGGCTATTGATTGAGTCGCTAAGCTCTTTCCACGCTCCCATCTTGCCCTCAGGATTCATTCTGGAACTTAAATCACCTTCTCCTTCCGCGTGTGTCACCACGTCATTGGTTTCATCTATCACGGCCCTTAGGTTATTCCTCATCATGATTAGTGAAGCGCCTAGTACATCGTTCTCTCCCGCTATATCAAAATCAGCATTCAGGTCTCCTTCACCTATTTTCCTTGAAAATTCGGATTTACTATTCAGTTCATCCATGAGTGTGTTCACAGAGTGAGCAATCTCTCCCAACTCGTCTTTAGAAATCTTTTCTATTCGTCTAGCAGAGTCAAGTTCACCTTTCGCAAGGTCTTTAAGAAGGCTATTTGACATGTCTAATGAATCGGTGATTCTATTTGCCAATTTCCAAATTGTATATGTCAAGAAAACTAATCCAATGAAGCCTATAAGAATTGTGAATCTGAAGGTTGAATAAAAGGTTGATGTTATTTCAGAAACGGGAACAACAATAACTGCTGACCAAAAATTACCAGATCTTCCAACAGGTATTGGTGCAAATGATACATACACTTCATCATCTATACTTTCGTCAAAAGAGCGATAAGAAAAAGCTTCCCCGGCTTGAATTTTTTCCAAAATATTAATCGGACTTCTTTTCACAACATTGATTGTGTCAACTGGTTGATTAAAAAGTCCAGGATTGGCATGAGCTGTTATAACACCTCCATTCGATACTAACAGAGCATACGCGTTTTCATAAAAATCAACCTTTGCTACTCCCTGAAAGTCATCCACTGACATGTCTGTCCCAATAACACCCGCAAATTTTCCATCTACTTCCATTCGTACGGTCGGAGAAATTCCCAAAAGAGAGTCGCGAGTGTTCGATGAATAGTCATAGTCAAGATACCAATATGGTTCACTCAAGAGCTCTTTTATACTATTATCTTCTTTAAAAGCTTCGTAAATTACACTTGCCTTTCTACCATCCAGTTCTGCCAGTTCTAGTGAGGATTTGATTTCATCTCCATCCATGTAAGAATTAAATCTTTCGCGTCCATAGCTTTTATCCCAATTAGGATCTATGAATTCCAACTGCCAACTCATCCACGTAGCGTCATATTTGGGATACATCTTAAGTACTTTTTCCAAAAATGTTTTCCGTAATTCATTTCGCTGAGCATCAGGCATGTAGGTATACTCTTCTACCGCTTCAGCCATTATTCGAGCCACTGCCAAATCCTCATCAATGATTGTCTTGATGACATTCGCTTTTTGCATTGCATATGAATCCGCAAGCTTCTCAGCTTCAGAAATGGCGTTTCCACGGAGATTGTAGCTAATATATCCTAGCGTGATTACATAGATAATGACTGTTAATCCAAGGATAAACAACATCATTTTTCTCCGAATTGTAAAGTTTTTTAGCATCTTGATTGCGGTTAACTAATCTAGTAAAGAAGCACCTTAGTCTGTTTCGGTGAACTTGTCGCTGGAAATCATTCCTAATATATCAAATAGGATGATCATTCGTCGATCTTTTTTAATAATTCCTTTGAGATACTTTTGGCCAATTACTGACTTCAGTCTTGTTGCAGAAAGCTCTTCAATCATGCGCTCTGTCACCATTAGAGTATCAGGCACATCAGGAATTGCTATTGCCATATGATATATTTCATGCTCTAAAACGAGCAAATATTTGCTTTCAGTAGTTTCTTCTAATTGAATATTAAAGAAACGACCCAGATCCATAACACCGTATATATTACCTCTTACATTAGCCATACCAATGATATAGCTTGGCATTTGAGTTACGGGTGCAGTTTTCGGGAAAGGCACAACCTCTTTTACAAGATTTATTGGAATTGCATATTCTTCGCCTTTGGATTTAAAGACACAGAATTGATGAAACGTTTCATTCTGATTTGCAGTCTCTTCTTTGTCAGACACTTCGGTTTCAGAAGTCGAATTATTATCAATAACCTCCTGTGTTACAGGGGCTTTTTCGTTTGCGGTTTTTTTTGTAAGATTTTGTCCTAACGCCATCACTCGGTAGTAGATGTAAAAATGAGTGATCTAATAAACTAAATAAGAATGGATTTTACCTAAATATGACTCAGTAAAATAATGAGGCAGGTTGCGCATTTCTAAAATAAATAGATTTTAACCTTTTTGACCTGGTTTCTTCTCAGGCTTTTCTTCAGGCTTTTCATCAACAATATTTCCGAATTCATCAACGTAGGCGATCATATCATTAAGGTCTCCACCTTTAGTATTGTTTTCCTGACGCTCTTTTTTACGCTCCTCTTTTTCCTTCTTCTTTTGTTGTTTCCTTTTTTCCTTTTGGTTCTTAATGAATTTGTTCTGTGAACTGGACATGTAGTAATTTTAGTAATGTAAAAAATGTAGAAATGCTTCTACTAGAGAACTCAAAGTTAGTTAAAATTCACTATCTTCTCTTCCTCCTGCTAGATTTTCGACTATCCCTCTTATCATGTGAACGCCGGTTTTTTGATTTTTTCTGATGATGGCTTGATGACCTTTCTCGCTCATTTGAAGAACCATTATCAGGATGTACCCTCACTTCTCTACCTTCGAACTCGACACCCTCAAATTTCTTACTTAGGTTTTCTTCATACTTTTTATCTACCTCGAAATATGAACGATTCCTAAGAAGCTTAATAGTGCCAAAATTCTTCGCCTCTATTCCTGTAAGGTCTGCCAGTAAATGAACCATATCATTCTTAATGAATCCATCTACAGAACCAAGGTTAATAAAGAATTTTCGGAAATTACCACTTTCACGTCGATCTGAAGATCGACCCGCAGATTCATTCAGGTTAGTATCTTCGCCAGATTCAACAGTGAGTTGATTTAATTGTAGACTTATAAGTTTCTTAAGAATATCTTCTTTTTCCAGGTGAGAAAACTTGGATTTTACCTGTTCCAACAATAGTTCCGCTGACTTATCAATTTCAATTTCTGCCAGATTACTTGCCCAATTTTCTATGCGTGATGTTTGCATTTCATCAATACTAGGCACCTCTACACGCTCAAATTTTACATTTATCTTTCGCTCGATCTCTGATATCTTTCTTGATTCCCTGGGATTAATAAGTGCTAAGGATACTCCTTTGTTTCCTGCTCTACCTGTTCGTCCACTTCGGTGTGTATAGCTTTCTAATTGATCAGGCAATGTATGATGAATGACGTAGGTCAAGTCATTTACATCAATTCCTCTTGCTGCTACATCTGTGGCTACTAAAAGGTGAATTGATTTAGCCTTGAATCTCTTCATCACCGCATCTCGTTGAGATTGTGAAAGATCACCATGCAATGCCTCAACGCCATATCCTTTTTGGCTAAGGTGATCTGCAATTTCCTGGGTTTCACGCTTCGTTCGACAAAACATAATCCCTCTCATGTCTGGCTCTCTATCAAGGAATCTTTTGATTGCTGGAAGCTTATTACTGACCTTTGTTACTACATACTTATGAGTAATGTCCTTATTGCTTTTCTCTGAGGTATTGACTGAAACCTCTTTAGGATTAGACATGTATTTCTTAACGATCCTTCGTATTTCTGAAGGCATAGTAGCAGAAAACAGCCAGGTAACCCGCTCATCAGGGGTATGAGAAAGAATGTCATCGATGGCCTCCTGAAAGCCCATATTTAGCATTTCGTCCGCTTCGTCTAGAATCACGTATTTAACCTGATCCAACTTTACTGCCTTACGCTTTATTAAATCTAATAACCTCCCAGGTGTAGCTACTATTATTTGAGTAGGTCTTCTTAGCGCTTTTATTTGATTTACGATTGCTGCGCCACCATAAACTACCTCAACGTTGAGGCGTGATTTACTCTTGGCAAAATCTTTTAATTGCTTTGCAGTTTGCTGACCAAGTTCACGTGTAGGTGCCATGATCAAAGCTTGCGTATGCTCATTCTTCGGATCAAGTAAATCAACCAATGGTAAGCCAAAAGCTGCAGTTTTACCGGTTCCGGTTTGTGCCAACCCAATAAAATCAGTTGGGTTTTCTGTAAGTAATAAAGGAATTGATTGTTGTTGTACAGGGGTTGGGTCTGTAAAACCCATGTTGTCCAGGACTTCAATTATTGACTGTGAAAGTCCTAGTTTTTCAAAATTGTTCAAAGAGCTTTAATTAATATGAGCCGCAAAGTTACCTCAACTGAGCTGATTCTTATATGTTTTTATTTAAAATATAGTTCATCAATCAATCGAAGCATATTTTTGCTGCTCACAAATTAACGATGCAAAGCAGAAAAAGACATATAGCAAAAACAATAACCTGGCGTATCATAGCTACGGCTACAACTTTTATTTTAACAATGATTTTCTTTCGGGAAGATCCCAATGCCACCTCAAAAGCATCTTGGGTAGCAACAATAGAAACTGTTTTGAAAATGATCATATACTATTATCATGAACGCATATGGTTCAATTATAAAATTGATCTTAAGAGTAGTGTAAGACACCTGTTTAAAAGTATAACTTGGAGGTTTACAGCATCGTTAACTACTTTCTTAATTGCATTTTTTATTTTTCGTGAAGATCCCAATGCAATGGAAAAGGCTTCAGGAATAGCACTTGTTGAGATCTTTATAAAAATGCTCTTCTATTATTTGCATGAAAGAATATGGCATACCTCTAAATTTGGACTTAAGTAAGGATTTAAGGGTAATTAGGCACGATAAGTGTTTGATGAAAGTAATTAAAAGATTAATCTTGAATTTGAATTGACGATAAACAAACCAATCTCATGAAAAAGAATATTATATACGTTTCGCTTTTTGCTTCGGCATTCTTTCTAATCTCCTGTGGAGGAGGAAGCAAAGCCTCTGAAGAGTCCACCGCGGAGAAAAAAGAAGAAATTGAAAGTTTTGTGGAAAAGGAGTTCACTTACCCACTACCTACAGCTTTTGAAGTTTCTCAAATGCTGGGAAATGCTAACACTTCATATTCAGCGGATATAGTCAACGATCCTGCAAAAGTTGACCAGTATGTAGCGACCTGGCAAAAAGCTGCTAATTTGGGAGTTTATGGTGCAGACTTAAGTTATGCAGCTACATTCGACAAAACTCAGGAAACCATTGATTATCTGGATGTTTCTAAGCGACTCATTGATGATCTGAACATCACATCAGCATTCAATTCCTCCATGGCTCAGCGAATCGAGAATAATATGGATAATGTTGACTCACTAATTTTTATTGTCACAGAATCTTTTTACGATACTTATAATTACCTCAATCAAAACGGCGAAGAAAAAACTTCTATCCTCGTAATAGCGGGGAGCGTGATAGAAGGGTTGCACATTACTTGTGAGCTTGTGAAAATGAGTGAAAATAAAGGTGAACTTAGGGCTGTATTATCTAATCAAAAATCTCAGGTTGTAAAGCTGGTAGAATTGATGGAGAATCATCAGGACGATGAAAACGTCAGTAAAGTATTGCCAAACTTAAGATTTATCAACCTGACATATGAACAACTAGGTGAAGGGGTGGAAATGACAGACGGACAATTTTCAGATATTGCCAATAGTGTGAAAGAGATGAGAGATCACATCGTTGGATAATCATTAACGAAACTATATTTTTAGAGCCTCAACTTAGTTGAGGCTTTTTTTATACTAAAAACACATGACCGAATCCATCATTAATGCACTTGTACATCTATTCGCTATAATAGAAAGCGCTAAAGAGGATACCGGTGTAGTTGATTCTGGGGAATTAGTCATACGACCATATCTACAAAAAAACCTAAATAATGAGACGTTAACAGCTGAGTACATCAAATTATTTTACGATTACCTCAATTTTTATAAGGAACAACCGACAGCTAAAGACAGTGAGGGAATCAGCATCGATAGTACCAGTATTCTTCAAATCGCAAAGATTTGTAATCAATTAAATAAGGAACTTCTTAGATCGGAGCGACTTATCGTCTTCATGCAACTGGTAGAACTAATCCGGGCTGATGAAAAAGTTACAGCTAAAGAAGAGGAGTTTGCAGCTCTTGTGGCATTAAATTTCAACTTGGACCAGGAAGATGTTGTAAACCTTAAGAACTTCATTCTCAAGCCCGATGAGAAAGAAATAAATAAAGAGCGCGTCCTAATCATTGACAACAAGCAAACAGAATGGCCTGAGGAAATGGCTTGGATTATTCGCAAGAAAAAATCAAGGAATTTAGAAAGACACCTTTTTGTACAAAATCTATTTGGTAAGATCACAGTACTTTACCTTAGAAGTGTAGAAACATTTGTATTTCGTTACGATGGACCATTAAATCTATTTCTTGAAGGGATAAAAGTAATTCCTGCTAAATCATATATTTTAAAGCCCGGGTCCATCATTAAAGGGCCAAATATTTCATCAATCTACGAATCCGAGATCACCAAACAGTTTATCCAGGATCAGACGAGTACACGTATTGTTCTTGCAGGTGATAACGTTGAATTCAAATTCAGGAATAGCAGCAACGGACTGAAACCTTTTTCATTCTCAGAAGATTCTGGTCGTCTGATCGGAATCATGGGTGGGTCTGGAACAGGTAAGACCACCTTAATGAATATTCTGAATGGAAAATTGAGACTGAATGGAGGTCGATTGCATATTAATGGATTTTCACTAGAGCAGGCTTCTACAGAAGGAGTAATAGGATATGTCCCACAGGACGACTTACTTTTCGAGGAACTTACAGTATATCAAAATCTATATTTCAATGCTAAAACATGCTTTAGTGATTTTTCAGATGACCTAATAGACAAAACAGTTCATAAAGTGCTGGATGACTTAGATCTGGAGGACATTAAGGATTTGAAAGTAGGTGATCCACTTAATAAAACAATCTCGGGAGGACAAAGAAAGCGACTTAATATTGCGCTAGAGCTCATGCGAGAACCCTCCGTATTATTTGTTGATGAGCCCACTTCCGGGTTGTCATCGATGGATTCTGAAAAAATGATGATGCTCCTTAAGGATCTTACACGAAAAGGCAAGCTTGTTGTAGCGATTATTCATCAACCCTCCTCTGAAATATTTAAGCTTTTTGACAGGCTTTGGATTCTAGATAAGGGAGGTTACCCTATCTATAATGGTAACCCTATCGACGCTGTAGTTTACTTCAAAACGATGAATACTCAGGTGAATGCGGCTGAAAGTGAGTGTCCCCGTTGCGGCAATGTGATCCCAGAGCAAATTCTTCAAATCATTGAAGCAAGAGAAATTGATGAGCGTGGAAGATCTACCAAAAAGCGACGGGTAAATCCATCTGTTTGGTACTCCAAATACAAGGAAAATATTCTTCCAAAACTGGTGCGACTGAAATATGACTCTGTCTTACCTCCTACCAACTTCCGGATTCCTGATAGTTTGAATCAGTTTAAGATTTTCAGTCAGCGGAATCTATTGTCTAAAATATCAAATCGTCAATATGTGCTTATCAACCTTCTTGAAGCACCATTATTGGCATTTATCCTTGGCTATTTCTCAAAATATTCGCCTGAAAAGGTTTATGCATTTTCAGAAAACATTAATCTACCAGTATATCTGTTTATGTCAATTGTAGTATCTCTTTTTATGGGGCTTACAGTCAGTGCTCAAGAGATATACAAGGATCGGCAAATCCTTGAACGGGAATCTTTTCTGAATCTATCACGAATGAGCTACATTAACTCGAAAGTGGTTTATTTGTTTGTATTGTCAGCTATTCAAACACTGACATTTGTTCTCATTGGAAACTACATTCTGGAAATCCACGGGATGACAATGTATTATTGGGCGGTGTTGTTTACAATTTCATGTTTCGCTAATATGATCGGACTTAACATCTCCTCCGCTCTAAATTCGGTCATAAATATCTATATCCTTATTCCGTTTATTCTGGTACCACAACTATTGCTTGGTGGCGCAATGATCAAGTTTGATGAGCTACATCATTCACTTAATAATCAAAAAAATGTTCCCATTGTTGGAGACATGATGGCATCAAGATGGGCATATGAAGCCTTAGCGGTGGCACAGTTTAGATACAATGATTATGAGAAACACTTCTTCGAAGTAAACAAGGACATAAGCAAAAACTCTGTTTATCGTTCTTTCATGGTTCCTGAATTATTCAATATCAATAGGCAAATTATTCGGGACAGTGCCGACTGGAGTGATAAAAGTCAATCATTCTTAATTCTTAAAAATGAAGTCGCAAATTTATCTAATCTACATGGCTTGAGAACGTTTCCTTATCTTGAACAGATTACATCAGAATACTACAGTACATCAATTGCGGAAAAACTTGATGATTATTTGCAATATGCCAAAGACCAATTTGCTAGTGAATATTTAATTGCCCAGCAAAAACGAGATCAATTGTACCAAAGTTTAGTCAATGAACTTGGTAAAGACGGTTTTGTTGAACTTGAAAAAAAGTATCACAATGAATTTTTGGCAGATCTCCTGATGAATCGAGCACACCTTGATATGGTTTATCGTGGTGATGATCAGCTTATCCAAAAGAAGGATCCGATATTTATGAGGCCTTATTCTAATATAGGCAGAGCTCATTTTTATGCTCCAATAAAAATATTGGCTGGATGGGAAGTGTCCACTTTCTATTTCAACATAGCCTTTATCTGGTTCATGTGCATTGTACTCTATCTCGCATTACTGGATAACACTTTGAAGAAGATCATTAAGTTTTTTGAGTCTAAAGAAAAGGATGAAAGTAGGCCTGGTGCCTGGATTAAAATTTGGGATACTTTTCTAATTATGATTGGCTCCCCGAGAGTATATAAGCGTGCTAGAAAGATTAAAAAATCAGTAAATCAATGACACATACAAACCTTACTTCTCTGATTCTAAGAGTTGGATTTGGCGGAATGATGCTTACACATGGGTGGGGTAAATTTAACAGTCTTATGTCTGGAGATTTTTCATTTGCTGATCCAGTAGGAATTGGTGAAACACCCACTTTGATTTTAGCAGTTTTGGCCGAGTTTATTTTCCCGATTTTGTTGATCTTAGGATATAAGACCCGCATATCAGCAGTTTTGCCAGCCCTCACCATGATTGTTGCCGCGTTTATAGTTCACGCCGACGATCCTTGGAATAATAAAGAATTTCCGTTGCTATATTTTCTAGGTTTTTCAGCTATTTATCTTCTTGGAAGTGGGGAATATTCACTCGATTGGAAACTAAAGAAGATTTAGTTTTTTACATATCACGTTCTCGCTGATCTGTATAATCTCGCCTGACTTAAGTGGTTCGAGATTTAATTCTTCTATAGCAACTCTAAGGAGCCTTAAGGTCGGATGGCCTACTTTGGCAGTCATACGTCGTACTTGTCTGTTCTTTCCTTCAGTCAAGGATATTTGCAGCCAAGAACGTTCGGGATGCTTGACGTAGTTTACAGGAGGATTTCGTTCCTGCAAATTGGGATTTATAACTTTTACATCAGCAGATTTTGTATGATGAGCTTTTCCATTAATGTTTATTATCAACCCGTTCCTCAGTTTATTTAAAGCTTCCGAATCAGGCTTACCATCTACCTCCACCCAATACGTTCGTTTGTGATTATGCTTTGGATTTAACAGTTTGTGATTTAGCTCTTTATCATTTGAAAGAATAAGTAACCCCTCACTATCTAAATCCAATCGTCCAACGGGATAGACGTCCTTGGGCAGGTTTTTAAATACCTCGCCCAGACCAACGTTATTTCCTTCATTTGTAAATTGACTTAGCACCTTAAATGGCTTATGAATAATGAAATAAAGCTTTTTCTTAGCCACGATATATTAATTTGAATAGTACAAAGCCAACTAAAACACCAAAAACATTCGCTAGCGCATCCACCCATTCAAAGTACCGATAATCGAAAAAAATGAATTGAACCATTTCTAATCCAAAACCATAGACTGATGCTCCTATGAGCAAATAAATCGATCTTTTTGGTGTTAATAATTCAGCTTTCCTGAATGCCAGTAAAAAGCTGACAATAAGTACAAAATAGGCGAAACAATGTTCAATCTTATCTAAATAGCCGACACCATCAACTTGTATTGGAAGTGAGAGAAAGGTTGACAATAGAAAAATGCCCAAAGCAACCATCGCTGCTGGGATGAACCAGATTGTTTTACTATTCATCAAAAGCTAATTTTTTGACCATCGGACAATCGATTCAATTCAAAATCAGTCGCATTAATCACCTCGTCTGCCATGTGTGTAAGCCATAATGATTTCGTGTTAAATAACACATGCTTCTCAAAGAGTTCTTCATAGCTCAGATGGCCAAAACTGACTTCATTTTGGAAGTTACATTCGCAAATAAAAAGATCAGTATCCTCTGAAAGAGGAATTAGACTATCTGACCAAGATGTATCTCCAGAGAAAGCGATTTTCTTTTCGTTCCATTCCAGACGAATAGCATGCGGAAGTGAAGGTGGACTATGCTCTACTGACCATACCTTAATTACTTTATCATTTACTGTTAAGTTTTTTCCTTCTTCATATTCTAAAAATTCAAGGTCTAGTTCTGAGAGCTTAGCTGATGTTCCAGCATACATAGCTTCTTGCAATTCATGGATGCGTTTAGTCACTCCTTTAGGTCCAATAATGGTGAGAGGATTATTTCGTGGGTTTTCAAATAAGCTGCTAATAAGAATAAATGGTATTCCTCCATAATGATCACCGTGAAAATGAGAGATAATTATGGTCGAGATATTTTCAAGATCGATTTTTTCATGTTTTAGTCTAATCAATGTACTAGCGCCACAATCAAGTAGTACGTGTTCTTCATCTTCAGAAATTAAAAAAGAAGTGTTGTTCCTTCCGTTATTTCCAAAAGCATCACCACAGCCAAGTACAGTCAATTCCATTGGCTAAATTTACCTAATGGAGCTATTCTTAAATGATAAACTTGGAAAAATCAGTATTGAAATTGAAGAAGCCAATACCCCGGAAGCGATACTAATTCTCGCTCATGGTGCCGGCGCTGGCATGCACCATCCCTTTATGGTTTCAATATCTAGCGATATTGCGGCTGCGAATATTTCAACAATTAGGTTCAACTTTCCATACATGGAGCAAGGTCGCAAGTCGCCAGGATCTCCTAAGGCGAATATTGAAACCTGGGGGCTTATTGTAGAACATATTTCTAAAACATATCCCCGCCTTCCAATATTTATTTCAGGTAAGTCGTATGGAGGCCGAATGGCATCTCATTTACTTGCCCAAGATTATCCTGAAACCGTCCGAGGTATTGTCTACTTTGGGTTCCCATTACATGCCCCAGGTAGAGACTCTAAAGATCGTGCGGCTCATTTGAAAATGGTTAATGTACCTCAATTGTTTATTCAAGGATCAAATGACAAACTTGCTAATATTGAATTGATGAATGAAGTAATAGAAACTTTGCAAAATGCTGATATGCAGGTAATTGAAGAAGGAGATCATTCATTCAATGTTCCTAAAAGAAGTGGAATGACTAAACAAGATGTCATGAAACTTCTAGTGCAATCTTCTACAGACTGGATGAAAAGTAAGCTATAATACTAGTTAGGATTGAACCAAAAGGGCACACTTACATAGTCAGCATAGGTAGTTGAATCATTGGAGATCTTCTCAATAGTCAATAAGTTCTCACCTATAATAAAAGCATCCGTTGGGATTGTTGTCAATAGTCCTTTCTGCTCTTTAGCCGGATGTATGTAGAAATGATGTTTAAGTGATGAGTAGATCGAATCATTTACGCTGATCTGATAGATTGATTTTTGACACTCAAGAAGTTGTTGTTGATCTTCATTTGAAAAATCAATTCCTGTTATATGAAAATTTGCTCCTTCCGTCTTAAATCGAAGTATCATATTCAATCCATCGTCTTTCAAAGGTTTAAAGTCTGGGCATTGAGTAGCAATTAAGGGGTTGTCAGATGGATCGTACCTTAGAAATACTTGGAAATGTGGCTTATCAATAAACTTTGATTCCAAACTAATGGAGTTTATATATTTATGCTCTGGACGTTGATCATCATAAAAATTTGTGTTGATGATGTTGCCAGTTGAGCTGCCTGGGAAATATTGATATTGATCGAATGAAAAGAATATCATGAAAAGCACGGAAAGGCCAACTATAGAGTATACGATTCTAATTCGTTTCTTCGAAAACTTGCTTATTAGATAATAGTAGATACTCCTGCTAAGAGCTGATAGAGTGACGAAGTTATAAAACCAGTAAAATGGATAATAAATCTTTGAAAACCATTTAATCTTTTTAAAGAAACCTAGGGTGAAGTAATCAATCATGTAGATCATCCCAGCTATGATTAAAACAAAGTAGATGGACGCTACAAAAATGGTAATTACCGTGCTTAAAGTTCCAATCGGCAGCGCACTCAAGGCTGTAGTTAAAACAAATCCACTAACTGCTAGAAATACCAGGAACATTCCAAAGGCAAGAAGTATTGAAATAATAAGGAAAGAAAAGGCAAAAATCACACTACAGATTTCATCTAGCAGAATCACCATCTTATCCAGGCTGATTACTTTCTTTTTGAGTTTATCTGTAAAAAAGTCGTTGTAATTGAGTTTATCAAAGTCAATGGTAGATTGTACGGATCTGAGGCCAATAGCTCCTATCCAAAAACCTCGTAGCATTAAATGAACAACCAGACAAATGGTTAATGCTAAAATGGATTTTTGAATTAAAATGAGGAAAATGTATGCTACAGAAATGGCTCCCGAAAGATTGTACTGAAATTGTAGATCTACAATAAATTCTCCAAACTGAGAATTGGCGCCAATCAATAAGAATATAGTGAATGCAGAGACGAGCAATTCCAATTGCCAACTTTCACGCTCCAATTTCTTTAGCCAACCTTCAATCTGATCTTCTGGGATATCGCTCATGTCTTTTTTCAGTTACCTAAAAATAAGCGATTGAATGCATACTTTAATTAAGTGTGCTGCTATAGAATTTTTTAATCTCCGCGGGATTTATTCCTTTCTTGTACATCTTCATAGCTTTGAGATTTGCCAGCTGCACTTTTAGATATGAGTTTAGTTCATATTTTCTTGCCGAAACCTTTATACTCTTTGGAATGACCTCAAATGAAATTCCATGGCTTTCTATACGGTCTAAAAGATCGTAATCTTCCATTATCACAAAACGTTCATCGAATCCATTAATTCTCTTAAAAACTTCTTTAGCAATAAAAAGTGTCTGATCACCTCCTCTACACCATTTGAAAGGAAAGCGTGTAAAGAATCCATTGATGTGTAACAATGGATTGGTCGGTTGTTCAAATTTGAATCTGTAGCAACCACTCTGAATTCCACGACTTACAGCATCATAAATATCATTGACAAATGTTGGAACTAATTGAACATCTGCATGAACAAAGTATAATACCTCTCCTTCGGCACGTGTGGCTCCCTCATTCATCTGGCGTGCTCTGGAACAAGGATTAGATTTAAATAGGGGAATTTTAAAGGACTCAACTATCGAAATTGTTTGATCTGTGCTGTGGCCATCTACAACAATAACTTCAAACTGATCTTTTTGTGGATGACTTGTAAGAAATTCAAGCAATGAACCAATATGCTCTTCTTCATTTAAAGTAGGTATGATAATGCTGATCAACACAATACTTAGTTTCAGCTATTTACGAAGAAATTAAAAGATTGGCTCTTAGAGTCTAGCAATTAGATCGCTTTACGATCGTCATTCTCTCTCTGAACGCCTCCTTTGGCTTTTTCCATCGGTTTCTTGGATTTCATAATCATGAATTGTGCAGCAAGACTCATCAACTCAGGTTGGCCTGAATAACTATACCCTAATTCCTTCAGTTCTTCTATTATTTTGCTATACTCTTCAGCTTTAGAAAGTGAGAAGTCATCACTATTTTGTAAATAAACAGCTTCAATAACTCCCAATGAATGCTTCAGCATTCTAAAGAGTTTTTGATTTTTCGTCTCCTTCTCTTCCCTGAAATGCTTGGCATAAACATCTGGCATTAGCTCTTTTAATCGCTCGAAATGCTCACTCAGTATTGGGTGTTTGTCTCTGGTCATTTGGCTATGGCGTTTAAGGTTTTTATGAGTTCATTAGCAACCTGATGTTCATTGCTGGGTGCTAATTCTACGAATTTATTGATGCTTTGGATTGCGTCCTTATATCGTTTCATTGAAATAAGTACTAAACCAAGATTATAAAAGCTATTGGGGTATTCAGGTTCTATTTGAGCCGAAAGTTCATAGTGAACTTTTGCTAGCTCAAGATTCCCTAAATCAGAATATACGTTTCCTAAATTATAATGTGCCTCGAAATGCCTTGGATTCTTCTTCAAACACTGCGTGAGGTAGTCAATGGCTTTCGTGAGGTCCCCTCGGTTTGATTTTAAAATTCCAAGATTACAATAAGCATCTTCAACGGATTGATCATTTTCAATCGCAAGTAGATAATATTTTTCGGCAGCATCCTGACCGGTCTCATCTAGTTCAAGAGCTTCCTCAAAAAATGATCCTGCTTTTGGTAAGGATACTATTGGAGTTTTATCTGGTATTTGATCGAACATGTTTAGCTGTCCATAATCTTCCAGATTTGGTTTTTTATTCCTCCTAGCCTTTTTAGGGCCGAGTTTCTGAGGAGGATTAACTGGAAATTGAACAACTTTTGTCATTAGCTAGCTTTTCGCTTCACTTCTTTAGCTTCTTCGTTATCTTTCTTATCAGCCTTTTTCATTGGCTTCTTAGATTCTTTTGCCTGATCAATGCTTGCCTTCAAGGCTGTCATAATATCCACTACTTCAGGCTCTTCCTCTACAAACGATACAATTTCATTACCCTTAATCTTGTTGTCAATCATGTCCCGCAGAGCTTCATTATACTTGTCCTCAAGTTCAATTTTTTTGAACTTTTTGGTCATGGATTTGATCAGCATATTAGCCAATTTCAATTGTTCCTCTTCGGCATCCTCTTCTATTCTCACGTTAGGAACATCTTTAATGCTTCTTACTTCATTTGGATAACGTAATTTGTAGATCATAATGCCACGATCATGAGGTGTAAGTAAAACGACGCTTTCTCGATCTCTGAGTACTACTTTACCAACGCCTACTTTACCTGATTCTCTCAAAGCTTGGCTTAAAAGTGCATAGGTCTTACTTGCAACATCACCATCTGGTCCAGCAAAATATGGTGAGTCATAAAGTGTCTCGTGAACTTCCTTAGCATCAACAAAGCCTTCAATTTCAATTACTTTAGTGCTCTTAAGCTTAACCTTTTCAAAATCATCTGGCTCGATAATTACAAATTGACTTGGCTCATATTGATAGCCTTTGACAATATCTTCCTGTCGAAGCACATCGCCGGTTACCTTGTCACGCTTTTCGTACTTGACAGGATTATTGGTTTCCTTTGAAAGAAGGTTGAATTGAACCTTTTGAGCCGTGTCAATAGCATTATAAATCCTAATTGGAATTGTCACCATTGAGAATCGAATATGTCCTTTCCAGATTGCCCGCATTGGTATGAATTTAATGAATTAGGCAGAAAATTAAAAATCTTTAACTTTTAATCAAAGTAAAGCAACTTAACTTATTGATTATTAATTTTTTATGATTTAAAATATATTCAACAAAACCACTGATTATTCTTAACAAGATGAATATTAATTAATTGATAATCAGCGCTTTATCAATCATCATAATCTGCATTGCGTTCGATGTATTTTATAATCTCTCCTGCTATATCTTTTCCAGTTGCAGCCTCAATTCCTTCAAGGCCTGGTGAAGAATTAACTTCAAGGATTAAAGGCCCTTTCGACGATTGCAACAAATCCACACCTGCTACACCAAGCCCCATGGCTTTAGCAGCTTTCAGCGCCGCGCGCTCTTCCGCATCAGAAAGCTCTATGATCTCGGCACTCCCTCCTCGATGAAGGTTCGACCTAAACTCACCTTCTTTTCCTTGACGTTTCATTGCACCTACTACCCGATCCCCGATGACAAATACACGAACATCCGCCCCGCCTGCTTCTTTTATGAATTCCTGGACAATCACTCGTGCCTGCAGACCATTAAATGCTTCAAGCACAGATTCAGCTGCCTTCTGCGTTTCAGCCAATACAACACCTAATCCCTGTGTACCCTCCAAAAGCTTGATTACACATGGCGCACCACCTACAGCCTTAATTGGAGTTTCAACGTCTTTCGAATAGTTAGTAAACACAGTTTTGGGTAATCCCAAACCAGCTCTGGAGAGAATCTGTAGACTTCTCAACTTGTCTCTAGATCGTACCAGGGCAACCGACTCTGTTGTGGAAAACACATTCATCATTTCAAATTGGCGAACTACCGCTGTTCCAAAAAATGTTACCGAAGCACCAATTCGGGGAATGATTGCATTTAGGTTAGTTATTTGTTCTCCATTATAATAAATCTTAGGTTTCTTTTTCTCTATTTCAATGTTGCACCGAGAATGATCAATGACAAGCATCTCATGACCTTTGCTCACTCCTGCCTCAATTAATCTTTGTGTGGAGTATAATTTTGGATTTCTCGACAATACAGCAATGCGCATTTTTCTTTTGATTTACTTATTTAAAAATAGCAACAAATATAGGTTTAGTGTTATTTGAATCAGGCTCATTCATAACTTTATTCATGAAAGCTACTGCCAAGATAATATTAGCTTTGAATTATGTTGACCTGAACCAACATCCCCTCTATTTTTGCGAGCTTTAAATGAACACAATGAAAGATTTTGTAGAAGAACTGAAATGGCGAGGAATGGTGCACGATATGATGCCGGGCACTCAGGAAGAATTGAATACAGGCATGACGACAGCCTATATCGGATTTGACCCCACAGCAGACTCACTCCATATTGGTAATATGGTTCAAATAATGACATTGGTTCATCTTCAAAATTGTGGACACAAACCACTTGCATTGGTAGGTGGTGCTACAGGAATGGTTGGTGATCCGTCTGGGAAGTCCTCTGAGAGGAATCTTTTGGACGAGGATACATTAAATCATAACCTCTCATGTGTGAAAAAACAGCTGGAGAAATTCTTATCTTTTGAAGGTAAAAACGCCGCAGAGGTAGTAAATAACTATGATTGGTTTAAAGAATTCGGCTTTCTTGAATTCATCAGAGATGTAGGAAAGCACATTTCTGTAAACTATATGATGGCAAAAGATTCGGTTAAATCTAGATTGGAAACAGGCCTTTCTTTCACCGAGTTTTCATACCAACTAGTTCAAGGTTATGATTTCTATTACTTATGGAAAAATAAGAATGCTAAACTACAGCTCGGCGGTTCAGATCAATGGGGCAATATTGTGACAGGTACAGAACTTATTCGCAGAAAGGATCAGGGAGAAGCATTTGCAATGACAACTCCATTAATTACCAAAGCGGATGGCTCCAAATTTGGAAAATCAGAAGGAGGAAACATTTGGTTAGATCCTGAGAAAACCTCAACATATAAGTTCTATCAATATTGGATCAACTCCTCAGATGAGGATGTAGAGAAATATATCAAAATATTCAGTTTAAAAGAGCGTGAAGAAATCGAAGGACTGATTGCTGAGCACCGCGAAGCTCCACATCAACGAATGCTACAGCGAACACTTGCTGAAGAAATTACTGCGCGAGTTCACTCGGAAAGAGAGTTAGAAACCGCTATAAAGGCCAGCTCCATCCTATTTGGAAAGTCTACGACGGAAGACCTTGAAAGTCTGGATGAGAAAACATTGCTACAGGTATTCGAAGGTGTGCCTCAAGCTGAGATAAGCAAATCTGATTTGTCTGGTACCGATGTTACTACTTTCTTAAGTGAAACCACCCAAAATATCATTTTTAAGTCTAAAGGGGAAGCAAGAAAAATGATTCAGGGAGGTGGTGTCAGTATCAATAAGACTAAGATAGAAGCGCCGGATCAGGAAGTCAATTTTAGTTTACTTCAGGACAAATATCTACTAGCTCAACGAGGAAAGAAGAATTACTATTTAATCAAAGTGAATTAATCACTTCTTCTTCACCAGTTCTTTCTTCTCCATCAGACGCACCACTACACCTGCATCGGACATATTCTCAAGTATGACTTTGAAAAGAAATGTTAATGGTACTGCAAGTAGCATACCTGCTGTGCCCCACAAGAATGCCCAAAATACGAATCCAAAAAGAACAGCTACTGTATTCATAGAGAAGGAATCTCCCATCAGTTTGGGTTCTACAATATTCCCCATGATCAGCTGCACTCCTTCCAGACAGAAGAAGATCACCAATACCTGAGAAACTGAGCTTGAATCTATAATGCCAAGAACCAGCGGCGGAATAATTGCAATCAGAGAACCAATGTAAGGAATGTAATTAAGTACGAGGGCCAAGAATCCCCACAACACGGCATAATCAATCCCAAAGAACCAACAGATAAGCCCAACCGCAATACCCGTCATTACACTTACAAGTGTTTTAACTTTGATATAAGATCCAACTGAATCTTTGATTCGATTGAAGACTTCAAGAGACTTCTTAGTGTCTTTACTAGATGTTCCTATGAGATAACTTATCGTTTGATCATACTGAGTTATCGCACCTAGCAATCCTGCAAAATATAGGATTGTCATCAAGAGTTCTGCTGCTTTCCCACTTACAGTATTGATGAAAGAGCCAGAGACCGTCCAAAAATGACTGGTTTGCAACATATTGGTTACTAAGCCCCTTAACTCACCTCGTTCAAATGTAAAGCCAAAGTATGAAGTGTAAGCGTTAATGAACGGTCGTAAGTCATTGGAAATACTATCAAGTATTGCATCCCCATTCTCAATTAGTGCTTGAATGACATTAAACAATCCAAAGCCGATGAAGAAAAAGACTGTCATTGTAACCAAGGTGGTCAAAGCTATACTGATGCTCACAGAAAAAATTCGCTGAAAGAGCTGGACAAGAGGCTGGAATAGAACCGCGAAAAATAGAGCAAAGAATAATGGAATCAACAGATTGGCTAATTCCCGCATCAAATACAATACAGCGATACCCAAAAAGATCATCATGATAATCTTAATGTGGCGCAGAGAACGTTCCATCTCAGTAGGTGAATTCATGATCGCAAAATAATTGAATTCAGACAGGAATCGGCTATCTTTATTCAGATTCAAATCCTGCATTCATGAAAAATTTCGCATCACTCTCCCTTCTTTTCATCCTACTTCTTAGTTGTACGGGACAGGAGGTTTCGGATCAAGACTACCAAATCAAAACCGGAGTTTTGGCTGCTCCTGAACATCAGAGAGCAGAAGCAACAGTGCTTGGATATAATCGCAATGGGGAAATGGTCATGTTGAGAGAAGGTACCAATGATTTCGTTTGCATTGCTGACAATCCCACTAAGGAGGGATTTAGCGTAGCAGCCTATCACAAAAGTCTTGAACCATTTATGACTCGAGGAAGAGAATTGAAAGCTCAAGGACTGAATGCCAAAGAAGTTTTTGATAAACGTGAAAAAGAAGTTGCTGCTGGTACTTTAGAGATGCCTGACAAGGCAACTCTTTACGTTTCTACAGGTGATCTGAATGAGGAGACAGGTGAAATTGACAACTTCTATACTCGATACGTAATCTATATTCCGTACGCCACAGAAGAATCAACAGGAATGCCTTTAAGTCCCCCAGCTCCCGGTGCTCCTTGGATAATGGATCCGGGCACACATCGGGCACACATTATGATTAATCCACCTAAGAACTGATTACATAACCACCGGCCAGAAAATAATATCAACGCGTCTATTCCTCCGTCTTCCTTCCCAGGTTCTATTGTCGTAAACAGGATTGAATTGCCCGAAATCTCTTTTCTCTATTTGGTTGCTTTTGAAGTCTAAGTTCAAAAGTCTCTCAATTACTGCATCTCCTCGCATTTCAGAAAGCCACTCATTATACTCAGCTCCACCAATATTATCGGTATGACTGTGGATTGTAATCGTATAATCCCTGATATCCGCTACCGAATCTATCAATTGTTTTAATTCATCCAGCTGATAATCATCGATGTAATAGCTGCCTCCACCAAAATAGATGCTTTTAAGGATGTATGCCTGTGGCTGATCTTGGGCACAGCAAAAGGATATACTGCATGCAAGTAATATGGTCGCGAAAAATCGCATGTTTAGAATAAACGGACTTAGGGACTCCTTGTTTCGAACATCCATCTTTCCTTTCAACCATTCATCAATTATCAGATATTCTATCTCCACTATCCTATTTAAATTACTGGAACTCTTAATAACAGAAACCTAAAAGATATGAAGAACAAATTACTCACTTTGCTTCTCACAATCAGCTCCGTAGCTTTCGCGCAAAAGCTGGACATGGAAGCATTCAAAAACATGGCACCTCGAAATATCGGTCCTGCTGGTATGTCGGGTCGAGTCACCGCTATTGATGTGGTTACCAATCAACCTGATGTGATGTATGTAGGATCTGCTTCAGGCGGTGTTTGGAAATCGACCAGCGGAGGGATAGACTGGAAGCCCATCTTCAATGATCAAACGACTGCCTCTATAGGTGCAGTTGCTATTCAGCAGTCAAATCCTTCAGTGGTTTGGGTTGGTACCGGAGAGGGCAATCCAAGAAACTCACTCAATGGAGGAGATGGAATTTACCGTACACTGGATGCAGGTAAGACTTGGAAAAAGATGGGACTTGAAAAGACTCGACACATCCATAGAATTATCATACACCCGGATGACCCTAATACAGTATTTGTAGCAGCAATCGGTTCTCCGTGGGGAGAGCACGAAGAACGTGGTGTCTACAAAACAACAGATGGTGGTAAAACCTGGAATAGAATTCTATTCACAAACATTCGTACGGGAGCAGCAGAACTTGTAATGGACCCAAGCAATCCAAATAAGTTAATGGCTGCAATGTGGGAGCACAAACGTGACCCCTGGTTTTTCAAATCGGGTGGACCTGGATCTGGATTGTATGTTACTCACGATGGAGGTGAAACTTGGGAACAGCGCACTGAAGAAGATGGTCTGCCAAAGGGTGAACTCGGCAGGATGGGAATTGCGATAGCTCCATCAAGACCAAACGTAGTTTACGCTATTATTGAGTCTAAGAAAAACGCGCTCTATCGGTCAGATGATGGAGGCTTCAAATGGAGAAAGATCAACGATAATAATGACATTGGAAACAGGCCTTTCTACTACTTTGAAATTTATGTAGACCCCGTTAATGAAAATCGTGTTTACAGCATTTTCACATACGTCAATGTATCTGTCGATGGGGGGAAATCTTTCTCACAGCTGATGGGAGCATATGGTGTAGATAACGGTGTTCACCCTGACCACCATGCCTGGTACATTCACCCAAAAGATCCAAACTTCATGATGGATGGAAATGATGGAGGGTTAAATATCACAAGAGACAGAGGTGAAACCTGGAGATTCGTTTCAAATCTCCCCGTCGGTCAATTCTACCACATCAATGTAGATAATGAAACTCCTTATAATGTGTATGGCGGCATGCAAGACAATGGCTCGTGGGCAGGCCCAGCATATGTTTGGAAAGCCCAAGGAATAAGAAACCACTACTGGCAAGAAATATCCTTTGGAGATGGATTCGATGTTTTACCTGATCCTAGAGATAGCAGATATGGCATCTCAACCTCTCAGCAGGGATATGCCTCTATTTATGATAGAAAAACAGGCTACAATGAAACAGTAAGACCAACCTACCCAGAGGGTGACGAAGAACTCAGATTCAACTGGAATGCAGGGATGGCTAGAGATTCGCAGAATCCTTCTGTGGTATATTTTGGGAGTCAGTTTGTGCATAAAAGTACAGATGGCGGACAAAATTGGGAGATCATCTCACCTGACCTAACCACCAATGATCCGGAAAAACAGAAACAAGGAGAAAGCGGTGGTTTGACAATGGATGCAACCGGAGCTGAAAATTACTGCACAGTAATTGTAATTGAACCTTCACCACTAAACTCGGACTTGCTTTGGGTTGGTACCGATGATGGTAATGTTCAAATTTCTCGCAATGGAGGTGACAGTTGGACCAATGTGGGTGGAAATCTTCCAGGACTTCCACCGGGAACATGGATCACTCAAATAAAAGCTTCTAATAAGAATCAAGGTGAAGCGCTTCTGGTTGCTAATGATTACCGGAGATTCAATTACACACCCTATGCTTATCGAACGAGAGACTATGGCCAAACATGGGAACGAATTGTAGACAGCAATGATGCTGTAAGCTACTCACTTTCAATTGTAGAAGATCCTGAAGAATCTCGACTACTTTTCCTTGGCACTGACGATGGACTTTATGTTTCGATAGATGCCGGATCTAACTGGACAAAGTGGACAGAAGGATTTCCAACAACAAATGCATATGATTTGGTTATTCATCCAGAAGAGCATGACTTGGTTATTGGAACATTTGGAAGATCTATTTGGGTGCTGGACGATATTCGCCCTCTTCGTAAAATTGCTAAAAACGGAAAATCAACACTGGATAAAGTACTTAGCGTTTATAATCCACCTGTGGCATACTTCGCGGCAAATCAGCAACCTAAAGGTTCAAGGTTCGGAGGAGATGCACTATACAACGGAGAGAATAGACCTTACGGTGCGATGCTTACCTATTCTATAAACCGTCCTGAAGAAGAGAAAAAAGAGAAAATGGATGATAAAAAGAAGGGAAAAAAGAAGAAAGATGAAGCAATAGAAGTCGAAGAAAAAAAGGAAGAAAAAGTGTCGTATGATTCCCTTCTTATCGAAATAATCAAAGGTGATGCTGTAATTCGAACATTGAAATCAAAAGCACCAAAGGAGAATGGAATCCACAGAACCTTCTGGTACATGGATGAAAAAGGTACTAGCTATATGAGCAGAAGAGATCGAAGAGGTAATAGAGAGCCAGGCGGCCTTACTGTACTCCCAGGAAGTTATAAAGTACGATTCACATTCGGAGATCAAAAGGACTCCACCAATATAGAGGTTAGATACGATCCCAGATTAGAAATGTCAGATGCAGCGATTAAAGCTCAATATGATGCACTTAAATCACTTGAGTCTAAATATGCAACTGGTGTTAAAGCTGTTGATCGACTCAAGGAAAGCTTAGATATTGCTAAGGGCATTCAAAGTGATTTGAAAGATAAAGACAAAGAAGGGTATAAAGAACAGTTGGATTTATGCAAGTCTACTATAGACACTTTGAATAATATGCTGGATGTATTTCTTGGAGAGGAAGATGATCGACAAGGGATTACTCGTGGCACTCCAAATAGCGTAAATAGCGCATACTTTGGAGCTATGAGGTATACAGATAATGCACTTCATGCACCGGGGCCAACTGAAAACAAACTCATCAAGAGATTTGAAGAAGATCTAGGCAAAGCAATGGAAATGGTCAACGGTTACTACGCCGAAAAATGGCTGGAATTCCGATCTGCCGTGGAAAGTTTAGATACCTCCCCTTTCAAGGATTATGAAGAAATAAAAGAAGAGTAACACAAAAAAGCCGCCTCTATTAGAGACGGCTTTTTTATTTTGTACCAAAATCATATAAATGAAGATTCTTAAAATTTTGGCTACTGTTATTTTATTATTAATTATAGCTGTTGCCTCATATGCCTTCTACATTAAATCCATACTTACTCCATCCTATTCTGGAGAAGTTCAGATTAATGGATTAACTGAAAGCACAGAAATTTACTTTACAGCCTACGGCATCCCACATATCTACGCCAAAAATCAAGCAGATGCTTATCGCTCACTTGGATATATACATGCCAAGGAAAGGCTGTGGCAAATGGATTTATTACGTCATGTGGGTAGTGGACGACTATCTGAGCTTTTTGGTCCGGATATGATTCAGGTAGATAAGTTTCTCCGAACCATGGGACTTAGCTCCTATGCTAAAGCATCCTCAGAAAGTTATATCAAACGAAATCATGAAAGCTTGCCGCTTATTCAAGCCTACCTCGATGGCATCAATCACTACATAGCCACTAATCCTAAACCATTTGAACATACAATTCTCGGTTTACAAGTCCAACCATTTGAGGTTCAAAATGTGTTTGAAACACTTACATATATGGCGTTTAGCTTTTCGAATGCCCATATCACTGATCCCGTATTAACTGAACTTTCAACAAAACTTGACTCAGCGTATTTACAAGATTTAAACATTTATCACTACAAAGGTGAATCTACTCTTCAGTCATTTGACGATAGGTATTCAAAACAAGCAAAACAAACAATCACAGTTCTTAGCCAACTTAATATTCCTGAATTTATAGGCAGTAACAGTTGGGTACTTTCAGGAGAAAAAACCAAGAACGGTAAAGTTATTCTAGCTAATGACCCTCATATTGCTTTCTCGCAACCAGCTGTATGGTATGAAGCCCATTTAGTTTCGCCAGAAAATGAATACTATGGATATCACATCCCCGGTGCACCCTTTCCCCTACTCATGCACTCCGAAAAACAAGCAATTGGTCTCACCATGTTTGAAAATGATGACATGGACTTTTATGTTGAAGAAATCCATTCCGAAGACTCAATGATGTATCTCCACAAAGGCCAATGGAAAGAAGTTGGATTGGTAGAGGAAGTCATAAAGGTGAAAGGTGAAAATGATTACACTTTTAACATTCGCTCAACAATTCATGGTCCAATCGTTTCGGACATTTTACAAGACGAACCATTGGATGACATAGTCAGTATGCATTGGGTCACTTCCAACTATCCAAACTACATGATAGAGGCTATTTACGGTTTTGTTACGTCTGAGAATATTAATGAACTGGAAAGTGCGGCTTCTAGAATTCATGGACCTGGACTCAATATTATGTACGGTGATTCGGCCGGTAATATCGCTTGGTGGGCCGTTGGTAAGCTAATTAGACGTAGAGATGAACGAACAAGCAAAACCTTCTATGATGGCACTTCAGGACTGGATGATCCAGATTCAACTTATGCCTTCAACAAAAACCCACATGCCATCAATCCACCATGGGGATATGTACACAGTGCCAATAATCAGCCTGACACAGTAGAAGGTATTCTATATTCAGGATATTATTTACCTGATGATCGATCCGAAAGAATTACTGAAATCCTCAATCCTTCTTCTAATGCAACGGTAGAAGATATGAAGATGATGTTTCTAGATGATAAATCTATGATGCAGGAAGCAATCAAAGGAATTCTCCTGCATGCGATTAAGGACACTAAACGGGGAGATATCCTTCGATCACTCTTAACATGGAAATGTGATTTCAATAAGGACGATTCTCGCCCCCTCATTTTTCAAAAATGGGTGAATGAAATTTTAAAAGCAGCAATGAAGGATGAGATTGGAGAAAGCTTATGGCCAGTTTACAAAAAATCACATACATATAAAGTTTCGGCTGAATATTTAATCAAAAATGAAAAAACATTATGGTGGGATGATCTCAACACTGAAGAACAAGAAACTCGTTCTGTAATCATCCAAAAAGCATTTGAAATAACTCTTAGTCATCTAGAGGAAATTTGGGGTAAAGATTATACTCAATGGAAATGGGGAGATGCTCATACCCTTAACCACAAACATGCAATGGGTGACGTGATTAGTTTTCTAAACGTTGGTAAGTTTTCGGTATCTGGGGCAAATGAGGTAATTAATAACATGGGATATACGTATCAAGAAGTTCCAGAACAAACCATTTTATTTGGGCCTTCAACGAGACGGATTGTAGATTTTGGTGATGTGCGAAACAATAGTTGGAGCATACTACCAACAGGTCAGTCCGGAAACTATTTCAGCCCATACTATGACGACCAAGCATTGATGTTTGCTAATGGCGAATTCCGTAAAATGGAAATGAATTATGACAGTATAAACCAATCAAAAAATAAACTTGTCTTGAAACCATCAGACTGAACCTCGGACAGTCGCATAATGTTATCTTTACGTCAAAATAAGACAACCTTAATCTTAAGAATATGGATAACCGTAAGTACTTACCATTTATCATTATTGGAATCGTCGCATTCATTGTGCTGATTTCAGCATTCAACCGAATTTTTTATCGAATTGAAGCCTCAGAAAGAGCAGTGCTATTTAGATCACTCAGCGGAACTTTAGAAAAAGATAACATCATTGGTCCTGGCTGGCAGGTAAAGGCTCCATGGAATGACATTTACATATATGAGGTCTCTGAGAGCAAAATCGAAGAGACCATGGACGTGCTGGATAAAAATGGACTAAGTATTAGTGTTGATGTTACCATAAGATTCCACCCTAAGTACGATGCCATAGGTACCATTCAGGAAAACTTCAGAGGAGATTATATTCAAAGACTGGTTATTCCAGAAGCCAGATCTACTGTCAGACAAGTTATGGGTAGGTATACCGCCGAAGAAATTTATTCTACCAAAAGACCAGAAGTTGAAGCAGCCATAAAAGAGGAAACTCGATTAGTGCTGGGTGCATCAGGCAATGAAGTCGAAATGAAAAGCTTGCTAATACGATCTATTAAACTTCCAGAGCAAATTAAAAATGCAATTGAAAACAAACTAGAGCAAGAGCAAGAAGCTTTAGCTTATGAATTTAGACTGGATCGTGAAAAAAGTGAGGCTGAACGTAAGCGTATTGCTGCGGAAGGTGAAGCAGCTGCCAATAAAATCATTAATAGCAGTTTGACAGATGAGTTACTGAAAATGAGAGGAATTGAAGCTACACAACAGCTTGCTAACTCGCCTAATGCAAAAGTGATTGTAATAGGAGCTGGTGATGGAGGTCTACCACTGATCTTGAATGGCAATTAAACCTTCAAAATCTGGATTATAATCGTTAATTTCGTGGAAATTTTAAATCAGCAAATTAGAAATAAATAACATGTCAAAAACCGCTCAAATAACCGTAGATGGTAAAACATATGAGTTACCTGTAACCGTAGGGACTGAGAACGAAACGGCAATAGACATTAGCTCGTTTAGAGGTCAATCTGGCGTTATCACTCTTGATAGAGGATTCAAAAACACGGGCTCATGTGAAAGTGCCATCACATTTCTGGATGGTGAAAAAGGAATCCTTAGATACAGAGGCTATCCAATAGAGCAACTTGCTGATAATTCCACATTCCTTGAGGTTGCTTACTTGCTGATTTATGGTGAGCTTCCAAATAAGGCAACATTTGACAAATTTGCGGGCGATATCACTCATCATACACTTGTCAACGAGGATATCAAGAAAATTCTAGATGGCTTCCCTTCAGCTGCTCACCCAATGGGTGTTCTTTCATCTCTGATTACGGCACAAACTGCCTTCTACCCTAGCAGTCTTGACCCTAACAGATCTAAAGAAGAAACAGAACTAAGCATTATTAGACTATTAGCTAAAATGCCAACATTCGCAGCCTGGGCTTATAAGAAAAAGGTAGGTCATCCAGTGATTTACCCTAGCAATAAAATGGATTATTGTGGAAACTTCCTGAACATGATGTTTGCACTTCCTGCTGAAGAATATGAAATTGATCCAGTCGTAGCTAACGCCTTGGACAAACTTCTAATCTTGCATGCCGATCACGAGCAAAACTGCTCAGCTTCAACCGTACGAATTGTTGGGTCAAGCCAGGCAAGCTTGTGGGCATCTATCTCAGCTGGAATCAATGCTTTATGGGGACCACTTCATGGTGGAGCTAATCAAGCAGTAATCGAAATGCTGGAAAACATCAAAGCAGATGGAGGTGATACCAAAAAATGGATGGGTAAAGCTAAAGACAAAGATGATCCATTCAGATTAATGGGCTTTGGACACCGGGTATATAAGAACTTTGATCCTAGAGCAAAAATCATCAAAAAAGCAGCAGATGACGTGTTAGAGAAACTAGGCGTTGTTGATCCTATACTAGATATTGCGAAAGGTTTGGAAGAAGAAGCATTAAGAGATGAATATTTTGTAGAAAGAAAGCTTTACCCCAACGTAGACTTCTACTCCGGAATCATATACAGGGCCCTTGGTATTCCAACTGATATGTTTACTGTAATGTTTGCATTAGGTAGACTTCCAGGATGGATTGCACAATGGAAAGAAATGAGAGAAAATGGCGAGCCGATTGGGAGACCAAGACAAGTATACACGGGAATGAACGAGCGAGATTATAAAGATTTTTCGAAAAGATAGATTCACATATTAAAATAAAAGCCCACTAATTAGATCTTGGTGGGCTTTTTTTATGCATTTCAATCATAATAGATTGTAAATTTCACGAAGTGAAATCCTTAGTATACATCTTATTCCTCCTGAACTCCTTACATATCTTCCCTCAGAAGACTAGCATTATCAATTATACTGTTGACGATGGGCTACCAACAAATATGGTTTATTGCGTGGAACAGGATGATGATGGATTCATATGGTTTGGAACAGATTCCGGACTTGTAAGGTATGATGGATATGAGTTCACTACCTATACTCTAGATGATGGCATTCCAGATACAGAGATTTTACATTTTTTTAAAGACTCAAAAAGTCGGATTTGGTTTTTTACTTTAAATGGCAAAGTAGGATTTGTGCAAAACGGATCTATTCATAGTTCCAAGAACACCGATTGGCTAAAAAAACTTGATCTTAAAGGGCGAATTACGAGCATAATCGAAGCATATGGAAAGATATTTTTTGCCTCAGTATCAAATAAAATAAAAATTCTTGAAGGTGATAATATTGTTGAATTAGATCTCCAACAAAGCAGGTTTATTTCACTATGCAAATGCAATGATGCAGTGTATATTTTATCATTAAGTAAGATTTATAAACTAGATGCAACATTACAACTCAAAGAATTAGTTACTCCTAAATTTTCAATTGAATACACCTATCCTCTCTGCTATGATGGCAATATTATCTCCTATGATAGACGCTTGGAAAGAGGTCGCTTAGTCAGAATTTTGTTAAAAGATACGATTTCACTAATCATTACTACCAAAACTCATACAATTTTAAATCTTCAGCAGCTAGAAAATAGATTGCTACTCTTCAGGCCAGAAAAAATACAATCGTCAATTTCTGAAAGACCTTATCATTTTGAAGAATACTCACAATTACAATTTATCTCTTCACTTCTCAAAGATAGAGAAGGGAATATCTGGTTTACGTCCATAAAGTCAGGAATCTATTTTAAACCAAAAACAGAACTTAAATTAAAATTAGATAGTAAAAATGTCACTGCACTAAGAAAAAAAGACAATAAATTAATTGTTACGCATGGTACTCAATTTATAACTGAGATTGGTCGTAACAATCGAATAAGCTCAACCATCAGATATGTCCCAAAAAACAGTATTAATTATATTGGGCGTGACCTAAATAATGATCTATGGTTTGTTGGCCACAGCGGCACGTACTTTAATTCCAAAAAAATCTCGTCAAGTGCCCTGACTATTTCTTTTAGGGACACAAGTAATTTCATTATAGGTGGAAGATACTACGTCAGTGAAGGCAATCTTTCCAATCCAAGAAGAAATGTGATTAGATTTCCAGGATATGTTAAAAGCATTTCCATTTTAAGAGACACCATTTATCTGGGTACAGATACCGGGCTTCAGCAATTTCATTTTGATTCGATTACGCGTGCAGGCTCATCACCCCTCTTAACTGCTCGAATCAATGATATGAAAATATGCCATGAAAATTTACTATGGTTGGCTACAGATGGGAATGGCTTGCTCACCAAAAATGGATCACATGTTACACAAGTTTCCACCAAACATGGATTGGTATCCAATGTCTGCAACAAGTTATTGATTTCAGATTCAATCTTTTGGATCGCAACACCAAAGGGAATCAATAAACTAAAATGGAAGAGAGGCCAACTGTCCATTTCACTGCTTGATAAATCTGACGGTCTTAAGGATTATAAAATCAATGACATAGCTGTTTTCAATGATAGCATCTATCTGGCAACTGGTGACGGGCTATATTCTTTTCCTACAGGTATTCGGCTAAGGGAACCAAATAATTTTAAGTTCTATTTTGATAAGATCTTAGTTGATAATATCAACTACGCTGGAGGGACACTAAATCATGAAACAAAGTCTGTCTTCATTGAATATAAAGCACTCGTTTATAGAAATCATGGCAGTCTTCAGTATCAATATCAACTCACTGACCCAGAAGATTCTCTCCTCAATGACAATTGGATAAACACGAAAACTAATCAAGTAAATTTTTCAAGTTTAGAACCAGCCAAATATTCATTTTTGGTACGAGCAAAAACCAAAAATAGTGATTGGTCCCCTTCGATAATGTATCAATTTGAAATAGTACCCGCCTTCTGGCAAAGAAACTCTTTCTATGTGCTTGCTTCTTTAGCACTTCTTCTAATCACAGCAATCTTGACACGGCAGTACTACAGAAATCAAAATTTCAAGAAAGAACTCGAAAGATCTAAGGCCCAAGCTGAGATAAAAGCACTTAAAGCCCAAATTAATCCTCACTTTTTATTCAATGCACTCAACTCCATACAATCATTTGTATTAGAGGGCGATCTTGAGAGTTCGGATAAATATCTTGTAAAATATGGAAGATTGATCCGAAAAGTCCTGGATCACTCTGATCAACTTACAGTATCTCTAGCCGATGAATTGGAGATGCTCGAACTCTATGTTGCTTTAGAAAAACTTAGATTTGATAAAGGGTTTAATTACAAAGTTTCAATTGATCAGAACATTGAACCTAGGAGAAGCAAAATACCCTCTATGGTGATTCAACCGTTTATTGAAAATGCTATTTGGCACGGCCTCTCTTTGAAAGAAGGATTTAGAGAGATATGTATAGAATTTAACAAACTTGATAATGGAATTCAGGTATGTGTGATTGATAATGGAATTGGTTTTGATGTGAATGAATCCATCAATAAACCTAAGCATGACTCCAAAGGGACAAAACTTGTAGCTGAGCGTCTTGCACTGTTAGGCAATATCAATGGAATTACATCCGGTTTTGAAATAAAAAGTTTTCCCAAACTTGGTACCACGGTTAAACTTACTTTTTCAGACAGCCTTAATTAATGAGTATGAGTATAATCAAAACACTACTTGTCGATGATGAACCAAGAGCGATTAAGACACTCAAATTGTTGCTCGAAAAGCATGTCCCGGAAGTTAATGTGATAGGTATTGCAAATAATATTCAGCAAGCGTTTACTATTATAAGAGATGATAAGCCAGAACTTGTTTTCTTAGACGTAAATATGCCTAATGGAACAGGTCTAGAGTTGATAGAGCGTATAAAAAGCTTAAGTGTGAAAGTAATACTTACCACGGCGTATCAAGAACATGCCATCGAAGCCTTAAGACTTTCAGTCCTGGACTATCTATTGAAACCAATTGATAAATCTGAGTTAAAGCGAGCCATCAATAGATATTTTGAATTAACCTACGCTGAGCAACCTGTATTGGAAGCACAAAAAATCACTATTAATACAGCTGACGGAATGCATATAATGGAGCTTAATAAAATTCATTATATCCAATCAGACAAAAATTATAGCGTCTTTCACACGGAGGAAGGGACCCTTGTTTCATCTAAGTCTCTTGGTTATTACGAGCAACTTCTACATGGCTCCTTCTTGAGAATTCATCGCTCATATATAGTTAATCTTAATCAAATCAAGCACTTAAAAAAAGGAAAAATCTTTCAAGCAGTTCTTTCGAATGGAGACATTCTAGAAGTATCCAAGAGTAAAAAAGATGAACTTATGGAGAAATTTCTCTGACCTTCGTTCATTGAAACGGCACATTCATCACTTAAAAAAGCACCCTCGTTCATTTAAATCACAATCTCCCTTGCAGGAGGATTACCAACAATATCTTTGTGAAAATAAATTGATGAGTCGAAGCACTGACACCGATGCACCACCATTATATGCTATTGCATGGAAGCTCTTTCTCTTAGTAGCTATTCTTTCAATGCTCTCAAGTTCATTCTCTTAATTCAAACAAGAATTCTAAATATAGCTTATGATAGGCTTAGATTCACCTAATGACCTATCAATCCTGACCTTAGTTGGTCAGGATTCCTTTTATTCCGTAGGTGCCATTGGAAATCTTTCTTCTTTTACACCACTCACGTGGCTACTAATTGCCTTCCATCGCCCATCTATCTTTACAAGCACATTACTCGATTTATATTTCGTGATATAAGCTTCACCAGCTTCCACTCCCTTCATTGTTCCAACGCCAGAAACAATAGCGGTTCCATTATCAAAAATATCCAGACGAATAATTTCAAAATCAAAATCATCGTAGCTTGGTCCATAATTGGCTATATACGTTAGCTCATCAGATTTTGTATATGAATCACCATTATCATCTATCATCTGAAAATCCTCATGCAGAAGCTCGTTCAACAAGACCGTATCCTGCTGACCGTAGGCTTTTGGCCACAGTACCGTTTTAAACTCTCTAAGTATAGCTTCATCATTATCTGTGATTACTACAGATTTTTCGGTTGGAGCTGTACAACTGATCATTACAACACCCAGTAATCCTAGCAATAAATATTTCATAAATTGTTTCTTGTTTATAAATGCAAACTACAAAAAATACGTAGTTTGAAATTAAAGGATAACCTAATTTAAATATCATTAACAAAATCAGATGTCTGAAACTCAATTAAAAGATGTAGCAAAAAAGGTAGCAAAACAAGCTTACGCACCATACAGCAAGTTTAAAGTTGGATGCGCACTGCTTACCAAATCCGGCAATGTATATACTGGATGCAACGTTGAGAATGCATCTTATGGACTTACGATCTGCGCAGAACGTAATGCCATTGCACAAGCAATCAATCAGGAAGGTAATGTTGAAATAGAAACGATCGTCGTGTATACACCAACTCCTACACCAACTCCACCATGTGGAGCTTGTAGACAAGTTATTCATGAATTTGGTAATCCTAAGGTTTTCAGCTTCTGTGAAACAGACGATTTTACCTCACATCAGATGAGTGAGCTTCTACCCAATGCATTTGACTTAAGCAAAGACTAATACTTTCGAGAAAGTATTTCACTATATATAATTGCTTTTTTCGCCTCAGATGTATTCAATCCATCATGAATCTCATTAACTATCGACCATTCCTCATCTTCTGAATCCTTTTGAACACCCTTGAATAGTCGTGGTTCTTGAAAGTTTTCATCTGGCGCAAATTCTATGTCTGCACCCTCAGCCATTTTAATAGACTCTTCATAAACTCTGCGACTTTCATCATCAGCAAAAAATCTCTTATCACCTTCAAATCTTTGATTTTCCTTTTCTGAGTCATCGGTATCGATAATTACCGGCTCTTGCTGGATGGTTGGCTCCTGCGCTGGTCTTCCCTCAGTAATTTCTTTTAGGAGGTCTTCAAAAGATTTTGGCTGACTCGTTGGAGGGTTATTTTCAGATCCGGGACGTGAATTGGGCTGGTTTTTTTTCTTCTTTCCTCGAGTGAGAAAATAAATTACAGCCGCAATAATGTACCACCAGAAACTAAAATCGTCCATGCAGCTAAGTTAAAAAAAGAGAAATGAAATCGGTGCTTTTGAGCACTCTTATTCGTTAATAGTTGATTTTAGTGTAGTAATGATATTTTCTTTGTCAAAAGGCTTGCTAAAATATCCTACGATAAGGTTTTGATCAATCGCATCAACTACTTCTTGGGCACCACCATAACCAGTCAGTAAAAAGCAAGGCAAACTCTCTTTGGTTTCTTTCACCTTGGTAATGAACTCAATTCCATCCATTTCTGGCATTCGCACATCACTCACAATCGCAGCGATTTCATCATGTTCTTTAATAAGACTAAGAGCCTCCGAACCCGACGTAGCATTAAGTATTTCGAATTCATTTTTAAAATTGAACTCGAAAAGAGTAATGTTGAACTGATCATCGTCCACGTACAGAATTGTGGGTTTCTCCATATTAAGAATTTTCCTTGCAGTCTATGTTAATTAAAAATAAATGACTTTTATCAAAAAGTTAAGTTATTCTCACATTTGGTATGTGTTTGTTACAATAATGCAACGAACATTTGAATTACCCTCTAATCATTCGATTAATCTTTTAAATAATTACATGAATAAATGATCTTAACGAGTGAATCGCTATTATGGGGAAAAAAGGTGGATAAATCACAGCAACAATTTTAATTTCTAAACACCTAGTTGCAGTCGAATCTTATATTTTTGTCCGCTTCACCTTTAATGACCGAATGTACTCCACATGCAGTTAACCAAATTAGAAATAAAGGGCTTTAAAAGTTTTGCTGATCGAGTTGTTATAAACTTCGATGAGGGCATTACAGGCATAGTAGGCCCCAATGGTTGCGGTAAATCAAACGTGGTTGATTCTATTCGTTGGGTGCTAGGTGAACAAAAATCACGAGTGCTGCGATCTGATAAAATGGAGAATGTAATTTTTAACGGAACCAAAGCGCGAAAACAGACTCAGCTTGCCGAAGTTTCTCTGACTTTCAATAACACCAAAAACCTTATACCGACGGAATATTCTCAGGTTACGATCACTCGTAGGTACTATCGTTCTGGGGAAAGTGAATATCTTCTCAATGGTGTCACTTGCCGCCTAAAAGACATTACCAATCTGTTTTTAGATACAGGAATTGCGTCCAACAGCTATGCCATCATTGAGTTGAAGATGGTGGATGACATATTAAATGATAAGGACAATTCGAGACGTGCGTTGTTTGAAGAAGCTGCCGGTATTTCTAAATTCAAAATTCGTAAAAAGGAAACACTCAAAAAGCTTAGTGATACGGATGCGGACCTAGAACGAGTTGAAGATTTGTTATTTGAGATTGAAAAAAACCTAAAGTCCCTTGAACGTCAGGCTTCTCAAGCTAAAAAATACTATGAGCTTAAGGATGATTATAAAAACTCAAGTGTTGCGCTAGCCCAAAAGGCAATGAACAATCAGCAAGTACATTTCGATGAAATACAACAACACATTCAAGGAGAAAATGATAAAAAACTCGCATTAAATGCACTGGTCAATGAAAAAGAAGCAGCCATTGAAAAAGCAAAAGCTGATTTAATTTCAAAAGAAAAGCTCCTATCCTCTCGCCAAAAATCATTGAATGAACATGTAAGTACCATCCGTCAATATGAGAGTGATAAAAAAATTAAAAATGAGAGACAAAAATTCTTACATGACAAGATTGACACGCTAAAGGAACAAATCAGTCATGACAAACAAAGTAGCGAGAGAGCTGCAATTTCTCTGCAAGGGTTAAGAAATGAAGCTAGAGAAGCAGAGAAAGATGTAACTACCATCCTTTCGAAAGTTGAGGCACTAAAAAATGATTATGAATCACAAAAAAATCTTACTACTGAATCTCAGGAAAAACTAAGTTCACTCAATCTATATTATTCGGAAAAGAAAGATCATCAATTTCAGCTTACAAAGGAGATTGAGATTAAGGACATTCAGCTAAAATCTATGCTGAATGAACTCAGTAAAACCAGTGAAGACTCTAGTGAGAAGAGTGCCAATCTGGAAGAGTTCAAAACTCGATTGGCAGAGATAACACATGAAAAAAATGAAAAGCAATTAATCTATGACCAATTAAGGTCGTCAGAAGAAAGCCTCAAGGAACAAATTACAGATACAGAATCACAACTTAATAAGTCCAGAGAAGAACTCGCCAAAACCAATCGAACCCTTGATGCACGTCAAAATGAATACAATCTAACCAAATCTTTGGTTGACAATTTGGAAGGATTTCCAGAAGCTATCAAGTTCCTTAAGAAGAATACACAATGGAAAGATGCTCCGCTCCTTTCAGATATACTTAGTTGCCCTGAAGAGTATCGGGTTACCATCGAAAATTTCCTCGAACCTTTCATGAACTACTACATTGTAGAAACGAAAGATGACGCGCTCAAAGCGGTTAATTTATTGAGTGAATCAACTAGAGGAAAAGCTAATTTCTTTATTTTAGATCAGCTTAATGGATACAAAGCAGAAGATATTGAAACTCCTTCAGGTAGCCTGGCAGCACTCGACCTCATTGACTATGACGCCAAGTATGAAAACCTAATTAGGCATCTTCTATGGAATGTCTACATATCTCCTAATCCTTCTTATTCTGAAAATTCCAATCCTGTATTGCTTGATACAGAGGGTAAAATAACTTTAAGACAATACAGTATTTCAGGAGGTTCAATAGGGTTATTTGAAGGAAAGCGTATTGGTCGTGCCAAAAATTTAGAAAAGCTTGAAGTTGAAATAAAAGATCTAAAGAAACAACAAGCCGCCTCTGAGCAAAAAGTCTCTAAGTATCAATCTCAGCTAAATGAACTACGTCTTTCATCCAAAATAGCACAACTTGATGAGGTGAAAGAAGTTCTTTCCAGAATAAAGGAGAGAGAGATTTCTGTTCAAACCAAACAAGAGCAATTCGTTGAACTTCTTACTTCGAATAAGAATAGAAGGGAAGATATACAGCAACAAATTATTCTGTTGGAAAAAGAGCTTGAAGACATCCGACCACAAGCCGAAAAAGAAAAATCTGAACTAAGTGAACTTGAAAGCAGCTTAGAAGCCAAAAAAGAAGAGGTTGGAACATTACAAGAAGCTTTAGATCTGAAGTCTACTTCCTACAATGAAGAAAATGTGCTTTTCCATCAGCAACAAAACAAACTAAATAGTATTCTTCAGGAAATATCATTCAAAGAAGAATCCTATCAATCCTCTCTTGATAGAATTGAACAAAACAGAGAAGAATTAGAAGACGCTACCACAAATCTCAATGAGCTTGTAAAAAAGAGCACAGCAAGTGATGATGAGTTAGTTGGGATGTATGAAGAGAAAGAAGCCTTGGAAAATGGTGTTAACGAGGCTGAAAAAGAGTATTATGAAGCTCGTGGCATCATTGATGAAGAGGAAAAAAACTTAAGAGAGACTCAACGAACTCGCGAAGGAATTGACAATGCGTTGATGGAGTGGCAAAACAAGCTCAATGATGCCAAGATTGGCCTTAACTCCGTCAAAGATCGCTTATCAGTGGAGTTTAATATCAATTTAGAGCAAATCAAGAAAGAAGACATTTCAGACTATGAAAAATTTACAGAAGAAGAACTGCGAACGAAAGTAGACAAGCTAAGAAATAGGCTTGATAATATGGGGCCTATCAATCCCATGGCAATGGAAGCTTTCGAAGAAATACAAGAAAGGCATACATTTATAATCAGTCAAAAAGAAGATTTACTTAATGCCAAAGAGTCTTTGCTCACAACTATCGGTGAGATCGATGAAGTAGCAAAAGAAACCTTCATGGAAGCTTTCCAGCACATTAAAGACAACTTCATAAAAGTCTTTAGAACACTCTTTACAGAAGAAGATGACTGTGACCTTATTCTGACAAATCCAGAACAGCCTCTAGAAAGTGCAATTGATATCATTGCCAAACCAAAAGGAAAAAGGCCTTTGACAATAAATCAGCTTTCAGGTGGTGAAAAAACATTGACAGCTACTTCTCTCCTATTCTCAATTTATCTGCTTAAGCCAGCACCATTCTGTATCTTCGATGAGGTTGATGCGCCATTGGATGATGCAAACATTGATAAATTCAACGAAATCATTAGAAAGTTCTCTAAAGATTCTCAGTTTATAATTGTAACACACAACAAAAGGACTATGGCTAGCACAGATGTAATTTATGGCGTTACCATGCAAGAACAAGGTGTATCTAAGGTAGTTCCTGTAGATTTGCGTGAACTAGCTTAATTTAGATTGCCTTAATGAGATTTCTAGTCCAATGCTGCTTCATATTCAGTCTGTTACTATTTAGCTGTAACACACAAAATCAAAGCACAAATAGCGAGAATAAAACTCAAATATCAGCTACTCCAAAGTTGACAGCAAGGAATTTTGATTACCAACCCCCAATACCAGTAAACGGAAAGTTATTTGCAGCTATTGAATTGGGTGCGCTAGGTTTAAATTATTTCATTGTAGAAATTGACGATCAAAACAGATGGTCTTTGAAAGCATCTTCCTATGGTCGAAGTAATATCATTTACGGTGTAAATACGACAAATGAGATTATTACTAAAATTTCTGAATTCAGAAATGAAATCATAGAGTACGGCGTAAGTCCGGCGAACATTCACATAATTGCCAGCTCGAGCGCTGTACAAGCATCTATAGTCGATAAATTGAAGATTGAACTTTCTAAGCAAAAACGTCACCTTGATTACATTAATTCAAAGGATGAAGGACAATACGCACTTATTGCAACCATACCTCGCGAGTTTATCAATGAATCATTTTTAGTTGATATAGGCTCTGGCAATACTAAGCTTTCATGGATTGAAGAGGATGATACACTCAGCATTGATATTCATGGTTCTAAATACTTTCTAGGAGATGTTCAGGATACAACTGTTTTCAGAGAAGTTAGAGATGCCATTCTTGAAATACCTGAAAAAAACAGAACCCTCTGCTTTATGTTGGGCGGAATGATTTATGAATTTATAAAGGATGAAATCGAACAAAATGAAAATAGGTATTTCGTTTTAAAATCACCAGGAGAATATCCTTCTGATAATGAGAAACTAAGAGCGGCAAATGTGATCTATAATGCGTTATATCTAGAGCCAACCTACTCATATATCTTTGACAGCCAATCCAATTTTTCGATCGGTTATTTGATTAGTCTCGACAAATAATATACTATTTGTCCAAATCCAATACCTTTATTCGTCAAGCGACAAACTAAAATACTATAACAATGAAAAAGATAGTCCTAACCTTGACAGGTGTTCTGTTGGTTGCGGCAGCCGTAGCCCAAACAACCATAAGCACTGAAGAAAGAAAAAAAGCACTTAGTCACTTAAAGAAAACCCAAAGTGAACTTACTTCATTAGTAAATGGGCTTACTGAAAGTCAGAAGAACTTTAAACCAGATGAAAACTCATGGTCAATTGCTGAATGTCTTGAACACATTGCAATCTCCGAGAAAAATCTTATCGGAATGATTCAAATGGGACTAGAAGGAGACAGTGATCCTTCCAAAAGATCTGAAGTGGCGATGAGTGACGAGCAAATTCTTGGACTGATTACTAGTCGTGAGCAAAAAGTGAAAACACGAAAAGAATTTGAACCAACAAACAGTTTTGATGGATTTGATGGTACGCTAAAAACCTTTAAGGAAAGAAGAAAATCAAATATGAAATTTGTTAAGTCCACTGATGCCGATCTTAGGAATCATTATTTGCAGTTTCCATTTGGATTAATCGATACCTATCAGGGGATTCTGTTTATGTCAGGACATACTCAAAGACATACCGATCAAATAAGAGAAATAATGGAAAATACTGATTTTCCAAGTTAACCAAAAAAGGGCCTGAACATTCAGGCCCTTTTTACTTTATCTATTTCCAAGCTTCTTTCTCAACTTTTCTATTCCATCTTCAGATATCAAATGGCTTGTATCTGGAGACTTTAGATGCAGTTCTGCAAGCTCAAGCAATACTCTTGATACTTTCTTGGCTACAAATTGTTCTTCTGAAACCTCTTTCTTATAAGTAGATATAATTGAAATATTCATATTAGTGATAAGTATTCTGCTAATTTCTCACGATAAATAATGAATATCAATACCCATTTTTGGGTATATTGTCTACCTACATTACAACGTAAATTTGATGATCATTTGCTGAATTTCACCACTTTCTGACTTGTATTTATATGTAGCACGATAAGATCCTTGTGGAGCTTTTTCCTTTACAGTCATTTGCCCTTGTTCACTTGTCTTGCAATCCTCTATCATCAAATCCCATCTGAAGTTAAATACAGCACTCGCCTCGATCAAGCGTTCGTTAGCTGGAGCTGGACATGGAGGTCCGCCACAATCGCAATACAGCACACCAACTTTGGTCCATTCACCATTAACTTCTTTTTCAATTGACTTTTCCATCGGATCTAGTATAATCTGACTCACACTTGTCAAATTTTTAAGTTTTACTAGCACATAGCGATCAGTTACTTCCCTCTCTACTTCCTCGAAAATGACTTGCTCTTGAGCTTGAACCTGGCTGTTTTTTGATGTGGTCTTGCAGCTTATTACCACAATAGCAACTAATATTAAATATCTCATTTCTTGACTATCGTTTTAGTGATTACATCAAACTCATGTGAAATTCTCAGTAGATAAGAGCCGTTCATTAAACTTGATATATCAAACTCAAACCCTCCCTCTTTATTAACAACCTTGAAGTCTACTTTTTGTCCTAACATATCAATTAGCTCAAACTCAACTTTTGAATCTAGTCCCCTAATCGTGAAATGCCCGGTACTTGGGTTTGGGTAGCCAATGATTTCGTTTTCAGTAATGGATAAAGGATCCAATATTATAGTGCCAACAGCAGAAAAATCCGATAATCCTGAAGTATTAGATGCAGCAACTCTGAAGTAATATGTTCCGCTTGGCCTGTTGCTAATTGTACTTGATAGACCTGAAACAAGTCTGCTTTCATATCCAGGGAGGAAATCTGAAAAATCATCGCTCTCCGAAACATCTAGAAAAAATATGGATGCCCCATCGTCAACTGTCCAGTTGATTGTGAATTCGGCAGTGGTTGCATCAGTTGTTGCTCCAAATGTAGGGGCTGCTGGAAGACTCAGTACTTCTGCTTCCAACACCCTTGAATCTCCTTCTAAAACCGATGTGCCATAAACTTTATAATACACTAGCTCATTGGTTTCTGGAGTTGCATCTGCATAGGTCTCTGTATCTGGGTTCAATGTAGCAATAACAGAATAGGAAGTTTCATCTCCTATCGACCTCTCAACGATATAGTTGTCTTCGTCGGCAGAATTGTCTGACCAACTCAACGTGATAAAGTCCGCATCCTGAGTTACGTTAAAATCTGTTGGTGCCGCAAGTCCATCAAATGTATTGGACGTGAAAACTCCTCGTCCATGAGTAGCAACAACTACTAAGTTATCACTAGATCTATATTGTAGCATATCACAGCGTACGTTTGCTAAGTTGTCAGAGGATTGTTGCCAACCTGGATTGGCAGCTGTAATATCTGAAGTAGACCAAACACCTAATTCAGTCGCGAGTAAAACTTCTTGTGAATTGTTTGGGTTGAAAAGCGCCCATCTAACTGGCATATCTGGCAAACTTGCATCGTTATCCTTATCTACCCACGAAGTACCTCCATCTTCTGTATACCATACTGAAATCACTCCATAGTTTGAATAAGTGACTATGATTTCATCGTCAGATGCACCAATATCTATTGAAGAAATATAGCCATTCGTTGTAATGTTGGAGGTAATATTATTTACAGAAGGTGTAGCATCAGCATTATCAATTCGATATATATTACCGCTTCCAGTACCAACAAATACTCTGTTGTCTGCATAAGCGTCGGCTCTTATAGTTGATACTTGTCCGCCATCCAATGCAACTGCTAATGCTTCTTGAGAATTTGGAGTTGTTGTAATGCCGCTAATCCTCATTAGTTCGTCACTATCGCCAGCTGAATAAAGAATATCCGAAGAATTGTCATAATCAGCTGGATTAATAAACCTCCCTTTGTTCTGATTATTCACAAGGCTTCCAGTGAACCCTCCTGTAGCATCATGCCTATCATAGACATTGTAGACATAAGAACTAATTTGAAAATTATTATCATCCTGATCAATGAAACAGAAAGCTCCATCTCCACCATTAATACTAACAGTAGCTAGGCCATTAGCATCCGTAAATTGCTGAGTTCCATTATCTTGAGCTCCTGCAATAAAGTAATCAACCTCTGCAGTATTTTGAGCTGCTACCGCATAAAATTGAGTAACATTATAATCCTTGTTTCTATCATCAAATGATGGGTCACTTGAGGAGCCAACATCTGCAGAGTAGCTTACACCACCATCGCTTCCGATAACAGCTTCATTAGAGTTCCCAGGTCTGAATACAATGTTATGAATATCCGCATGGACGTAATCGTCGCATCCTCCGGTCCAATAGGAAACCTCTGCCATGGTAGTTCCACCGTCTGCAGATTTTGAAACGTTGATACCTCCAGCCAAAACTACGTCAGCATCGGTAGGATTAACAGCAAGTGCTAAGTCATACCATGCCTGACCCCTTGTGAAATCATCCGAGCTTTCTGAACAGCTCTGAGATCTGTATTTTGGGATTGTGATATCTGACCAGGTATCTCCCCCATCCACAGATTTTTTAAACCAATCGATATTTACATCGAAAGAAGCAACCGCATAAATCACTGTTGTAGCGGTACTGCTACTTGCTGATGGAGCGACTGCTAATTCAATCCGCTCTGGAGATCCCCCGGACGGAGTGATTGCTGTCCAAGTTGCACCATCATCTATTGACCTGTGAATGCTACCATTTGAAAAAATTCCAAGTGAAGCATAAACATCTCCATTCGCGGCTATTTCTAAATCATTTCCTCTAGAGGTACTAGCGCCAGTTGAACTTGCATTAAGTACTGTGGTCCAACTAGTACCACCATCAATGGATCGCTGAACTCCATCATCTCTAGTTGACGCTAAAATTGTTCCAGACGATGTTACTACCACTCGTTGTACAAAATTGAATGTACTTGTTGCAGTAGAGCTAACCTGAGACCAATTGGCTCCTCCATCAGTGGACTTAAATATCCCGGCACCTCGTACAGAACCTCCATTGAAGTACCCCTCACCAGTACCTGCATAAAAAACTTGCGTATTTGTGGGATCATAAGCCAATGTTGTAACGGCCAGGTTTGCCATAAAATCATCTACATTTTGCCATGAGGATTGTGCGTCAGTAATATTATTATTAAACCAGATACCTCCAGCAACTCCAGCTGCCCATAATTTTTCATTGTTGGCATCATTCGGATCCCACATTAGAGCTCTTGTTCTTCCTCCAATATTATTTGGCCCACGTTCTTCCCATGTAACTCCAGCTATGGCGTCTGCAGACATCCTTGATTGTAATTTCTTTTGGGTCTGGAATGCGCTCAAAAGTCTTTCCGTAGGGACGTATTGTAATTCAGGATCCACGGTCATAAGAAAGTTCTGTTGACTAGCCAGATCCGGACGATCTTGCTTTGGAAGACCTTCAATTTTGCCTAAATCGGCTTTTTGACTGTATGGATGATTTTGAATGTAATCGACCCATTCTCTTTTTTGATTATTGGGCTTAAAAGTGTAGAAAACGGTAATCAAGATGACGCAAATTGCGACATAGGGTGTGACTCTTCTCATAACATCTGATAATGGTAATTATGGCAAGATAACCAAACCTAGCTTTTACAATTTCAGTTTTTCGATGTGACTCTTCAATTCGGGGAGTAGTTCACTTTCAAACCATTCATTCTTTTTCATCCAGATACGATTTCTTGGCGAAGGATGTGGAAGTGGTAAATGTTTAGGAAGATACTCCTTAAATGATCGAACAGTGTCTGTTAGCTTGTTTTTAGCCGAATCTCTCAAGTAATAGTTTTGTGCGTACTGTCCAACTAACAGCGTAAGCTTTATTGATTTACACTCATTCAATACACGCTCGTGCCACAGTGGTGCACATTCGGGGCGCGGGGGAAGATCACCAGATTTTCCTTTTCCAGGATAGCAAAACCCCATTGGTATCAAGGCTACTTTTGACGTATCGTAAAACGTCTCATCAGAGATTCCAAGCCAGTTTCGCAAATTCCTTCCACTTGCATCATCCCATGGAATACCAGAATCATGTACTTTTCTTCCAGGTGCCTGGCCAACAATCAAGAGGCGTGCGGTATTAGATATACTAACAATGGGACGTGGTTCATGCAAAAAAAAAGAGCTGCATACTGTGCAACTCTTAATTTCTTTTAATAAGTCTTTCATCTGCTATCGACCGAGTATATAAAGCATTTTACCATGAGATAACAGCGCTGATCTGAATGTTGGATATTGCCTGTACGGAATGTTATATTCTTCAGCAGTTTTCCTCACAATTTTTGCTATTTTTCGGTAGTGAACATGGCATATATTCGGAAATAAATGATGTTCAATTTGGTAATTAAGTCCACCTGCAAACCACGACAGAACTTTGTTTCTCTGTGCGAAATTGCATGTAGTTTTTAATTGATGAACTGCCCAATTTTCCTCTACAAAATCTTTTCCTTCAACATCTTCAAATGAATGATCTTCCATTACGTGTGCCGGTTGGAAAATGCATGCAAGGCTGAAACCTGCTACATAGTGCATTAATATAAATCCTAGAAGGATATGATACCATGGAAGTGATGTAAACAATATTGGAAGTGCCAAAATGTACGAATAATAGAAAACCTTAGTAACTACCAACCACACCCAGGCCCTTGTGATACTTTTTGTCTGTTTTTTTAAGTGTCCATCTTTTGTGTATTCAGCTAACTGACTCCAATCCTTCACTATAATCCAACTCATGGTCATCAAACCATACAGAAACCATGCATATATATGTTGCCATTTATGATGCGGTTTAACTGGAGAATTTGGATCAAACCTTAAAATACCACCCTTAGGAGAAATGTCTTCATCCATCCCTGACACATTTGTGTAGGTATGATGCTTCACATTGTGTTGAATCTTCCAGTTGGTTGCATTTGCGCCAACTAAGTTCAATGAATAGCCTACTAAATTGTTAATCCATTTCTTTTTGGAATACGCTCCATGATTAGCATCATGCATTACAGAAAGCCCAATTCCAGCTTTACCCAGCCCCATTAGGAAAGCCATTAAATAGAAAACCCAAATACTTTGGACTATTCCGAATAAGAACATGAAATACGGCACCAAATAAAGACAAAACATGAAAATGGATTTTATTACCATTTCAATATTTGCATATCTGCTGTACTTTGAAGTTTTAAAATACTGATTTACACGTTGGTTCAGAGTTTTATTAAACTCCTCGTGTAAATTATTCTTGAATCTTATAACCTTACGGCTCATCGTTTCTACTGACATAAATAAATTTGAAAATCTGAAACCACCAAATTTACAGAAGAAACGCTTCACTTACGCTATAAATTTGATCAGTGGCAGTTTTTTATCTATCAAGCCATGATTTAAAATCTCCTACCCTCTCTCTGGCAACTATAATCTGATCTTCATCAAATTGATCGATGATAATTTCTAGTCTTGAATTTGTGAAAGCTATAATGTCCTTTATATAGTTTAGGTTAATCATGTATTTCCTCGAAATTCGAAAAAATTGAGCCTTATTTAGCAAATCTTCCACTTTATCCAAAGTGTAATCAATCAAGAAACGTTTTCCGCTGTTCGTGTAAAGGTAGGTGCCTTTGTCCTGACTATAAACCAATTGAATATCAGAGGTTTCTACCGTTCTTAAATGATCTCCTACCTTAACAACAAATCTCTCTTTACCTAAAGGCTGCATAGATCTTACAAGGTCGTTTAAATCAATTGGTGTAGAGGTTGGTTGCTTGCTAAAGTTCTGTTCTAATTTTTCAATTGCTGTATTTAATTCCTCTTCAGCAATTGGCTTTAGTAAATAATCAACACTATTTGTTTTGAAAGCCTTTAAGGCGAATTCATCATATGCAGTCGTAAAAATGATCGGCTTTTCAACCTTTATCTGATCGAAAATATCGAATGAAATGCCGTCTGCGAGCTGAATATCCATGAACAGGACATCATAAGAAAGTGCAGGCAATGAAATAGAAGCAGATTCCACTGAATCAAACTTTGCCACAAATTCATAGGTTGGTCGAAGGGTTTCGATCAACAACCTTAGTCGCTTAGCAGCCAGCTGTTCATCTTCAATAATTATAAACCTCATTTTGTTACGTTTAGTAATGGAATTTTAACTTCAAAATAGCCTTGAGATTTTGCAATCATAACTTCGAGATCTGTGAGGTACTGGTATCGAGCTTTGATATTTTCCAGGCCCACTCCCATTGAATCTTTTACATTCTTTTCCTTTAGGTTATTTCTAACCACACAATACTCACCCTGTAGATCAATATCAATGGTTAAAGGATCCTTCTCGCTTACCACATTATGTTTAATAGCATTTTCAACCAATATTTGAATGGCTAAAGGAGGAACAAATAAATTGGGCATATCATCAGTAATATTGACTCTCAAATTGTCTCCAAACCGTATTTTTTGAAGAAAAATGAAATTCTTTACAAATGCCATTTCCCTTTCTAAAGAGACAACTTCATCATCCATACAATCCAGGACATACCTATAAACTTGTGATAGCTTCCTAATAAACTCAACAGCTTTATCCTGATTATCATAAACCAGTGAACTAAGTGCATTAAGAGAATTAAATAAAAAATGAGGATTTACCTGATTTTTAAGACTGTTATATTGAGAAGATAACTGTTCAGTTTTCAACTTCTCAAGATCAATAGAAGCTTGTCTCCAGTCTAATAAAAATCCTCTCCCATGCATAAAAGTGTTTATCACAAGATTGATCATTAATGTTGTCGTCAGAGGTGATCCATTAAGATCTTTTATCGCAGATTTAAAGTCTTTCCCAAAAACAAAATAATCATAACATAGATCAAGCAGAAACACCACAAAACTTGTATACACGACAATTGCCAAAACACTAGTGATAAAACGTTTAACTGGGTATTCAAACCAACTGTAAAGTGCATTTAATGGGGCTACCATATATTCACTCCCCTTCCAAAGCATCACCCAAAAAAAACCACTATAGCTAAAGTTGATTACGTAATAATCCATTTCAACCCGGGTGAGATCCCCCCAAAGTACAAGTTGTAAAACTCCTCCGAATAGAAAAATTAATCCTATTTCTATGAGCTGCCTTTGCCATGTAGTATCAAAAAGTTTTACCATTTGATCTACAAGCTAATTACTATCTCTTGAGCAGGACCTTTAACTTCAAATTTACATTCTGCGAAGCTTGGCGGGCCGAACATTCCCTTCGCATTATTTGAGAAAGCATATGGCTCGGATGGAATTCCAATGAAGTTAGCATCAAGTTTTCCGTTATCATTTTCATCGTGATATAGGGAAATTGCATATGTTCCTTCACCGAGTCCTTTAAAAATAAATTCTACTTGGTTTGAATCAATCATTTTTCCATCGCTCATCATCTCTTTGGATAAAAAATGATCTTCCTGATTATAAATTGCAATCTTAAGCGACCCCTTCACTTCTTTTATGTTCTCCACTTTTACGACCAGATCACAAGAGTTTTGACTATATGATAAAATGCTACAAAGAATAATAGAAACTGATAGTAATATTTTTTTCATAATTGCTTTTGTTTGAATCAAAGTTGATACCAACCAGATCAAAGCATCAATTTTTCATGACTCAACTGTCATTTTTTAGGTCTGAACTGTTATTCGATTTTCCGAGAACAATAATAGCGCATAGATGAATTAAAATTATTTCTAAATTGTTATGCATGCAGAGTAAATATCCGTATATTTGTTATGCATGCAGCGTATTTTATTTAAAATAAACCAGAATATAGATATCAAAAAATGGAAGCAGCAATAGAAAATAGAGCGTTAAAGGGTGGTGAATTCATCATTAAGGAAACTCAAGCGGAAAGTGTCTTCATTCCTGAAGAGTTTTCGGAAGAACAAAAAATGATGGCTGCGGCTACACAGGATTTCATAGACAAAGAAATCACTCCAATTACTGAAAGAATTGAGAATATGGAAGAAGGCGTAATGGCTGGTCTAATGGATAAAGCCGGTGAATTGGGTCTTTTGGGAGTAAATGTACCAGAAGAATATGGAGGGCTAGGCATGAGTTTCAATACTGGAATGCTCATCGCAGATATCATGGCAGTAGCAGGATCATTTTCAACAGCATACGGAGCTCATACTGGAATAGGAACTCTTCCAATACTCTATTACGGTACTGAAGCTCAAAAGAAAAAATACCTTCCGCTTCTTGCAAGTGGAGAGTGGAAGGCATGTTACTGTCTTACTGAGCCAGATGCAGGATCCGATGCTAACTCAGGCAAAACAAAAGCTATACTCTCTGATGATGGCAAGCACTATGTCATCAATGGACAAAAGATGTGGATATCCAATGCCGGTTTTGCAGACTTACTAATCATCTTCGCCAAAATTGATGACGATAAAAAATTATCTGCATTCATAGCTGAGCGAACATGGGATGGAATTACCATGAATGATGAGGAAAAGAAGCTTGGAATAAAAGGTTCTTCTACACGACAGGTCTTTTTCAATGACTTGAAAGTTCCAGTAGAAAATCTTCTTTCCGAACGTGAAAATGGGTTTAAAATAGCAGTGAATGTTTTAAACGTAGGACGTATAAAATTAGGCGCTGGCTGTATTAACGGCTGTAAGGACGTGGCAACCAAATCAACTCAGTACGCCAATGAAAGAAAGCAATTTGGGGTTTCAATATCAAATTTCGGTGCAATCAAGCAAAAATTAGCCAACATGGCTACACGAACTTATGCAACAGAGTCAGCATCGTATAGAGCTGGTCAGGATATCGAGAACTTAATTGCGAAGCTGCAAGAAGATGGGTTGAGCCCCAGCGATGCAAAACTTAAAGGTGTAGAGCAATACGCAATAGAATGCGCCATGATTAAAATTCATGGTTCTGAAATACTTGCCTACTGTGTAGACGAGGGTGTACAAGTATATGGCGGAATGGGATTTTCTGAAGAAGCTCCAATGGCCAGAGCTTTTAGAGATGCCCGTATCACACGAATTTACGAAGGCACCAACGAAATTAATCGAATGCTTCTTGTTGGGATGATGTTCAAAAAAGCCATGAAAGGGGAAATCGATCTACTGGGACCAGCCATGGCCGTTGGAAAGGAGTTGACTGGTGTTCCATCATTTGATACTCCCGATTTATCGGCACCTCTTGCCAAAGAGAAAGAGGTCATTAAAAACTTGAAAAAAGCAGTATTGATGGCTGCTGGAAAAGCGGCTGAAAAATTTGGTCCAAAGCTAGATCACGAACAAGAAGTGTTGATGAACCTTGCTGACATGGTGATTGAAGTATACGCTGCAGAGTCTACCCTACTCAGAACCGAGAAACTGATGAATAAATACGGAGAAGAGGGAAGCACGTTGTATCAAAATATGGCAAAACTATACTTGTATGAAGCTGTTAGAAAAATTAGGAACTCCGGAGATGAGGCAGTTGCCTGCTTTGCTGAAGGTGACGAGCTTCGTGTAATGCTTATGGGTATGAAACGATTTACGAAAATGGACCCTGTAAATACCAAAGAGCTAAGACAAGCGATTGCAGATGTTATGATCAAGGAGAATAAATTCCCTTATTCTTTATACAACTAATAAGAATTCTATTTCGTAAATTATAAAAGCCGGCCTTTAGGTCGGCTTTTTTTATATACAGTTTGTTTTGGACACAATTCAAAATAGCTTTGTAGAGGGACGCATAGCATCCACAAATGGAAGAATTCAATAAGAAACTAACCACTAAAGAGAAAGCTTTACAGCTCAATCTTGATACGAGGATTTACGGCACAGTCGCCGAGATTGGTGGAGGACAGGAAGTAGCCGCATATTTTTTTAAAGCAGGAGCCGCATCTGGCACCATTGCTAAAACCATGTCCGCGTATGACATGACCTTTAGTGATGCCATTTATGGCAAGTGTGATAGATATGTATCACAAGAAAAGCTGTTGCGAATGTTGGATCGAGAGTATACACTATTAGATCAACGTCTAACACAAAGAGCAAAGAAGTCCACATTCTTTGCTTTTGCGAATACAGTTGAGGTTATCAATTACAACAGAAGCAATATTGGACATGGCTGGATGGGACTCCGGTTTCAACGTCATACCAATTCAAAGCCAAATGAATGCATTATTCACGTAAGCCTAAAAGATCGAGATGCTGAATGGCAGCAGCAGGTTCTGGGAATTGTTGGTGTAAACCTGATTCATTCGTGCTACACTTACAATACACCAGAAGAAATTATCGATGCTTTGGTAGACAATGTTCGGAAAGATCGCCTGGAGATTGACATGTTCAGTATCTCAGGTCCTGACTTTCATCATGTAGATAATCGTCTGATGACCTTGAAGCTGGTGAAAAACGGACTTACAAAGGTTGCCATGTTCGGACCAGATAAGAACGTAATTCTACCTTCCGATATTATTTATCGCAAGAACGCTATTGTTTTGCGTGGACGATTTCGACCGGTTACTCATGTAAATGTGGATATGATGATAACTGGTATGCGCGCCTTCAAGAAAGAGCTTGGACATACTAAAGATATCGTCTCTGTAGTTGAAATTACTCTTAAGGATCTCACACTTGCTGGGCAGCTTGACGAGCAAGACTACCTAGATAGAGTAGACTTATTGTGTTCGCTGGGGCAGAATGTAATGATATCCAACTATCAAGAGCACTACAAGTTAGCTGGATACCTTTCGCAGTTTATAAAAGATAAAACGTTGGGAATCATTATTGGACTCAACAACATGACTCAAATTTTCGATGAGAAGTATTATCAAAATTTAGATGGTGGAATACTGGAATCATTTGCCCGTCTTTTTGGAAGCAATGTGAAGTTATTTGTTTATCCAATAATTGATTCAAGCTCAGGAGAAATTAAAACAGGAAACGACTTTACACCCGATCGTCATTTGGAAAGTCTCTTCTACTATTTTATAGAGAATCATAAAATACTGAGCATTCCAGATGCTAAAACAGACAATCTCCATATTATTTCTGATCAGGTCTTAGATATGATTGAACATGATGAAGATGGATGGGAAGATTTGGTTCCAAATCGTGTCGCTGAAGCCATCAAATCCAATCATCTTTTCAACTATCCATATGAAATTGAGGTTGATGGTGAGGATTTGATTTGACCACTAATAACATAGCACTTTGTAGGTACCCTCCTTTTGCTATATTTGGCGTTTTAAGCAAAATCTAAAAAACATTTGTATGAGTGCTCGCGGAAATTTTTCCAGCAGATTGGGATTTATTTTAGCTGCCGCTGGATCGGCGGTTGGTCTTGGTAATATTTGGAAATTTCCATTTGAGGTAGCGGACGGTGGAGGAGCTGCTTTTGTCTTTATCTACTTAATATTTGCCTTTATTCTTTGTTTCCCTGTGATGGTTACTGAGGTGGCTATTGGCAGGAAGACAGAAAAAAATCCGATTGGAGCGTTTAACTCATTAGGCTTCAAGAGATGGAATATCATTGGCAAATTCGGAATTCTCTGCGGTGTATTAATTCTCTCTTTCTATAACGTAGTTGCTGGATGGGCTTTTGGATATTTCTTAGAAATGCTCATGGGTAATTTCGGAATCGGAAAAGTATTCGGTTCATTCACATCGGACATTCTAAAAGTGAGTGCTTATGCAATCGTATTCATGATTACAACTGCTTATATTGTCTCAAAAGGGGTTTCTGGCGGTATCGAAAAACTTGCCAAAATCTTGATGCCAACCTTAATCATTATGATTTTATCCTTGGTTGTCTATTCTTTCACACTCCCTAATGCAATGGAAGGAGTCAAGTATTATTTAGTTCCTGATCTTTCAAAGCTGACAAATGTTGACACGATTGGAGGTGCTCTAAGACAAGCATTCTTCTCACTATCTCTCGGCATGGGTGCACTTATCACATACGGATCTTACCTTTCAAAGAAAGAAAATATTGTTACGTCATCTGCGCTCATCACCTTATTTGATGTTGGAATAGCTTTCATAGCAGGATTAATGATGTTTCCACTTGTAGCATACAATCTAGGTGGAGAAATGAGTAATGTTCAGGGTGGTGCCGGTTTAATTTTTGTAACACTGCCGGGTGTATTTGAAACTCTAGGTGGTACCCTAGGTGTAATTGTAGGTGGATTTTTCTTCCTTCTTTTATCTTTCGCGGCGTTAACCTCTACTGTATCACTTCTGGAAGTACCTGTTTCCTATGTGGTAGACGAGTATAAAGTGAAAAGGTCACGTGCCGTAGTGATAATGTCATTAATAATCTTTGTGATTGGTATCCCTTCATTGGTTGGTAATGGGTACAGCGATTTCTTCACCAATGCTTTTCAGCTTCCTGGTGGATCTGGTGATTTCATGACTTTGGTAGGATATATTACTGACGTTCTATTAATGATTGGCGGTTTCCTAATCGTAACGTTTGCTGCCTACATTTGGAAAAAGGAGAATCTTGCTGAAGAGATTTCTCAAGGATATCCAGGGTTCAATGACAGCATTATTAAGAAGTTGTTGAATTTTTGCATTTCTTACCTATGTCCTGCTGTATTAGCAATATTATCTATAGTAGTAATCTTAAATAACTTCTTTGGAATAAACTTGTTAGGATAATCACTCCTTAATAAACGTTCCGGGATCTTTTCCATTGAAATAAATGACATACTGGCCCTGCCTAAGAACAGTAACATCTATAACTGTCCCTTGCCCTTCAAGTACCAGCTTGCTGCCTGCATCATAAATTTCGTAATGCGTAGACCTTGATAAGTAGACTTTAGTTTTAGCTGATTTAGGTTTAAACTCAACTGGCTCTGGGTAATGATCAAAATCTACTTCCCAGGAGAATAAGTATTTCACTCTAGATCCACGAGGAAAATTGTATTTTACTCTATACTTGTTTGCACCCTCTTCGAGATTAGGAAAATACGTGTAATCTGCTCCTTCATATCTTCCCAGCCCCTGCCGCACTTCTTGATCTATCCAAACACCGTTTGTTAGTTTTTCAATCTCAAATTCTCCAACTCCAGTTTCTCCTTTTGTGCTCCAGATTAACGCACTATCAGTTAGAGCTACTGAAACAAAACGAAATATTGTATGAAAAAGAATAGCCTCTGGATTTATAATAGTAGGAGCGCAAAGTGTGTCCTTATGAACGATTCGTATTTTAACTGGTGTGTACAGATCATATCCATCAAAGTCTAGTTTGATTGCACTTAATTTATAGTTTATGTCTATAAACCTTTCGTTGATGTAAATATTGTCGACACAAAACTTCCGATCCGTTTTATCAAAAGGATTTTGAATAAAAAGCGTTTTCCCCTGAAAAACTCCAGCTAAGTTGGTTTCAACTTTTGGAGCAATTTGAGCGAAAGTCGAACTAATCACCAAAACGCTAAGTGTAAAAAAACACGTTCGTTTATTCATTTCGATTTTTGGTATCTCTTTCCTCAAACATGATGCTATATCAATGAAAAGTATTAATTATTTCGATGAGTATGCGTAATAACTCAGCTAATTTTTACTGATTTGAACTAAATGAAGATTCAATATTCATATTTTCACAGACATCTTTAAATATGAGTTAGGATTTCGGTCTGTAAAACTATAATTCAACGACGTTTAATCCGGTTAAATTGATAAATTAGCCACAAATGAAAAAGTGGTTTTTTCTTATCATTGTCTTATTATCCAGCTGCAGCCCAAAAGTAGTTTCCTATGTTAATTCAAACGCTAATTTCAGTCAGTTTGAAACGTATCGTTTAGTAAGTACAAAAGCAGATTCGAAAAACATCACGCCTGAAAATACATTAGTGTTTGATCTAATCAGGAAATCTATCTCAAAGGAAATGAGCAAACGTTCGTATGAGGTTTCTAATATTTCGCCCGACCTGACCTTGAGATATGAAGTAACATCCAGTACGCGCGTTGAAAGTAATACAAATCAGGTTGGACCATATTATAACCCACAGGTGACCACCCGTACAATATATGAATCGATACTTTTGATCGAACTTTACGATCCAAATAAAAAATTAGTTTGGCAGAGCAGCTACGATTTGAGCCAACAGAGAAAGGAAAAAAAGGCTTCCAAAGCCATTGAAAAGGGAGTTGGACACATTTTTACCAGCTATCCTTATCGTGCAAATTCTGCTGAAGTAGATGAGACACTAAAAACGATTGACAACAAAAAAGTAAGACAATAAGTAATGACAGATTATGGTTTTTGGTCACTAATACCACCGCTACTTGCAATAGGCTTAGCAATTAAAACTAAACAAGTTGTCTTCTCACTCTCTCTCGGAATATTTGTTGGATATCTAATTATCCAGGGTGGAAATGTATTTGAAGGGTTTCTATCTACTATAACTGCATTTGTTGACGTTTTTCAAAGCAAAGGAAATACTCGTACAATCATTCTTACTTTGATTATTGGGGCTATGATTCAGCTCATTAAATATTCAGGTGGGATCAATGGGTTTATCAATTGGGTTCAAAGAAGACTCTCAGGACAAAAGAATTTCAAAGGCAAAATTCAAGCTACATCGGCACTTACTGGTTTTTTAATTTTCGTAGAGTCAAACATTTCCATTTTGACGGTTGGCACTATTTTTAGACCATTATTTGACAAACACAAAATACCTAGGGAGAAGCTGGCTTACCTAGCTGATTCCAGTTCTGCACCATCTTGTGTCCTTTTTCCGCTGAATGCATGGGGTGCATATGTCATGGGATTACTATTGGCATTTCCAAGTTTAGATCCATTCAAGACGCTGGTCTATTCAATCCCCTTTAACTTCTATGCCATCCTAACCCTAATCTTTGTATTCTGGCTGGCCTTCTCTGGCAAAGAGTTTGGAGAGATGAAAAAATTCGCAGAAAGAAAACAGACCTTGCCGGAAGAAAAATTAGCTATCGACGAGAAAACATCGTCTCCCATGAATATGGTTATCCCAATAGCCGTAATGGTACTCACCATGCCCATATTCCTCATTTATGGAGGGTGGGATTCGACATTGGAAGGAGGCTTTTCAGATAGAGTTTGGCATAGCATAAGCAACGGATCAGGATCTGAAGCAGTTTTAAATGCTTGTTTTACTGGTTTTATAGTTGCTTCAGTTATGTACTTCTTTCAAAAAATGTTGACGATAAAAACATTTATTGACGAGTCATTTAAAGGAATGAATGATATGGTTGTAATGGCTGTACTGATGGTACTCGCATTTGCGATTGGCAACTTGTGCAATGAGCTAGGAACGGGAATTTACGTTTCAAGAGTAACCTCTTCTTGGCTGATTCCTGAGGTGGCTCCTGCATTGATTTTCATCATAAGCAGCTTCATTGCGTTTGCAACTGGAACTTCATGGGGAACCTTTGCTATTATGATTTCGATTGGAGTACCACTCAGTTTTGCAGTAGACGCCAATATTTACCTTGTCATAGCCGCTGTGCTCGGAGGAGGTGTTTTTGGAGATCACTGCTCTCCTATATCGGATACTACGCTGATTGCTTCTGTTGCCTCTGGCTGTGATCACATTGATCATGTAAGAACGCAATTGCCGTATGCCCTCTTTACAGGAGGTTTGTCAATTGTATTTTACCTAATTGCCGGATTTATTTTCTGAGTTACTTGCAATAATCCTTAATGGCTTTGTCAGCTTCAGGAACATCAAGCGATTTAGCAAACTTAAAATCCTCACATGCCGATCTGAGTTTTTCCTGACCTACTTTAACTGCTCCCCGGTACAAGTACGCTTCGCCAAAATCACGATTAATTGTGATCGCATTGTTGTACGATTCCAATGCCTGATCAAAGTAACCCAATTGATGTTCTGCTCTACCGGCTAAGAAATGCGCTTGAGCAAGGTTCTCATTTAGATCTATGGCGTCTCCAGTATAAATAAGCACTTTATTGTATTCATGATTATTATATGAGACTTTGGCAAGACTTAAATATGCATTGATGTATTTAGGATCCAATTCCAATAACTGTTTATAATCATCAATCGCTTTTTGAAGGTCACCAATTTCCTCATAAGAGCGTCCTCTATTGTAAATGCTTTTCTTATGGTCAGGATGGGTGGATAGATAGGAACTGTAAGCATCAATCGCCTCTTGATACTCACCATCATCGAAAAGATCATCTCCATTGATTGAATCTTCATTATTGCATCCCAAGGCACCTAAAACGATAAAAGCTATTGCTATGTATTTCATGTAAGTCGTATAAAGTCGGCAAAAGTAGATTTATTATTCAAAATCAATGCCGCTTTTTACATTTTTATACGCAGTTAGCTCACAATAGGCTGTCCCAAAATTCATATCAGCTGCTACTTTCAGAGGAAGACGGTTAGCATCAGCAGAAATCCAGAACCTCACAGCGTTTTTTCCATCGAAGACACTATTCTCTTGCATGATTGGTACCACTTTATGACAATAGATATCTCCTACTTTAGTTTTAGTCATTTCTATTCCGTGATATACCATTCTGAAATCATAGAATTTCTTATCAAAAAATGCTTCGAGTTGAATGGTATCGCCCTTTTCTAAGCCTCGGTAATCAATACTACGTGCATACATAAGTCCGCCCATCATATCAAAGTAATTACCTTTTTCAAGATCAAAATATTTTGTTGGTCTCACATCAGAAGCAGAAGAACTCTCTACACGTACCTCCATAGAATCATAATCGAAGTATACTTTTTCATCCAGGTCATAATAGCCCTCGGAAAGGTCTCTATAAGAATAGTATGGTAACAAGGTGTTTTTGTCAATAACTGCTCCCCACCTATCATCTACTTTTGAAAACACTCCAGCAAGACCAGCTGTTCTTCCATGAACATTAATCTCTATACATTCCTTACCGTCTTGCATCACGTAATTATCAGAAATTTTGAAAGTGCCTCTTCCGATAGTAAACCAGCCATAGGATAGTTTAAACTGTAGCTCTTCACCCTTACTTACAGGTTTCTCTTTAACTACAAGTGATTGGGCATTGGTAACAAGACCCAGGAGAATCAATGCTAAAGTTTTCATGACTTTAAAAGTTGGTACGCTTTCCATCACTACAACTAAGATGCCATTGTTTAAACGGAAAGACTGTTTTCCCTTAAAGCTTCGTTCAATGAGGTCTTTTTATCGGTGCTCTCTTTTCTTTGACCGATAATAAGCGCGCATGGGACTTGAAATTCTCCAGCAGAAAACTTTTTAGGTATTGTACCAGGGATCACGACAGATCTTGGAGGTACAAAACTTTTATATTCCTTGGGTTCAGCTCCTGTCACGTCTATAATTTTGGAACTAGCCGTTAACACAACATTTGCTCCCAATACAGCTTCTTTTCCAATCCTAACTCCTTCTACTACAATGCATCGTGAACCTATAAAGGCATTATCTTCGATTATTACCGGAGCTGCTTGAACGGGCTCTAAAACTCCACCAATTCCAACACCACCACTTAAATGAACATTTTTTCCAATTTGCGCACAGCTTCCAACTGTTGCCCAAGTATCGACCATCGTACCTTCATCTACATATGCGCCGATATTGACATAGCTAGGCATCAACACGGTATTTTTTTGAATAAACGCTCCATAGCGCGCAATTGCATGCGGTACTACCCGAACCCCAAGCTGATCGTAACCAGACTTTAGTTTGATTTTATCATGAAATTGAAATGGGCCTACTTCAATCAGCTGCATTTTCATTAGCGGGAAATAGAGGAGCACAGCCTTTTTTAACCATTCATTGACAACCCAATCATCACCTGATGGCTCTGCAATTCTTCGTTTGCCATTATCTAATTCTTCAATTACTGTTTTAATCGCAACAGAGACATCTTTCTTGTTAACAAGCGATCGATCTTCCCAGGCTTCCTCAATGAGGTTTTTTAATTCCATCTAATAACTAATATTTACAGTATATGAAGAAAAAGATTGTGATTGCTTCTGTTCTTAAACCAGTAGACGATGTACGTGCCTATTGGAAGCTCTCTCAATCAATGGCGAAAACAAACAAATATGAAGTTAATATCATAGGAAATAGTGGGAAAAAACAATCGGCAGAAGAAAACATCTTATTTCATACACATACTATAAAGAGAAGTAATTGGATAAAACGTGCTCTAATCAGAGGATCCATACTAATTAAAATTCTTAAGATAAGGCCTAAGTTACTCATCATCTCCACTCATGAATTGATCATGATTGCACTTATAGGAAAGATATTTACAGGCTGTAAGTTGATCTATGATGTTCAGGAAAACTACAGTCGAAACCTTGCTCATATTAATTCATCAATTTTCAGAAAGAGTTTAGCGACCATTGTTCGATGCAAAGAAAATATAAGCAAGTTATTTATTGATCAATATTGGTTGGCGGAAAGCTGCTATTTAGATGAACTACCATTTTCCAGAAAGAACTATTTAGTAGTAGAAAATAAAGCGCTTTTTTTTGAATTCAAACAGCGCGATCATCAACCCATGAAGATGCTCTTTTCCGGAACAATTTCAGAATATGGAGGCGTCAGGAAAGCAATCGATCTATTCAAGAAAATTCAGGGAATCGAAGCTGATTCCACTCTTACAATTATTGGTCAGATACATGATCAAAAATTAAGAAAATGGTTAACAGGTCTGCAACAAGAGTATCCAACACTCGAATTGAATATCGCAACAAAAGCAATTCCTTATGAAGAAATATTAAAATCAATTACTCAAGCAAATCTTGGTGTAATTGGATACAAACCAGCCCTAGCAAATAAGAATAAAATACCTACAAAACTTTACGAATATTCAAGATATCAGCTTCCATATGTGGTTCAAGAAAATACGACATGGAGTGGAGTTGGAATCAATCTTGGCGGTGCTATTCCTATAGAATTATCTAACCCCGATGTGAATCACATCTTCAAAAAGCTAAATAATCCAGCTCAACTATTTCCTAATTCATATCCGAATGAAGCCACTTGGGAAGCTGAATCAATTAAAGTGATTTCATCATTAGAAAGTTTAATTAATTAGTCATAAACATACTGATTAACAATTATTTATAACTGAGTAAAAATACAATTCTAAATTTATTTTTAGATTAATCTAAAAATATTATAGCTTTGTATCATGGTTTCAGAACTAAGTTTTACTGAGGAAAATTACCTCAAAGCCATTTATCACCTTTCAAGAGAAGGCAATGAAAGTGTCAACACTAATTCTCTCGCTGAAAGCATGAACACTACACCTGCGTCGGTTAATGACATGGTGAAAAGATTGGCGCACAAAAACCTAATTGGCTATCAGAAATATAAAGGGACTACCCTACTCTCTAAGGGAAAAAAAATTGCGCTAACCATTGTGAGAAAACATAGACTATGGGAAGTATTCCTAGTAGATAAGTTGGGCTTCAGGTGGGATGAGGTACATGAAATTGCTGAGCAACTAGAGCATATAAAATCGCCAGGTTTAATTAAGCGCCTAGATAAATTTTTGGGATACCCAACCATGGATCCGCATGGTGATCCAATTCCCAATGAAGATGGTGTGATGAAAGAAACAAGACGTGCATCCATTGCTGAAGTGACAATACATTCAGAAGGAATTGTTGTAGCCGTCAATGATGATGATACCTTACTTCTTCAGCACCTTGATTCTTTGGGCATCAAATTAGGGTCCAGAATAACTGTTTTGGATCGAACTGATTTTGATGGCTCAGTTTCAATATCAATAGATGAAGGTCCGGAGCAATTCCTATCCAAACCAGTCGCAGAAAATTTGATGATTACTCTTACTGATAAAAAATAGATGAATCAAATACGAATACTATTTGTCGTAATTATATTGGCCAGCTGCACTACTCAGCCAAAGCAAGCAACTGATAAACCACATGTTGTAGCAACCACAGGCATGCTTTACGATGCAGTCATCAACATAGCTGGAGATAAAGTATCTGCTGAAGCAATCATGGGCCCCGGGGTAGATCCTCACCTATATAAAGCTACTCAAGGGGATCTTTCTAAGTTTAATAAAGCAGATTTAATCATCTACAATGGAATTTTGCTGGAAGGAAAGATGGGCGAAATACTGAAGAAGCTTGGACGTCAAAAGCCAACCGTTGCAGCAGCAGAATCTATTCCCAAAGAAATGCTCATATCGGCAATCGGATATCAAGATGCCTATGACCCACACGTATGGTTTGATGTAAGCAGATGGAAATACGCAGTAAAATCCATTAGTCATGCGTTAATCAAACTTGATTCTACTAATCAGGAATTCTATGAAAGGAATACGCTTACATATTTTAAACAGTTGGACAGCCTTGATCAATATGTACGAGATAGATTAAGTGAAATTCCAGAAAATCAGCGAATTCTGATTACAGCTCATGATGCTTTCACATACTTTGGTGATGCCTATGGTATGCGCGTGGAAGGTTTACAAGGAATTTCAACAGTTGCTGACTTTGGGCTCAAGGACATTGCGGAGTTAATTGATCTAATCATTGAAAATAACATCAAGGCCATTTTTGTAGAAACAAGCGTATCTGAGAAATCAATTAATGCAGTAGTCACAGGCTGTAAAGAAAAAGGTCACAATGTGCGTATTGGCGGATATCTCTATTCTGATGCGATGGGTACATTTGGAACAGAAGAAGGAACATTTGTGGGGATGTTCAAAAAGAACGTAGAAACCATTGTTAATGCGCTAAAATAGCTCAAAAAATAATTGAATACTATGAAAGATTCAATGTCAAACAGTTTTGTTAAACAAGTAGAAAATCCAGTTCTGGAGATTCATGACTTGACTGTTAGCTATGATAAAAAACCAGTGTTGTGGGGAATAGATTTGTCCATTCCAGCTGGTACGCTGTGTGGTATTATAGGACCAAATGGTGCAGGTAAATCTACACTTATCAAAGCGATCATGGACTTGGTGGATATGAACTCGGGATATGTAAAGCTATTTGATCAATCACTTGATGATATTAGAAAACGCGTTAGCTACGTGCCTCAACGAGAATCAGTAGATTGGGATTTTCCTGCTTCCGTTCTTGACGTAGTATTGATGGGACGATATACCAATTTAGGCTTATTTAAGAATCCAAGAAAAGCTGACAAGGAAGCGGCCATGAAAGCTCTGGAGATGGTTGGCATGGATAAATATTCCAAACGTCAGATCTCACAACTCTCCGGAGGTCAGCAACAACGCGTCTTTTTAGCGCGGGCCCTAACTCAAAATGCTGACATCTATTTTTTGGATGAGCCATTTGCCGGAGTCGACGCAGCAACCGAAAAAGCAATTTTCAAGATTCTGCAAGATCTGTCCAAAGACGGGAAAACTATTATTGTTGTTCACCACGACTTACAATCAGTAGAAACATATTTTGAGTGGGTGATTTTATTGAACTTAAGATTGGTAGCCTCTGGACCTACAAAAGAAGTGTTTACTCCTACCCTTCTTGAAGAAACTTATGGTGGCAAGCTTACGCTACTTACAGAAGTTGGTGAGCTGGTTCAAAAAGGAGAATTTGAAGCAAGAGAAAAGCAATAATGGAAACTCTGATAGAATTCTTTTCTTTCCAGTATCCAAATATCAAATATGTGGTTTTTGGTACCATTTTGCTTTCTATCAGTTCAGCTGTAGTTGGCTGCTTCACCTTTATCAAAAAAAAATCACTTGTAGGTGATGTGATCTCTCACGCGGTGTTACCTGGAATCTGCATTTCATTTATGATTTCAGGAAGTAAAGATCCATTCTTGCTCATTATTGGTGCTTTTATATCTGGATGGATTTCCATCCTTGTTATGGACGCAATCATACAAAACACCAAGATTAAAGAAGACGCTGCCACTGGCCTTTCTCTGTCCGTCTTTTTTGGTGTAGGAATATTATTGATGACCTACATTCAGCATTCTGGCAATGCATCCCAAAGTGGCTTGGATACCTTCCTTTTCGGGAAAGCAGCAGCGCTTGTCGGTAAGGATTTGCTAGCCTTCAGCATCATTGCAATCGTTGTGCTAATTACTGTTTTCTTTTTCTACAAGGAGTTTAAGGTCATCAGTTTTGATCGACAGTTTGCCAGGGTCATTGGCCTGCCAATCAAACGCTTAGAAGTGCTTTTAACATCTATAACTGTCTTGGCAGTTGTTACGGGTATACAGGCCGTTGGGGTGGTTTTGATGGCTGCTATGTTAATCACACCTGCTGCCGCCGCTAGGTATTGGACCAATAGATTGTCACGTATGATTATCCTTGCGTCTGCTTTTGGGGCTTTCTCTGGAATCAGTGGAGCGTTTATTTCCTACAGTGCCCCATCCATGCCAACCGGCCCATGGATGGTAATGGTCCTTTCCATCATTGCATTGTTCTCATTTTTTTTCGCACCGAGTAAGGGAATAATGATTCGCCAATGGAGAAGGTATTCTATTAAAAGACAATTGCTGGAGGAGAATTTACTGAAAACATTTTATCGCATAGGGGAAAATAGCGGAGAGCATTTCAACACAGTAGCAATGAATGACCTACAGCTCATTCGAAATTTTTCTCCTGTTCAGCTCACTAAAGGCTTAAGGAAGCTTCGTATTAATGGATACGTAAGTCGTACAGACGGTTCCTGGTTCTTAACAAATGAAGGATTTGAAAAAGGTAAACGAATTACCAGGCTTCATCGATTATGGGAACTCTATTTAACTAAGTATTTACGAATAGCACCAGATCATGTACATGAGGATGCAGATACTATTGAACACGTCATTACGCCAGAACTTGAGGCTCGTTTAGAGAAATTATTGGAATATCCCACTTCGGATCCACACCATTCAGAAATACCAAAATAATGGACGCATTTTGGATCATATTGACAGGTTCTTTAGTCGCGGTTAGCTGTGCTATATTGGGTTCATTTCTGATCTTGAGAAAGATGTCAATGGTTGGTGATGCAATCTCACATTCCGTTTTGCCTGGAATAGTGATAGCCTTTTTCATTGCTGGCAGCATGCAATCAGTTTGGATGCTGATAGGTGCAGGAATACTCGGGATACTCACCACTTTCTTGATTGAATTTTTTCATCAGAAAGGAAGACTGCAAACAGACGCTTCTATAGGTGTAACTTTTACATGGCTGTTTGCTCTTGGAGTAATTTTAGTTACCTATTATGCAGGCAATGCCCACATAGATCAGGATTGCATTTTGCATGGTGAAATTGCCTATGTTCCCATCGATTTGATATATGATTCCTCTGGGAATCCAATTGGGCCGAAAGCTGTCATTATACTAAGCTTTGTTTTTGTTCTAATACTTCTGTTTGTAATCCTGTTTTACAAGGAGCTCTTCATCACGACGTTCGATGTTTCATTTGCCAAAGCGGTCGGTATTTCAACTAACAAATGGCATTATGCACTTATGGGGCTCGTTTCTCTTACTACTGTTGCATCATTTGAATCTGTTGGCGCAATTCTGGTTGTAGCATTATTGATTGCTCCAGCTGCTTCTGCATATCTTATAACCAATCAACTCAAAGTGATGTTAATATTAAGCTCTGTGTTTGGTATACTGAGCTCGTTTTTTGGGTATTGGCTCAGTTATCTACTTGATGGATCAATTGCAGGTGCTATGGTTACAGTTTCAGGTATTATTTTCACTATCTGTTATGTCATAATTCGCTTAAAAAAATGAAAAACAGTTTACTTATCTGCAGCTTGATTTTCCTCTCTTCGTGCTACGATTCTCTATCAATAGATGGTTTTGACAAAAACCAATGGGTTAATTATGAAAAGAACTGCAGTACATATCGACTTGACAAAGTCCAGCTAATTATAGACAATCAGGAAGTGCTCCTAAAAGGAACACAAAATGCAGTAGAAAGTGTTTTGGGCAAAGCTTCAGAACATGAATTGTATGATCGTAACCAAAAGTTCTTTCACTATCGCCTTACACCTCCAAACGGATGTGAAAAAAGTGAGACTATTAAATACCTATCTATCAGATTTAATGCAATTGGCCGTGCTAATCTCGTTCAGATTATGCTTAGAGAACCTCAATAAGTGATTAGGGAGTGAATGTTTGTATTGTAGTTTCTCAATACTTCATTTCCATTTAGAAACCCCAACTCTACCAGAAAGGAAAATCCTGCAACCACACCGCCGGACATTTTCACCAGTTCCGCTGCAGCAATAGCTGTACCCCCTGTTGCTAACAAATCATCGTGTATCAAGATACGCTGACCCTTAAGAATGGCGTCTTTATGAATCTCTACTTCTGCTGATCCATACTCTAAATCATATTTGAAGGCGAGCGTTTCAGCAGGGAGTTTTCCTTTTTTTCTGATAGGAATAAACGGAATTCCTAACTGTTGTGCCAGAGAATTCCCCCAGATAAAGCCTCGCGATTCGATTCCTACAATTGCATCCAATTCATGTGAATCCCAGTATTCAGCAAATACCTGGGTAATTTCTTTGCTCAATTCAACATCCTTTAATAGTGGTGTGATATCCTTAAACATAATCCCGGGTTTAGGAAAATCAGGAACTGTACGAATAGTTTCTGTAATTCTTTTTTGAAGATTCATTGGCGGGAAAAAAATAGGTTTTAAAATTGAGGCACAGTATTTGAAAACACATTGCTAAAGAACTCAAACAACATGAAACAAACAACATGTTTCATTTAACCACAAACTAATTGATATGAAAAAGCTATACATCATACTCATTATTACCGTTGCGGCATTTGGCTCAGCAAATGCTCAAAAGCTTTCTAAGTTGGAGCAGATTCTTCAATCCAAGCAGAAATGGTCTGTAATGGACGTAAAAAGTAAACGGCCATATTTCGAAATTGGTGAAACGTTTACCATCCGAATTGATCGTAAGTTTTATCATGATAGAAACAACTACGCTAAACTTGGTGGAGAGTGGTCGCTTGACGGCAGCAAACTAATATTGACTTATGACTCTTTTACTGAGGAAAGACGTAGAATACCATACGTATACAAAATCAAGAAATGGGGTAAAAATGGCTTCCAGCTCTCTTATCGAAACAAATACAATAAGAAAGAGAAAGTTTATCTAAAATAATCCAGCCCCTTTTAGGGGCTTTTTTTTTATCCTGTGTCTACATAGATAAGAATCCATTTGAAATTTATGAATATCAAGTCAGCTTTATTTTTAATCTCCTTCTTATTGCTATTTCTCCCAAAGAGTTATTCTCAGGAAACTTCAGACAAATATTCGGATTATTCTTATTTATGGGAAGAGGATGACAAGAAGAAGAAAAAGAAGAAGCGCAAGAAGAAAGATGAGCAAATCAAAATTGACTCTTTGCAAATCCCGTCAGACAGTTTAGCTCTGGATAGCTTAAAGCTGCAGTCACTACTTATTCAATCAGATACACTCAAACCCGATTCAATATCCACAATTAGTCAGATCGATTCTCTCACTTCAGAAGAGTTGGAAGAACCTAAGCCAAAAAGAGAGCGAGTCGAGCGTCCACCAATTAGTGATTTCCGAGAACCCATGGTGCTCCCTAACGAAGATGGAAGTATAAACGGAGGTATGACCTATACCCAAATTGATGGTAAAGACTATGTCGGTTTAGTCTTATCTCCTGAGTTTAAATTTGGGAAAGTTGGCGTAGGCTTAAATGTGCCAATTTTATACGGCTTGGATGATAATTCAATACGAACAGAAATATTCGAAGATGGTGTGGGTGTCGCCAGATTAATTCGCTACATAAGATATGGAGTTCAGAAAAATGATCCTGTTTACGTGAAGGCTGGTGAAATTTCCGGGCTTATGCTTGGCTATGGTGGACTTATGAATAATTACACAAACTCCACAAGCTATGAAAAACGTAAAGTGGGAATACATGCTGATTTCAACTACGACAGATTCATCGGCCTTGAATTGCTCTATAGCGATCTAAATCCTGAATCTTTCAACCTATTTGCTGCAAGACCCTACATCAGGCCACTCTCTGCTTTTCCAATTAAAGTGATTAATACCCTGGAAGTAGGTGCATCATTTATCTCCGACAAGGATCAAACAAGTATAATTACCAGCGACTCAACAAGTACAACATACTCGTTTACCAAATCTGGCGTCAAAGGTTTTGGTGTAGATATGGGTGTTACTTTATTAAGCTCACCATTTATTCAAATTGATTTATTTGCTTCCTATTCTAAATTAAACATCAAAAGTGATACGTTATCAGCATTTGCCTCTGTACTTGGAGAAAGTGATTTTAAAACAGGCTCGGGAACTTCCATTGGAATGAATTTCAGAATGCATTTCATTGCTGATGTATTTAGCACAGATATTAGAATTGAACGATTGAATAATTCAGATCACTACATTCCACAATTTTTTAACTCGATGTATGAGATAAATAAGGATCGTAGGATTGCTTCACTTGTGACCACAGATGGAAAAAATGGAATTTATGGCTCATTGAGGGGTCATGTTTTGAAAAAGGTCTCTCTTGGCGGGAGTCTTATGATACCTGATGATATATCTGCCGCTTCACCTGCCTTTGTTGAGTTATCCGCTGATATGGAAAGACTGGCTAACAAATTCTCCTTTCATGGCAGTTATGTAAAAGGTGATTTAGATGATCTTGGAGATGCATTCAGCTTTGATGAGCGATCACTTGCCAAAATGCGATTCATTTATCACATGAATAAATTCCTAGCGACTGGTGTTGATTATTATTGGTTGTTTACGCCCACTGCTGAAGGTGGCTATGAAGCAACCAAATATGTGATGCCATACTTTGGTGTAAGCATTTCTCTATAGGCTACTCACTTGAAAATTCAAACATAACCATAAACTCAGGTAGAAAATTGAATTTAGTTGCATTAACAACTACTTTTGTGAAAAAGTACGATTATGCACTGGGAATCATATAGTCACAAGAAAATTAAGCAAACGATATTTAATGCGCTAGAGCAGAATTTAGATTATCGGCAAAAGACCGTTCTAGGCCTTCCGGCTTCTTTCTTAGATACAGAAGTCTTTTATCACGATGCCCCTTTTCTAAAGGATGCTCCTTTCCTATCTGCTATGATCGCTAATCCCAATCATATTGGCTGTCATACATTGAATGAATCTGAAGCAGCATTTGAAGGGACTCAGAAAATTGAAGCAGAGTTAATTAATCTATGTGCAAAGGAAATATTCGGCGGTCAGAATAGTAGCTATGATGGATACGTTGCGTCAGGCGGAACTGAAGCAAACATTCAGGCAATTTGGGTATTGAAGCGCTACTATGAACAAGAATTCAATGCCAAGTCAGAGGATATCTCTCTTGTTTATACTGAAGATGCGCATTACTCCATGCCTAAAGCGGCTTCATTATTGAGCCTCTCCAATCTAGTCCTCCCAGTAGACAAGCAAAACAGACAAATTTCGGAAGGAGCTCAGGAGCTATTCAAAAGTGCTCACACTGATGGTAAAAAATATTTCATCATAGTCCTCAACATGGGCACTACTATGTTTGGCTCGGTGGATAATATTGATCCGATCACCGAATGGGCGGACAAACTAAACCTCAACTATAAAATCCACATTGATGGTGCTTTTGGTGGTTTTATTTATCCATTTTCAGATTCAAACTCTAAGCTGACTTTCAGTCATCCTAAGATCAATTCTTTTACATTGGATGGACATAAGATGCTACAATCACCATATGGAACCGGAATCTACCTGACTAGAAAGGGGTTTATGGAATACGCACTCACCGAGGAAGCCAACTATGTAAAAGGCAAGGATTACACACTAGTTGGTAGTCGGTCAGGAGCAAATGCAATTGCCGTTTGGATGATCATGCGCACGTACGGTTCAGAGGGTTGGAAAATGAAAATCAATAAGCTGCTTGAAAAAACAAACCGATTGTGTGATCAATTGTCAGATATGGGAATTGAATATTACAGAGACCCTCGCATGAATATTGTCACAATTAAAGCTTCACAAATAGATCCTCAGGTGGCCAGAGAATTTATGCTAGTACCGGATACACATGATGAGAATCCCAATTGGTATAAGATAGTAGTCATGGATCATGTAACTCAGGGGCAGCTGGATCGATTCATGATGCAAATCCAACCAGTAACTCATGCCTGACTACTCAAATCTCAGTGAATCTATTGGATCAAGTTTAGAAGCTTTGTAAGCAGGAATGTATCCGGAAAGTAATCCTACAACAATTCCGATTGCTACCGCCACGAGCATCCAAAGCCAAGGGACTACAAAGCCAGATTTAAAAATAAAAATTGAGGTAAGGTTCCCTATGGCCATTCCAAGAGCGATACCTCCGATACCACCCATTTGACAAATTACGATTGCTTCAATAAGAAATTGTTGACGAATCTTGAGAGGTGTAGCTCCAAGTGCTTTTCTTACACCTATCTCTCGGGTTCTCTCAGTAACGGAAACCAGCATTATATTCATTAGTCCAATCGATGCCCCTATAAGAGTGACAAATCCAATAGTGAAGCCACCAGCTCTTAGGTAGCCCGTGATCTCTCCCATTCGCTCCGCCAAAGATTTACTGGCCGACAATTCGAAAGAGTCTTCCTCGCCTGGCCTGTCCTGACGAATTGCTCTCATCAAACCTCTAGCAATACCCATTGCATTATCCATTTGAGTTGGGTCGGGGACAGACACTGCAATCTCATACCCGAAATTTCTTTCGGGAGCAATGATTCTTGCAGTCTGCATAGGTATAATGATCGTCCGATCAATGTTCGAATTTCCACTTGCACCGCCCTGCTCGGCAATTGTCCCAACGATTCTAAATTTTGAACCCATTAAGCTGATCTTCTTACCTACAGGACTTTCGTTATCGTCAAACAACTCAGTGATTACATCACTACCAACCAAAGCCACATAGCTTCCATTCAAACTTTCATTAGCCGAAAAAGGTCGCCCTTTATCAACGTCGTAGCCATCTACGGTTAGATAGTTCTCATCTCCTCCCCTTACAATCTGATTTGGATTGGTGACTTTAGAACCATATTTCACTTCAGCCTGTCCGGTGATTACCGTATATATTGAAACAACGCCGGGTCCTTCATACTTTTCTTTAAATGTCAGCAACTCGTGATAGGTGACTTTTGGATACGTTTTTTCTTTTTTCCCGTCTGAAGAGCCTCTAGACCTTCGCTTATCTTCGATATCAAAGGTATTAGCGCCTAAGCTTGAAAAGCTACTATTTATTGAGCTCTGGATTCCGTCAATCGCAGTGAGAATACCAACCAATGAAGTGATACCTATAGAAATGATCGCAGCAGTAAGGAAGGTTCTTAATTTATTGGCCTTGATCGATTTGATCCCTTCTTTGATGTTTTCTTTAATGTTCATCGGTTGACTTTAGTAAAACACAAGGTTTTGATTAACGTTGTATATACAAAAGTGATGCATATGAGGGGAATATTGTTACTAATTTTCTTAAATGTCTGTATAGCCAGTCAGGCGGCGTATATCCTTATCCCAATGGATGAGACCCAATCTAATCACCTCAAAGCTTACGGAATAGCCTATTGGATATTAACTAAAGAGGTTGAAGTGGATTGGATGCTCAATTATAAAGGTGGCAGTTTCATGGTGAAGCATCTACAGGCTTTTGAAAATGAGTGTATCATTCGGGGTGTATCCTATCAAGTAATTTCCGATGCTGAAGCCAATCAAATTTTAAACGTAATTGCCAGTCCTTCATCTAATATGGATGTGATGAAGCTTGAAAAATTCCCAAAAATTGCCGTCTACTCTCCCAAAAGCAAGCAGCCATGGGACGATGCAGTTACGCTTGTATTGACATATGCAGAGATACCTTATGATGTGATATTCGATGATGAGATAATGGGTGAAGAGCTACCAAAGTATGATTGGCTCCACTTGCATCATGAAGACTTTACCGGCCAATATGGTAAGTTTTATAGAGCCTATCATCATTTTCCTTGGTATCAGCAGCAACAAAGGGAATACGAGGAGTCAGCTAAAAACAATGGCTTCAGTAAAGTTTCTCAATTGAAGCTTGCCACAGTTCAAAAAATTAAATCGTATGTCGCTAGTGGTGGTTTTCTATTTGCTATGTGCTCTGCAACAGATACTTATGACATAGCATTGGCAGCAGAAGGATTGGATATCGTGGAAAGCATTTATGATGGAGATCCTGCAGATCCGCGGGCACAGTCTAAGTTAGACTTTTCGAAAACAATGGCTTTCGAAAATTTCACCATCGAGCGGGATCCTATGAGGTATGAATATTCAAACATTGATAATCAGGCAAACGAGCGTGGCTTAGTTGAAAACAATGACTACTTCACACTTTTTGAGTTTTCCGCTAAATGGGATCCGATACCAACCATGCTCACTCAAAATCATCAAAAGATTGTTCATGGTTTCATGGGGCAAACAACTGGATTTAAAAAGCAACTGGTAAAAGGTGATGTGATTGTAATGGGACAAACACCTAGCATAAGTGAAGCCAAGTATGTCCATGGAATTTTGGGCAGAGGCTTTTGGACTTTCTACGGTGGACACGACCCAGAAGACTATCAACATTTTGTGAACGAACCTCCCACAGATTTAAACTTACATCCAAATTCTCCCGGATATCGATTGATATTGAATAACATCTTGTTTCCGGCTGCTAAGAAAAAGAAGCAGAAAACATGATTAGTGAATAAGTAATCGTGGATTAGAATTAGTCAATTGATTATCAGTGCATCCGATCAGCTCTCGGTGTGAGCTCTTTCATGATTTTTGCTTCTTCATTCAAGAAGTATTTCCAACGCACTTCTACTTTCTTTTCAGGTAAATACTCTTTTGCCAGCTCAATGAAGTTATGATAATGCCCTGCCTCAGAGACCATTAAATCATAGTAGAAACGTTGCAACTCTTCATCGGCAATATTCTTCCAAAGCAACTTGAACCGCTCACAACTACGAGCTTCTATCAGGGCATTTAACAGTAAGCGTTCAACTAGCTGTTCATCTCTAGTTCCGCCTTTTCTCATTACACCGTTTAAACGAGATACATATTCATCTTTACGCGCCTTTCCCAAACTAAAGCCTCGCTTCTTTAAATGTTCTATTACTAATTCGAAATGCGCCCACTCTTCAGCTACAACAGGTGTTAGCACATCGATGAGCTTCTCACGCTCAGGAAACATGATGATAAGTGAAATACACGAAGAGGCTGCCTTTTGCTCACAATATGCGTGATCTACTAAAATATCTTCAATGTTCTTTTCTGCGATATTTACCCAACGTGGATCTGTTGGCAACTCAAGTCCAAGTGTTGTTTTTGAAGGTTCCATTAATCGAAAAACATCCATCTAACTGTCAAATCAATAACTTTTCGCTGACCCGGATAGTTTGGAGTCACGAAATACCCATCATCCTGCGGCTGATTTAAATGTGTCCATTTTAAAGCGAAGAAGAACTTGTCCACTTGCATGTTTACAAATAAATCTGCGGCTAGATATCCAAAAACCTCTTGGTCGTCCTGGAGATAAAACTGTTGAATTTCTGGTGCATAAGCATTAGCAAAATACGATGACCTTCCATGCATATCGATACCAACTTCTACAGGAACCAGATCTTTAAACCAGTTGCCTCGCCAGAAATATCTGCCATTGTAATACAAATCAGGCACTCTCAATTTATCAGAATCACCGCCCGAAACATTAGATATAAGCACTTCATTTTCCAAATGCCAACCTTCCTTTTTTTCATTAAAAAAACGGAAATTAAAGTCTCCTCCAAAAGAAGAGATAAGCACTCCATCGCTCGCTTGAGCTGGTTCAATATCCTGATTAAAATAAATGAAATTGTTGTAAGCAGTTAAACTCACTTTGGGTTTAAATTCAAATGACTTCACTTGCAAATTCAGCTGACCAACCAGTTTATTGCTAAATACTGAAGTGAAATTATTGTGCCATTCATGATGATTTCCGAAGTAATCTGAATAGACAAAAGGAACATTGAATTTCATGGAATTGTATGAAACATTGATCAAATTACTAGATAAAGTTCCTCCAAACTGATATTCTCCACCAACCAGATATTCAGCATTTCCTGTTACTGCAAATTTTTCTCTCCAATTAAATCGAACATACCCACCGAGGTACTTCTCTATTGTTGCTTCTCCTGGATCATATAGAAGATATTGCCAATCGATGGATCGCAAACGCGCATAAAATCGATAGAAAACAGATGAAAAATCTCCTTTAATCCCTGTTTCGTTGGATAAAGAAGTAAACACGTTTCTTTCTTGTGTGGAATCAGGATCAATTAAGAAGTCTTCATAAAAATCATTGTATGGATCGTAACCTCCTACTCCAGTACTTCCCGCAAAATCCTTATAAATGTTTGTTTCCTTTCGATAATCAAAAATGTGATATAGCTGAAACTGTTTTGCTATCTGATAATCCTGATATAAGTGCCACCGATTAGTTTTAATTATGCCTTGCGCATCATCCAGCCTTAGTAAGGCATTATCGAACAAAAAGAAATCTGTCCGCAAAGAATCAGCAGTTGGCCTTGCACCTCCTAGTTCTACCACCTTGTGACTCATACTTGAGTAATTCGCTGCTAATTGATAGGGTACTTTTGAATGTTTATAATGCGTATAGCCAACAAAAGATGTCCCAATAACTTGTCTATCCGTTCTGTTTTCAGGTGCCAGCTGTTTATTGGTTGTAATTTTCCTAAGGTCAAATCCAATGTTCCAGTTCTCATTCACATTTCTTGAAAAGCCAAGAGATACAATATTTCTATTTCCACCACCCAAATAGACAAATAGGTTGATGAAAGGAGACTTAGTGTCGTAGTACTTTACATCGGTTGGCTGATATGCATACCTATCATATGCGTCAAAACCTGACGTGCGCCCAAAAAGGCTTTGCGGGGTGTAGAATATGGGGAAAAGTGCAGTACCGAAACTTCCCAGATCTTGAAATCGCCTTCCAGATCGATCATAAAATGATTGTCGCTCAAATAGATAAATGGAGGTATCTACATTTTGAAAAGCTTCTAAGTTATTTAGGAGGTTATTTTCAGAGGTGTACTCGGTGGTTTTGGGTCCATACACCAATTTAGTAGAATCGTCCACAATCTGTGCAGACAGTTCAGCTATTAAGCAAAACGTTATGAGAAATAAAAATATTCGCACGCGCAAATTTAATGATTGCTTTTTATGGATAAGATGCTTTTCAGAGTCATTTACAAAAAGCATTCCGAATATGAACGAATTATTCGAAATCCGATTTAAAACTCGCTTTTAGATCAACTATTATTGTACGAACGAATATTGCACAACCTCATGCAAATCAAAGACATTACTACTTTTTTGGAATCATGGGCTCCGCTCAGTCTGCAAGAACCCTATGACAATTCAGGTTTGCTCATTGGTGAAAAAAGTGATCCAGTTAGTCAGGCTTTGATCACACTGGACATTACTGAGGACGTGATAGATGAAGCCATTGAGACTGACTCAAATTTTATCATTGCTCATCACCCATTCATATTTAAGGGGATCAAGGGCATCGGAAATTCACATTGGATTGATCGATGTATTCGTAAAGCAATAAAGCATGACATTGGTATTTATGCCATTCACACCAATTTGGATAATGTACATACAGGAGTGAATCATAAGATTGCTGAAAAAATAGGTTTGAAAAAAGTATCTATTCTCAACCCAAAAACATCAACTCTTTCCAAAGTCACAGTTTTTGTACCGACAGATGACAAGCAAAAAATTCTGGATGCGATGTTTGCTGCTGGTGCTGGCAACATTGGCAAATATGATCGTTGCAGTTTTCAATTGGAAGGTATGGGAACTTTTCGAGGAAATGAAACAAGTAACCCTACTATTGGGAAAGCGGGTGAAGAACAGCAGGTAAATGAAACTAGAATTGAGGTGTTAGTCCCAGACTTTCGTCTGAATGATGTCATTAGCACCATGACTCATGCACATCCATATGAAGAGGTAGCGTATTACATTAATCCGCTTACCAATGTAAATCAGGAAATAGGCTCTGGAATGATTGGAGAATTAGTTACAGAAATGACGATTAAAGATTTTCTGGTACATTTAAAAAAGCAGATGAATCTTCATATCATTCGCCATACAAAGTTGGTAAAGAAAGAAGTACGTACAATCGCAATTTGTGGGGGTTCAGGCAGTTTTCTCTTGAGTCAGGCTATTCGCAGAAAAGCAGACATTTTTATTACCGGAGACTTCAAATATCACGACTTCTTTGAAGCCAATGGAGATATAATAATTGCGGATATTGGGCACTACGAAAGTGAAGTATTCACGAAAGAATTAATACTAGATGCTTTAACTAAAAATTTCACTAACTTTGCGTTCCGTTTGTCGAAGGTAGACACGAATCCGATCAAATATCTATAGAAAACTGAATGGAAAATACAGTAGCTAAAAAGCTGGAAGCTTTAGAAAAACTACAAGCACTAGACTCAAAAATTGATGAGATAAAAAAGATCAGGGGCGCACTCCCTGAGGAGGTTCAGGATCTGGAAGATGAGATAGCAGGATACCAGACTCGAATTGAAAAGCAAAACGAGGAGCAGAAAGCACTTGAAGATGCGATCTCTGCTAATAAAACTGCAATCAAGGACGCTGAAAAGCTAATCAAGAAGTATGAAGAGCAGCAAATGAACGTACGGAACAACCGTGAGTACGACGCTATCACCAAAGAGATGGAATTGCAGCAATTAGAGATTCAAATTCTTGAAAAGCGAATCAAAGAGTCACACGAGAAGATCGATGGCAAGAAAGAAGAAATGGGCGAAACAAAAGCTATCCTTTCTGAAAGAGAAAAAGATCTGAAGAGTAAAAAAGAAGAGCTTGAGAATATAGTAAAAGAGTCTGAAGCTGATGAGCAGAAGATGGAGAAAGATCGAACCAAAGCAACTAAAGGCGTAGAGGAGCGACTTTTAAAATCTTATGAAAAAGTAAGAATCAACATGCGTAATGGTCTGGCTGTAGTGCCTGTCAAGCGTGGTGCATGTGGAGGATGCTTCAACGTAGTTCCACCTCAAAAACAAGCTGAGATTAGGGAAAAGAAGAAAATTATCGTTTGTGAACATTGTGGAAGAATTCTTTCAGATGTTGAAGATGTGATTGAGGAGGAAGTGAAGCCTAAAAGAAGAACGACTAGAAAGAAAGCAGCTACTAAAGACTAGATAGCATAAGATTCAAATAAAAAAGGCTACCAAAATTGGTAGCCTTTTTTATTTGTCATTCATTGCATCTATCGGACTCCGTTTTCTGGATTTCTTCCAACAAACTGTCTGTAATAATCTTTAATTTCCTCCATCTCCTTATCCATATCTCCCGACGGATAGAAAGGTTCGTCTACATACACCGTTTTTGTAGCATAGTCAAAAGCAATCTTGACAATAGGAACGTTAGCCTCAGTGGCAATACGATAAAAACCCGTTTTCCATCTTGGTGAGTAGCTCCTGGTCCCTTCAGGTGTAATTGTCATGATAAATTCATCACGCTCTTTATAAAGATCTACGACTTGCTGAACAATCTGGGTGCTTTTTCTTTTATTCTTTCGATCTACTGGTACTCCACCAATTGAGGCTAGAAACCAACCGATAATTGGTATTTTGAAGAGCTCTTTTTTACCTAAAAAGTTAGGATAAAATCCAATGACGTTTCGAGCACCCCAACCCACGAAGAAGTCCCAATTGCTGGTATGTGGAGCCACAATAATGACATACTTCTTTAATTCTGGCTTGGTTCCTTGAACTTTCCAACCTGCCAACTTATATAAGCTTGATAAAACCCACCTAATCATTTCAATCCTTTATCTAATTGATACTTGTTTATCAGGTCTTTCAGAACTTCAGCTTCCTCCAAAGCAGATTCGTATTTGCCAATTTTGCTAGCAACGAAAGAAGTATAGAGTGAAAAGATGACTATTGCTTCAGAATTATCTTCCAGGTACCACCCTCTTTTTACTCCTACAAAAAATTTACTGTTTCTTATAAACCATGGGGTGACTTGATCCATGAGAAAGTCAATCTGGAATTTTCCTTGAGCAGTCAATTCTTCTGAAGTATTTTGATATGCTAATATCTTCCTTTTCAGTTCAAAATCATTGATTAAATCGAGCTTGCCTGACGAAATAAGGCTGTTGATCGTAATATTTGTTGGAGCATAGTTATTGACATCAAAAAAAACGGTCAACTTGCTATTCAGACTATCCTCACCTACTTTGTTGGAAATCATCTGCAAGGTTTCCTGCATTTGATTTAATTTCTTCTTATTATCTGGTATTTGATATGACTCAAATGTGTAGATATCTGACTCTACTTCATCTAGTATTGCTTCAAGATTCTGTTCAAATTCCTTATTAACCCTGGCTTGCTCCGATTTATTCGAAATGATAAACGCTAATGATACACCAAGTATTACTGCTAGAAAATTAAGGAGGTGATCTGTCCAGCGAGATGATTTCATTTGTTCTATTTATAGGAACCCATCGAAGAAAATTTCTCTATACGTTGATTGATTCGATCCCGAGGTTTCAACGCTGATAGGTCTTTTAGCTCTTTCAGAATAACTTTCTTTAACTCAGCAGAACTTTTGTTAAGATCCATATGAGCTCCACCTAAAGGCTCTTTAATGATACCATCTATTAGCTTGTTCTTTAGCATATCGTCAGCTGTAAGCTTCAATGCCTCAGCTGCTTGCTCTTTATAATCCCAGCTTCTCCATAGAATGGATGAGCAAGATTCCGGTGAGATTACTGAATACCAGGTATTTTCCATCATCAGGACGCGATCACCAATCGCTATACCCAAGGCACCTCCTGAGGCGCCCTCCCCTATGACGATACAGATCACTGGCACTTTGAGCATCGTCATCTCCTTCAGGTTTCTGGCGATTGCTTCGCCCTGTCCTCTTTCTTCTGCTTCCAAGCCGGGAAATGCTCCCGGAGTATCTATTAACGTCACAATAGGCTTGTTGAACTTCTCCGCCATTTTCATTAATCGCAGCGCTTTTCTATAGCCTTCTGGATTAGCCATTCCAAAGTTTCTCATTTGGCGTTGCTTGGTAGATCTTCCTTTTTGCTGGCCAATAAACATTACCGTCTGACTACCGATGCTACCAAACCCTCCAACCATGGCTTTATCATCCTTGACTGTGCGATCACCATGCAACTCGATAAAGTCATTGGTAATCTCATAAATGTAATCCAGGGTATAAGGTCGTTCGGGATGACGAGAGAGTTGCACTCTTTGCCACCTGGTCAGGTTGCTAAACGTCTCCTTTTTCAATTTCACTATTTTCTTTTCCAATTGGTCTACTGTGGCCGACACATCGACATCACTGGTTTTGGCCAGTTCCTTCATGTCTGTGAGTTTGGATTCTAGCTCGGCAATTGGTTTTTCAAAGTCTAATAACATAGGATTGAATTTGCAGGGACAAACTTACTGTGAAAGGATTAAACGGGTTTAAAATATTCTTAAGAAAAATAAGATTCAGCTATTGTTTAGGAAAATAGAAGCTTTTACTTTTGCAACGCTTTTGTAGCACGGTCCGGTAGTTCAGCTGGTTAGAATGCCTGCCTGTCACGCAGGAGGTCGCGGGTTCGAGTCCCGTCCGGACCGCTAAAAGCACAAAACCCGTCTCTTTTGAGATGGGTTTTTTTGTTTATACCAACTTTTCAATTCTAACAGAATTATTCTGGAATAGGGGAACAACGCCAGTCGATCGTTAATAGCCAGACCTACTTCATGAATATTCTATATCTTCCAACTTTCTAAGTATAACTTTCACCGCCATGAAAAAACTATTCTTCTTTGTCCTGATTGCTTTAAATTTTTTCACAACCGCTCAACAGTCACCAAACATTGTGAAAGTGATAGATGCATTGACTGTGCGATGGGATGAAACAGCGATAGCATTGAAAGACTATCAGGGCATTCAAAATTTTTGCTCTTCAGAAAAATACAAAACTGAAACCACTGGACTGCTCGACCAAATACATCATTGGGACACCACACTTTATTTCATTGTTCAAGCTAAATACGAGGGAACTCAAGATGCCGAAGCTGCTGCCACACTGGAGGATATTGAAAAATTAGAAACAGAGTATTCTACAGTTAACTTTAAGACGTTTATTTTGAATGAATGCACAATGATCAAGGAGATTGATGATACATTTGACAAGAAGACGGTAAAACAATATGAGAAGGACATCAAAAAGTTCGAAAAAGAACTCGTGAAGTATCTGAACAGCATTACCTATCGCATTGATATCATTGATGAGCATATCCATCACCTCAAACTCGATTAGAAGTTATTTTTTAATCTTCTTTTTTACAAAAAACCAAATTTTCTTTCATTTTGTTAGCTACAGGTTCATCATGACCGTTTCTTAAGTCTTACAACTCAACTAGGACTTAAAAACATAATGACATTAAAACGGATACGTAGAGGCTTGATTTTGGTGATATTAATGGGAGCGCTTCAATCAGCAGCTGGTCAGTATCAAGATATGTTTGCCGCTTTGGCTACTTCAAATATTGACCAACCTCGCAAGGAAGCAAAAGTCATAAGTTACATCGATCTTTTCAACCCACTTGGACCCAATGCCCAATCCATGCGCAACAAATCTTATTCGTGTATTAATGAACCACCATCAAAGCTGGAAAAGGGCCTATGGATAAAACTTGGTAGCAAAAGCTTTCTTTATGAGGATCAAGGAATTCGTTTGCTAGATGCAAACGCTAAGCTAGTCAAGGTGGATTATTTCCAATTCAACAAGGCACTTAGAAAGACAGTGAAAGCATTGAAGAACTTAGAAAAACGATCGTCTTACGCACGAAATATGATCAAAACACTTCAAAACTCGGACAACAAGTTTGTGATTTCACTTGTCAATACTACTGATAGTTATACGTTATTTCCTCTACCAAATAATCGGCTGGGTGTATTGAACAACAACGCTTATGCATTCCAGGTCATCGAAAAAGAAAGCCTGATTGTAGATTATGCTCCTTTTGATAAAATTGGCAGCGGCGCAGAAATTCGGTGGGCTCCAGAGCATAAGAAAATCAAGCTAGCCCATGAGCTTTCTCATGCCTATGATGCTAATTACGGTTTGCTTGACGACCAACTGATGCAAGCCTATGGAGAGATTATGTCGGCAAGGGAAATACGTGCACTTTTCCACGAAAACATGATCAGAAAAGAGATGAACATAAAATTGAGAATCAAAGCCAACACTGGTGGTGCCTTGGTCTGGGAAGGAATGCCATATACCTATCCTCTTCCAGTTCCAGCTCGATATTGATCATAATATACTTCCTGTGCACCTGGTAGGTATTTCTGTATACATCAAGTACACGTTGACATTCTACATAGACGTATTACTCACTAAATCTTTGCATGCTATTTCTAATAAGAGCCCATGCAGAGAGGAAATCTATCTTTTTCACTATTCATTATTGTTACCCTTCAGTTTTACAATTGCACAAATGCTCAGGAAGCGCATAAACAATCAACTGCACCTGATACAATATCACAGGAGTTTTTATTTAGCGTATTCAAACGACTGAGCACTCTTGAATATGACTCAGTCTACTCTTGCTGCAAAGACGAAGTTTTCATTGACTCCTTCAATCCTTTAGGGCCGAGGGCTCAATTAATTCATAAGTCATCCTTCACGCATAAAGATCCTGATCTATGCTATTTAGAAAGAGGACTTTGGATAAAATTTAATAATGTAACATTTCAATATAAAAATCAAAGGATTTGGGTCTTAAATGAAAAGTGTGTGTCTATTGCGGCTGATGTCAATGAGACTAAAAAAGTGCTTAAAAAAGCTGTTAGAATTCTCAATAGATTAGAAACAGAGTCGCCATATGCTAAAAATATCATCAAGACACTTCAAAACTCAGAAAACAAGTTTGTCATATCACTTTCCAACATCACTGAAAGTTATACTTTGGTACCGCTACCAGATAATCGATTGGGCTTTTTGAATAACAATGCATATGCTTTTCAAGTCATTGATAAAGGCCAATTGCTTGTGAACTATGCGCCATTTGATAAGATTGGCAGTGGAGCGGAAATTAGGTGGACACCAGCTCTAGGTATAATCAAACTAGCTCATGAACTGGCTCATGCCTATGATGCTAATTATGGTTTACTCGATGATCAACTTATGCCTGCCTATGGAGAGGTTATGTCCGCAAGGGAAATACGGGCTCTTTATCATGAAAACATTATTAGAAAAGAAATGGAAATGAAATTGAAATTCAAAGCCAATACGGGTGGTGCTTTGGTTTGGAAAGGGGTTCCTTATACCTATCCTCTTCCAGTACCAGCTCGCTATTGAGGGTTTTGTATTAAGCGCACACTCTCAAGTGCTTGAATAAATTTTGTTGTATCAACGGCATTGATATAGCCTACCGTATAGCTACCATTGATCCATTCCAACCAATATTTCTTATCTTCTTCTACTCCGTCGTTTCTTATTGTGTCACTTTTACTACGATTTTTTGAGTACGTCTTAATATTGTACTTAAGCCGGTTTTCATAGTTGAGTTTAGATCCGGAAAAGGTATTCGAGCTGATGTAAAGAATTGACTCATCTTTGTATTCAAACCGATACTCACAGAATCCGTGTTCTTCAGCTTTTGTCATGCGATAACCTGGCGGTAAAATCAATTCCAGAAATTTATACTCATTAGCTGGTTCACAATTCTGAAAGTTGAGTTGAACATACGAATCATCTAATGATTCATTTAGGTCAGCATTTTGCACAGCACAGCCGTAAATGCAAATTAAAAATGGCAATAATCCTCTTCTCATTGACCCCCTAAAAGTAATCAGATGTGCTGCCAAGCAACAAAAGATCTACATAATTTGAAAACGCTTCTATCAATTACAAATCAGGAATCTTAAAAACTAAGATTGGCACTTTAGATTCATTTACAATATCCTCAGCAATAGACCCGCCTAACAAGTGTGCAATGCCTTTTTTGCCATGAGTGCCAATTACGATCAGACCTGCTCCCACTTCTTCAGCGAATTTCACGGCCCCTTCATCGGTAAAGTCCGCATCTACACTAGTCACTGTAAAATCCTTTAGGTAATTGCGTTCCGCAAAATGCTCTAATTGCTTTTTTGCCTGGCTATCATCCAACCAGTTATAAGGAGTCTTTACTTTCACCAGATGCATGTTCAACCCAAGCATTTCCTGAATGTCCTTTGCATGATCTGCTATCAGATCCTGCTCTTGACTTAGGTCAGAGGCAAAAGCCATACTTTTCATATCTTTCAGATGAGTTTCTCCTTTAATTATTATCACAGGACAAGTGGCATATCGGATCATTCGCTCAGCATTCGAACCGATAAATACTTCCCTCAAACCGGAAGCTCCTTTTGATCCCATGATAATCCAGGTTGAAGGATCTTCTGCAACGATTTTGCTAATACTCGTAAAAGCATTTCCATACTTTAAATGTACTGAAACCTTCTGCCCAACATCCTCCACTCTTTTTGCCCACTCATCAAGTTTATTTTTAGTTGCTTTAATATATTCTCCCGTATAGAAATTCTCTACTGACGGATTATCTACTTCGCCTGTAAAACTTACATGGCCGACAGGAATATCGACTACATGAACGAGGAGAATTTCTCCTTTGACCTTCGCATTGAACTCAATAGCAAAATTGAGTGCGTGAGAGGCTAATTCAGAAAAGTCAACTGGAACTAATATTTTTTTCATGCTGATTTGATTAATGGGTTAAGATTTCGATTTTTTTATACTCTGGTTTCCCATGAGCATGCACCACACTATCTAAAGTTATCGATTTTTCGCTTTTATCTATCTTAAATGACCATACAGGAATATTAATATGATTTACAGTGTCCTCTGTAAGGCTTCCAGATAACCAATGGGAAATCCCTCTCCTTGCGTGAGTAGGCATTGCGATCATATTCGCGCCTATTTCATCGGCTCGATATAGAATTCCATCTGAGGGAAATACATTGTTCACAATAGTAAACTCAAAGTTTTTGATTCCATGAGTTTGAATTTGCTTGGTTAAATCTATGCTTACCATCTCTTCATTCTCAATGTTATGAGGTGTTTTAACCCACAGGAACTCCAATTTTGCTCCAAAGTCTCTTTGCAGTTTAGCTACCTCTTTCAAGAAACTGCTCTTGATCTCTCTAATATCCAGCGGAATCAAAATCTTCTTGATCTCCGCCAATTGTATCTTATCAGGAACTGAAATAACAGGACAGGCTGCATTTCGAACAATCTTCTCTGTGTTTGAGCCAATGATCACCTCTTCCAGTCCAGAGCAACCTCTTGTTCCGATCACTACCAGATCATAACCTTCCTTTTTGGTCATTTCTTTCACCGCAGTTACCAAGTAGACTTCATCAATTTTGGTATTGATCTTTCTTCGAGTATTAAACTTGGAAACAAATTCTTTCATCTTACCTACCATGGCATCTCTAACATCTTGCATAAGTGTCTTTGCACTTGCGAAAGATGTAAACTGATAATCAGTGTAATAATCAAAATGAACACTATTTAAAAGGGTGATTTCAGCATCATGTTTCTCGGCCAATTCAATTGCAAACTGAGTAGCATGTTTACTTACATGTGAGAAATCGACAGGTACTAGTATCTTTTTCATCTGTGTATAGTTTTATTCAATGGTACACGTGGAATTCCAACAAACATCCTTCTAGAGGGCAGCATATTTTAGCCCTCGAATGTTTATTATCACTTCATGCACTTTCAATTTTGGTTTATCCAAAGCTATTATTTGTCAGCTTGGATCGTAATGACTTTTACAGCCTTGCCGATTGACTTTCATCATCCCGATGATGAATATCATTCCACGACCTATGAATCGTCATCATTTAAGTGGCATGCTCAGTTTAAATTGACACTAAATAAAAAGACTAGAATATGGAAACTATAACAACTGTTGAAGGATTGGTGCACGCTTTAAATCAATGCAAGGAAAGTGGCACTCATGTATTGGATGTAATGAATAAAGTGAAAGTTCCTCGGGCTGAATTTGAACGTTACTATTCATGGGACGATGAAAAGTACACAAGAAATGTTCTTGCTCGAAATGACGATTTTGAGGTATTACTCGTTTGTTGGGAAAAGGGACAATCTTCTCCAATTCATGACTTTAACACACAAGAAGCTTGGGTACATCCCATCGAAGGAGTGCTAAGAGAAGAATGTTTTAAAATCAATGTGGATAATGATCGACTAGAGAAAGTCAGCAATGTTCTACTTGGTACTGATGAATTTTCTTACATGAAACAAATAGGTATTCACAGATATTCCAATGCCTATTCAGCCAGATCTGTCAGTTTAAATATCTACCGTAAGCCTGTAACCAAATGGCATGTTTATGATGAAGATAAGTCAGATAGCACCATGATGGATACTTGGGAAAACAAGAGTTACAATATATTAAGTCAGGAGGTTTAGGCCTCCTTTTAAAAATCCTTTCGTTCTGCTTTTCTAATGATTAGCATAAATGGAATGGCTATCCAAATCAATAGAATAGATGCTGATGCAATAAAACCTATGCTGGTTCCAAAGAACCTTTGAAACAATGCGCCAGTGTAGCCCAGAAGTGCTGAAATCTCTAACTTCAATAAGATCATTATTCTACTCAGATCTATGGGATTGAAAAGTGATGCACCCAAGGCGAACTTATCCAACGGATAATCGCCAAAAACAACCAATGAAATCATGAAAAGGCCATCATAGATCACAGCAAAAAATAACCACATCAGAATGGCATAACCAAAACCCTTGATTTTGTTTGAATTGCTAAGTCCGATATTGAGTGATAAGGCCACGAATATGAAAGTCAGGAAAGTCCCAGACATCAGCAAGGTGAGAAAGTTTGCTATTGCGTCCGACTGACCTATGCCGTACATGAGAAATGGGATGCCTAATCCGATAATCAAACTCATAGATAATGAAAGAGACAGGCCTAAATACTGTCCTGCAAAAATGGTCGAACGTTTCACTGGCTGTGAGAGTAAAAGTTCTGTAAATTCTCGTGAATTATAGAAATACATGATACCGAAGATGGTTCCAATCATTGGTGTAAGCACCACAATAATATTCATCAAGGTGATCGTCGCTTTTGACAAATCGGAATTCAGGAAGAGCAATACAAAGCCCAAGGCCATGTAGAATGCCAGGTACACGTAGCTCCACCTACTGCGCATCAAATCATAAAAGCTATATTTTAAGATTTTTATCATGTCTTCAGCATTGCCGCGATTGCGTGTTCCAAATCTGTTTCGTTGGTCTTCTTATTCAGCTCATCAATTGAGCCCTGAAAATGTATCTTACCATCAAGTAAGAAAATTATTTCTTGAGATAGCTCTTCTACCAAGCTCATAATATGGGTGGTAATCAGGATAATCTTTCCTTTTTGCTTCTCCTCCTCTATTAACTGTTTTAATTCTAGAAGTGAAACCGGATCTAATCCAGCTGTTGGTTCATCTAAAATGCATATATCAGCATTAAACATGAAAGCCAGTACAATATTTACTTTCTGTCTGGTTCCGCCTGAAAGGTCTGAGAGTTTTTTGTCGAGAAATCGTTCCAATCCAAATCGTGCAATGAGTTCCTTTTCTCTTGCTTTCTGATTGCGAATGTCTAAGATCATATTGATCAATTCATTTACGGTAAGGTTATCCGGAAAGCGAGCAATCTGTGGTAGATATGCAATATCCTTACGGTATTCCCAGCTTTTCTTGATCGCAGTATCATTTACAGTCAGCTCTCCGCTATTTGGCATTACCATGCCCAAAATAATCTTAAGTAGCGTGGTTTTGCCAGATCCATTGTGACCAAGGATTGCGAAAACCCCAGGCCTGTTTACTACAAAACTTACACCTTTCAGTACTTCCAGCTTTCCGAAGCTTTTATTAAGATTCTCAACCTGTATCATTTGAATGATTGCATTGAAGGTGACTGATCTACCAGGTTATCTGGCGTAAATACAGGTGAAACTCTTTCCGAAAAATTCATAATATCTACAAACAAACTTCTAAGTAAAATGATGGTTTCAGGTGTTTTATTTACAATATAAGAGAACAACTTGACCGGCCGATAAGGTACATCTCCAACCCCGTCTTTATTCAGATCGTAGCCTGTGTAGTCTCCCCAATAATTTCCATCAAATGTGTTATCATTCATCTTTGAGTTATAGGAGACATCAAATGAGTTACCAAGAAAGTCATTCCCGTAAATGCGATTGGCGTAGCACCCTCCAGATACTTTGATTGCCCATCCATTTCTTTTGAATACGTTGCCCGAATAATTGATGCGTGTGGTTCCGTCGATAAAAACGGCCATGGTATTCTCTGTGAACTCATTATCAATTACCTCTGCATCGTAAATTTCTTTTAAGAGGAGTCCGTAGCTAGCTGGTCCCCAATTGTTCACAAATTGATTTTCTTTCATCACAATAAACTTGGAAAACATGACTGCCACTCCAGCTCCGTTTCTTTCAAAACGATTATTTAAATATTGATCATGGTTGGAAAACATGAAGTGCAGACCGTAACGAATGTTGTCGTGCGTGTGATTTTTTTTAATCTCACTATCGTCGACAAACTCCAGATAAATGCCATCTCGCATGTTATAGACCTCATTGCCGTAGATCTGAAGATTGGAACAATGCCATGCGTGAATCCCATTCCCCGTTTCATCTTCCTTGACAGAAGTGCCATAGACGATGTTATTGCGGATGATTCCATGTTTGGATTTCTCGATAAGTAAGCCAAAAAATGGATCAACCACTATATTATTTTCAATCAAAAAATGATTCGCTCTGAAGCTATAAATAGCAGCATAGTCTTTAGTATAACTCCTCCCAGCATTGATGATTTTTAGACCAATAATGTTGATGCTATCAGCAAAAAGCTTGAGCACATAGCCTTTCATATTTCCATTAAGAATCGCTCCTAATTGTCCAACAATGGTCAATGGTTTTCTGATTTCAAGATTTTCGCAGGTGTACATTCCAGCTTTAAATACCAAGGTATCAAATGGATTAGCTAAGGCAACAGCTGTCTTGGCATCTGATACTTCACACGTTTCGCAGATGTTTATTTCCTTAGCTACTGCTACTTCAACAAAGAATATAAATACAACAAACAGGCCTCTCATGGAACATCAAATTCAGCTTTGAGCTCCGTCCAACTTAGTGACTGTCCTGAAACATCTTCCATTGTTTCGAGCCGATCATTTGCATTTTCAAAAGCTGTCAAAAACTCCCCCATTGGGCTTGGGATTGATTCAGATATTAGATAGTGTGCGTTTATCGCATCTGCCAGTTGACCTGGATTTGTATAGTCAGCAACGAGGTAGTATTTCACCTCAGGGCGTTCCCATTCTTTCAGGTCGTTCAACATACACTCTATAGCGTCATATTTGAAGGCCTTCCCGGTATTTGTCACCACTTGAGCTGAATGTTGCTTATCTACGATTGTCATCTTACAGTAAACGCAGGCATCCTGCCCATAAATAATGGGTTGTGGATCAAAGGAGCATCCACTAATAAGTCCCATTACAAGTAATGCTGCTACAGCTTGTATGCTCACCTGTTCTTTTTTTGCTTTAATGAATGCCAATACCGAGAGAGCCATACCAAGAAACATCAGGTAAGCACCAGGCCTGGGCATAGAGATTGCCCTGAAATTTAAGATCATTTTGCTACCTATCAGTGGTGGCTGATAAGCCATCGGTTGGCCCTTATCGTCTGTAAATTTAATTGCAGCATTTTCTTTGAGGTCGTGCCCATAATCGTATTCCCATTGGTAAAAATCATACATAGCCATGGTTCCCAAAACAAGCATAAGGGCAAACCAGGTTATATAGAGTGGCCTTTTGCCGATGAATGCAATGATTACACCCAGAATGATCATTCCTAGTGCGACTTTTGGGAATATGCTAAACTCGGGAATGGTCTCAGGTATATCCTTCATCCCCACATAGTGGTTCATTATGTTGATATTCTTGATATCATTAGGATTAGCATCTTCGAATTTGTTGATGTGGATATCCATCCCAATCGCATCCGGGTATTGAGGTGCTTCCAGGGTGATATTCCAAAGAGGCCAAAGAAATAGTCCACTGAGCAATATTGCTCCGACCAACATATATAGCTGAGATCGTTTCATAATACTTACTTTTTTGATGGAAATAGTGAGCTGCCTCACGAATCGTGAGACAGCCACATAAAAAACCTAACTTCCTACTCCCCGTCTAAACTCCATTTCAATGGTACGTCCGCACCTTTTGCAGAAACCCTGACGTATCCCTGCATTTCCTGGTGTAGCGCAGAGCAGAAGTCAGTGCAGTAGAATGGCCAAACTCCCTCTTTTTTAGGATTCCAGATAAACGTTTCTGTTTGACCTGGCATGATTAGTAACTCGGAAGTATTTGCGCCAATCATACTCACTCCATGAGGAACATCGTAATCTTGTTCCAGATTGGTAATGTGGAAATACACCTTATCTCCTACTTTGATTCCTTCAATATTATCAGGAGCAAAGTGACTCCTTATAGTAGTCATATATACATGGACTTCATTCCCATTTCGTTCTACTCTAGCATCTTTTTCACTCTTTGTGGCATGCGGGTGCATATTTTCCTCTAGCTTATAAAACTTGGTTTGATTTGGTTTGATCAAATCAGCTGGTGCACCGGCAGCATAGTGCGGCTCACCTATTGTTGGAAAATCAAGGATCAATTCCATTTTATCGCCCGAAATGTCATAAAGCTGTGCCGAGTGAGCAAGCTCAGGTCCGGTAGGAAGATATCTGTCTTTGGTGATCTTATTCATTGCTACCAGGTACTTACCAAAAGGTGCTTGAGAGTTACCCCCTGGAATCATTAAGTGACCCACGGAATAATAGGTTGGTTGACGATCCAAAACCTCCCAAGTACCGAGCTTCCATTTCACGACTTCAGAGCTAATGAAGAACGTAGTGTATGCATTTCCTTTGGCATCAAATTCTGTATGCAATGGACCTAATCCTGCACCCTGAACTACACCAGCTACTACATCGTCGTAGTTAAGTACCGGAATACCATAAGCTTCACCATCGAATTTTTCATTCTCAATAGCATCGAGCATTTTAGTAAATGAGTGTGCTGTTAATGCCGCCGCTAGTTTACCACTACCAATGATGTATTCACCAGAAGGATCAACATCACAGCCATGAGGTGATTTTGGTGTAGGCAAGAAGTAAACCAAACCCGGATACTTGGAGGGATCTAGAATCTTCACTTCTTTCTTCATTGTGGTAGTTGCCATGTGCGTTGACTCACTGTAGATATTATGAGCATACTCAGTTTCCATGGTTTCGAACTGTCCGTTGGCTATCAGTTCTTCAGCTTTTTTCCAATTGATTGCTGCGATATAATCTTTGTCATTTTGCGACGCATTTACTTCTAATAGCGTATTAGCTTCCTCTGTATTGTAAGTAGAGAAAAACATCCAACCGTGTGATTTTTTTCTACCTGGGTGAGCCAAATCAAAGTTGAAACCAGGCATCATCACCTGAAAGGCTAGATCCATCTCTCCACTCTCCTGATCTACACTAAGGAATGTCAAGGCTCCCTTGAAATTACCTTTATACTCATCAATAGGAAGGTCTCGTTGTGGTACAGGTACGGAAAATCTTGTTCCAGCTACAACGTACTCGGTGTTTTCAGTTACAAAAGATGAACTGTGGTTACCTGCGCTATTTGGAATTTCTATAATCTCTTCTGTTTCAAAAGAAGAAAGACTGATTCGTGCAATACGAGGTGTATTGTTACCATTGATGAAGCACCATCTACCATCAACCTTTCCGTTGGTTTGAGAAAGATCAGGGTGGTGAGCATCATCCCACGGCACAGGACCGAATGATGTGTTTAACATTGGCTTGGTCTCTTCGTTGAAACCGTAACCTTTTTCCGCATCAACGGAGAATACAGGAACTACTCTGAACAAACGTCCGGATGGCAGTCCATATACTGAAAGCTGACCGCTGTAGCCTCCAGAGATGAAAGCATAATACTCATCATGCTCTCCAGGTGGCACAAAAGAACGTTCAGCCATGTTGCTGCTTAACGCACCTGATTGATTGCCCCTCTGTCCGCATGATGTGACAATGAGAAGAGCTGTAATCACAAATGCCTTAAATAGAATATGCATTTTAATCTTCATGATAATTGATATTTAATTAGTTAGGTAAAATCACTTTGTCCACGACATTAATCACTCCATTGGAAGTTTGAATCGTGCCAATCACTTTGGCTCCTCCGACGGTGATCTCATCTCCATTTACTACGACTTCCAGGTAATCTCCTGTGGCCATGTAGAGCTTTCTTCCTTTTCTTGCTTCTTTCTTCAATCCGTCTACATCGTAGGATCCAGGAGCTGCATGCCGTGTAATTATTGTTGCCAGGTCACCTTTGTTCTCAGGCTTTAACAGATTATCAAGTACACCTTCTGGCAATGCTGCAAATGCATCGTTGGTTGGTGCAAACACTGTTAATGGGCCTGCATTGACCAAGACATGCTCAATTTCTGCTGCCTGAACACCCGCAACGAGGGTAGTATGCACCTCCGATGACATGGCTACTTGCAGGATGTTCTTAGCTGACTCATCATCTTCCACTGAAGCTTGGCCTCTTGGATGACTGGTTGGCTCATCCTCATTTTCAGTCGTTTCACTTTGTGGTGAAGTACAAGATCCTATCATGACTGTCATGAACAGGATCAATATTAGGTTACTGAGATATTTCATATTCATAGAGTTTGGTTGCTAAAGAGTTCGGAAGTATTCAAGCACAGCCCTTGCTTCTTCCTGAGTTAAATTCTGATTGGCCATTGGGGAACCATTATATTCTATAAGTAGCTTTTTCGCCATTGGGTCTTTCTGAACCATTTCTTCCGGATTTAAAATCATGTTCATAACCCATGCCGGTGTTCTTCTTTCAAGAATGCCTTTTGGTGCAGGTCCAATGAATCTTTTCTCAGCTTTGTGACATGCTGTGCACTTGGCTTCGTAAACTTCCTGTCCTTTCAGAGCTAAATCTTGATCAATTTCAGCGGGAAGTGTGAATGCCTTTATGGGACCAACTCCGTGGTTGTTTTCCCAGCTTTCATAAGGATCAGTAGGTTCCATTTTGGACTGTTCCTTGATCTGATCAATTTTGCTTTTACCATCACCTCCGCCACAGGCGAAAGCAAAGAGTGCTAAAAAAGCAATTACATATATACCTTTCATAATCTTATTGGTTTGAAATAATGATTCGAAGGTATTTCTGGAATTGACCTTGAGCTATGACTTGGGTCAGCGTGGAATATGATATTTGTTTGATAGTTGTTTTAACAACTAAAAATTATTCTCATATCGCGTTACTAAACTGGGGTGTTGCATGATTTTCAATCATTCGTGCGTCCAGCGCAGAGCAAATTACCCGAATGATTTCTTTTCCTTCAGGGAGCACCTTTATACCAGATTCATTGTAGGTGATAAAGCCCTCGGCTTTCAATTGATCAAGCAATTCATAGTTTAACAAAACCCCATATTCCATGAATTCTGATTCAAGCCAACTGGTTTTAAACTCACACATTAGATTTAGGATGTGCTTTCTAAAAAACAAATCAGCTCTTGAATGAATATGTCCTTTAATGATTGGCAATTTTCCATTCGATATTTGCTCATAGTATGTGGGTATACTCTTTTCATTTTGAGTGAAGCCTGACCAGCTATCACTGATGGCACTGACACCTAGTCCAACCAACAACTTACTTGTAAATGGTGTATAACCCATGAAATTTCTATGGAGCTCACCTTGCAGTCTGGCATCTAAGAGTTCATCTCCTGCCAATACAAAATGATCCATACCTACTTCCTCATATCCAGCTTGCCAGAACATTTCTTTGCCTAACTGCATAAACGTCCACTTATCATCTGACTTTGGCAGGTGGGATTCATATGATTTTTGAGCAGGGCGCATCGACGGTACATGTGCATAGCTATAATAGGCTATTCGTTCAGGCTGGAGCTCGATGATTTGATCCAAAGTGTTTTTAACAGACGCTGATGTTTGACCTGGCAAACCGTATACAACATCATAGTTTACAGACTTATAGCCAATCTCTCTTGCCTTTGATGTTATGTATTTTACTTGCTCGAACGATTGCATTCGATTGATCAATTTCTGAACATTCAAATCAAAATCCTGGATTCCAAAGCTTACCCGGTCGAAACCGATAGAGTGTAAAGCTTCCAGATGTCTGGCGGTGGTGTTGGCAGGATGACCTTCAAAGCTCATCTGAAAGCCATTCGCTAATGATGCCTTGCTGATGATGCCAGATAAAAGTTTATCCAAATTCTCTGGTGAAAAGAAGGTAGGTGTGCCTCCACCCAAATGGATTTCTCTGATGAGTGGTTTTTCCGGCAACATATCGAGGTAGATTTTCCATTCTTTTAATACATGATCCAGATATGGACCTTCTACCTCATGATTTTTTGTGATGCGCGTATTGCAAGCACAATAGGTACAGAGACTTTCACAGTATGGAAGATGAATATAGATACTTATCTCTTTGCTGCTTTCCCAAAATGCAGATTGAACCGTTTTCTTATAAGCTTCAATGGAAAAGTTCTGTGGCTCCCAAAAGGGTACTGTGGGATAGCTGGTGTATCTGGGAACGGGTTGATTGTACTTTCTCAAGTCTTGCATCGATCAAAATTTTACTCAAAACTACCTGAGTGCAATGCGAGGCTAAATGACTAATTGGAGTTAATGAACTGATTTATATCACATGGAATTCAATGTGATAGTGAAAGTCGTACCATCACCATTCTTAGACTCAACTTCCATTTGACCGTCGTGTTCATCAATGATCATTTGAGTTATGAAAAGACCCAGACCCGTTCCTTCTCCAGGTTCTTTGGTTGTAAAAAAAGGATCTAAAATCTTCTTGAGAGTGGATTTAGACATTCCACAACCTGAATCAGTGATTTCAATAAGAATCCAATTTTCTTTGTTTTTAGTTGAAATGACAATTACGCCAGTTTTTTCAATTGCCTGTTCTGCATTGGTAATGATATTGGTAAACACCTGATGTAATTTTCCTTCATTGCCTTTTACCATTGGGTCTTCAGCGTTGTAGGAAGTCTTTACTTCAATATTTTTTTGCCTAAATCGATTGGCCAACAATGCAAGGCTATTTGCCAATACTTCATGAATATTGCACGATTCCTCCATGGACTCGCCTGTTCTACTGAAATGAGAGAGTCCATTTACAATTTTCGATGCTCTATTTACACCCTCTTCTATTGCATAGAAATATTCATTGAATTGATCTTGACCGGATGGAGTCATTTTATCCTTCAATGCAAGCGCGCCATGTTTGATGAAATTTAACGGGTTGTTAATTTCATGGCCTATTCCTGCTGAGAGTATTCCCAGAGAAGCCATTTTCTCCGCTCTAATAAGTTGCTGTTGAGTAGATTGTAACTTTTTATATCCGGCTTCCAGTTCCTTATTTTTCGCTTTAAGTTCCTTGGTTCGCACTTCAACTTCTCCCTCTAAATCTTTATTGTAAGACTCTAGTTTCTTTTGATATCCTTGAATGGTAGTAATATCTTCTGCAAAGAATGTGATTCCAACGATCTCTGAACCATCATAGACTGGATTGAAAGTAAATTTCAGAATGATATCACTATTTAATCCCGGGAATTTAATTTCCTGACTGAATTTTTCCCCATTCAAAGCTCGATCAAAATAATCATTAAACAATAGCGCCCGTTCTTTATGCTTGATCTGCCGCAGCACGTCCATGCCTTTTTCTAATTTCATTTCGTCCGAGACTTTTGATGAAAGGTTAAATGCACGATTGAATTCAACGAGTCGTTTTTGTTTATCAAAAAGCCCGATAATGTTAGATGTACTTTCTATGATAGATTTTAAATTGGCTCGTTCAGTTCTTAAATTAAGTATAGATTTTTCAAGATTTCGTTTCATGTAATTGTGCAAAAAAATCGATGAAATCACGAGTAATAAATAGATGATAAACACAAGCTTGAATCGATCTATAAATTCATAGATTAGAAAAGACTGATCTACTGAAATAACAAGTTGGTGATTTATGAGTCCAATCATGGTGGAGGAACATAGAATTTTAGCTCCAGACAGTGGATCAAGACTTATCGCTAAAAAAGCACCTTCTGAGGAACTAATTGTATCGAGATTGGTATAGGAAAGACTTCCGGAACCTAATATTCCATCATATTGCTTAGACGATAGTGGGTACAGCAATTGTGTTGTTCCAAACTCATTATTGATTAAATGAACTTTATAATGAGGATCAAAACCAAATTGATTGAGCTCATCAATCATGGAACTGTAGCGTATGGCTGAGGTGTTCACTGCTACTATTTCTCCATCTTCATTATAAATTGGTACTCTAATGGGAAGAATCCAGTCGGAAACATTTTCGAAGTAGTAGCATTCTCCTAATGTCAATCCTCCATTGCCCAATGCGTATTCGAAGGATCTTCTGGTCTTTTCTGACAAGGCCAAATTGGGGAGAGAATCATTAACCGAACGACCTGTGAAAGTGATGACCTGACCTGTAGGATCCGCGAATCCAAATGCTAGCAATTCCTTTTCGTAAACCTCTAAGGCCTGATTTGCATAATCAAGTCTTGTCTGAGGCTCATCGATTTCAGCAAGTCGATTTCCTAAGCTTATCAAACTAAGCTCCCATTGATGGAAACTCAACTCATAGTAGCTTTTTATCACCTTAGCTGTATAAGTCAGATCATTGATCCTATCCCTCTTGGTATCATTCAATATGTAAAGAAAGGCGGCACCAGCTAAGGTTGTTAAGCTAACAATGAGAAGAAAAAAAATTCTCCGAAGAGATTTTATTTCTGATATTGTTTTCAAAACAGACCTTTAGGAAAAGATAATGGAAAAATGAATGAAAAACTTGTAGCCTACTCAAAAGTTGAATTAAAGCCCGCAAATGGTGATCAAACCTGCAGCATTGGCTTGTACCATTTGGTTAAATTGTGGAAAGCTTGTCAGCAATCCTCGCAAAATAAGAATTGAGCCTGAAAGAATGGCGACAATTGAAACGGATCTGGGAATAAGTGATTTTAGTTTTCGTGAAAACATATTACCCGTGAAGGATACCATGATTAATGCGGGCAAGGTACCCAGACCAAATAGTACCATAAATAATGCTCCCTGAAGTGGACTAGCTAGCGCTACGGCACCTGCAGCAGCCACATAGGTAAGCCCGCATGGGAAAAACCCATTTGCAACTCCACTTAGAAACCATCGCTTACGCATGGATAGATTCTTTGACATAAATGATTTCAGCAATTGATAGAATCTGGATTCATAATAGAAGCGCTCCAGGCCATGCCTTATAGATGGGATACCGTAAAGGAGTATTAATCCAATCCCTAGCACGAAAACCATAAATTTTTGAATCTCCAATAGCGTTGCAGTTGCTCCAATTAAACCAAGCAATGTTCCGATAAATACGTAGATGAGGATTCTACCCATATGATAAAGTAAAAATCCAGTTTTAGACTGTCTGGGTCCCATAAATGCAATCATCACGGGTCCACACATACCCACACAGTGAAGGCTTCCAAGCAGGCCGATTAGGAATGCTCCCGTCATTGGATGTAAATACTTGATTGTTGGTAATAATCTGTGTCGTTACTTCTCCAGGTGATATTCACCCGATAGCTTCCAGCCACTAGCTCGGATCGCTCAATCTTCTGCTTATAATCTGTCAGAGAAATTTCGAAGGTTCGATCAAAAATCTTCCGTGAAGGGTGATAAAAATGGATATTTCCAGTCGCTATCTCATCGGGAAAAGTCAGAAGGATTTCTCCCGCCTTTTGCTTTACTACCACGGATTTGCCATCCTCCGCTGTATTCGAAAGCTTATTTAGCTTTTGCTGGTAGTTGATCTCCTGGGCATAGTAGTCTTCAGCTACTAAATCAAAGTCTTCCTGAAAAGCTCTGACCACCATATACCCTATAAATGCAGCAAAGAGTATAAATGCTAAAACGATTTTATGTCCCCAATTCATGTCTTCAATTATTAATTGTCCATTCTTAATTATCAACTTAGTTAGTCGGCCCTAAAAACTTAGTTTCGACAGTTTCGACTAACTTATCTCCAGAGTACACGCCTATCGAAATTACTGAACTCATCTGATCGATTTCAGACGGATTGATGACCACAAAGAACGCTCCCTCTCCGATACCTTGTTCTTCTAAATCAATCGTTCCACCTATCATTTCTATTTGCCCTTCCGGTTTCAATAGCTTGAACCTTACATCCAAAGCACTGTTGGTTTTGTTCACCATTTTTACTTGATATAGGTTGGTAATCATACCATCTTCCCTCTCTTGATAAAGTATACCTGGCGTTCTCAATATGGTAGCTTCAAAATCAGAACGAACAAGCAATAGTGTTACAAGCACGCCGACGAGAGCAATCAAAACACCTGTATAAGCCTTCATTCGTGCCGTGAACTGGAAAGGTTTCTTATCTGCAATGTTCTCTTCAGATGCGTAACGTACCAATCCTCTTGGCTTGCCAATTCGATCCATGATGGAATCGCACGCATCTATGCATGCGGTGCAATTGACACATTCCAGTTGTGTTCCATTTCGAATATCTATTCCAGTCGGACACACAAAAACGCATTGTTTACAGTCTATACAATCTCCTTTGCCTAATGCATCACGATCTTCTTCTTTCCGAAATTTAGCACGCTTCTCTCCTCTAACATGGTCATAAGCTACCACCACACTCTGCTTGTCTAGCAACACCCCTTGCAATCTTCCATAGGGACAAATCGTCGTACAAACCTGCTCCCGCATTTGACTAAAAACTCCATAAAAAAGACCAGTAAATACCATCATCGCTATGAAACCACCAGTATTTTCTGCAGGACCACCTTCAATTATTTTCCACAGCTCATTTACTCCAACAAGGTAAGCCATGAAGGTGTGCATGATTAGCATACTGACTAAAACGAAAAGTATATGCTTAATCGATTTTTTAATAACCTTCTCTTTATCCCACGGCTGCTTATTTAGCTTTTTTTGAGCCATATAGTCTCCCTCAATCCAGTATTCGATCTGACGAAATACGCCTTCCATAAAAATGGTTTGAGGACAAATCCATCCGCAGAAAATGCGACCAAAAACTACTGTGAACAGGATGATAAAAACAAGAGATGTGAGCATCCCAATTACGAAAAGGAAGAAGTCTTGTGGCCAGAAAATCTGGCCAAAGATGATAAACTTCCTTTCTAAAATATTGAATAGTAAGAATGGCTGTCCATCCACTTTGATAAATGGTGCGCCAAATAAAAACGCAAGCAGCAAGTAACTAACTAGTGTTCTATAATTTGTGAATCTACCTTTCGGCTTCTTAGGATAAACCCACACGCGCTTACCTTCTTTATCTACCGTAGATAGATGGTCTCGAAAAGTCTCTTCTGCACTTTCCTGTTCTTGATATATATCCTTTACATCAGCCATTTAGCAGCACGCATCTCCTTCAAGAGCAGCTTCATCGTCCACGTAGTTTGGATTGGACTCAAGATCTTCACTTCCCTCTTCTTCAGTGTCATTACGTTCAAATAAATCGCCTTGGACTTCCTTAGGGTTGGCTGCAGTATTTCCCTCCATCATGTAGATGTAGGTGGCTACTTGCTGCATTTTCTTAGGAGAAAGCTGTGCTTCCCAGGCAATCATACCTTTGGATGGGACACCATACTTTATGGTTTTGAAAATCGACGGCATATCTCCGCCATGAAGCCAGTATTTGTCCGTAAAATTCGGTCCAACACCTCCACCACCATCAGCTGCATGACATACTGAGCAATTTGCATCATAGATCGCCTTTCCTGCATTGATATCTGATGCCTCTGTTGCCAGAGTGACATTGCTTTCATCTATCAAATCACCCAGTGATGCCAAATAAGTTTCGACATCCTCTTCAGCTCGAATCATCTCAGCCTGAAACTCCTCATCTTGTGATTGGCCGGTTCCAAGTACTTCATAATTGATAAAATAAACTACGGCGAATAAGATGGAAGCATAAAAGCCATAAAGCCACCAAGGCGGAAGTCTATTATCCAGCTCTCGAATACCATCATACTCATGATCAGTTACTATTTCATGTTCTTTAGCTACTGGAACAGAAGCATTCAATCGATTCCAAAATCGTCTCCAGAATCCGACGTTCTCTTCTCCTTCCAGAGCTCGAATTAACTCTTGCTCCTCTTCCTCAATCCCCATCTCAGCACGCTTAAGTTTAAGCACCACTTTGAGAGCTACCAAAAGCACGTACATAGCTGCTACTGCAACAATACTGATAAGAACAGTCAATCCTAGAATTAACTCAACTTGGTATTGCTCAAAGAAACTTTGCTGAGCACCTGCATCTTGACCGAAAGATACTCCTGGTAAAAAAACAATTAAAGTCATTAGCGTACACTTAAGCTTCATCATGATTGGTATCGTTTGAGTCTAATGGAATATTTGATATGTCCTTGAATAGCTTCTTATCTACCTTCAAAACATATACCGTCAATGCGATAAAGAAGACAAAGAAGATGACAAAGGAGATCACTGGATAAATTTCTATTCCAGCGATAGTCTCCATATGATGTTTGATAAATTTCAGCATAGTTGTATGTTTTACTTCCCTTCAGTTACACCTTCTACATTTTTAATATCAGTCCCAAGTCTTTGCAGGTAGGCAATCAAAGCCATGATTTCTGTATCACTGCTCATTTTGATTCCTTCGAGCTCAAGTCCTTTGGAAATCAAAGCGGCCTGATTTTCTGCGTCTGACACAGCTTGCTGATCATACCCGTCGGGGTACGGTACACCAAGTGTTTGCATGGCCCTGATTTTAGCCGGTGTTCGTTCTTTGTCCCACTCCTGCTCAAAGAGCCAAGGATATGGTGGCATTATTGAACCTGGTGACATACTGGTAGGGTCCAACATGTGGTAGAAATGCCAGCTGTCGGGATATTTCTTTCCTATTCTATGTAAATCCGGACCCGTACGTTTTGATCCCCATTGGAATGGATGATCGTAAACAAACTCTCCTGCTTTAGAGTATTCTAAATCCACAGGATCATATCTCATCACCTCTGATCGGAATGGACGAATCATTTGTGAGTGACAGGTATAGCAGCCTTCTCTTACATAAATGTCACGCCCATTTAATTCCAGAGGTGTGTAAGGTTTTACCGTCGAGATTGTTGGCACATTGCTCTGAATCAGGAACGTTGGCACAATTTCAATAACCCCTCCAATGGCGACTATAATCAAACTCCAAATAAGCATTCGCATTGGTTTCCATTCAAATATTCTTCTGTGCCAGTGCTCGCTCTTCTCTGGTTTGTAATCTTTCATCAAAGGAGCTGCTTGTGCTTCAGTTGTTGGCTGGAAGCTACCAGAGCGAGCCGTTTTCACAAGGTTGTAAACCATGACAAATACACCAGACAGATAGAGTAATCCGCCGAATGCTCTCAGAGCATACATTGGCATAATTTGAGTAACCGTTTCAAGGAAATTGCTGTAAACAAGTGTTCCGTCCGGGTTGAATTGTTTCCACATCAAACTTTGGGTGAAACCTGCCCAATAGAGCGGAATTGCATAGAAAAGGATTCCCATGGTTCCGATCCAGAAGTGGACATTTGCCAGTTTCTGTGAGTGAAGTTTTGTTCCATAAAGCTTAGGTATGAGATAGTAAAGCATTGCAAAAGTCAGGAAGCCGTTCCATCCCAATCCACCAATGTGTACATGACCGACAATCCAATCTGTAAAGTGACCGATTGCGTTTACATTCTTCAATGAGAGCATTGGACCTTCGAAAGTGGCCATACCGTAGCAGGTGATTGCCACCACCATGAACTTCAAGATGGCATCTTCTCGCACTTTGTCCCAGGCTCCTCTCAATGTCAAAAGTCCATTTAACATACCTCCCCATGACGGAGCAATCAGCATGACTGAGAACACGACTCCTAATGACTGTGCCCAGTCAGGAAGTGAATTGTATAATAAGTGATGCGGGCCTGCCCAGATGTAGATGAAGATGAGGGCCCAGAAGTGAATGATCGATAATCTATATGAGTAGATCGGACGTCCTGATGCTTTCGGAATAAAATAATACATCAAACCGAGGTATGGTGTAGTAAGGAAAAATGCCACTGCATTATGTCCATACCACCATTGCACTAAAGCATCCTGCACGCCAGCGTACCAGGAATAGCTCTTCATAAAGTCAATTGGCAACTCAAATGAGTTTACAATATGCAGCATGGCTACTGTCACGAACGTAGCGATGTAGAACCAAATGGCTACATATAGATGACGCTCACGACGTTTGATGATAGTCATGAACATATTCAGGCCAAACACAACCCAGATTAAAGCGATTGCTATATCAATGGGCCATTCCAATTCAGCGTACTCTTTTCCGGAGGTCATTCCCAATGGAAGCGTGATAGCTGCGGAAAGAATGATTAGCTGCCAACCCCAGAAGTGAATCTTACTAAGAAGATCGCTGTACATTCGAGCTTTACATAATCGCTGAAGGGAATAGTACACGCCGGCAAAAATTCCGTTACCCACAAATGCAAAAATCACTGCATTGGTATGCAGTGGCCTTACGCGTCCGAAGGTGGTATACTGCAATCCGAAGTTGGCTTCTGGCCACACAAACTGACATGCAACAAGAAGTCCCACAGTCATTCCGATAATTCCAAAGATCGTGGTGGCGATTAGGAAATTTCGAACCGTGGTATTGTCATAATGAAAGGTCTCAAGACCTACTTTTTGGCTGTTTTCTGACATTGGTCACTAGGTTTGTTATTGATGCTATTTGAAGAGACCGTTGGTCCCTCGTCTTCAAAAAGAATGCGAACTGATGGTGTATAGTCATCCTCAAACTGCCCCGAACGAGACGCCCATAAGAACGCTGCGAGGAAGCTGCCTGCGAGAAGTAGGCTACATGCGATAAGAATAAATATGACACTCATAATCCGATGACAAGATTAGCGGAGAGTGAAAGACTGGATAATGAGAGGTGTTAGCGGAATGGATGATTTTTATCAGGTCGCCAACTGCGACAGACAACTCTTTGGTCGCGTCTGACAAATATCATCATTCAAATAGACAAAGGTCATTCATTAACTACCCCCCTATGCTGACTATTGCAGCATGGAAACAACCACAATGAATGAGGCGGTGGTGAAGAGCCCACTACGCATCAGTATCGTATTTCTGTGGATTGGATTTGTTTGTGCCATCAGCTTCATGGAAGCATGGTTAAAGTTTCAAGCACCGGGGATTACATTATCCCTCGGTTTAGGTATTGGGCGGCTAGTATTTGGAGCGCTCAATAAAGTAGAGATTGTATTTGCACTTTCTCTACTGATCAGCACTGCTTTAGATAGGGAAATCAAAACCAAGGCCTTCGCCATCCTGGTTATCCCTCTTCTGATTCTTTTTATTCAATCCATTTGGCTGTTACCTGCACTTGATGCCAGAGCTGAATTATACATGCTCAATCATCCACCCATGTCTTCCAATCTTCACCTCTCTTACGTCATTGCAGAAGTCATCAAGGTATTCAGTCTGTTTACCTATGGGCTTCAGCATTTTAAAACAAGAACTTTATAAATCATATCAATATGGAAATAACATCTAAGCAAATTATTGGGGAGTTGGTAGCGGAAGACTACCGAGCTGCCACAGTATTTAAGGAAAGAAACATCGACTTCTGTTGCAATGGAGACCGAACGATTGGTGAAGCTTGTGCCCTAAAGAAAATCGATGAGAACGAAGTTTTGAATGCACTGGAAAAAGTAATACATGGAAAAAATACACCTACCGATCATCCCAAGGACATGACCCCAGATGTGCTTGCCGATTATATTGTAGAAACACACCATACCTATGTAGAGAAAAAACTCCCTGAACTCAAAGCCTATCTTAAGAAGGTAGCTGCAGTGCATGGAGAACATAACCCAGAGGTGATTAAAATCCATGAGCTATTTGAAGCCTCCGCTGGTGAGCTGGCTATGCATATGAAGAAAGAAGAAATGATCTTGTTTCCTTTCATTAGACAGATGATGAAGGCCAAAGCAAGTGGCGAACCATTGATCCCACCACATTTTGGTACAGCGGAAAACCCCATCAATATGATGAAGCATGAGCATGCTACCGAAGGTGATAGATTCAGAGAGATAGCAGAGTTAAGTAACAACTATACTCCTCCCACGCATGCCTGCAATACGTATCGCGTTAGTTATGCTATGCTTCAGGAGTTTGAAAATGACCTACATCGACACATTCACCTGGAGAATAATATCCTGTTTCCTAAAGCCCTAAAACTGGAAAAAGAATTGATGGAATTGAGCAACTAAAGATCAGTATAAGTACTGACAAGTATCATTCAAATTTGGAGTGAAAGTACGGATATTAGGTTTCACGAAATAAACTAATTTTTGGATACTATGGATAACATGGAACTTTCAATTTTTATCGCACGCGTACTCGGAGTAATGTATCTCTCTGTTGGTATAGGACTATTCCTTTTTAGAGAAGCATATATGCTTGCTTTTAGGAAATTGGTTGATAGTCCAGGTTCTGCTCTACTCGGTGGATTTATGGCTGTCGTGGGAGGTATGGCAATGGTTACCTATCACAATTTGTGGGTAAATGACTGGCGAGTGATTATAACTATTATTGGTTGGATCGCATTGATCAAAGGAATCCTATTAATGCTAGCACCCGCTTATCTGGAATTATTTAGGGGTATTCTGCAAGTACGTAAAGGCCGTGGCCTGACCCTTGCAATTGTGATTTTTGGAGCAATCTTTTGCTACTTAGGATTTATTCAATAAAAAGTATCTCCAGATTATTCTGGAGATACTTATTTTAAGCTGTTTCCGCTACTTCAATTGTCATTTTCATAATGACTTCTGATTTAATTGAATTAGAAATCAGGCATGCTCGTTCAGACTTCAGAAGAACTCGCTCTGCACGCTCCCTATCCTTTTCATCAGTGATTGTAACCTTAGGTCCTAAGAAGATCTCCGTCATTAAAAATTTTCCATCCACTTGCTCAAGTTTGCCTTTTGAACTGCAACTAAAACTTTCAAAGTTGAGTTTGGAGTTCTCGGCAATAGCTAAAAAAGTAGTCATTAAACAACTACTTACCGCTGCTGTAAACAAGTGCTCAGGTGACCAAATCCCTGGGATGCCTTTGGGGAATTCGGGTGGAGTGGCCACATCAATACAACTATTGGCATCCTTATTCAATTCTGGTGAACACATAACTCCTTTTCTGTCGGCATTCCAATTGATATCTACATTATAAATGTGAGCTTCCATTGTTTTTAAATTGTTTTGATTTTAGATACAAAAAAGACTCATTAAGGTCATTTTACTTCTGATTTTCATCAGCAAATGAGCGGATTATGATCAGTGGATATAAAAATGAATTACGACCATAAATGCCTAATTTCATTGGGTGAATATTCGAATCAAATTTCTCGGTGGAGCAGGATCTGTTACAGGTTCCAAATTCCTATTACTAATTGATGACTACAGTTTGCTTATTGACTGTGGATTGTTTCAGGGATTGAAAGATTTGAGAGTTAGAAACTGGGACGAGCTGCCAATTGATCCGGCGACCATAGATGCAGTCTTACTAACTCATGCGCACATAGACCATTCAGGTTATCTTCCGCTGCTTTACAAAAATGGTTTTAACGGCAAGATTCATTGCACTGAACCAACTTTGGAACTTGCTGAGATACTACTTTCGGACAGTGCTAAATTACAAGAAGAAGAGGCTGAATTTGCCAATAAGAAAGGATACTCCAAACACCATCCTGCAAAAGCACTTTATAAAGTTCAAGATGCATTAGACGCACTGAATGCATTTGAAACGCATCCTTTTGAGCAAACCTTTCGCATACATGACGTAATAGAAGTCCGTTTTTTTCATGCAGGTCATATCTTAGGTGCGGCAAGCATTGAATTAAAAATATATACGAGTCAAGGAGTCAAATCTCTTGTGTTTTCAGGCGATTTAGGACCCGAACACAGTCCACTACATGTTGCGCCCTCAAAACCACCTCAGGCAGATATTCTTTTCATGGAATCAACTTATGGCGGGAGAAATCACAGAGATCAAAACCTTGAAATGGAACTTCGGCAACTGATCCAGGAAAGTGACGAACGAGGAGGATGCCTTCTTATACCGGCTTTTTCGCTCGGTCGGACTCAATTGATTCTGTATCATCTATGGAAGATTTTTCAGAATATGAGGTCACGTCCAATCTATGTGGATAGTCCGATGGCAATAAGTGTAACAAGATTGTATAAACGGTTTACTAATTATCACCGCCTGGAAAGTGACAGTGAATTTGGACATCACATCTTCGACGCTCCTTTTGTACATTATGTAACCGAACGGCGTAGATCCAAGGTTCTAAACACCATAAAAGAACATGCAATCATAATCTCAGCCAGTGGAATGGCTACAGGGGGACGGATCCTTCATCATCTTTATCATAGGCTCCCAAATGCGCAGGATACAATACTATTTACTGGATTCTTGCCGGAAGGAACACGCGGAAAAGACATTGTAAATGGAAACGACAGTGTGAAAATTTTTGGAGAGGAGGTGAAAATATCTGCCAAGGTTCACATTCTTGATGGCCTTTCTGCTCATGCAGATCAGGACGAATTGATAGCTTGGAGTGGTCACATTCATGAGCCGCCAAAAATGACATTTCTCATTCACGGTGAAAGAGAGCAAGCAATGAAACTAAGGGGAAGATTGGCAGGCAAAGGATGGAATGTTACGATACCAGACTATCTCGAAAGCTATACACTTTTTGATCATATCTGACGATATAACAAATGGAGAGCTAGAAGAATGTATTTCACACCGTGAACTAAATAATTAATATGCATTGTTAGCAGATTGATATGTCAAAATTCAATGAATTAATTAATGGAGATCAACCGGTATTGGTTGACTTTCATGCTACCTGGTGCGGACCATGCCAAACAATGGCTCCTATTTTAGAAGAACTGAAGTCAGAAATAGGTGAGAAAGCGCGGATCATTAAAGTTGATATTGACAAGAATCAAGCGGCAGCTCACAAATTCAATGTTCGAGGTGTGCCTACTTTTATCTTGTTTAAAAGTGGTAAACAGATTTGGAGGCAGTCAGGAGCTATTCCAAAACATACGCTTGAACAGGCCATCGAAAGTGCCTAAATTTCAGGTATGTCAATATCAACATTGGTATCATCAGGATGGCTAAATCAGAATTTAGCTAATCCTAACTTAATTATTCTGGATGCCACTCTGGCAAAGCCAAAGTCTGCTGGAGAAGTACCCAGTAAAGAAGTACAAATCCCTGGCGCACTTTTTTTTGATATCGACGGAGTTTTCTCAGATACATCCATTGACTTACCACATATGATGTGTGACAAACCACAGTTTGAAATGGAGACAAGAAAACTTGGAATCAATACAAACAGCATCGTTATAATTTATGATAATCATGGCGTCTACTCAGCGCCCAGAGCTTGGTGGATGTTTAAGTCAATGGGCCTTGAGCAAGTGGCAGTGCTTAATGGAGGATTACCTGAGTGGGTCGAAAATGGTTTTCCAACAGAATCAAAAGAGAGACTTGAGAGACCAGAAGGACAGTTCGAGCCGAACCTCAACAAAAGTTGCTTTGTGAGTTCAGAATATGTTTTGGCACAAATCAGTAATCCCGAAGCAGTGGTGTTAGACGCCAGATCTAATGGCCGCTTCATTGCAACAGAACCAGAGCCGCGAGCTGGCTTGAGAGGTGGTCATATCCCAAATTCCATCAACCTCCCATTTACAAAAGTCATTGATGGATACCGTATGAGAGAAGTTGATGAATTATGGAATGTTTTTGACGCCATAAATATTCAAGACAAGAAGTTGATATTCTCATGTGGCTCAGGCTTAACCGCATGCATCATCTTGTTGGCAGCATATCTTGTTGGTTACAGAAATTTAGCCGTATATGATGGCTCCTGGAGTGAATGGGGACAGCCATCCAATTTGCCAGTTGCAACTAATTGAACCTCTTGCCCAACCAGGCCACCATCAATGTTACGAACCCTACTACTGTGACTGAACTAATAGGCATCAGAATTGCCGAAATTAGTGGAGTTAACCGCCCGGACATGGCGAATGAAAGACCTACAATGTTGTAGAGGAATGAAATACCAAATGCAAAAAAGACCACCCACATTACACGCTTTGAAAACCCCAAAATCGCAGGTAGAGAGGTGGCTTTATCAGCGGACAATATCGCATCACAAGCAGGTGAAAATTGATGTATATCCTCTGATATGGCTATTCCAACGGATGCTTCCTTCAATGCACCGGCATCATTTAAACCATCTCCTACCATCAACTGATTCAAATTATCATATCTGAGATATTCCAATTTATCCATTGGTTTTTGCTTAAAATAAGACTCATCAAAATAAGACGCTAGTTTTTGTCTCTCAGCGTCGTTGTCACCAGATAGCAACGTCAACAAATATTTGCTTTTCAAGCTTTTTAACATATCAAAAATTCCTTTTCGATAAGCAGACTTTATCGTAAAATGCCCCATCCTATCTGCAACGCTTACAAACACATTAGATTGATTGATGGTAGAATTTTCGGTGGAGATTTGCAGGTATTCAGCAGAACCAACTTTTACTTGCAGGCCATTTACTTCAGCAGTAAATCCTTTGCCTGTCTCCTCAATGAAGCTTGAAATTGGTAGTTTCATGCAAACAGGAAGTTCATTATGGATTAATCTACTTAAAGGGTGTGCAGAGTTGCCAATTGCTGATTTCAGACACGCCATTTCTCTTCCTTTTATGACATCTCCAGTATACCCAAACCCAGCTTCGGTTGTGGTTAATGTCCCCGTTTTATCAAATACAATTGAATTCACCTTGGCCAGCGATTCGATCACTTCAGCATTTTTAAGGTACAATCCCTCCTTTCCAAGCTTTCGCATTGCATGTCCATAGGCGAATGGCAACACAAGCGCTAAGGCACATGGGCAAGCCACAATCAAAACGGCAGTTACCGAATTCCAAATGAGTGAAGGATCATTTAACCACCAAAAAAAAGCCGTATAAATGGCGAGGATAATAATTGTGGCCGTGAAGTACTTGCTGATCTTATCAACCCAGGTATGTAAATCAGCCTGATTCGATTTATTGAAGGATTGAGAATTCCACAAGCTAGTAAGCTCACTATTGTTAACAGTTTCTGTTAATTCAACGACCAACTCACCACCTTTTTGTCTTCCCCCAGCATAGACTTGCTGTCCAGGTTCTCTACCTTCAGGTTTTGATTCACCTGTAACAAAGCTGTAATCGACATTGCCTCTACCCACCTTCAGTAAGCCATCAGCAGGAATAAGCTCATCATTATGAATGATTACCTGATCACCCTTTTTCAGTTCTTTTAATGGTCTTTGTATTTCCTCATTATCAACTTTACACGTGACAGACACTGGAAAATATGAAGTGAAGTCCCTATCAAATGAAAGCGCTTGATAGGTTTTACTTTGATACCATTTGCCGATTAAGAGAAAAAATACCAGGCCGGATAAAGAATCAACATATCCCATGCCAGTACTTGAAATTATCTCATAGGCACTTCTCATGAATAATGTAAAAATGCCAATAGCTATGGGAACATCAATGTTTAAATTTCTATAGCGAATGCCTTTCCAGGCCTTTTTGAAGTAGTCACTTCCAGAATACAGCATTACTGGAAGAGCCAGCGCAAAATTCACCCAGCTGAAAACCGCCTTGAAATCATCTGTAAGTAGAAAGTTTTGATCCAGATATTCGGGCATGCTCATGAGCATAGCATTGCCAAAGCAAAAACCTGCGACTGCAATTTTTGTCCCGATATTAGATTTTGAAACCTGGTTCTTTGTCTTATCAAGACTATCCAGTGAGATATCAGGAGGATAGCCCAATTGTGAAAGCAAGATTGCCAAATTTTTCAATGACTTTTGCCTATGATCGAAAGTGATAATTACTTCTCGCTTCACAAAGTTTACTTCAGATCTTATAGCGGCATTTTCCAATCTTGGCAAGTGTTCCAGCAAATAAATACATGAGCTACAATGAATGCCCGGAAGCAACAACTTCACTACAGATAATTCTTCATTCTTAAATCTCAAAAGTTGCTTTTTAATGTCTTCATTGTCGAGGAACGCATACTTACGTTCTGCTTTTATTTCAGACAAAGATTTATTTTCTAAAGAAGTCTCGGAGTAGTATTGGTTGAGATTACTCTGATCTAAAAGCTCATACACCGCTTTGCAGCCAAAGCAACAGAAACTAAAATTTACATTTTGAATAGAATCATCACATGAATCTCCACAATGGTGGCAAACAATTTCTTCAGAATACAATGTCTCCATCTTAGAGTCGATTTGGGACGATCATTACTGGGATACCACTTTCCTTTATCACACTTACAGTATGACTTCCTATCTCATTATTCTGACCATTTCCATTAATTCCTACTATTACAAGATCAAAATGATTTTCTCGGATAAAGCGAATCATGGTTTCCTCTACATTACCAGACAAGACCATGTTTTTGATGCGCTGCTCCGGTTGCTCTATTAAGTCTACGGCAAGTTGATTCATTCGTTTTTCAACTTCCTCCAATTTCTGCTTACTAATAACCTGTATATCTTTCTGCGTATGTCGGGCGGCAAGCGGATAGATATGAAGAAATGATAGAATCGCCTCCGTATTCAGTCTTGACAACTCCAAACCTACTTGAGTAGCGTTCCAGGAAGCAGGAGAAAAATCTGTAGGAATAAGTATACTTGAGATCACGCAGTTCTAGTTTAAGATTCAAAACTAGAGGGTCTTTTTATCCTCAACATTGACATTCATCAAGGCTATTATTGAATTTTGTCACATTCCACCATAGGTTTACTTCTCTAAGTAAAGATTATGAAGTTAAGCAGTAAGGATATTGTCTCTAAACAAGGCTTAGAACTACTTGAAAAGTTATTTGAGAGCTCGGGAGAAGGCATAATGGTCTTTAATAAAACAGGTGAGGTAGAAATGGTCAATCCCAGAGCCCGGGAAATGTTTGGCTATGAAGAAGGTGAACTCATTGGAGCAAAAGTTGAAAAGTTTGTTCCAAAAAGTGTTCAGCATAAACATGAAAAGTATAGAAATGACTACATCAAAAAGCCACAACCCCGACGAATGGGTATTGGTCGCGATCTCTCTGGACTTAGAAAAGATGGTAGCTCCTTTCCGCTAGAAATAAGTCTAAGTTACATACAGCATCATGACCAAAAAATGGTCTTTGCCTTCATTACCGATATCTCCATACGAAAGGAAAATGAATTTAGACTTGAAGAGCAACGTCAAAAACTTGAGGAATATACAAGTGAGCTTGAAAAAAAAGTAAAAGGTCGCACAAGCGAACTCGAACATATGAATCTTGGACTTGAAAGCCAGATTCAAGAAAGAAAGCTTGCCGAAGATGCACTCAAGGAAAGCTTAAAGGATCTTAAAAAAGCTGAACGAGAAATTTTAATTTCCCTTGAAAAAGAAAAAGAACTGGGAGAACTAAAATCTAGGTTTGTATCCATGGCAAGTCATGAATTCAGAACTCCTTTGACGACTGTTCTATCATCAGCAAACTTAATTGCAAAGTATAAGGAAAGCGATCAGCAAAGTGCGAGAGAAAAACATGTGGAAAGAATACGGAAAAGCGTCGATAACCTTACAAACATTCTAAATGATTTCCTATCTCTTGAAAAATTAGAAAGTGGCTCACAAAATGTTGAAGCACTGGAAGTTGATCCCAATGAAATAATCACTGAAATAATCGAGAATATGAGCTCAAGTCTAAAAAAAGGACAAGAGATTTTGGTAAAGGGAAAAGCACCTAAAATCAAAACTGATGCTCATATTTTAAGGAATATCCTGATAAATCTTATATCAAATGCCAGCAAGTATTCGAGAGAAGATGATCAAATAGAAATAATAATTGATTCGGGTAATACGCTGAATATAAAGATAAAAGATCGTGGTATCGGAATACCCAAGTCTGAACAAAAGCGATTGTTTGAACGATTCTTTAGAGCTGGAAATGCTACCAACATTCAAGGGACAGGACTAGGATTGAACATTGTAAAGAAATATGTCCAACTTATCAACGGTCAAATAACCTTTACAAGTGAAGAGGGAAAAGGCAGCACCTTCAGTTTCTCACTTCCTTTGAACTAGCATCTAATGATTTGCGGCTAAACATGTAAACAACTGGTCCCAGGACCGGAATTAAAACTACGATCGCAAACCAAAGCATTTTTTTATTTGTGGAAAATCGTGCCATCAAAATATTAATCATGGCATAAACAGCTATTGCTGCTGCAAATACACTGAAATAAACCCATATATTCATAATCGTAAATTTTAAGTCAAAGAAAAAGCAAACAATTGGCTTCATTAATGACTTTACTTAGCCTAAGAAGTGATTATCGTCACTCAATTTTACTAATTTGGTTTTTCAAAGAAAGCAATTGCTTATATGAGTCAACAGCATATTCTTGTCATCGAAGATCAGCTTGATGTGAGAGAAAACATCGTAGAACTACTAGAACTTTCTAATTATAAGGTTTCTTCAGCTTCCAATGGAAAAGAAGGTGTAAAGCAGGCACTCACCACTCATCCAAATCTGATACTATGCGATATCATGATGCCCGAGATGGATGGCTATGAAGTTCTCTATTTACTAACAAAAAATCCATCTACAGCTTCGCTCCCATTTATATTCCTGACGGCAAAAGCAGAAAAGGCAGATTTTAGAAAAGGCATGAATATGGGTGCCGATGACTATATCACCAAGCCATTTGAAGAAATGGAACTCTTAGGGGCAATTGAGCGAAGACTAACAAAATATAGTGAGCTCAGTCAGGTCTCTGAAGTAGAAGAGCTTGTGGCGTATGCATCTAAATATGACAACATTGAAGAGTTAGATAAGGAAAGGAGATCACAAAGCTTCAAAAAGAAGGAGATTATATACCGAGAGGGTGATTTAGGCTCTTTCGTATATAAAATCAAAAAAGGAAAGGTAAAAACATACCGTATAAATGAAGACGGTAAAGAATTTATCTATGACATAAGGAAAGAAGGTGATTTCTTAGGAGAAATATCTACGATTCAAGATACTTCTCGAACCGAATTTGCCGAGACGATGGAAGAAACCGAATTAATTCTTATTCCAAAAAGCGACTTTCAGCAGCTTATTTTTAAGAACAGAGAAGTCTCAGGGCAATTCATAAAAATGCTGTCAAACAATTTGTCTCAAAGAGAGCACGAACTAATGGAAATGGCATACAATACCGTAAGAAAGCGTACCGCTGACTCGTTATACAAGCTTTATGAAACCTACACTGGTTCGGAAGAATCAGTAACAATAGACATTTCCAGAGCAGATCTGGCAGGAATGGTCGGTACAGCTACAGAGTCCGTAATACGGATACTTTCTGAATTCAAGAAAGATGAGTGGATAGAAATAAATGGAAGCGCTATTTCCATTCTAAGGCCAGAGAAAATCAAGCAAGTGAAATTTTAAGAGATCAACCCTTGGTATAAAAAATCTGTGGGTAGAATCCATCGCAGCCTATAATATCGTAAATAACACTAAAAATTACATTTCATCGAAAAATTATCAATTGATAATGTCTATCATGATATATTCGCGGATATAATTAATTCGAGATAAAGTATAGATATGCTAATGAGCGTTGTTACAAATTCTCAATATTAATACCATCAGAGACCTGTTTTCATGAAAAACCTACTACAATTCACCGCCTTGCTGGGGGTAATGTTTTATGGCCAATCCGCATTTTCACAAGATCTTTGTGCTGCCAGAGCCGATTTTGACTGGGATGAATATACTGCCAGTGCGCCAATCGACGGTGATACCCACACGGACGAAACCGTAGGATTTACCTATTCAATCGCAGGAAGTGGCGGGATAACCAACGACGCAGTAGCGGGGAATTTGTATACTGACCCTTTTGTACAGTCCACTTCTTGGGAACTCAGCCAAGATCTCGTCGATGGGACAGAAAGCAACACAATTACTATAAATTTTGGAGGTGATCTACTCTATGATTTTTGTTTCGACTTATTGGATGTAGATCAAGATTTTACAGGATTCTTCAATGTCGTTGCTAATGATATTGTCACTGTTGACGCATATACAAGTGCTCTTGCTGTAGCACCACTTGATTTAGGTAATGCTGCGGATGCCAGCTACACCATTAATAATGGAGGAACAACCCAATACAATGGAACCAATCAATTTGAAGGAATAGGTATTGAATTTGCATTTTTTGGTGCAGACGCTGCAACTGTTCAAATTTGCTTTGCTCAACCTATACAGCGCATAGAAATAACATGGACAAATACAGATGCAGACTTTGGTGAGCAGGATTTAGGTATTGGAGATTTTGATTACTGCTCCTTTGATTTTGATAATGATGGCACCAGAGATAACCTGGAAACTGACTCAGATGGAGATGGTATCAGTAATGTAGAGGAAGGATACACACCGGGTGATGTAGATGCCGATGGAATTCCAAACGTATATGATAGCGATTTTCCTGGCAGGGTAGATGTCAATGGAGATAACGCCGATGATCGTTACGATTCTGACAATGATCAAGCGCCAGACGCATTGGATCTTGACTCTGATAATGACGGTATATTAGATGCCATTGAAAATTTACCCGCTACCGGAGGCTTCCCTGAAGACACCGACGGTGATGGAACAGACGACTATCTAGATGATGATTCTGATGATGATGGAGTAAGTGACCTCATTGAAGGCAACGACATTGACTTCAATGGTGTTGCAGACCTTGCTCTCGCTGGAACAGATGCAGACGGTGACGGAATAGATGACAACCTGGATACAGTAAACGGCCTTGATGAAACAGGCAATTCAACAGGAAGCGCAGCGGCAGTTGCAGCAAATCTTGTCGATGATGATACCACTGAAGATTACCGCGACACTGATGACGATGGTGACGGGACACTCACAAGCGCAGAAATCCCAGATGCCAATGCCGACGGTATTCCAGATTATATTTCTGCTTGTGATGATGGCTCAGTACTAACTTTCAATGGCTTTGCAGATGGAACCACACCAGGACCCGTTTTTACTGTTGATGGGGTTGATATTACTTTCAGTTTTACAGATCCATCAAATGTTAGTCAAGAATATGAAATTGATGATCAAATTCAATCAGACAATTACGTCAGAGTACTTCAAACGGTAGCTTCTAATACTGCCTTCACCTTATTAAGAGTAAAATTTGATAAGCCTTTGGAAGGATTCTGTTTCGATTTGCTTGACATTGATTATGGTGTCGGAAATCATCTGGACTCAATGGCGGTAAATATTTTTAGAGATGGAGATGTGATCGTCCTGGATGGAAGCAACATAATCAACGGTGCTTACAATAAACTCAACTCCAATAATTTCATTGCAGGAACTAATAATTCTGAAGATGATGAATATTTGGGTAATGTCAGGCTTTGCTTATTGCAATCGGTAGATTCATTGGTCATCAAATACGGAAATGCCGTTCCTATTGGTAATCAAGCTGTAGGTCTCGATGATTTTTCATGGTGCGGAATTGATTCTGATTATGATGAAATACTAGATTTTGATGATCCTGATGATAATAATAACGGTATTGCCGATATCACCGAAGGTGGTGGTGTTGATCATTCATTAGATACAGATGGTGATAAAATTCCGGATTACATGGATGCAGATTTTGCTGGTTTTACAGATGTTAACGGAGACGGGGTAAATGACAATGCAGATTTAGACCTGGATGGTATTCCAGACCATGTGGACAAAGACACTGATAATGATGGAATTCCAGATGCAGTGGAAGCCAATGGAGGCCTCCTTCCTGCAAACATGGATGAAGATGGAGCATACTCTCCTGCATACTCGTTAGCCAACGATTCAGACAATGACGGTCGGGTTGATGATGTTGATGATACTGGTGGCGCTTACACAGCTGGTACGCCACTTGCCAATCCAAATACTGATGGCGATGCTGTCAACGATTTCAGAGATCTTGATTCAGACGGTGATGGAATTCCTGATTTAGTTGAAGCAGGTGGCACTGATTCTGATGGTAATGGAACAATAGACAATTTTGCGGACGCAACTGGAGACGGCTTTAATGATGACTTTGACCCGGATGTGTTCGGCACCACACTACTCAGTGGAAGTATTTCCAAATTTGCCTTAGACACAGATGGTGATGGCTTTGCTAACTATATCGATATTGATTCAGATGATGATGGAATTACTGATAATGTAGAAGCTCAATCAAGCACTGGTTTTGTAGCACCTGCCGGTGCAGATGGTGATGGAGATGGCTGGGACAATAGCTACGACTCAGACAATGGAGGAACCACTCCTCCAGGAACAGATACCAATGGAGATTCAACTCCAGATTATCTGGATACAGACTCTGATGGTGACGGAATCAACGATTCTACTGAAGGAAGAGATAATGATAGCGATGGAGTCGCTGATGAGCTGGCTTCTGGAACAGATACAGATGGTGATGGCCTTGATGATGCCTACGATACAGATTGCGCTCCTTGTGGATCGATAACTGGAGTCACTGCCCCTACTCAGGATCTGGATGTAGATACCCGACCAGATTATCGGGATACCGATGACGATGGCGATGGATTAATAAGCTCTTCTGAAGATTTTAATGGAAATGCCAATTTCGCTGATGACATGACACAAGGCGGACCAAATCCTGATTACTTACAATTTACAGATGATCCGGACAGTGACGGTGTTGCTAACGCTTCTGACCTTGACGATAACAACGATGGCATTCCAGATACACAACAATCTGATGTTACCGACTTTGACGGTGATGGCATTGTAGATCGATATGATTTAGACATTGATGGTGACGGCATACCGAATGCTTACGAAGCAAACGACGGTACATTACCTGCTAACATGGATGAAAACGGTCAATATCCCTCAACCTATGCAACAGCAAATGATTCAGATGGTGACGGACTTGTAGACGATATTGATGATACGGGCGGCGCATTTACCGGTGGAACACCTCTGCCAAATAATGATTTTGATGGCGATGGACTGGATGATTTTGAAGACGCGGATGCGGATGGAGATGGCATCCCAGATTCTATCGAATCCGTAGGGACAGACACCAATGCCAATGGCATCCCAGACTCATTTACAGATACTGATAGCGATGGGAATCTTGACTATAGAGATGGAGACTCAGACAACGATGGTATTCTGGACCTGAGAGAAGGGCAAACTACAGCAGGATATATTGGAGCACCAACAGCAACAGATACAGACGGTGACGGTATTTCTGATGATTTTGATGCTGATAATGGCGGTACAGCCATTATTGGTAACGATCACGATACCGATGGTACTCCAGATTTTCAGGACTCTGACAGTGATAATGATGGCATTACTGATTTGATTGAAGGGAATGACAACAATGCCGACGGTGTGGCTGATGCGGCATTAGCAGGAATAGACACTGACGGTGATGGAATTGACAATTCATTTGATCCTGACAATGGAGGTTCGGCGGTTGCAGTGCAAAACACTGATGCAGATGCCGAACCGGACTATAGAGATAATGATGATGACGGAGACGGAACCCCTACTGCTGATGAAAATGTGGATATCAATCCTGCGAATGGAACACCTGATTATTTAGAGTCAAATGGCAATACATGTGGGACTGGAAGAGTTACCGTCCTTAATCAAAACGCCTTGGCTGTAGAGTCTTCGAATGGAATTGGTGGTGGAGGTGCTACGGCAGCTCTTGGTGTACCTGAGTATGATCCAGGTGATGGAACAGGTCCGCTGGCTGTTCTAGGAGCAGGAGATCAACTAGACCTAGATCTCGGATATAATTTAGATGCCGGCACTGTAATAACTATACATTTTACAGCCGCTAATATTGGAGATGAAATCAATGTTACAAGTTCATCTGACAATGTTACCTATGGTGATTTATTTACCCATGCGAGTACAATTGCCTTTACTGCAGAAGAGACATTCACATATACAACGATAACTGATGCAGTACGCTATATTCGATTTGAAAGAAACTCTGGAACAGTCGCTGTAGATGGGCTAGTATTCGATGCATGCGCCTTTGATTCTGACAATGATGGCGTTCAGGACGATTCAGATAATGACAGTGACAATGATGGGCTTACTGACCTACAAGAAGGTAATGGCACCGACCCTACTGCAGATGCAGATGCGGATGGTATTTTGAACTTTCAAGATTCAGACTTTGCTGGTTATGCTGATGCAAACTCTGACGGTATCAGTGACATTTTTGATCAAGATTTGGATGGTGTCCCTAATCACCAGGATTTAGATTCAGACAATGATGGTGTTCCTGATGCCATAGAAGCAAATGGTGGTTCACTACCAGCAAATATGTCTGCTGAAGGAGCATACTTATCATCGTATGTATCTGCCAATGATACGGATAATGATGGCCACGCCAATGACGTAGATACTGATAATGGAGGAACTGCTCTTGCTAATCCAGACTCTGACAATGGAACCGGCTATGATGATGGTCTACCTGATTTCCTAGACAGAGATTCTGACAATGACGGTATTACAGATGCAGCTGAAAACAATGGTACAGATACCAACCGAGATGGCGCCATCGATAACTTCGTAGATACGGATGGTGATGGACTTCACGATAGCGTAGATCCAGACAATGGAGGTTCTGCCCTATCTATTGTCAATACAGATGGCGACGCCAACCCAGATTATCTAGATACCGATTCAGATGGTGATAGTGCCGGAAGTCCAGGATTGGGAGATTTATTTGAAGGACATGATTCCAATTTTGATGGGACACCCTCCTGGGATGATGATGGAGACTTGATACTAGATACCAATGAAGGTAATATTGATCTTGATGGAGATGGAATCATAGATGCATTCGATCCTAATCAGGGAGGTATTGGAGCAGCATTACCAAACGCTGATGGTGATGGACTGGCAAACTTCCGAGATGATGACGATGATGATGATGGAACGCTTACAATCGCTGAAGATACTGATGGAAATGGTAACTACTTCGATGACTTTACACAAGGTCAAAGTGGTGAGTTTGCCAATGTCCCTGATTATTTATACAACAATGTATCACCATTACCTGTAGAGCTTATCAGTTTTAAAGTGGTACTGAATAATAACACTGCAGAGCTTACCTGGATTACGGCACAAGAGATTAATAACGATTATTTTGAAATTGAGCACTCTTACGATGGGCTCACCTTTGAAAGCATAGGAACGGTTGATGGAAATGGGACAGTGAACAGTGTATCTAGCTACTCATTTTCTCACACAAACCTGAGGAGTGGTTTCAACTACTACCGATTGAAACAAGTTGATTTTGATGGTCAATTCGAATACTCTGAAATCAAACGTATCAGCTTAGGCGCTTTCGAAGATGTATCTATCAGTATCTACCCTAATCCATCAGAACATCATGCCATTATTCAGGTAAATGATGGCGTAGCCACTTCTGTAGAATTACTTACACTTAGTGGTACTATTTTAAAATCCTTTAGATATGAAGAGGGTATCAGCAATCATACATTTGATGTTACAGAGCTTAAGAGTGGCATGTATCTCATCAGGGTACAAGGACCAGATGTAAACACAATCAAACGTCTTATAGTTAAGTAGGAAGATTAGTGTCAGTATGATGAGGAAAGCCTGGTGAAGAAATTCATCAGGCTTTTTTTAAACCTAAGTTTTTACGTTTAGTATAAGCATCCAGTATGACCTCTTCTATCTAAACATAAAAAAACCCTGCCATTGCTGACAGGGTTTTCACTTGATAACTTATTAATCTTACTTCACTGCATCAACCACGGCTTTGAAAGCTTTAGGCTCATTCATCGCTAAATCAGCAAGCGCCTTTCTATTGATTTCGATTCCTTTTGCAGTCAATTTACCCATGAATACAGAGTAAGACATTCCATGCTCTCTTGCACCAGCATTGATACGCTGAATCCAAAGTGCTCTAAATTCTCTTTTCTTTGCTTTCCTATCACGGTAAGCATATTGCCATCCTTTTTCAATGGCATTTTTGGACACAGTCCAAACGTTTTTTCTTCTGCCAAAATATCCTTTGGCATGCTTCATCATCTTCTTACGACGATTTCTGGCAGCTACATGATTTACTGATCTCATTTTTGTTTTGTTTTGGCGATTGGTGCGTTACTTATTTATCAACGTCTTTCAACCAATAACCGGGTTTTACATTTAACCACCCACACTGTGGGTTTAAAAGAAATTACATTCCGAATTAAATTTGACCTACGTGTAGGTTAAATTATAAATTCAACAGGCGTTTGATGTTTGGTTCGTCTGCCTTGTCCACAACTGAGAAGTATCGCAGATTTCTCTTCTGCTTAGTTTCCTTCTTTGTCAGAATGTGGTTTTTGAATGCATGCTTTCTTTTAAGTTTTCCAGTACCAGTAAGCTTAAATCGCTTCTTTGCACTGGAGTTTGTTTTAAGTTTCGGCATTTCTACTTTATTCTACGTTTTAATTATTTCTTAGCCACTTTAGGTGCTACGAACAAAATCATTCGTTTCCCCTCCATCTTTGGAAGCTGCTCTACCTTACCAAACTCCTCAAGTGCCTGAGCAAACTTAAGAAGTAAGATTTCTCCTCTGTCTTTGAAAACAATCGTTCTTCCATAGAAGTGAACGTATGCTTTCACCTTAGCCCCATCTTTCAAAAACTTGATGGCATGATTCAACTTAAAGTTGAAGTCATGATCATCCGTATTCGGGCCAAAGCGTATTTCCTTAATGACAGTCTTTTGCGCTTTTGCCTTAATTTCTTTCTGCTTCTTCTTTTGCTCGTACTTGAACTTAGAGTAGTCAATCACTTTGCAAACTGGCGGGTCAGCATTGGGTGAAATTTCCACCAAGTCGAGATTTTGCTCCTGTGCTATTTTAATAGCCTGCTCAATCTGGTAAACATCAACCTTTACATTGTCTCCAACCACCCTTACATTTCGTGCAGTGATCTTTTCATTTACCTTGTAGGGCTCTTCTTTTCGAATTCTGGAAGGGCCTCTTCTTCTTAGTTTAGCGATTGTACTCCTTTATTTAAGTTGAACATTAAAAACAAAACGCAAATATCGTGATATTTTACTCCTAACAAAACTCAATTGATAAGTTCGTCCACTTTATTGTGGAAAAAATGAGCAAATTCTTCTTTTTTCATGGATCCGATATCTCCATGACCGTGCTGTCTAACAGAAACGGTTGCTTCTTCAGCTTCTTTCTCACCAACGATTAACATGTAAGGAGTTTTTTTCACCTCTGCATCACGGATCTTCTTACCGATCTTCTCATCACGTTCGTCTACAAATCCACGGATATCTTGCTCCTGCATTTCAATGAAGAGTTGTTTTGCATAATCGTGGTACTTCTCTGAAATCGGAAGAATAGCAATCTGATCCGGCGCTAGCCATAATGGAAAATCTCCGGCACAATTCTCAATAAGAATAGCAATGAAACGCTCCATCGATCCGAAGGGTGCTCTGTGAATCATAACTGGTCTGTGTTTCTTATTGTCGCTACCTATGTATTCTAGCTCAAAACGTTCAGGCAGACTGTAATCAACCTGACTGGTTCCTAGTTGCCACTTCCTGCCGAGTGCATCTTTCACCATGAAGTCTAACTTTGGTCCATAGAATGCTGCTTCACCGTATTCAATAACAAAGTTCAACTCCTTCTCTTCCGCTACTTCTTTTATTGCCGCTTCTGCTTTCTCCCAGTCTTCATCTTTTCCGATGTACTTATCAGGGTTATTTGGATCACGTAATGAAACTTGTGCTGTGAAATCTTCAAACCCAAGTGCAGAGAATACATAAAGCACCAGGTCTACAACTTTGGCAAACTCACTTTTCACCTGATCCTGGCTGCAGAAAATATGTGCATCATCTTGCGTGAATCCTCTCACTCTGGTTAGTCCGTGAAGCTCACCGCTTTGTTCATACCTATATACAGTACCAAACTCAGCGTACCTAATTGGCAAATCTTTGTAAGACCTGGGTTTTGATTTATAAATCTCACAGTGGTGAGGACAGTTCATTGGCTTAAGTAGAAACTCTTCATCGGCAGCCGGTGTATGAATAGGTTGAAACGAATCTTCTCCATACTTGGCATAGTGCCCGGATGTCACATACAACTCTTTTGAACCAATATGAGGAGAAACTACCTGATCATATCCAGCTTTTAATTGTGCCTTCTTTAAGAAGTTTTCTAAACGCTCACGAAGTACAGCTCCTTTTGGTAGCCACAATGGAAGACCTTTGCCCACCTTCTCAGAAAAAGTGAAAAGCTCCAGCTCTTTTCCTATTTTTCGATGGTCTCTGAGCTTCGCTTGCTCCAAAAGTTCTAAATGTTCTTTTAGCTCTTTTTGCTTTGGAAACGAGATGGCATAAAGCCTTGTGAGTTGCTTTCGATTCTCATCTCCTCTCCAGTAGGCGCCAGCGACATTCAGTATTTTCACCGCCTTTACGTAGCCAGTATGCGGGATATGAGGTCCTCGACAAAGATCAGTAAAGTTGCCTTGCTTGTAAAAGGTGATGCTTCCATCTTCCAACCCATCGATCAGCTCCAGCTTGTATTCATCTCCTTTTTCTTTATAGTAAGTAATGGCATCTGCTTTTGAAATTACTTTTCTTGTAAACTCATTTTTTTCACGAGCTAACTCTAGCATCTTATTTTCAATAACCTCTAGATTATCTGCATCGAATTCGACACCGTTAAAATCAATATCGTAATAGAAACCATTCTCAATGGGTGGACCTATTCCTAGTTTAATGCCAGGGTATAAAGCTTCTAGCGCCTCTGCCATAATGTGGGCAGATGAATGCCACATAGTAGACTTGCCTTCATCATCATTCCATGTTAGCAACTGAAGCTCTGAATCTTCTTCTATTGGACGGAATGAATCTCTTACTTCTCCGTTCACTTTAGCAGCAAGTACATTTCGAGCGAGTCCTTCACTAATACTTGTGGCTACATCAAGTGCGGTTACTCCTTTGGTATAGGATCGTTTGGATCCATCAGGCAGTGTAATGGTGATTTGATCACTCATTAATTTTCAATTTTTTTTGGTTGTAATTCTATTGTAGGAATCTTATTTTCCTCAAATTTTAAGCGCTGCAAATATGCAATTTTTCGCTGTATAAGATCTATTCTTTGCTTCGCTAATGTGTCTTGAGGATTCAATTCAGTCAGATATTCGAAATATGGAATGGCAGAAAGAAACCATCCTCTATCCTCATAGAGTCTTCCCAACTTCCAAAAAGGCTTTCTGGCCAATGAATCACTAGTAATTACACGATTAAGCACATAGCCCGCTGAATCCCACATCAAATCTTTTTTGAATAAATCAGCCATCAGATATGCTGCAGTATCTTCGCTGACGAGAAGTTTCAAGACATTTCGCGCCTTCTTATTTCGATTCGTTCTTTCCAACAGTTTTGCGTATACAAATTGTGTTTCAAAGTCATCACGATGCTTGATTACATAATTATCCAACACGCTAAATCCTAATTCATAATAGCCGAGGGATATCAGTATCTTCCCGTAATCCCACATAAGATCACTACCTCTATCCAGCTTATAGAGCTTTCCTAAGTTATAAGCGGCCAGGGTAGTGTCTTTCATTCGTAAATATTGTTTCGAAGCAAATGAAATTGTTGTCTGCGACTGATTGACTTTTAAATATTCTTTTAACTCAATTTTGGCTGCTTCATTTCTCCCAAGTCTGGTTAAGCCATCGATATATGTTTCCATGTACTTTTCACCTAAATCATATTCTTCACCCCAACGTGCTATCAATTCAAGCAAAAGTTGATAACGCTCATGTCTCTTGTAATAGGCAATATATTGTTCTACCAATTGATTGGTCATCCCATGAATTTCTTTGTATGCGTCAAGGGCAGAAATACATGTAGTCGGCCATTCCAACTGCTGACAATAAAATAATTTTTGATCTATGAGACGCTCATCTTCGGGCGAAGAATCTAGTTCCTTGTTGATTCTATTAAGTGCATCAGAATAGAATCCAGCATGAAGTTTAGGTACAATAATTCTGTCTTTAGAGGGTGAAGAGCACCCAATTAAAAACAGAATCACAATAAAAACAGATCCTCGCATATGAGGATCAAAGTTAGCTCGAAAGAAATGGAATAAAAGCTAGTCGGTGGTCTTCTTTAATCGTTCTACATCATTTCTAAGATTGCCAATCATTCCCATCAATTGATCCATAGATAAATCGTTGGTAGCATTGGGATCAGGAAATTCGACGGAGATGTAGGCTTTGGCCTCCCATATCTCTACCACCTCAGTTGGATCGAGTTCATAGGCACTGAATGACTTATTATCTGATACAAGAAATAGCTTCCCTTTTTCCTCTATGTAATTGAAAACTCGCTTGTATACTACTCCCTCAGATTGAGTTACCAGTACATATGTACTCCCATTTCGAATGTGATCAAGCTGTTCAATGTACTTACCAATAACTATGCTACCAGAAACGATGGGTAACATGGAGTCTCCCGCAATTTCAAACGCACGATAAGTGCCTCCTTTTGGTAAAACAGGAAGATGGAATCTGGGCAAATCAGTTAGGTATTCTGGATCTGAGTATCCATTCGTGTATCCCGCTGCAGCTTTAGTAGGCACTAGTTGAATGAATTCCTCGTCGGCATTCTCATCAACAGTTATTGCAAGTACTTTGACATTTTGTTTCGGAATCCTATTTTCTTTAGTCAAATCTTCGCTGATCAGCTCATCGACGGTAACTTCAAAAAGCTCGGCCATCTTGGATAGTGTTGTAAGCCTGGGATCTGCTCTTCCTTCTTCATAAGCACCTACTGATGGTCTGTTGATGCCTAGTGCCTGAGCAAATGTTTCCTGGGTGAAGCCTTTCTTCTTTCTTAGGAATTTTATGTTATTAGGTATTCTTGCCATTATTCGAAGATCATAAGGTTAGTAGGTTGAGTTTCATGACCTACATTATATAAATGGAAATGATTACTCTCATATCCATAATCAAGCTCCTTTAATCGTTTCTTAATTCTACTGATTACGGATTTTAATGTCTCTCCTGCTTCTACTAGCACATAGCCATAGAGTTGCTTTTCTTCACGTATTGTTGCAAAAAATTTGACCTGATAGCGACCTGAGCTTAGCTTCTTTGAAGTAATTCTAAGCTTATAATAATCATCTAATATCAAATCTCTTGCTAACTGCATGTTTCAATTTGATCTTAAATTTAGTAAAAAATATTAAATACTAAAATTTTTAGATTTATTAAGAGGCAATGATGTAATTATTCCCTTCATTGAATCCTTTTCCATTCAAGAAACTACGAATCTCAGTCCGAGCACCTCGACTTCCAACATATGACACTATGAACGCATCAGATGGATCAGGGATTGACTTGTAATGCATCACTTTATCATTGTCTTTCAAATCAATGTATTTAATCACTTTTATCCCTTCTGACAGTAGGTAATCACTCCTTCTTCGAGCGCGTCTGCCTGCACCCCAAAGGAAGATGTACGGATGGAATGGATTGTTGAGAGCCAGCCATTTGGCAAGGTATTTAGCTTTCAATCGGAAGAAGGCGTCTTGTGAATATCGAGGATCTGTTCTGGTCAGCCGCGTTTCCGTGTCTCGCCAGGAAAGTACCGTTTCATCAACTTTTGTCATTTTTATTTGTGAGGACTGCAGCCGAAGAAAGAATTCATAATCTTCTGGAAAATCTCCATCTCTAAATCCCCCATATCGAGCAAATATCTCCCGACGAAACATCAGTGTTGGGTTTGCCAATGGAAATTCTACAAACTGATTGAGATTGATTTCGTCAGCTGTTTTTATTGAATTCAGCCAATCAACATAATGAATGAAGCCCTCATTTTTTGAATTTCCTAAATATGATATCAATCCGGAGACTACACCAACCGAAGGATCATCATTAAACATTTGAACCTGACTTTCCAGCCTGTCTTTATAAGATATGTCATCGGCATCCATGCGAGCGATAAATTCCCCGCTTGCCAGCTCAATACCTTTATTAGCTGCATGTACGACTCCTTTTTCAGACTCATTTATTAGAATTACATTCGGATGATTAATGAAGGACTCTGCGGTCTCTTTTGATTGATCTGTGCTTCCGTTATCAACCAGTATAAGTTCGAAATTGGGATATGTTTGACTGAGGATACTTTCGATAGCTTCCTTCAAATAAGGCGCATTATAAAATGGAAGGATGATAGAGACTAGTGGTTTGGAATTACCCATTCCCTCCTTCTTCACCACCTTCTTCTCCGTTTTCCTCGGTGGTTCCTTCTTCCGGTTCAGGCGGTGTCGCTTCCTCTGGTGTATCATCGAGAGGTGTTTCTTCTTTTTTCTTCTTCTTGAATAATCCTTTGAAGAATGGTTCTTTTGTTTGAAGTGAATCGGGCAAAGGGTTACCCAATGAATCTGTGGCTACAGGAACGGGCTCTGGTTTAGGACGATTGTCTATGAATTTCTCTCCAAAGTATTTGTTATAGTATTCCTGCTCTACGTTGAAATTGTCGCTCGGGTCGTATTCGTATAAGTATTTGGTTTCTTCTTTGGCAACTACAGGCTTCACGGTTGCAGAATCAAGTGAAAGTGAATCCATTGCGATAGTCAAAGAATCTACACCAAGTGAATCTGAGAAGTCGGATGCGACGAAGTTGTTGGAGATTGGTTCCGGAGCCAATACATTCTCCATTGGAGCTGTACGCATCTGGTAGCTCTTTATTGGGTAGATGGGTTGTTTGATTATGCCATACTTGGATTTCTTTTGAACCCTCCATGGGACCACCTTTTCTCCTGCATAGGCATAATAATCAGTTTTTGGCTGTGCTACAACTCCTAGCGTATCTTCAGTGTTACCACCTTGCTGTGTGGCGAGGTATTGCGCGCGCGTATTTTCGTCAAGTTGCCAAACGTAAGAAAAGTATGCATTGCGTGTGGAATCATCCAAAATGTAAGTACTCTGAAATGCAGGGCATATCACCTTGTCTTGGCAGGACATTAAAGATGCATAACACAAAATGAGCAACAGCCTCTTCATTGAGATTGAGTGTGACAAAGCAGTGATTTGGATCAAAAATAGGTGTATTTTATCATATACCTATGAATCAACGACGAAATAGAACTTTTAGTAGATTTATCTGGACGAAAGATTGTTAAACACATGTTCATACATTCTATCTACCCACATTTTGTACATTTCACCAGAGGGATGTAACCCATCTGAGGCTATCAAAGAAGGGTTATCTTTTGCTTGTCTTGATCCGGGAGTTATGTCAATAAATTTTACATCTCTCAGCTTAGCTATCTTTTCTGCAATAGCATTGTAATTGTCCAATTCTTTCGAAATTTTCTTTGCATCGAGCATTTTCTTTTGGGCGAATGGTGTTATGCCATAATCTGGGATTGAGACTACCATTACATTGTAAGGATTACCTCCCGCAAATTGAATGGCCTGATCGAGGAGTTTTTTAAATTCTCGTTCGTACTGATCGATGGGATATCCGCGGTATTGGTTGTTAACACCTATAAGAAGTGATACAAAATCGTAAGTGCCTTCTACGTCTGCTTTCACTATTCCTGATACCAATTCATCTGTGGTCCAACCTGTAGTTGCCACTATTACTGGATCTACCTGAATCGAATCTTTGCGTAAACGACGAGCCAACTGAACAGGCCACCTTTCATTTACATTCACAGCTTCACCTATGGTGTAAGAGTCTCCAAGCGCTAAGTGCACGTATCCATTTTCGGGCATAGAATCAGTTTTTTGAGTGGCACAAGCGGTGAAAATAAGGAAGCATAAAACGATAAAGAAACGCATGATTAGGGATTTTATGCAAAATAAGGATTTTGACTGAAAACCGTCTTTAAATCCCTTCCTCAATCACTCATCAGCAAGCGTAAACCTAACCGGAATGATCTTTTTCACACGTACATAGACACCACGTTGCTTTCCAGGTATCCATGAAGGTGCAGCCTTAATTACCCGTAGGGCTTCCTCATCACACCCCATACCTATGCCTTTTACTACTTGCGCATCTGTGATTCTCCCATCCTTCTCAATGATGAATTGCACAAAAACCGGACCTGAAACTCCAAATCTTAAGGCTTTTGCCGGATAGTTTAGTTCATCTCCTAAGTAGGAATAAAATGCCTCAAAACCACCAACAGGCATAGGTTCTTGCTCTACAATAACAAATACCTCATCTACCTTCTCTTCCATTTGATCATCAATCGTAATTTCGACTTCTTCGATGGATTCATTCTCAGTTACCTCTACATCCAGGCTGATATTTATCTCTTTAATGATCTCGGTATCCTTCACTTCCTCGATTTTGAATACTTCTTGTTTAGGTGGTGGTGGTGGCTCCTGATTACTAATAGGTATTTCGATTATTTCGTTGGTATCTGTTTCAACTTTCCCCAGATCAACAATATCACTATCATTGTAGGACTTCCAATTAATTGCAACGATGACAAACAGTAAACTCAATACCATTCCTGTATTTAGAAATAAGGGTCGTAAAGCAATATCATTTTCTCTACGCTCATTCTTAATATCCAGAATTCCTTGAAAAAGTTCGAGCTCTTTATTTTTGGCTACTATCTGCTGATTAGTGTTTGAGAGTTCCTGGATCGCCTCCAGATGTAGGTTTGAAGAATCTTTTTTTTCTGAGGTCTTCATAATCAATGAGGTTTTATACACTAGTAAACCTATTGATAATCAGATGCTTTAATTATGACCTATGCTAGGTTCAGAGTTGATTAACATCAAATAAAAATGCCTTAAAGGACATCCCTCAATTCTTCATTTTTGTTAAATACAGAGCGTGCAAATGGGCATAATGGAACAATACTGATTCCTTTTCGCCGAGCATCATCTACCGCCTTTCTTACTAGCTTCTGTCCGAGTTCGCCCCCACGATAAGCATCACTTACTTCAGTATGATCGATAATTATTCGGTCGGTTCCAGCAATGGAATAAGTCATTTCTGCAACTCTTTCTGTGCCTCTTTTGTAGAAATAAGCTCCCTTGGATTCATTTTCCTCATTTTGAATTTCTAAATTCATCTACTTGAGTGATTTTAATTGTTCCTTGTCTTTTTTAGGAAGTTTAGCCACAATCAAATCATAGCTATCATCTATCAGTTGCCTGATCAACGTATCGGGAACAACTCCGTCTGTATAGACAGAGTTCCATTGTTGTTTGTTCATGTGATAGCCGGGCCGAATGGATCCATCATACTTTTCCCTTAACTCCATGGCATATTCCGGATCGCATTTCAGATTGATAAACTCGAATGTATCAATGCCTGTAAGGGCGTACATTTTTCCTAAAACCTTGAAAACTAGCGTATCTGGACCAAAAGGCGTTTCTTCTGTAGTTCCGGGCTTAGTAATGCAATAGTCTCTGAATTCTTCAATATTCATTGAGTACAATTTAAGAATTGTTGTTCAACTAAAATGAAATATTGTATCCAATTCGTGGAGTAAGTGGTCGTTGGTTTAGGGTATTGTTCTTGTAGTTGAAATCATAAAGTAACGATACGCTTAAGCTCATTCTACGCGATATGATGAATCGTCTTCCTGCTCCTGCTAATGCAGCATACTGCCAACTTGTGCTTGTGCTTGATTCCTGAAAAAGCGATTTGTTCTTCACTAACTGATATTCACTGTATAGAAAAAATCCTTTCATGATGTCGTAATTTGCAAATAAACTGATGCCATGTGCATCTCCGGTCAATGAGGTGGAATCCCGATTGCTCAATTGCTCGCGAATGATCAGGCCAACACCCATTGAGAATGCTTTATTCCATTTATATCCTAATTGAATATTGGAATCAAAAATGATCGGAATTGTTGATTGAATGGTGATATTACCATTGATGAATAATCGATTTTTTAAGGGTGTTCCTTTTAGAGAATTACGCTTGATTCCTTCTTCTTCTTTTGACAGATCCGGTATTATGGCATATTTTTCTTTGGCCGTTTTAAGCGAAAGTTGAGATTTAGTGAATTCCTCAGGTGAGATGTTTTCAAAGAAGTCAGACACCCCAGATCGATCTATTTTCATGATCTGACCGTATTCATTAACTGCACCGTACTTCATCTGCTCTGCAACTTTGAAATCACTTTCTTTGGCCATGTCGGGAGGTAGGTAGGATTCGAGTCGTTTTTTCATATCAAACCTACTGGCAAGGGTGGCACTATCTAATTTAACTGAATCGGGGTGGAACTGATCTAAATAGGCGGAATCATATTGTCCGTAGGCTTCATAGATTTTCTGAACCTGGACAAAATCTTCATTGCGTGCAAGCTGCCGGATTGCCCAATCCATTGAGTCTTTTGGAGCGCCGAAATGCGATGGGTCTACAAAATACTTTTTTGGATTCTTAAGTTGATATCTTCCCAGAAGAAGCTCTTTTTGATGGGCTTTGGCTTCCTTCCACTTGCCTACAGACTTAAGGCTGTCTTTATTGTTTTTCTTATAGTCTTTCCAGGCCTTCTTTGCTGCCTTGATGCTATCCTTTCGGTAAAACTCTTTGTAGCTTTTGAGCTTAGATTTTGCGTCATCTGATTGCTCCACTTTCTTCAGGTGCTTATCAGAGACTTTGACGTCAAACTTGATTTGGGCGTTTGATGAAAAACTACCAAAAAACAGATAAATAAAAACTAACCGCCACATTTGCTACTCTGGCGGGTTGCCTGTTCCACCACCTGAGCTACAATCATTGCCAGAATCAATGATATCAAAATCTTTAGTAACCGTTAAACTTCTGTTACATTGATCGGTCACCGTTACTCTTACTTTATGATTTCCTGTCACGTTTGTATTTTGGGGCCATGACTCAGACGGCTGACCAGTTCCAAACGGCACGAAACTTCCAGAACTGTTGTACTGATATGACCAGGCGTAGGTATACTGTCCACCTGGAGAACAGGTAGAAACTCCATTTCCTATAATCGTACCGAAATCCTGAGGAGCATTGCTATCGTAGATGCAATGCTCAGATGGTCCGTTCATTGATAAGGTCCAATACTCAAGTGCTTGTATGCTGATGTTCTTAGTGATAATAACAGCGTCATTATATTCTGGATTTGATATGGTGACTTTGATCTGGTATGACCCACCACTGGCATATGCATGGCTCGCTTGGGTGCCAGCAGTATTGCCCGATCCATCTCCCCAATTCCAAGAATAGCTACATTCACCGTAAGGACAATTGATAGTTTCAAGGGAGAATTGATGGTTTCTGTCTTCATAATTTCCATCCAGATGCCAATCCACCGCGATCTCAGCATTCAGCTCATTGTTATCGCTGACAGAATGATATCTATACCTGGCAGTGATGTTGTCATCATTGTCTCTGGTAAGCAACAAGCGATTTCTATCATCATACTCATTACTGACCTTTCGTCCATTGGCATCAGTTATTTGATTCAAACCTACCAGCATTTTATTATCATAAATGGTTTCTCTTTCGTATGATGTCCCAGGATTTACTATGGTTTTCTCGAGAAACCCATAAGCATCATATTCAATATTGACTGTCACCTGGTCATATCCTTTTCTACTTAATAACAATCCATTAGGATCATAATCCAGGTATTCATTGATCTTTGTAAGATCCGCTTCCGACCAGTTGCTTTTTGGTGTTTCAAGTAGTGTGAATTGCTGGTGAGGTACAATGAGTGAATGTTCACTTTTGAATCTGGTTAACGAAACCTGAGTTGTTTCATATACTGTACCTTCAAAATTTACCTGAGATTCAGACTGTACCACGACCCCATTCATTCCTTTTGACATCATTGTATTTAATGCGCCAATGTGGTGTTTCGTACTGCTTCCAATATCTATCGGATAAGAATAAAATGATTTTGAATTATAACCCCTGCTATTATTGGCATCTACCTGTGCTGTAAGTGTAGGAAAATTATTGTGATAAGTGATTAAACGGGTTGTCGATACCTCTCCATCGTTTTCATAAGTTGTTTCTGTTGTTGATAACAACCGAAAGGTTTTCACCACAACATCGTACTGGGAAACCATGACGTCTTGAGAACTGCCAAAATCCTTTTTTACTTCTGTAGCTAATGACGGGATCGTGTAGTAGGGAGTTGAATTGATGCTCTCATAATTATACGTTCTAACCAAAATAGGATTTATGGCATCTTCCTCGCCAAAAACTTCCATTCGATCATAGCTTCCACGATCATAAAAAAGCAATGAATTAGTTGAAAAAGGTGCAAGATTCGAATCAGTAATAGCTCCACGATCAATAAATGAACCATCATCCGCAATTGTATAAGTATGCTTGTCTGGTTTTACCAGGTCCAATCGTAAATCATTGTTGAAGTAGTGATCTGACTTATTCCCACGCATCAGGTCGCTCACAGTTACCTTTCCATATCCAATGGATGTTCCATTCAAATCAAAAACACTGGATAACGACTGTTCATAAATAGCCAGTCGATCTCTTCCTGAAGGAATTGAACCTATCTCATAATCTAAATCCTCCGTACGGTGATAGACAGGGTTTGAAAAAGCAGCTGGTTCTGAATAAGCAAAAGAGTTGCCAGCTACTCTGACGTCCTGCTCATTAAAAGTTTCTACCTGCTCCAATCGCACGCCGCCGCCGGAAGCATGGTTGCCGTACGTATATTGAGTATATCCACCAGTTGGGAAATTTATTCTACTTAAGATGTTGGCCTGGGTATATGCAGTAGCGTCTTTATCCATACCAGCTATCGTAAATGATGCGGAAGGACGCTCCTCAGTTGAGGCGCCATTTATCGCAGGATAAGGTACGAAGGTAGTTCCCTGGTGATCCCCTGCATTATTATATCCCCAATGGTCTGTGTAATAAGAGTCTCGTGGTGGCAGCTCATAATAGTTGATGCCTGACCCTGGAACATAATCCAATTCGTTTCGGTAGGTAAAAGACTGTACAAAGCCACCGTCCTTGTATATAGATTCAAGTTTTAAGCGGCTACATTCTGGTCTATTCACCGTTGGATTTGTGCCTCCCTGTAGGTAAGAATATCGAGAGGAGAAATAGTTTTGGACAAACGAATACGTGCTTACCTCATTGCCCAATTTATCACTCAAGGTCACAGAGGCTAGTCGCTTCGCGCCTGGCAGGTCGTCGCGTTCATCTGTATAGCCAAATGCAATATCTCCTTTTGTAAAATGAATACCTTCCAGATACCTAACACCAGTTTCGGTCTTGCTTCTCACAATTTCTGTATGCTCAAAAGTTAGCGACCCACCAGATATTGGTGCAGTAGCGTAGCTTTTCTTATTCAATGTTTCCTGCACCAAGTTTACCGAATCAGAGTACGTAAATGTGATGCCATGACTTGCTGGCAAATCTGGATAGGTGATAGATGTCAAGTGCCAGGATGATACATAATCATATGCGTTAGCTGGGTCATAGGTAAGTACACCCGGTTCCGTACTATTCGATGTTGTCGTCTCTGTTGTTGCAAACGTATATTTTACGCCTCGCATATCAGTCACTTCCCAGTAGCCATCTGTAAAGCCATCAAAGTAATAAGTAATGCTGATATCCGAATATGGAAGGGTTTGAAAATTGGACCAGCTAAAAGTATTGTCACAAGCCAGTCTCGACATGGTATAGTCATGACAGTTCGACTGGCAAGCTTCTCCAGAGCAGTTTTGCTGGCAGTCTTGCAAATCTGTATAGGCATCGTTGCACCATACATCTTGCAACAAGTATTCATTAAAATCACCTTCAAATATGAAACGACCACCTCCACCTGGAAAGCTGAGATAGAACAAGTCTTTCTCACCATCCTTTTTGCCTGTAAGTATATTATTAAGTTTGGTGTGATTAAGAGCTGTTGGATCATTTACCATACTGGCATATTCATCTGGAATCCCTCTGATCACACGCGTAATAGTACCTCCGGCGTTTAAGTTCCAGCCAAGCCCAACTGGGGTAGCTACTTGTCCCACCTTTATTCCTGAAGTTCCGTAGCTCAATGACACGGGTATGGTTGCTCCATTATTGGCAGTAGCAGCAAACAATGGCACACCTATAGTGGTACTGCCTGTGAACAGACCCCCGTTACTGTTTTGACTACCAATGATCCCCTGAGATGCAGGTGATGGCAAGGTTTGAGCATAAGAAAATGAGATGGTTGCAATGCAAAGCATTGCTGAAATAATGTATGATTTCATAAGGATTCAATGATGAAAAGGAGGCAAAATAAAATAGGTTACCGATGCCAAAAAAAGTGTTTCAAACTTACGGGATTTCCGTTATGTGAGCAAGCGTAATTGAAAGGAAAATAAAGCCAAATCAAGAATCTTTCATGTGCTACCGATATCCTTCTCCAGGGGTATGTCGCACTCACGTCTTTCGATATCCTTTCAATCTTTAAATTGCTTTGTTTGCTATGGAAGATAGGCAAATATAAAGGCGTAGCAAATGCGTACGCCTAGTGTCTGCTTCTTGTGGACGCCCGCACATCTAATTGGGGTTTAAGAACCACACTGGTGCGAGCTTGTAGCTCGTACCTAACTCAAATCAATTTCTAGCAATCACAAGAATGTCCGAGCTGCGGGCTTCGAATGTTTAATAAGAATCTATTAATGAAGTTTCAGTTTCTGAGGCGTTGTTTCAAGCACTAACCTATATCTTCTAAGATCGTTTTTTCGATACAAATACAGAACTTTCTCCCCTTTAGATTTAGCTACAGAATCATATTTTTCTGTCTCGCTAACCATATTTACACCATATAAACTTAAGTACCTCCATTCACCATTAATTAGAAAGTATGGAGCTGCTCTTTCATCACTAATTCTAATATCCTCTATTACGCCAAAGCATTCTAAATCATAAATTTTACTTCGTTCAATCTTGTTAAAGATTGTACCTACAATCAATCCAGCAATGGTGATTACTCCACCAACTTGAATAATTTTCTTAAAATTCATCTTCTTAAATTTAGAATGCTTTTACCGCTTGCATATGACACCTTCAGCAGCCACTCCAATACCTGCGCTGGCTCCTTTGAAATAATTCCGTCTCTTCGTGTAGTTTGTTGCTACACCTTTCTATACAATGACAATTTCTAAATGAGCTTTTAAACAAGCATCAATAATCACATTCTAATGTCAGCTACCATTAAAATATCTAACATACAATCTCAATTTTTATATCAAACCATCATGATAATCTTATTTATTTATATTTTTAAAAGTCGTTTTACTTAGGGCTTATATCCTGAACAAAATCATTTTTTTAACAGACTAAATATAGAAAAGGTCGAATTTCGATTTGATCATGAAATGCTTGAGCTATGAGAAATACACTACAGAAAACCTCAATAAAATTCCTCAACTTCCTTGTGGTTGTTCTAATAATTAATTTTTCTTCAAAGGCTCAAGAAGTTGTTAGAGAAGAAAATCTTGGATTAATTGGGAAAGGTCAGTCTTTATTATTGGATACATCGAACCCGAAAATTGCAGTGTTCGATAAAGAATCAATAAACCTCATTCCGGTTAACCCAAAAAGCGAAATATCTACCTACAACATAAAGGGATTAAACAATAAAAATATAGTCGGATACTCCATATCTGATGGTTCAGACATTACATTCTATATTGAAAAGAAAAATCGATACATAGATTTCCAACTTATTAGAACTGAAAAAAACACACAAAGGTATGGCAGAGTAAACCTAAAGCTACCCAGCAATGAAGAAGTGATTTCGAGATTCTCAACGATGAATGACTTTTATATTCTGACGGTGACTAAAAACTCATCGACCTTAAATTTTTACTGCTTTAACGCTGTTTTCTTGAAGGAGAAATGGTCACTTGATTTCTCCAATTCAAATGAATTAGAGACTTCACTTTACGAAGCATTAAAAAGTAAACTCGATCAGACGGGAACGATAAATTCAAATTTGCTAACGAATGACATAATAACAATTAATAATTCGCTGGAATTACGAAAGCTCGAGTCGATCAATTCATCGAAGATATTTATTAATAAATCAAATGTTCATATCACAATTGATTCAAACAATAGCTTCACAAGTCTTATTTCAATTTCACTATCTGAAAAAAAATATTCATTAAAAAAGGTTAGTTATCCTGGATTCTGCATAAGTACTAATCAAAACACTAATTCATTTATTGCAGGTAATTTAATTTTCACTGCTAGATATTGTTCAGATGGGATAGCCTTAAAGGCGAGTTCATTAGAAGGAGAAAAACTTATGGACTGGACTATTACATCAGCATACGAATCGTGGAATAACACTTTCTTGTATGGTGATGAATTCCTAGTTAACACAAGCATGAGCAATATAATATCTACCCTATCAGAATGCTATGCAGGAATAATTGTAAATAAGATTGGTAATGAGATTATGATCGCTTTAGGAGGGCAAAAATCAGTAGAAAGTTCTGAAATTAAGCCTGGAGAAAAAACATATTTTGAAGGGTGGCTTCTTTTTCCAATATCTCATGATGAGCTATCTCCAAAAAAACAAAATTCTCAGTTTATTTACGATAATTATTTTAGATACTTTTCGGAGGTTCAATCGGCAAGTTTTCAAAAAACATTTAGCCTTGGAAATAATTTATATTTTTCAAATTACGATCTTAATAATGGTCAATTTGCTATAATTAGATTTGACTAAGTTTTTGATCCTCCGCTGTGATCTACTAACATGACTCATCGATAGGAGGTTAAATTAAGTTTTTTTACCAAGCACAATTTTTTGATTGTCTAACTTTTCAATCTTCTTTTTAAAATCTAAAAAAGCATCGAACGTATCTGCCTCATAAGAGCCTTTTTTAATGATTACCTTCCTAAGGATGCGAATCTTATTTAATTCGTATGAAATATTTATCTCATAATTTCCAAATTGTGTTGAAATTGCTTCAGATTCAGGTTTAACATCAACTCTGAAATTTTCAGGCAAATCAACTATAATAGTTTCATCTAAGGTAAACCCTCTTCGGATTTCGAGGTATCTAGTAAACTCATTTGGATGGATGTAGAAATCCATTGGCTGTAACATTGCAGGAACAAGAATTAACCGATCAGCGACTTTCTTGGCGAGGTTTTGAATCTCTAATGTGTATTTACAATTTAACTCTGCCAGATTAACATTTTGATCGACTTCAAAATTTGTTATTGTAAAGTCTCTGTAGTCAAATTGTGAAAGATTATAGTCGTCTAATTGTTCACTTGTATACGTGTTAAACAAAGAAGATTTATCGAAAAATATACCGTTGTAATTAACATCAAGATCTAGGTTGGCATTACCATTTTCATCCAGATTTAGATTCGCATTTTTTTTAAGCACATTTTCATTTTCATCATATACTGGGGTTCTTATGATTTGGCTTCTGGCGCTATCTACCCAAAGCACATGCCTGTCATCTGTGAATGTTCCAATGTAATTTGGAGGTATTGTTTGACTTGTACATTCCAAAAAAATGGTATCCTGATTGTCCACCACACCAAGAAATACATGGTTAAACTGGTTGCTTGGAAATTCGTTTTTGATATTCGAAGCATCCTGACCAGCTTTTGCCAGGATGTAATTAGACTTTATTCCTTTATAATGAAGCATAGCCTTCATGTAATTAGTCAAGGCCTTACACTCTCCATATCCTCTTTCATCTACAAATTTGGCAGGAAGAGACTGAAACCCACCGATTCCCAATTGAATGGATACATATCTTGTACGGTCTTGCATATACTTATATAGGGTAGCTACCGTAGTTTCGACATCATCATTAGGCAAATCATCCAGCATTTTCATGGTTCCTGGCAGCAAAGTATTTCTATTTTGATTAAGTTCTAAGAACCAATCACCAAATCCTTCCCAAGAAATCATTTTACCTACATATCCATCAAGTACGAAGGAACTTGGCGCCAGGTATACCTTAGGTTGATCTTCAATAAATGACTTATAAGTCACGTCGCGCTCAACCGCGGATAAATCTTTTACAGTCCAAGAATGAAGATTAGATTTTCCTTTGTTGATAGATTCCACATTATGACTTTTAAGGTTCTCCTCCTTAAACCTTAATCGATAATCAAAAGGAATAACTACTTTCAGTGTGCTTGCATCAACAGAAACATTGAACCGATCCCGAGGAATCCAAGTCGGTAAATTCAAAAAACCTTTTTGATCAAAAACAGCAGTAACTTCAACGGTAAAAGGGAAATTTTTGTACTCTGGATCAACTGCCACATAGTTTGCATCGCCTGTTTCAAATGACTGAGAAAGTGAAAACCTCATAATCTTACCAGATCCAATTGATTTGATTTTTTTTCCTGCCTTATCTCTGATGATCATAACAAAGGATGACAGTTTTCGAAACTGATCCTCATAGTCAATGAAGTGAGCACTTGAATAGCCAGCTTCATTATAAATAGTAATGGAATATTCATTGGTAACCTGGAGGCGTTCCTGACCCTTTATATCTACTGTCAAAGTTTCCTTATTAATTCTTGCAAATTCTCGCGCCTGGCCCGTCGCTTCTTGAATACATAAAATTAAAACTATGTAGAGTAGATTTTTCATTATTATGATCAGCTTGCTTAACTGAGAATAATTTGTGCTAGGTTTTTTTTACAAATCGAATCGGTTGCTCGATTTTATCGATTATGTGACTGTAGAAATTTTTAAGGGTTTGATAGTCTTCCTGCGGGAAAACAGTCTCATTTATTTCGAAAGTATATTGTATTTGTAGTTTATTGCCTAATTGGGAATAGTTTACCACAAATACAATTCCCTTATTCAATGTTGATATTGCCTCGGATTTTGGAAGTTCACCAACTATCAAATTATCTGGCAACGTAATATTGATCGTTGATCGTTCTCTTAGTTTTGATACTAAATCAATGGGAGCCGTTCGATCAACTGATTTAAATGGGTTGCTTGCAAAACCACAAAAAACGAAAGGATCCAGTAATAGTTCCTGACCCAAGTCTATTATAGCCTCATCCAAGTCGGCATTAAAAACTTCTGTCACAATTGCTTTTTCTGGTTTAATCTTTGACTGATAAGACTCTACATCTACTTGAAATTTATCTTTTAGATGAATTCTAAATCTGTCATCAGATTCAAATTCTTTATAGCGTTTGATCCATTCAAGGTACTTCAAACTTGATATTTTCTGAGATACCTCTGCGACAGGTGATTGGACATCTGTCATAAAAATATTAACCATCTGATAGGTTTCAGCAACATTTGATGAGTTCAACGAAACCCATTGACCATCATTTGAACCAAGTATCAACCATCCATTCCCATTCAAACATTTCTGAGGAATCAACCCTGGAACCAAATTCTTATCGGATGCATCTAAATAAATACCGCCTTTGTCAGTTATTACATATGCCAAGACATAGTTTACCTTCCAAAGGTTAGGAATTAACGGATTTAATAGGCCATTTTCTCTAGTGCTTAAAATGACCGGGTAGACTTCCACATCCATCGCCTTAAGCATTGCTATGAGGGTCAAATTAATATCAGCAGAACTTCCCTGTTTTTCGTTTTTCAATTTCTTGTTTTGAAATTGGCTGACAAAGAGTCGATTTTGATTGTTCCAACTTATTTCATCACGCATGTGGTAGTAAGCCTTGTGTATTTTTTCATCTTCTGTCAACTTTTTATTCCAAATCTTAATTGAGTCCTTGAGGTATCCGGAGTTTTCAATGATTTGGCCAAACCGATAATGTTCCATAAGTTCTTCGCTGATGGATGGCCAGGAAGTGCTAATATTTTCATAGAAATAACCAGGGACTGTGATTTTAGTGAGCTGAAATTCAAATTTGGTTATATAATTGGAATAGTGTGACACATTTGGTTCTATGACAAATGCTGGAACATTTTCTGCTTTATAATGATTTTCTGCAATTTTCTCAATTTCGCCAAAGCCTCTTTGTTGCTTTTCAAATATTACATATTGAGTTCGCTCTAATTTTAGCTCATTGTAAACAACGGGGATTGTTTCCTGAAATCGCCATTCAAATGGTATGCCGTAATGCATGTAGCGGATATCTATAACACTACCAACTTTAACATTTGGGAGAAAGATTTTATAAATATGGAATCCATCAAATATTTCTTCAGAATAAATTGAAGAATTATTAAGTTTCTCCTTCACAATCTGTCCGTTTTCTAAATTGAAAACAAAGGCGCTAATGTTACCCTTGCTAGGAATATTAAGAGCCAGATTCGCATAACTTTTACCTGCATTGGTGAGAATTTTAATTCTTCTATGCCTTGTAAACTCTCCGTTAGTCTTAAATTCACCTTTATCATAGAGTACCACGGCGCTGGCGGAAGAGTCCTGATCGTATACTTGCAATTGGAGTTCCGCGAGCGAAACATCCCCGAACTTAACATTTTTTTGTGCTGACAGAATTAAAGGTGAAACGATCACCAGCAAATGAAAAATCAATCTCATAATAAAGGATTAAATAAATATATCTATGAAAATTTGGACGAAATCCGGCGATGGTATTAGGTTCCTCAAATGTATGTAAATCAATTACTGTGCGCAAAAAATCAGATACTTTATATGTACATAGCCTTACTATTTTGGCTTAGATTGCATTACCCTCTAGGCGTATGTTGTTGCTACCCCCCCACTAGCGCGGAAGTTACTTCCGTGCTTCCTTCCTATCTACTCCACAAACTTAATACTCAACAACCCCTTTCCTCCTGCATAATCGACAGCACTGCTATACCTCCAATGTTCAGGCTCCTCTACCAAACCTGCCTCTACTGGATTAGCATGAACATAGTCTAGCTTTTGCTGCATCATAGCAGAATCGCTTAATTCAGTAGGATGGTATTCGTTTTGCCAAAAACAATACTTTTGATGTTTTGAACTTCGCTCAGCTAGTTTTCTAAACATCCACAACAACCACTCCTTTCTACTCTCTGTTGGATTATTCTCAATCGCTTTTATCAATGCAACTGAAGTATACTTCTTAAAATCCCTTACAATTTCTTCGATCTTCGATTCTCCACAACGACCAACAATTAAATGCAAATGATTGGTCATAATGCACCATGAATAAATTTCTAATCCTTTCTCTTGAATACAGAAGTCAAGGCTAACAATCAATAGATCCTTATACTCAGACCGTGTAAAAACATCGATCCACTGAACTACACTGAAAGTAATGAAATAGATTCTTTCTTGATCTCTGATCTTGTATTTCTCGCTCATGTTTCAAGAATACAGCAAGTTTAGTATTACAACCGTAGGATTTGAAGTCTACTTATGGTAAGCTTTGTTATTTACTTTAAACAATTAGGCACAGAAGTAACTTCCGCGCCAGTTGGGGTACCTGCCATCGGGTCTACTGCAAAGAACTGTCCCAAGGCTGGAGTAATTCTAAAAGTTATCCACAATCCAAGGTCCGCTTATCTTAAAACATACCAATATACTTGTTAAAATAAAGGCTAAAACCAGCACACTTCCAATCGCATTTGACCATTTTGACTCATTTTCAAATCGATCATAAATTTCCTTCCATCTAGCTTTGTATTCGAATAAAAACCAATTTGTTCCAAAAATCACTAAAGCTATTATAAAATCCATTGTTTTTGTCCGATATACGTCCATCTCTGGAGAAAAATATAGAGCTATAGACCATATAATAACGAGATGAAAAGCATTTAGAACACCTAGAATACAAAGCGCAATAAACGAAGGCATTTGATCATCTAATAATTCAATGCACCTCAGTATTTTGTAGTATAGATAATCATATAATCTAAACATAAATACTATTTACTTTCCCAATAATCAAATAGACTCCAATCAAAACCTGTCCATGAACTAAGATCTTTAGCTTGTTTAACAGATCGTTGTACAGCTGGGAAAGTTTTCTGAAAAATTATAAAGCCTCCCATTCCATAATAGTTGGTAGTAAAATCAGCTCTAGATCCAGGCTTAAGAAACTTTCTTCTGTACCCGCTCTGTGGGTTGAAACGATTTCGAAAACAGAGATGTGCTTTCATCTTTCTTCCTCACTTCTACCTCAATTTGATCATAATCATTCTCATTTGAAATAGAATTAATAATAATTTGATACGCAGATTCACACAAATTATTCAACCTTGTTTCATCACTAACCAAAGTGCTATTCTCATTAATCAACTTAATCAAAAGCGTATGCTCCTCTTTCCCATTAAACAACCGTGCAGAGACTTCAAAATCAGCATGAATAACTCCTTCTAATCTCTGAAGGTCATTTGTAATCATTCCATATTCTTTCTCAAATTCAATTCTCCTCACATCTGGAGCAAAACATGAAACCAGCATTAATGAAAGAAGGAGTTGAATAATAAATCGATTCATCAGTTATAATTTAAGATATACTAAGTATAGAATACAAATATTTTGAAATCAAAAATGAATTACTCTCATAAACTAGACGACATAAACTTGCTATGTATATCTAAAACGTCTATCATAGTTGTTAATTCGCCTGGAACATAAGAATTATATTCTTCTTGGAAGCTTGGTGAGGGGATGTGAAAAAATTTGACCATTTTCTTTCCTTTGATTTCGAATCCAATTTTAAATGCTCTAAAAAATATTTTTTTTATTAATGTGACCTCACTTCCGTTTATTCTATACTTATATGAAAGGTTGGTAATCATTATCTCGCTATTATTATAAAAGACTAAATTCATACGAGACATATAAAGTCCAAGAGGCAAAAAAAAGATTAACACAAAACCAGTTGCAATTAACAGCTTAAAATCCCATAAAAGGCTAAAAAAAATAGTCGTCATTAAAATTGAGACTATAAAAACAAGTATAATTCTTCCCATAATCGGGGTAAACCTTGATGTTATAATTTCAAATCCCATTTGTTCAATTTCTTTAATTACTCTGTAATTTTTGACCAATAAAATGGCAATCAATAATATTATTATTGAAATATTAACCAATTTAGAAAATGAGATAACACTTGAACTAAGATCAAAAGGATTAATAATAGAGATGATCAACCCAGATATCATCATTAGCAATATGAATTCAATTTTTTTTACCATTTCTGACTAATCAAATAAAAATCCCGAGAATATTTCGCCTCCAAAAATTGCACCAGCTCCAATTGCACCTCCACCTGAGACTCCTAGAAATAAGTTTCCACCTTCAGTTCCCCATTCTCCTTTAATTACCACTGGTCCGACTCCAAATTCAAATGAATGTTGATCATAAGCATAGTTACCATCAAGAACTCCTAATTCCGATCTTGCGTCAAAAACATTAGTATAACTAAATCCTGCTGGTATACCAAAGAGAACATTTCCAGAAGCACCAAATTCTTTTTGATATCTGACCTTATTATCATTATCAGAACGGCACGGAAGTAACTTCCGCGCCAGTTGGGGGGCTTTGATGTGTTTACTTAATTAAGCTAGAAGATAAGGCTACTTAGCGTTTAACTTTAATAAGTACGATGAAATTTAGAATAAATGATAATGCAACTAAAACAGTAAGGATTATTTCCAAAGTCGTATAATCCTCACCTATCTTATCAGTCCCGTCTTGTTGACTACTTTGTAATTCTTTCTTACGATTCCACTCTCTAATATTCTCGATTTCAAAATAAAGCTCATTCTTCAAATTGGCCTTTTTTATCTCTTCAAGGATCACTACAGTTTCGTCACTAAGATTAAACTTTGGTGGCTCCTTTACTTCCAGATCAAATGCAATTGGATAATGAAAATTCTTCGAGCCACTACATATATCAACATTTAGATTATCATCTTCTAATTGACCATACAATAACCAAGTTTCTCCCTGCTTAGGCTTAATACTATACTCATTTATTAATCCCCTTGATGGATTAGATTTCAACACGCCTTTCAGTGTTTCAATGATTGACATTTCAAAATAGTTTTCACCTACATTCTTAATGTCAACTATAGCAATAAAGTTGTGACTCTCATATCGTTCATACTTTGAAAGCGGAATACAATCTCCTCCATATGTTCTAGTAGAAATGAATAAAGTGAGTGAAAACAAAGTTCCAGTCAGTAATACTTTCTTTAGGTTATCTATTCTTATATCTATCATATTGATCCATTATATCCTCAGGCATCCTTTTGAATTCGCTCACTTCATGAGACCAAAGGTACCATGCAAGTCTAACTGAATATGACTTATAATCATCAGTTGTATGCTGCCAATAATTACTACGTATAACTGCAAATTCTGCTTTGTAGTGAGTTCCACCTGGGTCATACCCCGCAGAAGCATTTAATATCCCGTGACCATAGACTTCATGAAATGTGGCAGCTCTAATATTCCCAACTGTTTGTTCATAACTCTTGATATCAAATTTTACGTGATATTTGCCATCAGTTGTAATACCTCCCCATCTAGCATTTCCAGGCAGTTTTTCAAACGTTACTTCAACATTTTCCTTGTTAAGTGTGACACCATTTGGCAGCTTCATACCATTTATAGCTCTTTGATAAAATGCTTCTTTATCACCTTGAAAATAACTCTCCACACCCGATCCATATGGTGAACTAACTATAACATCTGCCTCCGTAAATCCAAGAGCTGGGTGTTCAAACTCCACTGAGGTAGATATATAGTGTTCTTCGTCTTCAATACCATTGGTATAGTAATCAGTAATTGTATAAACAGCACTACTTAATCCTATATTACCTCCGCTAATTGAAAATCCTCTATAGGAATCCTCAGCGGTTCCACCCCACGCCTTTACCAACATTGAAATCAATCTTTCCCTATCACTCTCAACGTATGTGCTATAATCAGCTCCATATCCATGGCCACCCCAACTACTTCCCATTCCTACACTCACCCAACTTCCCAAATCAGGCTCACCACTGCTACCTCCTCCACCGCTAACACTAGGATTTGAGTCTTTTCTCGGCCAGCGATCAGGCGCTAACCCCAAAGGATCAACATACATCACAGGATTATTGTAATTCGCATGATACGGTGAATAAGCCGTCTGTGTACCTGCCATCGGGTCTACAGCAAAGAACTGTCCCAAGGCTGGATCATAGCTTCTGTACAAGAAGTCGTAGTAGCCTGTCAAGCTATCATAGCCCGCATACGCTGCCTGATACATCATGCCAGGGTCTACATAGCCTTCATGTCTCCAGCTTTTGTCCGTATGCAAACCATACGGATAGTATTCGTTCACCTGCGATACCTTGAAGTCCACACTACTCGAACTGTGCGTGATCTTTAAATCATCGAAGAAGACGTCAGCATCCTGGTTGCTTTCGTTCACTACATAGATGAACAGGTAGCCCGGCTCATTGTACGACAATGTTCCACTTTCCAGCTTCGCAAACGCTCCTTCTGCATCTGCTCCTACGGCTATGAAGCCAGAGCCATCAGCTACATACGCGTGGTTCGCATCAAAGAACATGTACTGCAGGTATGCTTCCGGTTCTCCGCTGGCATTGCCTGCAAACAGTCCCGATGCTGCCGGATCGCTCAGTGCATTGTTTAGCGCACTGCTTGCACTCTCACCGCCGGTGCCTGCGCTGGCTCCTCCAAACGCTGAAGAAACAATACTTGCAATGTTGGCAACAGAGGTGTTGTTCCAAGCCGTGAAATCGTAACGAGCCCACACTTGCATGTCCACTTCATCGCCTGCTGTGATGTTGAGCACTTTTGCAGGTCCTACTTCCTTACCAGCTACCGTACCATTGAGTGCTACACTCTCGCTTCCAAGTGGTGTATGATTCTGTGTAGTACTTCTAATGTTTGCCGGGAACGAGAATTCACTTTCTTCATAGGCGCTACGCGATTGCTCCATTGTTGCTGTGTAGATGAATCGGTCTGGTAACACACCAAACGCTACGCGGTTGTTGCCTTGATTGTCCGTGATGAAGTACTCATTGAAGTACGCTCCGTTTTGCTTGTAGGCTCGTCCACCTTCAATAAACACCTGATTGATCTCATCGTCGAGGTATTCGACAGTTCCCACATAGTCTACTTTGGCTAAGGACTTACCGGAACCATCTTTCACCTCTTTACTCAGCTTTCCACCGGTTGCCGTGTAGCTAAAGTTGATCGTTGTGTTATCGAAAAACTCAATGCGATCCACCATCTGCAAGTGGTTGTAACGGATGTTCGTGATCTGCTTGTTCAGGTCTTCCGTACGATTTCCCATTGCATCGTATTGATAGTCTGTTCCAGGAAAGTAGTCTTCCATGCCGTCGCTATTTGAGCTGTTATCCGCTACAGCTTCAAGCTTATTTGAGTTAGCCTCATAGGTATAGCTCAGGTCATCCAGCTGTCCTCCGTCGGTATTTCTTTCGAGGGTTTGCGTGTTGCCGTTGGCATCATAGGTGGCATTCATCGAGTACATGGCCGCATCACCGTTCCAGCTACCGCCATTCTTGGTGGCATAGTTAGCTGAAGTCAGCTGGTTCAAAGGTGTATATGTATAGCCGTAGACTGCCTCACCTGAAACACCCGTGCTTCCCTCAAGAGGGGATTTGTCGCTGTTCCAGGATGTGGATGTGATGTTTCCGTCATAGTTCGGTGCAACTGCTTGCCCGCTGATGGTCACAGCATTGGTATAATTCAATTCCTGACCAAACAAGTCAGTGTTGGTTTCGCTGCTGTCGCTCAACTCTGAATCGTTAATTGAAGAAAGCCAGCCACGGATGTTGTATCTATAATCTACAGACTGCAGGAAGGAGTTTCCATTGTCCGTTGAGTGAATATTTTTTTCCATCAGCTGGCCCAGCACGTTGTAATTGTACTCAGCAACCAGTGTACGATTCAAGCCATCGATGGTCTCGAATGTTTGTATGTGTTGTCCTCGAGCATCGTATTGGTATTCGGAAAGCACAGTCACGGATTCCGTACCCTGATGGTCCATCATACTTTGCAGGACTTTCCCTTCCCAGTCCATCTCATACGATAAGCGGTCCGTACCACCGAGGTGATTTTCGGAGATTAGTTGTACGGCGCGCAGCTTATTGTCATAATACACCACGGAGTTTAACCATTGGTTGGTGCCCAGCACGCGTACTTTAGATGCTGTGGTAATGCCCAGCACCGCAGCAGTTGTATCAACCACAGCAAAGCCAGCAGGTGTAGAAGGGGAAAAATTGTGCCCCTCAGCGTCCCAGCCCGCATACGTGAGAAAATCATAATTGTCGTAATAATTAATGGAGTGCAATTCATACTCATCAAAATCAGCCTGTGTCAGATCAGGGAATGATTGGTTGATGGTGTATCCTACTGCATCCGCAGCTACATCTTCATAACGCCCACCGGCCATCATGGCCTGCAGCCCACTGCGCGTACTGTCTGACACCACAATCCCGGTCATCACGGTTCTTCCGAAGATGTCATATTTTACAAATGACCAGATGTTATTGCCATTTGCATCCTTTTGCGCATCGTGTCGCGACATCACGGGTCGGTTCCATTGGTCGTATACGACATAGTTCCATCCGGCGCCAGGCGCCCGTGATTCGGTCACTCTGCCGCGAGAGTCATATTTCTGCTCAAAAAGGAATCCATCGATTTCCAGATCAGTGAGTGAAGTCTTGTTGGCCATTTTTGGAGGAATGACATATCTCAAACGTCCGTATTTATCGTAGACATTGTATGTGGTGTTCCAGGCGCTTCCGTCCCATTTGCGTGTGGCCACCGGTAGCCCAAGCGCGTTGGTGATGGTCTGGCTTTTACGTCCGTCGGGTGAAATTGCTTCACTAATAGATAGCAAGTTATTGCCGTATACGGACTGTATTTCAGGTACATCATTCGTTCCCAATGCCCATTTTTTCACTTCATCGAGCGTTCCGTTCATCGAAGCTTGGTACATGAAATAATTCACGCGGGAATTTTTGTTGGCAGAGTGCCACGCTTGTCCCGGAGAAATGATGTTTTTCACACGTCCATAATTATCATATTCCTTGATACTGAACGGGTGCGTATCGTTAGCTATATCGGATTGGTTGTTGTAAAAATCGATCTGCTCAGTGGCTGGATCAGTACGATGCTCACCGCTAATGACTGCAGCTGCTATGTATGGCATGTAGCTCGTCGATCGTCTTCCTTCATTATCGTAGACGTAGTGTTGCACTACGTCTTCACCATTTTGTGCGGCGCTGGCACTAATGGTCATGGTTGTGCGACCTGCTCCATCGGAATAGCTGTAATTGACTGCTTTCTCCGTTTCCGAAAGGGTGCTGAACAAAGAAGCATCGGCTATTGGCGTTCGTGGTATTTCTACACGTACAAAATTTTTGTCTGGTGAAGGAGGCTCGATGCAGTCTGTACGCAGTGAAGGTGTGATTGTATTGGAGTACACACTCGAGCTGCACAGTTGCTCATACCGTACCCGGTATGCATCGCCATCTTCCACAATTGATGATTTTGAGGTTTGAATGTTGCCCAGATTTACCCAAACCCCTCTTCTGAGTACTTCTAAAAAGGTATTGTTCAAGTCCACGTTGGAATTTGTACCGGAAAAGGAAAAACTGACATCATCGCCCGGGCAGTAAGAGCCTGCGGCCATACTGAGTGTTCCGGGATTTGGCTCCACTGGTTGGATTGGAATCACTAGTTGATTGGAATTTACCCAATCGCTTCCCGCTGATTGTACTTGTCTCATGACTGTCAGATCAGCTGAGATGGTCATGGACGTATTGAAATTGGCTGCATTGGTATTGTCAGTGAATGTGACCCAACTGGTTCCATTGTAGTACCTCCACCGGTAGGTATAATTGCCGTCTCCGCCTACTGCAGGATTTCCAGAAATCTGGCCGGGATCAGATCCTGAACATACGATTCCTCCAGTGTAGGTAATGTTTGGAGTAGTCAGCAGCGGCAAGACGGTTTCTGCCGATGAATAAGCCGACTCTACTGCATCTCCTGCCGCTTTCACACGATAGTAATAAGTGTTGCCGTATGTAAGGTTACTGAATGTCAACTGTGTAGTTCCAGATAAGGTTAGTCCATCATCTATGATATTAGAAAAGTTTGAGGCGTCAGAAACTTGTACCTCATATGAATTCGCTCCGGCAACAGCATTCCAATTTGCCTGGAATGAAGTTTGGGTGATGTTGGTTCCATCTAGCGTTACAGGAGTGTCAATGGTGGTATTGGCTGTGATTGTAAAAGACGTCACAGAGGTGATATCTTCACCTACTGCTCTCACCCGGTAGTAATAATTTTTTCCTGGAGACAAACCGTTCACAGACATGCTGGTGCCACCAGCGTATAAATTATTATATCCACTTAGGATGGTATTGAAGTTTGAATTTGATGCGACATCCAATCGGTAAGATTGTGCTCCACTTACACTTCCCCAGTTTGCGGTGAAAGAGGTGTTGGCATTGCTTGTCTCCTGCGATACGGCAGGCGCCTCGATCGTGGTGTGAGCTTCGACATAGCTTGAATGGCCAGAGGTATAATCCGCGCCTACTGCTCGCACCCGGTAGTAGTACTTAATTCCTGGCGTTAGTCCAACCACACTTTTACTTGTGGCTGTGCCCACATTCAGGTTATTATAACCAGATAAAATACTGCTAAAATTACTCGATGAAGAGACATCCAGTCGATACGAATTGGCTCCAGAAACACTTCCCCATCTCGCTGTAAAGGATGTGGTGGCATTGCTGATCTCCTGAATCTGAGATGGGGCTGGTATGGTTGTATTAGCGGTTACGTAACTGGAATTTCCTGAGGTAATATGCTCACCTACTGCCCTAACACGGTAATAGTACTTTTTGCCAGGAATCAATCCAGTAACCGACTTATTGGTCACATTTCCTACATTCAGGTTATTGTATCCAGAGACTATGCTGCTGAAGTTGCTCGTCGTGGAAACGTCCAGACGGTAGGACTGTGCACCTATCACTCCTCCCCATTTTGCTGTAAACGCGTTTGAAGCATTATTGCTTTCCTGTATCTGTGAAGGCGCAGAAATACTTGTATTTGCAGTTACTCCTAAGGAATAGCCAGAGGTGATGTGTTCACCTTTGGCCCGAACACGGTAGTAGTAGTTTTTGCCTGGAGTCAACCCTGTGATGGATTTACTGGTAGCAGTTCCAACGTTCAAATTCGTGTGGATCATGCCACCACTAAAGTTACTCGTAGTGGAGACATCAAGCATATAATATTGTGTGCCAGAAACACTGCCCCATCGTGCAGTAAATGACGTATTGGTACGATTGGACTCTCCTATCTTTGAAGGTGTAGAAATGGAGGTATTTGCAGTTACGGCTGACGAATTGGATGAGGTCTTATCTTCTCCAACTGCCCGTACACGGTAATAGTAATTTTTCCCTGGAGTAAGTCCTGAGACCGTATGACTAGTTCCTAATACTGATTTGTTATTGTAGTTGGAGAGTTTGTTGGTAAAGTTGCTATTCGTTGCTACATCAAGTTGATATGCCAAAGCACCTGACACACTACCCCACCTCGCCACAAATGAAGTGTTGGTTCTGCTTGTTTCTTCTATCTTGGATGGAGCTGAAATGTTAGTTGTTGTCTGTATCGTGTTGGAGTTGGAAGAGGTGGTACCGTTGACCTGCGCACGCACCCGATAGAAGTAATCTTTGCCAGGCGTTATATTAAAAACTGAATACATTGAAGGCGGCTGGGCTCCCCCATTGGGTCCTTCAAGACCTCCGGAAATTTCAAGGTTATTATACCCTGAAACCATCGTTGAAAATGAACTATTGGTCGCTACATCCAGATAATACTTTGAAGCCCCTGAAACATCTGACCAATGAGCGTTGAAACTTTGTGTAGTAATGTTTGATGCAGGTTCGGCCGTTGGCACTGTGGATGTGCCTCCGCCCCCACCTGAGCCACCGCCTCCTATACCGCCTCCACCATCATCGCCTGGAGGACAGATGATACACCGTTGTGCCGATGCGTCAAGGCTTGTGAAAAATACGAATACGCTTGTGAGTAAGAGAGTCTTTAAAATTTGCATCCGAAGAATGTAGGCGTTAGTTGGTTGATGATTTCTTTAGATAAAAATTGGTGATGAAAGAAGTGGAATTTGCAATCGTTAAAACAAGTGCATTCTCATTAGGAACAGACACTTGTTGGGAGATGTTGGCTCCGTTGTAAAAAGATAATTGCAATTCGTCAGACACAAGCTTCCAGGTTCCATCATAGAAATTGGCACCTATAGAGCCGGCTAAAAAAGTAGAATCAGCATTGAATGTAAACCTTTGCTTGAGGAGATCATTCAGTATCTCATTTTTTGATGCATCATCCAGGCTGTCAAATTGACTTTTTGCATCTGTGCTCATCAAGGCTACGGTCTGATCGGTGTCGATCTTCCATTTTCCGATCAAGTCTGAATAAGATTGAGCATGCGTCGTATTCGACAATAGTATTGCAAAAGCGCATGCAATAAAGAAGGAGAAAGTTTTCATTAATTAAGCTAGGTTCACTAAAACTATGTAGGGTGGCAACTAACCAGGTTGCGTTACCAGCGACCAAACCTAATGCGGATTTTTTGAATATGAAAGCCTTTTGAATGTCTTTTAAACAACCATTGTATTTGATTAATCAAATAATTAAAAATCGTTTTAGTAAAAGCTGATGAATCTATGGATCTTCGGTTAATTTGAACAAGGCACAACTTGAATAATTTTAGTCACCACGTGAGAAGTCGCACTGCATTTATCTGAGAAGGTTCCCTCAACCTCTATGTCAAAAGGAGCGGACTGATAGTTAAAGGCTTCATCTGGAATGGTGCCAGAATTGGTATTGCTAAACACTTGCCAATTTCCATAATAGTCTTTGTAGCGTAGCATCGCATGAGAATAGCCCCCGTCGGTGCATATCGCTCCATCATTATCATATCCAACACGGACGTAAATGGATGGGTTGTCACCGCCATCGTCATCAATAGGAACTACTTGAGCTGCATACATGTCATCATTGCTACTGCAATCCTGAACCTGATTGGGCGCAAAAAGTTTAACTGTTGCTATTGAATTGTAAATCGTGATTGATTGAGTTCTACTTACTTCTTTTCCCACGTCAGGATTGAAGCGTGTTACAGTCACATCATATGTGCCGGCCTGAGAAAAGCGATGATAGACATTTTGCCCTATTGTTGACTGAGTTGGTTCTGGGCCTTCACCAGGAAAAGGTTTGGTAGGACACTCTTCTTCAATGCCTCCATCCCCAAAATCCCAGGTATACTCTGAAGCTCCAAAAGTTTCGATATCTGTCGATGAGAAACGTAGCGGATTACATGTTTGATTGTATCCTGCACTTGTTCTGAAATTGGTGTAAAAGCTACTCGATTGGGATTGGTTCCTATAGTTGTATCGGTAGCGCTCCATTATATTTCCTTCATTGTCTTTTACTAAGTACAGCCTATTGAGATTGTCATACGTATAGTTGGTGATCTTATTATTCTCATCTTTCACCTGAGTGATTCCCACAAGTGGCTCATACTGATAAGTAGTCTTCATCTGAGTACTCCCACTGCTATTCGAGGTAATACTACTTAGCAATGAGTTGTAATGTGTCCAGGCCATTTTTGTTTCCACACCTGTTCGATCCGAAGAACGCAATGGCCGACCTTTTGAATTATAGTCTAAAAATGTCGTTTGAACTTTATACCTGCTGTCAGTCAAGAAAAGTGTCTGATTGCTATTTAAATGCGATTCAGAGAATGACGACATGGATATTGGGGCGTCTAAAACAAGTGCTTTCTTTTCTTTAAGGTAGACCTCTGAAGTGCTGCTGTTAGAATCGAATCGGGTACCTCTCTGAAATGTGCTTATCTGACCACCAACAACGGACCAATTATCGGTTGAACTCAGTCTTCTCCGTTTAATAATTTCTATGGGCGTAAACGCATAACCATGGTCTCTCAAATCCCAGAGGCCTTCGGCATCCAATGCTGCGATAGTAGGTATTTGATCCCCCTCTTCAAAATAATCAAAAACATATTTGGTGGATACGCTATCCTGGCTTCCGTCTTCATAAGTAGTGATAACGCCACGCGTGTACTCAGGGTGTTCAGGGACATAGTCGAATGCGGCTGTCTTGGTAGTAAAGGTACTTGCATCCCTATCTCCTGCTAGAGTTTCGATGGTTTCTCTTACTCTATAAACGGCCGAATTGTAACTATAGAATGCTGCCTCGTAGGCTGGAAAACCACCACCTAGCAGACTACGATATCCATAGAAACCTGGTTTCATGCCGTAAAGAAGGTTATTGTCAGTAAGCTCGTATTCATAGTCAACAACCATAAATGGAGTACTTTCACCTTCTTTAAATGATGAAACTTTATCAATTTTACCCCTCATCCAATCGTTATCTTCAGGTGCAAACGGATATTGATTATTGCCTGACTGATTCCCTAGGTTGTACTCTAAAATAGATGCCCTTTTATTGGGGATATCCAAAGGAGTAATAAATTCGTATGAGGTTTTTCCTTTATTATCCTGATAAACTGAAACCTTACCAAATCCAACATAGCTACCACTAGTTGTGAATGAACTTGTTATAGGATGCGAGGAGAATGTATAACTTCTGTGAATTTCATCTTGGAAATAATCACTTGATTTTAAGGAATATCCGAATGAGACACTATTAGGAGCTCTTCCGTCCTCAAATTTATAATGAGTCATTACAGGATTTGAAACATCATTGGGGCTATAGGTAACTTTAGAAACTTTGGCACCACTTACAGTATATAGGCTGCCTCCATATGCTGCCTTTTCAAGGTCGTAGGTAAAACTTGTAAAACCTCCTAAACTATAATCAATCCTTGTAAGTAAGCCTGCTTGCACCCTTCCTGAATGAACACTCCGGATACCCCCCAAACGTGCACAATCATTATTTTCACATTCCCACTTTTCGACAACATCATCAACAGTAGTTGATAGATTGGTTTTTATCTGATCCCATAAAAACAAACTGCTATTAATTGTTGAGTTATCTATAATGTTTTTGTATGAAGGTCGAGGGACTAAAGTGTTTCTTGTATTATTATTATAGTATCCCCACTTATCTTGGTCAGCCGAAAATCTCCTTGGAAGCTTGGTTTGATTGTAACTCAAGATTGTTGGTGGTAATTCATTTCCATTCCTTTTTTCAACAATTCGATCTAGCCTTAGTCTAAAATGTTCTGAATCAATAAGTTTTAACACGTGGTTTTCTGTCACTTCATCATCAAACGTTTTCATCAATCCATAAACAAGGTCATCCTCAATGTAAAACATCGGTTCGCCCTCATGAAAACCTTCAAGAATTGTATATAGCTCACCTTCCGATTGTATATACGATTGATCAAAATCATATGAAACTATTTCATCGCTTCCTTGATTGATTCTAATTTTTCCTAGCCTTGAACTGCCTACTAAATCTTTTCTTGAACCATAGGAATCGAAATTAGCTACTGACCCGGTTGAAGTACTTATTGATTTAAGTCTCTTAGACTTAAGAATCATGTATTGATAGCTTCGTGTATGGGTTGAAAGTTCAGGAAATATTTTACGCTGCGCAGATATCACGTATTCTTCTGGTGAAATACCAACTACAAAATTGTTCGTACCATCATTTACAACAATGCGTGGAATATTTGGCATTCTCACACTTGCTGATTTATTCTGAAAGTATGTTACTTCACCTTCATCCTGATATTCAAAGTCAATTTGATCATTCTGAGACTCTATTTTTTTCAAATGCCAGGTAGATGTGAATTCTGGATACTTCCATTGGTTTCGGTTATCATTATTATATATCCATTCATTAGCTCTATTGAATTTCCAATTCATGAAAGGAACAGGAGTATACAAGGGAATTAAATATCCATTGTCATTTAAATAATCAAGAAAAGGATAATCATATAAAGTTGAATTACTGTAGGTATACATTTGACTTATTTCAACTTCATCCAATAAATCCGGATCCGAACTTCCAAATGTATATGTAATACCCTCTGGAGTTTGTACTGTAAATTCAATTATTTGATCTTTTCCATTCACCGTACCAGTTGTTTTATCAATGGTCAATTCTTGGGAAGGAACTATATGAACATCACCACTTTGGGAGAAAACAAATTTCCCGCTATACTTTCCAAAGTTGAAATAAAATTCATCGGGTTCCGTATCCCATCCTTCGGTTTTAGTAACCTGATTTGTAACATCTCCACCTAATGCTGAATTTTCAATAATATTTTTTCTCGAAGCTAGTGAGAAGCGAGATTTGAAATCATCTGGACTTAAAATGGTGACAGCCTTATTCTCAATTTTTCGTGATTTCACTTTTAACCATCCGTACCCATTAAAAGTATTTGTAGAACCGGGTGTTGGTGATGCGTTTATAGATCCTTGGAATTCATCCGGTAGTCCCTTCATGACTCTGGTAATCAATCCGCCAGCAGCTAAGCTCCATCCCATCCCAATCTCAGATGAGATATTATCAACTTTATTACTCGAGCTATTATAACTGATGGATATAGGCACACTCAAGTCTATACTTTCTAGATTAAACAAAGGAATATTGTAATTCAGATCACCCGTGTACAGATTAACCATATCACTACCAATCGATACTTTCCCTAAAGAAGATGGTGACGGTAAAGCCACTACTGTTTGAGAAGTCCCACTTTCACCTGGTGTGGCGCTTGCTGAACTAGTGCTGGATGTTCTAGCAGATGTTGTTTCCTCTTGCTGAGCAGCCTGCTCTGCTGCAAGCAATCCTTGGCGTAAGGAGTCGATCGCTTGAAAAATTTCAACCTTCGCTGATTCACTTATGAGTGTAGGATCGAATTCATATGAACCGAGCATTTCCTGATAAGCTTGTCTAAACTTTACCATGCCTTCAGATAAACTATCAGGATTTATCAAAAGATCTACAGAATTAATAAAGTCATATGTGATTGTGTCTTGCTGGTCTAATTCCTGTGCTTGAATGCAAAAACCATTAATTATGGTACATATGCTGATTACTGTCTTGATGAATTTCATTTCTATTTTATTAATTCCTTTGTAATGCGTTGATATCTTGTGTTATAGCATTTGTTCGATTACCATGATATTCTAAATACCAAATCGTTAAAATCAAGATCAGGGTATCCATCATTACAATAATAAGTACGCGTTGAGCTATCTATTTTTACTTCCATAGCTGCTCCATTATGCCATGCTTGTGTAACTCCATCCCCAACATCCCATACGTTATATATAACAATTAACCCATCTACTGATTTTATTTCAACACTCCCTTCTTTAGGGGCTGTGTCTTCCCACAATACAATAGCGTTTTTAATTTCTTCTTGTTCATCTATAGAAAAGCTTCCTTTTGTTTTAATCACAAAACCTTGTTTCCATTTACTATCAATCTCCAAAAAATTGAATTTCAAAGACATTTTTTTTTGAGGCATCTTAAATTTATCTAAGCTTATGAGCTTTCTTCCATTAACCTCAATTGGACCACCTTTGGCATCAATGAATAATTGTTCTATGTTAATTTTTTCCATTTAACTAATTTCCTGTATGTCTAAACGGATCTTGCGCTGCATGTTCATCCGGCCAAACTTCTTCAAAATCAAACAGTCCACCGTCTCTTTGAGGAGGTTTATGATCTAACTCCATACTTTCCATTTTTCCTGTTTCTGGGTTATACCTTTGGGGAGCCAATCCTTTTTTCATTCTTGATAAATTAGTATCACTAAATTCACCGCTCTGGGCATTATTGGCACGGTTTTTCCAATGTCTTTGCCTTACTGTACTCCACGATGGCACATTGCCTTTGTTCGTCAAATTATTAATTGGATCGCCAACTTTCCAACCTTTTGTTCGATTTGCCATTGTCATGGATGGAGTACCTCTTCGTGGAACAGATGTCCTCATCGTCCTTGCTAAAACAATAGAAACAATTAGATCTTTTGCGGCATCAGACATTATTTCCTGGTCGGTCACATATTCGTTACTATAAACTGCAGCAAGTGGGTTCTTGGCAAAAGATTCAAATTGATCAAGATTATTTCCAGATCCGCAACCAGCACAATAAGGATCACCCCCACTACCCGCGACGGAAAATGTATAAGATAGATTTGGCCCTAAAACTTCTACAGAAATAATATCCGGCTCCATGGAATTAGGTATCAACCAGTAGTCTACTGTTTTATATAACTCCAATTGAGGGTTAGCCGAATTGAAGTCAATCATAAAGTATTTAGCCTCTTTGCCCTCCAATTCTACATGGGCTGTAACCATGTTTTCAGAAAAGTTATAAGGAGACTGATAGCTATATTGTTCAGCTAAAGGGTCTACATTAAAGAACCTACCAAGTTCAGGCTGATGGTTTCTCCATTTAAATTGAACCCAGCCGGTCTTTTGGTCGTGTTCCTGCCCTTGAAATTTGTAGCGCATTTTTTCAGAAGCTGTCCGGGTGAACTCATTGAACTGCAGACCAAATGGATAATAATCCGAAGCAAAAAGCACATTCACTTTGTCTTGATGTATGATGAAGTCATCAAAATGTATACCTACTGCCTCGAAGTTCTCGTTGCTGAGATAGCCGAGTATATATCCATCTTTTTCGATTTCGAACTCTGGTATTGTCACTGTTTCCTGATTACCTGAGCCAAATGCTGCTGTAGATATTTGTTTGAAGCCCGCATATTCAAACTTCATGTCCTTATCAAAAAAGATGAAATTCAAGAATGCACGAGGAGCTTCATTTACTGCGTCCTTTCCGGTCATACCTGATGATAGTAATGCATCGTCAAAGGCACCTGAAGTAGCTCCTGATACTCCACCTGATTCTGCACCACTTCCGTAGCCTGCATCAAAAGTTCCGAATAATGCATCATATGCCGTACGAGCCAATGAATTTCCATCAGGTTCTGTTAAGTAATTTGCATTTACACTCAGTGAAACTTTATCTCCCTTGTTTACACTCACAAGTCCCAAGGCGCCTGTTTGCATACTTTCCAAAAGTCCCACCTGATTGCCACCAGGTGTGGTGTTGGCTGCTTCATTTGTTTGCCTGTGAAGGTCTATGAAAAGGCCGTTTTCATTCTCAAACGTTTCCTTCATTTCATAAATCTCAGGCGTGGTACTGAAGGTTAAACGGGTATTGCCCAAATGATCTTTTAAGTAGTATTGATAATTTGGATCATCATCACTGGTAAATGTGATTCGTCCTTCGCTGTGCTTGATGAATTTCAGATCATCATTTTCGTAATAGAACGAACCTAAATATTCCTTCTTTTTTGAAAGGCTTCCTCCTTCATAAACTTCTTGCCTCAATTTTTCTCCATTTGCATTGTAGGCAAAGAGCAAATAATCACCATTTTCAAAATCTACTCGCTCTGGAAGGTTTAAGAAATTATAAGAGATCGTGGCAATCTGCTTGTTGCGATCCTTGGTTTGATTCCCATTATCATCATACAGGTAATCCCAATCACTTTCAGAGCCAACATGTTTATTATCAAACCCTTCGGCTCCTTTGGTATCTTCCACATACTTGAGCTGATTGCCTTTATATCTGTACGTCAGCTCATCAATTATCGCGGCTGAAGAACCGTATCTGGTCAGGTTACTAATATTGCCATTTTTATCATATAGGATATTTTTCAAACTATAGTCATTAATAGCAGCACCTCCGCTAAAATGACTGGCATCTTTAATACGTTTCAAACCATCATATGCATAAGCATATGATCTTGTGTCAGAATCATTGAAACTGCTCCATCGCATCGCAGAAATATTGCCATCGAACAGTGTGTTTTGCCCAGTTAGACCAGCATTCGTATTGTAATGGATATCCAGACCAAATAAATCATTTTCACCATCCGAAAGGTTAGAATCATTTATCCCGGTCAGCCAACCTCTGATGTTGTACTTATAATCTATGGATTGAGCAAAGTCATCTTCGGAAGAATCATAATGCAAATTTTTACCCACAATTTGCCCTAATCCATTGTATTCATTTAAAGCAATTTGTACTTCTTCGTTATCGTCTAATTTATGATAAACAGCTAGTAATTTTCCTGTTTGATCGTATGCTAGTCGCCTATAAATATTTACAACAGATCCACTTGAGGCTTTCTTATGTGTGATTCGAGATGCTAGTATTTTATTTCCATAGTCAAGGAGGTGGCTTATCCTGTTAAATCCACCATTCTCATTGGCTGTAGTACTTTGGATGAGTCTTGCCTTATGGTCATAAAAATTGGATTCTTTCAACCATTCATCTGTAGACAGATTTTTTGTCTTGGAACCAGTTATCATCCCTTTCACTCGGTTATCTCTACTCGAAGGATAGGTGTATGAATGACCTCCATGAGATGCTTCTATACCTGCGTTCTTAAAATCGAACATTCCTGTCCATTCACTTTGAGCCAAATAACTATAGTTATCATAATAAGTGACTGTGAGGACTTTCGTGGAAGAATTAATTGCAGGATATGAGGCATTATTATAACCTTCTACACCTGTACCATTGTATGTATCAAACCGTGCGTATGATACGCCACCTCCTAAATTTGACCTCAATTGTGCAACGTCGATTGAGCTGGTGAGAAGCCCTGTCATGATTGGCCTGTTGAGCTCGTCATATTTAGTAAATAACCATTTATCGTCTTTCCGCAGGTTAGGATCTTGTGTGAGCACTAATCGATCCCATTTATCATAAACCAGATAGTGCCAGTCTTTCTGTCCTGGCAGTCGCTTTTCAATTACCCGACCATATTCATCATACTTATACAGGAATCCATACTTATTTACTTCTGTATTCGTGGTACTGGCTACCGTCGCAATCTCAGGGGGTAGAACCACTCTCAACCTATCTAGTAAATCGTACGCATAGTAAGTGGTAAACCATTCTCCTTCATTCCATACTCTCTCGGCAATTTTTCTACCTCTCATATCAATCAGCACTTGTGATTTTACTCCCTCTTCATCTATCACCTCTTCTATGTTTAGCGTTTTGGCAGCATGAACACCATCTCGTTCTGGGTATCCACCACTTTTCAGTCTCCATTTTGGAAGTACCTCATTGCCAGTTGCATTATACAAAAGGTGTTTAACTTCCATTTTGGCATCAGCAGTTTTCCATCCTTTGCCAGCACCAATGGTTTCTTTAGGTCTGTTTAAAGGAGATGGTTCTGTAATTGTCTCGCTAAAAAATCTTTCGTCAACTGCTACGTTATCTGTACCTCCATAAAAATCCTGTAGATCGCTAATTGGATTGCTTTGAAATTCTCCCGGAAGTTGTGCAGACTTGGCATACGGCAAATACGAAATCGTATTTTCTCCAGTATTCTCATCATAATAAATGTATTGAATCAAGTCCTCTTGATCTTCTACTGCCTCTACAGAAACATTCATTACTTCCCTTCCTAGTCCATCCAGGTATGAATAGTTTGTTAATTTTTGATAGTTATTAGCTTTTGACAAGGTCAGCTCGGATGACATTGGGATACTGGCTATCTCCGTTCTTACAAAATTCTGATCTAGTGAAGGAGGCAGGTTGCAATTTTCCAAAAAGTTTAAAATCACAACGTTAGAGAAGATATCACCATTACATGGTTGATCGTATTTAACTCGGTATTTATCATCCTCAAGCACCTTCACATTCAAAGCGCTTTGAATTTTACCAACATTTGTCCACTTGTTGTCTCGGTATACCTGGAGATAGGTTTTATTGGTGTTGATGATGCTCTCCGGGCTGAAGGTAAATCTTACTTGTCCTCCCGGACAAACCTTATCAGCTGGCGCAGATAATGGACCTGTACTTGTTGCCAGATCGTGTAATTCAATTGTTAGCTGATTTGAGCTTTTCCAAGTACTTCCAGCAGAACGTACGCGTCTTCTAAACTTCGTATTAGCTGTTAACTGTAGACTTGGATCATAGTTTTGATATTGAGAGCCTCTCACTAGTTGTACCCATTGTGCTCCATTATAATATTGCCATTGATATTCATAGCTATTATTTCCTCCAGAAGCTGCAGTACCATTAATTAAATTAGGTGAGTTATTCTCACACACCTTGCTTGAATAAGTTATTGTCCCTGCATTTAAAATCGGATAAACTGAAATAGTAATCGGACCGGTATAGACTGTCTGACCATCTGAGGTCACTTCCCTCCTGAAGGTGGAATTAAAATATATTGGGCGTGAGCTTAGAGAAGCGTCATTTCCATTTTCTAGTATATCTGTGTATCCATCTTCGAGTGGTTGAGGATCTCCTTCCTTTATTAAAGGAGTGAAAATCTGCCATTGATAACTGTATGAACCTGTACCTCCTTGAGGATCAGTGGCATTAATAATTGGAGAGGAGCATCCATGACATATTGTTACAGCATCTGTCGTTATCTCACCTGAGATGAGACGAACACGTACTTTTACGGTATTTGAAGAAAGTTCTATTCCACAATCATTTCTCACCAACCTTTTAAAATATGTAGACGTAGTGAGCGGATCTTGTGGGATAAAGTTAACGCCTGTCTCCCCGCTGATATCTGTAAAAACAGATCCAATTTTTTGCTGCCATTGGTAGGTGAAAGTTTCATTTGAAGCCACTGAAGTTCCCGTAATTGTTGTTGGAATCTGACCAACATTAATCGTTCCTCCAGCGTAGCTGATTATGCCAGCATCTGACAAATCCACAAGATTCACTGTCACTGCATTCGAGTACTTTGTTGTGCCCGCTGATGTTACGGACCTGCGATACTGGGTATTAAAACTTTGATTATCAGGATTTAATGAAAGTCCTGCTTCACCTGTGATGTCTTCCCACCCTGTCCATGCATAGATAATTTCAGGATTAACAGGACCGGTCGGTTCTCCCTCTTCAACAGGTTCTTCCAACTCTTTGATAGTAGCTGGACGATATTCTCGTTTTTGCCACTTATAATCGTAATCTCCATTACCTCCTGTAGCAATAGAGGTATTTGATATGTCTGTTGGATCTCCGCCTGGGCAAATAATTTGATCACCTGCAATAGATCCTGGCTTTAGGTTTACAATGATCGTTTTCCAATTGGAATAATAGTTTTTACTACACGATCTGACTCTTCTTCTGAAAACAGTATTCTTATCTAAAGCCTGTGGCTGATAGTCTCGTGAGGTGACACTTGAACCCAGGTTACTCGGAATGTGGGAAAATGAGCTCTCCGTTCCACGCTTCCATTGCCATCTATAAGCAATTCCATCGCCACCGGTTGCTGTGGTGCCGGTAATTTTAGCTGGCTGACTGCCTGGATTAATCGCGCCACCACTGTAACTGATGGACCCTTTTTTGACTATAGCGGTTACGGTATACGTTTTACTTGCAGTGTAAGCAGTCTGAGTGCCGGAGGTAACTTTTCTTCGATACGTTCGATTCAGGTTTAATAGCGGAGGATCAAACGTAAGATTCGTCTCTCCAGTAATATCTGTCCAACCTTCTTCTGCACTTGGACCATCAATTGGTCCTTCTTCTATCAGCACTAAATCTGAAAACATTTGCCATTGATACTGATAACTGCCAACGCCTCCATTTGCTCCTGAGTTACTTGCTATTACAGCAGGATCTGTATCTCTACAGATTGTCTCACTTCCTGATGCAATCGAACCCGGAGTTAGATTCACTGTAATCTTTATCGCGTTTGATGCTGCAGTGCTTCCGCAGTTGGTTGTCGCTATTCGCTTGAATGTAGTTGTTCGGGTAAGTGATCCTGATTGATAGTTTTGATTCGTTGCTCCAGTTATATTGGTGTATCCTCCGGTGGTCTTCTTTTGCCATTGATAGCTGATTGAAGAGCCTCCGGTAGCTACTGTTCCTGTCAGCTGATTTGGAGTGCCTCCTGGATTTACATTTCCACCTGAATAGGAAATGGTTCCCGGATCTGCGGAAGCGTAGATGTTCTTCGTGATTACATTGCTGTATTTAGTCGATCCATTCGAAGTGACCTTACGCCTATATTGTGTCTTAAATGTTTGTACCCCTGGATTGTAAGATGTTCCCGATGCCACTTCACTCCAGCCGGTCCAAGCGTATTCTGTACCACTTGATATAGGCTCTTCCCCGATAGGAGTTGGTTCCGATGGCAATGTGAGTGGTTTATATTCTCGTCTTTGCCATCTGTATGAATAACTGCCGTTTCCACCACTAGCAAGCGCAGTGCTGGATATGTTAGAAGGATCTCCTCCTGAGCAAATTGTTTGACTGCCAGAGATGGATCCTGGTTTGAGGTTTACACTTATCGTCACCTGATTGGTGTAATAGTTTTTACCACAAGAGTTAACTCTTCTTCTGAAAACAGTATTCTTATCTAAAGCCTGTGGCTGATAGTCTCGTGAGGTGACACTTGAACCAAGGTTTGTTGGAATATTGGTGAATGAGCTCTCTGTTCCACGCTTCCATTGCCATCTATAAGCAATTCCATCGCCACCGGTTGCTGTGGTGCCGGTAATTTTAGCTGGCTGACTGCCTGGGTTAATCGCGCCACCACTGTAACTGATGGACCCTTTATTTACGGCCGCCGCAATGGAATAGCTAACGGAATTACTATATGCAACAGCTGACCCAGAAGTAACTTTTCTTCGATAAATTCTTGATGTAGTCAGTACCGGTGGGTTATAAGAAGAAGATGTAGCTCCACTTACATTTAACCAGCTTAGCGAAGGTCCAGATTCAGATTCAGGTACCAAGCCACCTTCATTCATCATTTGCCATTGATAGCTATAAGAGCCACTTCCTCCGGTCGGACTTTGACTATTATTGATTATGCCAGGGTCTCCTCCACTGCAAAAAGTGGTTGAAGTTGAAGCTGATACTCCCCCACCTGTAAGCGGTGCACTTACATTTACATATTTAGTGGCCAAATAAGATTTTCTATTGACAATTGCAGTAACTCTAACATATTTGGATCCTGTAGAGGTCCATTTTACCGATACTGCAGTTTTACTTTGAGATATAATTTGTCCACCAGAAACAGTATAAGTAGATGAACCATGCAATCCGGACGAAACGCTTACTGAATAACTATAAGTGCCATTCAAATTCACATTAGTCGCACCAACTAAGTTAACCGAAACCGTTCCGCAACTAACGCAATCGTCATCCGGTAATTCATCTACAGGTAAAAGAGGTACTTGTCCGTATGTATTAATGGAAATTAGCAATGCTAAAAGCACTACTATCTTGGTGGTGAGTATCTTCATTTAACGATTAGGTTACAGTGGCAAGTATATTTCTATTCATTTCGATATGAAAGAATTATCCATAATTTCTAGACAACTGCATTAGCTATAAACTAAATATTCAATTGTTCCAGAAGACTATTTCTAAACAAAATATTTTTCTACCGTCACAAAGGTTATCGTTTATCCATACAGATAAAAAAGAAATCACATCCAATGAATGAAGGATGGCTTTTTCTGGACGAAATGATCGTTTCGTTGAACGAAGCAATTAGGATCAGGTCATATATCATTATTTTTTAGAGTAATCTAAATTTTTGTTTTGTGTAAACTAATTTATAATTTTGCATAGTCGCAAGAGAAAAGAATATGAAAATATGAATCTGAATCAAACCATCTCACTACTTACCACCATGCTTCTATTGTTTGGTTGTGAAAAAATCATTCCAGTCGCTCCTGCAGAGAATGAACTGCTCGATGGGCCAACTGAGGGTTTGACTCAATCACAGCAAGCACAATTTCTTGCCGGGGATGTTGCGTTCAATGACGAAGTTTTTTCAAAAGAAACTGGGCTGGGCCCGTTATTTGTAGCCACTTCGTGTGGTAGCTGCCACGCTGGAGATGGTAAAGGTCATCCCTTTACGACGTTGACTCGATTTGGTCAGACACTTCCAAATACACCTCCAGACCTCACGATTGGTGGCCCTCAACTTCAGCAACGGGCAGTACCGGGGTTTGAGCCGGAAAGAATTCCTGAAGGTACACCTTCAATGAATTTTACTCCCCCAGCCGTTACAGGACTCGGATTTCTGGAAGCATTAACAGATGAACAGATCCTGGCTAATTCAGATCCAAACGATACAGATGGCGACGGTATTTCTGGGGTTCCCAATTACATCACTCCCCCATCCTATTTTAATCCACGAGCTGATCATCAACCTGTAGCCGGTCAATACATCGGCCGCTTTGGTAAAAAGGGCGCAGCTATTGATTTGCTTCAACAAACGGTAGGTGCTTACAATCAAGACATGGGCGTAACGTCCACATTTGAGCCGGTTGATACCCACTCAGGCTTTTCAACTGATCCTGAAGTAAGCGATCAAACAGTTAGAGATGTTGTTTTTTATCTTCAAACATTAAAAGCTCCACTGCCAAGAGATGAGAATGATCCTTCGGTAATTTCAGGCAAAGCTTTGTTTAGTAATATAGATTGTTCTGCATGCCACATTCCAACATTTACAACGCCTCAAAACCCTAATGCAGCATTATCCAATAAGACGATTTATCCTTACACTGACTTACTTCTGCATGACATGGGACCTGGTTTAGATGATGGTGTGACAGAAGGTTCGGCCGAAACATTTGAATGGCGTACACCACCTCTCTGGGGACTGGGGCTATCTCCGAATTCCCAAGGAGGTGAATTTTTCCTGATGCATGATGGACGAGCTAAGAGTATAGAGGAAGCCATTTTATTGCATGGTGGAGAAGCGCAAGCAAGCAGAGATGCATATAGCGCGATGAGCGAAACAGAAAAGGAGGACCTAATTGCTTTTTTAAAATCACTCTGAAATGAAAAGAACAGAATTTATACGGGTATGCGGGACAGGTTGTCTGGGCATGATGGCCGGAAGCATGCTGCTTTCTTCGTGTGCTGGCACCAAGTACGTTACTGCGCCTATCAAAGATTCTTTCTTAGAATTAGATGTCTCTGCCTTTAACGATGGTGATTCGGTTCGTAAGTATGTGATCGTACAGAACGATCAGTTACAATATCCGATAAGCGTATTTCGAGAAAACGCTACTCAATATACCGCATTATATATGCGATGTACCCATCAGGGAACTGAATTGCAGGTATTTGGAGATAGGCTCCAATGTCCTGCACATGGCAGTGAATTCACCAAAACAGGAAATGTACAGAATGGACCAGCAGACGCCAACCTTCGCTCATTTCCTGTGACTTCAGCAAACAACATACTCAAAATAGACCTTTCGTGAAATCATTTATTGAAAACATAAAACACCCTTACAGCCCCTTTAAGTTGATATTTCTAGTAATGGCACTCTCTGCTACTGCACAAGTTGATAGTACATTGCTTAAGCGAGTTCCTCAAGACACCTTAAAGCAAGGGGCGATGAATATGGATGCCGTATACAACCGTCCATTTCTTCAGGTTGGAAAACTGCCTGTGTCAGTAGGTGGCTACATAGAAGCGGATTATCAGTACATCGGCGAAGATGGAGTTACCGATGGACACTCTTTCAGAGTGCCACGTATGACTATTTTTATTGCATCATCTATTCATCCAAAAATCAAATTCCTTTCTGAAATAGAGCTGGAAGAAGGTGGAGAAGAAGTAGCCATTGAGTTTGCAGCCCTGGATTTCAATTTTCACCCGCTCCTCAATCTCCGTGGTGGAGTGATCATGAATCCCATTGGTGCGTTCAATCAGAATCACGATGGTCCAAAATGGGAGTTCGTTGACCGTCCAATTTCTGCGACACAGATGTTGCCAGCCACATGGAGCAATGTTGGATTTGGGCTATATGGTAAAAACTATTCAGGAGATTGGGCTTTTGGCTATGAAGCATATTTAACCAATGGGTTCAATGATGCCATTATCAATAATGGTGAAAACCGCACCTTTCTACCTGCATCTAAAGCAAACAAAGAACGGTTTGAAGAAAGTAGTAACGGTGAACCACTACTAACAGGGAAAGTTGCCGTGCGTCATAGTTTAGTTGGCGAAATTGGGTTTTCCTACATGGGTGGGATATACAATACCTACCAGGAAGATGGGTTAGAACTGGATGAAAAAAGAAGACTAGATGTTTATGCCATTGATATTAACTCGTCGCTACCCTGGACCAATACGAATATAGTAGGCGAGTTTGCCTGGATTTCTATTGATGTTCCCGAGACCTTTAGCCAGCAATTTGGTAATCGTCAGAAAGGTGGCTTTGTGGATGTTATACAGCCAATAATTAAAGGGAACATCTTCGACTTTAAAGAAGCTACTTTGAATGTAGCGTGCAGGTTGGAATATGTAGACTGGAATGTGGGAAACTTCAATGAAACAGGAGGGAATATTTCTGATGACATTTGGGCAATCGTTCCAGCCATCAGTTTACGACCAACGGCTCAAACTGTGATCCGAATCAACTACCGCATGATGCAACAGCAAGACATCTTAGGCAACCCACCTGCAAAAATTGGCGGAATACAGTTTGGAATTTCGAGCTACTTCTAAAATCCTATCGCGGCACCAAAACCTATGAAGGAATCCGGTGAAACATCAGACAATCCAATTCCAGCGGAGATATCAAATTGAACCCTATCGGAGATGAGATAGATCAGGCCGGTATTGAATCGGTGATCTGAAACACCCTCTTGCAAAAACCCGTATGGCTCAGCAAAAACGGTCCATCCTGGAGAAAATGAATAACCCAAAACCATTGAGTAGATCGTAACCTTATTGTCTTCTGGAAAGGCCATACCGATATTATAACCCAGCGAAAGGAAATCAGACAATGAATTTGAAAAATTCAATCTCACTTCCGGGATAGCCTCATCGGGTCGGAAAGCTTCATTTCCATTTGATAGGGTAACCTGCCCTATAATACTTGCCTGTGGTACAGCACCCTGTTCACTTATCAAGTGAATTTTGGTTCCCAAAGTGATCGGAGACAATCCATCTACCTTTGTGTCAGTAAGCTCATTCTTTACCTGCTGGATGTTTTGAGTGATCCTTAATTCAACGCCATTCAATAAACCTACACGAGCCAATACATTAGCAAATGTCACATTTGAAAAATCGCCGGCCTTCTCGTAAATAAATCCATATTCTATGAGAGCGCTACCTTTTGGCACAACTGTAGATCCGGCTGATTGCGTGGGCCGATCCGTAGCGATTGGATCTGAATCTTGAGCAAATGTTGAGACGGCAACACATAGTGCCGATAAGGCGAGCATCTTTTTCATCATACAAAGCTACGTTCTCGAGATCGCTCTTACAATCATTACGATTACAGCTCCCAAAAATATCAGGATCGATATTTTATTGATGGTGTGCATAGCCTTTAAGTTGAAACTTTTGGGACGATTAGGGTCTTTCTTTCTGAAGAAATACGTCAGCACTTCACTGAAATCAAAATAATTGACTTTCTCTTTATCTGGATTTTGTTGTTCTGACATATTATTCATTCAACTCACAAAGTTAGAAAAGTGTTCATTAAAAAATTAAATGCAATTTAGTTGCATAAACTATATTTGCCCTATGTCTCAGGAAAACATTAAAGGTATCTTAAAAACACACCAACTTCGAATTACTGATTGTCGAATGGATGTGATGCAATTCTTTTTAGATGAGAAAAGTGCACTATCTCAAAGTGACCTTGAAAATCAGCTTACCACATATGACAGGGTTACCCTATACCGAACACTTAATAGCTTCCTGGACTCAGGAATTCTACACAGAATACCCAATGAAACCGGCATAGCGACTTATGGGCTTTGTCACGATACGTGCTCTCCTGACCAACATGAACATAATCATGTGCATTTCAAATGCAACAAATGTGGACAAATTGAATGCCTAGAAGAAAAAGTAGCTCATCATGTGACTGTTCCATCCGGGTACAAAGTAGATGGAATCAACATGATTGTGGACGGAATTTGTGGTAAGTGTGCCCTGATATGATGAGATATTTCCTTTTTGTTTCGCTATTGGTCACATCTATGTCAGGATTTTCTCAGGACACTCCCTGTGATCGTTCAATCAAAGGGCAGGTGATTGATATAGATACCAATGAGCCGCTTCCTTTCGCTACCGTTAAAATTGTAGGAACCTCTCTTGGTGCTGTATCAAATGAGGAAGGCTCTTTCTTGATTACTGGAATTTGTGAAGATGAGGTGGATCTGGAAATTCGGTTTGTTGGGTATAAAACACTCACCCACCATCACGACTTTCATCACAATACTCCTATCATTTATATGGCGGCCGATGAAACTTTGCTGGAAAGTGTGGTGGTAGAACAAGAACTAAACGCTCATGAGTTGAAGACACTGGAGCCAATAAATATAAAGGTGGATCAGTTGGCGTCTCTGGGAACCAGTGCCGGAGATTTGTTTTCTCAAAGTGCGGGAGTTTCAACCTTAAAAACTGGACAGAATATCGTAAAACCGGTAGTCCATGGTCTACATTCCAACCGAGTACTCATAATCAACAATGGCGTACGTCACTCCTATCAATCCTGGGGAGCGGAACATGGTGTAGAAATCGATGCTTCTCAAATTGATCGAATTCAGCTTATCAAAGGGGCATCAACGGTTCGCTATGGATCTGACGCATTGGGTGGAGTGATTTTAGTGAATGCTCCTGAGTCTTCATTTAATACTAAACTCAATGGTGAGGCCAACGTAGGTTTTCAATCCAATGGCCGTTCACTATCCGGAGAAATCAGTCTTAACCAAGGTTTTGAAAGAGCAGCGTGGATTGCTACGGCCTCTGCAACCAAACAAGGAGATCTAAATGCGCCAGATTACCAATTGACAAATACTGGAAAAGAGGAAATAAGTCTTACTGCTGGGGCAAAATTTCATTTTCCAATTGTTGATCTAAAGGTATATGTAAGCCATTTTGAACAAACGCTGGGCATACTCAGAGGGTCGGTAAGTGATAACTTAGCCGGTCTTGCGGAAGCTATACGCTCTCCTATTCCGTCGAATACTAAATCTTTCTCTTACGAGATTAATAATCCCAGGCAAGAAACAATCCACGACTTGTTAAAGCTTGAATCGGCACTTTTTCTTGGTGAGCAACAGTTTGATTTTCAATATGCGCTGCAGCGCAATCAGCGCAAAGAATTTGACGTGCGTAGAGGGACCAACAATGAACGACCAGCTATAAACCTCAATCTCATGACCCATACAATCGATATTGACTGGGATCATCCAAGCAAAGGCCTCTTAGCAGGTACGTTAGGTGCCCAATTTATCAATCAAAACAACGACAATCGGCCAGGCACGAATACCATCCCATTTGTGCCAAACTACAATACCAATACGCTCGGATTATTTGCCATTGAATCTCTTGAAAAAGAAAGTCTCACCTATGAGGCTGGTATTCGTTTTGACCTGATGAATATGAACGTACGCGGCAGAGATTCCAATAATGACATATATAGAGACAACCTAAACTATCAAAATTTCACATTCACGCTAGGGTTGCTGAAGGAATGGCCAAATTTCAGCATTCGTACCAATATTGGCACTGCCTGGCGAGCTCCAAACATCAATGAGCTGTACAGTTTTGGAAAACATCAATCGGTTTTTGAATTTGGCTTGTGGCGATATGAGCTTTTCCCTTCAAATGACAGCATTTCGACGCAAAATGTGTTGACGAATGATGATCGAGAAGTGGAGAGTGAAAGAGGCTTGAAATGGATCGGAACTATCAACTATCACAGCAATGACTGGAAAGTTGAATTCACTCCGTATGTAAACTGGATTAACAACTACTTCTTTCTTCGACCATACGGAATTACTGAAACTGTAAGAGGCACATTCCCCTATTTCATCCATGATCAGACAGATGCGATCTATACCGGACTGGATTTGAATATCCAAAAAATGTGGAATGAATCGTTTAGCGCAGATTTTAAACTAGCCTATGTCTACGCCAAAGATCGGGGCAATGATCAACGATTCGTTGGTATTCCCCCACTAAACATTCAGCTCAGTTTGGAAAAAAGAATCGGCAATTTTGTTTTCGAATTTTATCCAGAATTTGAGGCATCACAGTCGCTTACTCCTTCCGTCATCGCTCCTGAAAATTTTGAATCCAATGCGGACCTTCCTTTTGATCGTTCAGGAACATTTGACTTTGTGGATTCACCTGATGCATTTCTACTGATGAATGCCTCAATCAAATACACAAAAAAGAATCTTTCCATCAAATTGTCAGGTGAAAACCTCTTGAACTCACGCTATCGCAGATACACGGATAACATTCGCTACTATGCCGACGACTTAGGCACCAATGTAGGTTTAGCTGCAAGCTATGTTTTTTAGTTTTTACAACATTGTTGCATTTATGTAAATATTTCATATACTTGCAACAGTATTGCAAATAAGAAAAACATATGAAATCATTCAAAAATTATTTATTGATCGGACTAATGACCATGAGCTTTGCCTTTGTTGGGTGTAGTGATGACGATGTGCCAGCTGCAGAAAATGAAGAAGAAATTATCAACAGTGTGACACTAACATTTACACCTGCTGGTGGAGGGTCAGCAATTGTAGCTACTTATTTAGACGCAGATGGTGAAGGAACAGGTAACCCAGTGCTCTCTGATATCGAGCTAAACACGCAAACCACCTATACTCTGAACATAACAATGGCCAACACGTTGGAATCCCCTGCTGAAGACATCACAGTGGAAGTTGAAGAAGAAGGCGATGAACATCAACTATTTTTTGGGTTCAGTAGTGGTGTGTTCTCAGATCCATCCGGAACAGGAAATATTGGATCAACCGGAACAATCAACTACACCGATCAGGATGATAGCGGAAACCCAATTGGACTATCCACAACATGGATTACTACTAATCAAGGTTCAACAGGTGGAGAGTTTAGAGTCTTATTGAAGCATCAACCAGACATTAAATCCGCCACCTCTACTTCTTCCGATGGAGAAACAGATATTGATATTACATGGACCATCAACGTAAGCGAATAATCCTCATTAATATTAGGTTAGAGACAAAAGTTCTGCTTTTAGCAGGACTTTTTTTATTTAAAAACTGACCTTCTTTACTGAAATCGTAATATTCTGATTTCTGCCTCGATCATCGCTGCAGGATATCTTTATTTTCCCCTCCGAAGGGGTAAAGTATATTTCTTCGTTTCTTGAAACTGACTTATAAAAGACATCATTGATATACCAGAAATACCTGGTGGTATTGGATGGCGATTGTGCTTTGAGTTGAATCTGTTTTTCATCATCTGCATCTACGTAGTATTCAAGCCGATCTACCGGAGACACAATTTCTAAACCTTGATCCGGAAAAACACGCTCACAAAACTTGTAATGATCAGGAGCTTTCGTATAGGTTATTTTCTCCGTTTTAAAATAATCTAACAGCTCAGCAGAGTGATTGGAAAATAGCGCTTCTTTATATTCTTCAGCATCCTTTACACAGGTCATGCAGTAGCTTTCTGATGAATCAGGAGCAATAAGCACAGGTTTTAAATGTTGACATAAACTAGGAATCGTCACGCCTTCAATGACTTGATCCACCACGGTATTCGTACAAAAAGTATTTGGTGTTAAGCCTGTTTCGTCACACACCAAAACCCGATCGACACCCGGCGGACGTTCGTACCAGTCATAAGTGGAGACATCAGCAATAACATTGAATACATCAAAGAGAATGGGTGCTGCTACTCCAACACCGGATAGCTCCGGCGCACCTTCCCCTGAAAAATTCCCAGCCCACACTCCTACTGTATATTCTTGATTGTAGCCAATACTCCAGGCATCGCGTCGGCCAAAAGAGGTGCCCGTTTTCCACGCTATTCGCGGACGATTAGGATTGTCTTTCCAGCTGTCCGGTAAATCAGGCCTGGTCACCTCTGTCAATATTTCTGTTAGAATATATGCTGCTTGTTCTGAAACAATAGGGCTTTCACGATTAGTGGAATCCACATTTTTATAGAACTGTAACGGCTGATAATTCCCTGCATTGGCAAAAGCCGAATAGAGACCGGCAAGTTCTTTCAATGAAACTCCGCAACCTCCTAATATTAACGAAAGACCCAGCTTATTTTTCGTACGTTCTATGGTTCTAAACTGTGATCTCACTAATGGTTCTATAAATTTAGAGATGCCGTAATCATTGAGCAATTGCACAGTTGGAACATTAAGCGATTGCCTCAAGGCTTCTTCTGAAGAAATCCATCCATGAAAGGTGTTATCATAGTTTTCAGGCTCATAGCCTCCAAAGCTCATTTGTACATCTGCAATTCTGCGCTTTGGACTCAGGTTGCCTTTATCATAGTGCAAGGCATAGAGCAGTGGCTTGAGTGTGCTTCCGGGGGAACGAATGGCTGAAACACCATCGACCTGACCAGCGCTTTGCTCATCATAAAAATTGGCTGAGCCTACATAGCTAATCACTCTTCGGGTTTTATTTTCAATCACTATAATAGACGTATTCGTAACATTCAGATATTTGAGTCGATTGATGTGCGCAGAAGCTATTTCCTCAATTCGTTTCTGACTTTCATACTCCAGGTAAGTCTTGATAATCTTATTTTTCGTGTTAGCCTTTAATCTTCTGGATAGATGCGGCGCATGATTGGGCAAGTCTCTTCTCTTTGGCTTCAACTCTTCAGTCATGGCCAAATCGATAATGTGTGACTGAAACACATTGGCGACCTGAAACCTCTTCAACCATTTGTCTTTTGCCTGATTGATGGGCGCATGATCATTTTTAATGGAGAGTGAGCTGGGCCGATTGGGAATCGCCACCAAACCTGCTAATTCTGCAAGACTAAGCAACTTTGGATCTTTGCCGAAGTAAATATGAGAAGCAGATTTAATTCCCTCAATATTCCCGCCGTAAGGTAGCAAGTTCAGGTATAAACGTAGAATATCATCCTTGCTGCAATGATACTCCAGTTGAAGTGCGTTGAACATTTCCACGATTTTATTTCCATAGGTTCGCTCCTTTGGATTGAGTAGACGTGACACCTGCATGGTTATAGTGGATGCACCTGACTTCCTTTTCCCACTAGTAATGTTCTGAACAAATGCACGCACGATAGAAATAGGATTTACACCAGGATGCGAATAGAAATATTGATCTTCTTTGAAAAGAATTGCTTTCTTTAATTCTTCGGTGATATCCTCCTGTTCGAGGTAAAGTCTCCACTTATCATCATTAGACAGATAGGCATTCAGTATATCTCCATTGCTATCTATTACTAATGTGGAATAATCCAGTCTCTGATCAAATGGAAACACATAGTCAAGGACCAAAAAGGTCAAAAAGAGTCCTATTGATATTGCCAGCCCAGCAATAATCCTTTTCAGAATCCTTTTCCTTCGATTTTTAAAATATGATGCTATTCTTTGAAAGTTCATCTAACCGTAAAGCGGGTTTGATTTTTTATTATTTAGTTTGCTCACACCTAACCCAATTCTCACATCATGTCCAATTCCTTTTCTCATTTTATGTCCATCAAAAATGCATTGCTTACTCTTTCCTCAGTTGCTCTCTTGGTTTCGTGCAGCAATAAAGACAAGGTAGAAATTTCATACAAGAACTTTGGTGAAGAAGTCAACACGACACAAAACCTTACGATAGAGTTTTCACAAAATATTGCGGATGAAAGTAAACTCAACCTGTGGGATAGTACGCAATACATTCAATTTGAGCCTGAAATTGCCGGCGTCTTCAATTGGGAAACTCCAAATCGACTTACATTCTCACCCTCTGAAAAATTACCTCCTGCTACAACCATAAGCGGTACAGTTACAAAGAAGGTGCTACCTCCAGATGGTTCCTTCGCTTTGGGCGATGATGTCTCATTTTCATTCAAGACCACTCCATTGAGCGTGTCTAAAATTTCATCTTACTGGGCACGACTAAACAAGGAATCAAAGGATACTCCTAAGGTGTTTGTGGAACTGGAGTTCAACTTCCCGGTTCCTGTCTCTGAGCTTAAAAGCCGCCTCGAGCTACAGCTTGGTTCCGAAAATGTAGCAATTCTCATGGACACCAAAGAAGAGTACGCCAGAACAGTCAAATTTTATGTAGATCAGTTTGAACTCAAAGATGTGACCGTACCAGTCAAAGTGACTTTGCAACCGGGAATTAGGCCTTTTGGAGGCAATCAAGCAACGAAAGAAGCTAAACAAATAACAACAAATCTCAATAGTCCCTACAATTTCAAAGTAAACAGTGTCAGCTCAAACTATGATGGTTCAAAAGGCATTCTTACTATAGTAACCTCGCAAGCTCCACAACTTAAAAACTATGAAAAGTTCATTGAAATCAAACCAAAGTTGGCCTACGATGTAGAACGGAAAAACAATGGATTCATCATTACCAGTGAAGCTTTTGAAGTGACTGAAAAGTATGAAGTAACCTTGAAAAAAGGTATTGAGGGAGAGATTGGTGGGCTGCTAAAGAATAACTACCGTGAGGAGTTTTCCTTCGGAAAAGTGCAACCTACCATTAAGTTTGCAAGCAACAAGACTCGTTTCCTAAGCAGGAAAGGGTTCAAAAACATCAAAGTTCAGATTCTAAATATTCCAGAAGTTGAAGTTGTTGTTTCCAAGCTATATGAAAACAATGCAAAGTCATTTCTGGCTAGCAGAGATTACTACTACGACTATAACTCAGACGAATATTATTACGGATATAACTACAACAACACTAACCTCCAGGATGAAGTATGGTCTAAAAAAATCAAGACTGTTGAGCTGACACGCGAAGGCAATTTCAGCCTGCTGAACCTTGATTTTGAAGACAAACTCAGGGACTATAGAGGCATTTATGTAGTGCAAGTTCGATCTACAGAAAATCGATGGTTGAAAGACGCACGTCTGGTTTCTATTTCTGACCTGGGCATCATAGTGAAGAATGGTGAAAACAATGTCCATGTGTTCATCAACTCGCTGGATTCCGGAGAGCCTATTTCCAATGCTTCAGTCGCGCTGATTGGCACCAACAATCAAAAACTCCAAACTGTAAACACCAATCAGCAAGGTGTCGCAGTATTAAACCTTGAACCCAACCTTCCGAATGGATTCAGACCACAAATGGTAACCGCTAGCCTTCAGGACGACTATAACTTGCTGGACTTTGGCTCTACCGCGGTGCAAACTTCCAGATATGATGTTGGTGGCAAGTACCTGACCGACAGAGTCTATGAGGGTTTCATCTTTATGGAAAGGGATCTTTATCGGCCTGGTGAAACAGCAAACTTTGCGGTGATAGTCAGAGATAGAAAGTGGGGCTTACCAGGAGAAATCCCAATCAAAATCAATGTGCGTACGCCGGACGGACGTGAATTCATTAACCAGCAGAAAATTCTAAACAGCCAAGGATCAACAGAGACATCCATTGCCTTACCAAAAGCGAGTCTGACAGGTAATTACTCTATCACAATTAAGACATCAAACGATAAATTTTTAACGAGCCAGACGCTCAAGGTAGAGGAATTCCTACCGGATCGTATCAAAGTTGATTCTGAGCTAGATAAGGAAGAGTACACATCTGCTGATAAAAAGATCAATATAGATGTAAGAGCAGTAAACTTCTTTGGCCCACCAGCTGCCGATAAAAACTATGAACTCCGCATGCAGTGGACGAAGATTGGCTTTTATCCTAAAGGATTTGGTGGCTACAATTTCAACTTTGATAAAACCAACACCCAATTTTATGACATAACCAAGCAAGGAACGACCGATTCTGAAGGCAAAGCCAATATTTCAGTGGACATTCCTACCAGTTTCAAAGACAATGGCATCATCCGCATGACTGCATTCGTAACAGTCTTTGACGAAACAGGCAGACCTGTGGCAGTGATAAATCGATCCAACGTGTATACACAGGACGTGTTTTTTGGATTGAAAAGCGATGACTATTGGGTGAAAACAGGTGATTTGGTAAAGTCCAATCTCATCGCATTGGACAAAGACGGAAACATCCTGGATGGTAAAAAAGCAACTGTAAAAGTGATCAAACACGAGTACAAGACAGTGCTTGCCAAGTCTGGAAGCTATTATCGTTACCGATCTCAGAGCTATGAACGAGTGATCGAAGACAAGGAAATGGTGTTTAACGGTGATAACACCAGTATCTCCTTTATACCCGACCTTTCCGGAAGATATGAAGTTCGCATTTTTCCTCCTGGAGTGAATAACTACGTTTCCAGAAGTTTCTACGCCTATGGGTACGGTTCCACAACCACCAATTCATTTGAAGTAGACAATGAAGGTGAAGTAGATATTGTTTTTGACAAGGAAAAATACAGTCCGGGGGAAACGGCCAAAGTGCTTTTGAAAACGCCGTTTTCAGGAAAAGTATTGGTTACTATAGAAAGTAACAATGTGCTGGATCACTTCTATGTGCAGGCAGACAATCGCTCAGCCCAATTTGACCTACCAATTAAAGACAGCTATTTACCCAATGTTTTCGTCTCAACTACCCTTTTCAAACCTCAAAAAGAATCGGATATCCCTCTCACTGTGGCACATGGATACAGTCCAATCAAAGTAGATAAGGCAGCCAATAAACTCGATATCAAAATTGAAGCGGTAGAAAAATCAAAATCAAATCAGTCTCAAACTATCAAGATTTCTACCACACCTAATGCCATGGTAGGACTAGCTGTGGTTGATGAAGGTATACTTCAAGTATCTAAATATCAAACTCCTGACCCATACAATTTCTTCTACGGGAAACGAGCCTTGGGAGTAAAGTCGTATGATGTTTATCCATACCTATTTCCTGAAATAGCTGGAAATCTGACTGGCGGTGGTGCTGGACTGGCCAGAGAGCTATCTTCCAGAATCAATCCGATGAACAATGATCGGGTGAAGTTAGTTAGCTTCTGGAACGGTGTAAAACAGGCAGACAGTAAAGGAAACCTGGAATACACCATAGATATTCCTCAGTTTTCAGGTGACCTGCGAATCATGGCAGTAGCGTTTAAGGATCAAGCTTTCGGCAATGGACAGGACAATATGACCGTGGCTGATCCTATCGTAATCAGTCCTGGAATTCCCCGTTTCCTTAGCCCAACAGATACATTGATCATGCCCGTAGCTGTTTCAAATACTACTAGTGATCAAATCAAAGCCGATGTAGAAGTCAGTGCCGGTGAATTGCTGAATGTGATTGGAAAAGCCAAATACAAAGAATCGCTGTCGGCTGGTCAGGAAACTGCTTTGACCTACACGCTCTATGCTGACAACAACATCGGAAGTAGTGATATACATGTAAAGGTAGAAGACGGAAGCAGCACCTATTCTCACAAAACTGATATAACCATCCGCCCTAACTCACCGCTCCTTAAGATTACTGGTTCGGGGGTTATTAAAGGCTCGAAAACGGAAGAGGCAGAAATTAAGGATTCGAACTTTATAGAAAGGACAGTAAAACGAAAACTCATTGTGAGTAAATCTCCAATGGTAGAGTTCACCAAAGACCTCTCCTACTTGCTACGTTACCCTTATGGATGTCTTGAGCAAACTACTTCCCAAGGATTTCCACTGCTTTATTATCGAAACATAACCAGTAGTGTGCTTAGTAAAGACGATTTGGAGGTCAAAAATGCCAACTACATTGTGAATGAAGCTATCAAAAGGCTTTATCTGATGCAGTTATATAATGGAGGTTTTACCTATTGGCCCGGGCAAGGACGAGAATCATTTTGGGGTTCAGTATACGCCATTCACTTTTTGGTAGAAGCTCAGCGAGCTGGCTACAATGTAGATGGGAATGTCCTATCCAAAGGACTTGACTATTTAGCCAAGAAAGCCAATGAAAAGAAGGTTATCGATTATTATTATACCTACACACAAAAGCGAGCGATCTATCCACGAGCGAATATCTACTCGCTTTATGTACTTGCTCTAGTAGGCCAGCCACAGGTTTCCACCATGAATTTCTATCTATCGAAAACGGAATATCTCACTTCTGACAGCAAGTATTTGCTGAGTGCAGCATATGTACTTTCTGGTGATCCTTCACGTAGTGGGGAACTCATAGGTGCCCAATTTAAGAGCGAATCTCAAATTCGATCTACCGGTGGAAGCTTCTACTCTCCGATTCGCGACGAAGCACTTGCCCTAACTGCATTGCTAGATGTCGATCCGACCAATTCTGAAATACCCGTAATGGCCAAGAACATATCAGAAGCGCTTAAAAGCCGCAGGTGGTTCAGTACACAAGAGCGAGCTTTTAGCTTGATTGCACTAGGTAGAATTGCCAGGGAAGCTGAAAAAACGTCAATTAACGCTGAAATAGCAGCCAATGGTAAAACAATTGGATCCTACAAAAACACCAAAGAACCACTTGAACTCAGCGGCGAAGATGTGAAAGGCAAAGTGAGCATCAACACATCCGGAGAAGGTACACTCTATTACTTTTGGGAATCTGAAGGTATAAGTAAAGACGGATCGTATGTTCAGGAAGATAAATACATCCGTGTGAGAAGGACCTATTATCACGAAAATGGTGCGATTGCTAACCTTAGCAACATCAAGCAAAACGATCGCTTAATTGTCAAATTAAGCTTATCCAAAACCTTCAATTCCAACATCGAAAATGTGGTGGTTACAGATATGCTACCGGGTTGCTTTGAGGTAGAAAATCCTCGTTTTGGTCAACTGCCTGCATTTAGATGGATCAGAGATGCCAGTAGACCAGATTACTCGGACTTTAGGGATGACCGAGTGCATCTGTTTACTGACCTCAACTATAGTAATACCCGAAACTATTACTACATGGTTCGAGCAGTTTCCAAAGGAACATACAACCTTGGACCTGTAGCTGCAGACGCGATGTATAATAATGAATACCATTCGTACCACGGTGCAGGAAAAGTTGTAGTAAAATAGAGTGTCCATGTGTGATTAATTACCTTTACCTCCATGTCTGCAACACCTCCATGCCCCAATTGTAAATCACCTTATGCTTACCCAGCGGACAGTCTGCTTATGTGTCCGGAGTGCGGACATGAGTGGAATCCCGAGGAAACGACAGAAGATGAATCTGTCATCAAGGACGCTAATGGCAACGTGCTGCAGGATGGAGATTCTGTGGTCGTTATCAAAGACTTACCAGTAAAAGGTGCACCTAAGCCTGTGAAAGCTGGCACTAAAGTGAAAAACATTCGTCTTACTGATGGAGATCATAACATTGATTGCAAAATTGACGGTTTTGGCTCCATGGGATTAAAGTCAGAGTTTGTGAAAAAAGCTTAGTTCAAATCATATCTCAAGATCTTAAGCGTTTTCAATATTATGTACCCTTCTTTCCAAGCCTTCAATCTGATTGGCACCAGTTAATGAATCCTCGTTATTTTAGTAGGTAGTTGAAACCAATCACATAATGATACTTGTTGAGAGTATCTAATTCACAGACCATGTACACCCGACGAACCTACAAAGCCTCCGAACTAGCCATATGGACACGGTTCGATACACTGAGAATCCTGGTTATCATTTGTGCCTGGGTGCTAGCCTACTACTTTTTGGATTTAAGCTGGTTGAGAATTCCGTGGACACCCATTGCATTAATCGGTACCGCAGTAGCCTTTATCGTTGGTTTTCAAAACAATGCCACTTATGACCGAATTTGGGAAGCACGGAAGATTTGGGGTGGAATCGTAAATACCTCCCGCTCCTTTGGAATGTTTGTTCAGGACATGGTGACGAATGAACACGCCAAAGAAAAGCAAACGGAGGATGCACTTTTAAAAGAAGTGAAAACACTCACCTATCGCCACATTGCATGGATGACAGCCCTAAGGCATGCCATGCGAACAAAGAAACAATGGGAGACAACCGCAGATCAGCGAACCAATCAAGAGTGGGGAATCCGTCCTCCCGAGCGAATCATAACATTCGAAGAAGACCTCCAACCCTACCTCAGCAAAGAGGATATGGAAGACATCTTATCCAAAGACAACAAGCACACGGCACTGTTATACCAACAGTCGCATCATTTGAGGAAACTCAAAGAAGAAGGTCTCATCTGGGAGTTTTCTTTTCTTGAGCTTGAAGGAGTTCTCAAAGACCTGTTCGACTTGCAAGGCAAAAGTGAACGCATTAAAAATTTCCCGTATCCACGGCAGTTTGCCACGCTCAATCACTACTTCATGTGGATTCTATTAATGTTTTTGCCCGTTGCGCTGGTGCCGCAGTTTATGGAAATCGGTGTGAGCCTATCAGGTACTTATCCCATGATTGGGAAACTGTTTATATGGTTTGCCATTCCTGTTTACACAGCAGTTGGGTGGGTGTTTCATACCATGGAGCGTATTGGCCGCACCGGAGACAATCCTTTTGAAGGGACATCCAATGATGTACCAATATCTACCATCGCCCGTGGTATAGAAATTGACCTGAGACAAAACCTTGGAGAGAAAAAAGAAGACATTCCTGAGCAGTTTGAAGTGAAGTACAACGTGCAGTTTTAAAAGGTTATTATCAAAGTATGTAGGACTTTAATCAATGGTTCTTACTAGATTAAGTAACTAACCTACAGAACATGAAAGCCTCACCAGTATTTATTCATCTGTTTACTTCAGTTTTCATATTAATTAGTTGCCAAAAGTCTGAGAATCGTTCTTTAGGGGACATTGACCTTCTTCGAGGAGACATTACCTTATGTGGTAGTGGAGAATTTGGTGAAGTTAGTTTTGGACTATCCTGTGAACTTAATGTGAGAGAAACGTTCGATTTGGCAATCGCACTTCTACATTCTTTTGAATACGATCAAGCAGAAAAAGCATTCGTAAAGGTCATTGATACAGATCCAAATTGTGCCATGGCATATTGGGGAGTTGCCATGGCTAATTTCCATTCGTTGTGGTTTCAGTCTGGTAATGATTACCTCATAAAAGGTAATAAAATATTAGATCGTGTTTCCTCGATTCAGAAATCTGAAAGGGAAAGCGACTACATCAATGCCATTAATGGTTTTTACCAGAATTGGGAATCAGAAAGCAGGCAGATACGTATCGCCAGATTCGAAAAAAGAATGAAGAATGTATATCAGAAATATAATCAAGATAAAGAAGCAGCAATCTTTTATGCTCTTGCACTAAGAGCAGCAGCCGACCCTGGTGATAAAAGTTACAAAAATCAAAAAACTTCTGGTGAGATATTGGAATCCATTTATCCAGACCAACCAAATCATCCAGGTATTGCACATTATATCATCCATAACTATGACTACCCTGAACTTGCTGAACTTGCTCTGCCTGCCGCCAGAAGATATGCTGAAATAGCTCCTGCCTCTGCACATGCACAACATATGCCTTCACATATATTTACTCGACTTGGACTTTGGGATGAATCTATTGCATCCAATATAAAGATGATTTCATCAGCTCAATGTTACGCTGAAAGCCTAGATTCAACTGCACGCTGGGATGAAGAACTACATGGAATAGACTACCTGGTATATGCCTACTTGCAAACCGGACAAAATGTAAAAACTCAAGAACAACTATCCCAGCTCAAAACATTCAAACGCATATTCCCTACTAATTTCAAAGTCGCTTATACAATAGCAGCTGTTCCCGCTCGGATTGTTCTGGAAAATAGAAATTGGAAAGAGGCAGCTGATCTTGTCTTACCAGAAATTGAAATTGACTGGCAATTGTACCCCTGGCAAAGATCTATTCTTCACTTTACAAGGGCAATGGGTTCCGTCCGTTTAGGAAATATTGCTGCGACTGAAGAAGAGTTAGAAATTCTGAAACTTAATCGACTCGAGTTGCTTGAAAAAAATGATGACTACAAGGCAAACCAGGTAAATATCCAAATTAAAACTATACAGGCATGGATTGCATTTGAACTCGGAGAAGAAAGTAAAGCACTTACCTTAATGTCAAGTGCTGCTGAAATGGAATATAACACTGCTAAGCACGCAGTAACCCCTGGAGAAGTGCTACCCGCAGGAGAGCTCTATGGAGATATGCTTTTATCTCTAAATAGAGCTGATGAGGCACTGAAAGTATACCAATATGATTTATCTCAGCACCCCAATCGATTCAATGGGATTTATGGAGCTGCTAAAGCAGCGGTGGCTTTAGGTGAGCCTGAAATAGCCTCAAAGTATTTTTTTCAACTTGTGGAATTAGCTAAAGCCACTAATGAAGGAAGAAAGGAAGTTAGGGAAGCCAAAGAATACTTACAAACAGATAGCTATCCCAATTGATAAGTTATAAGTAGACCCGTTTGGGGTTAAGTCTCATTATAAAATACCTCGCGCTAGGTATTGATAGCTATATCTCCTTCAGTTAACTTCATTATTCCTAACTGTTAATTGGCAGATAAATAACGTACCAGATGTCTATTCTTCATGACAAACATGGCATTAATTTAGAACTACAACCTACATAATTATGAAAACCAAAATGATCTTTTGCGCTTTGGGATTGATTGCTCTATTGTTAACCACAAATAAAGCAATTGGACAAGAGGCCTGTTCCAATCAGCATTGCGCTACAAAGGCAGCAATCGTCAATATGATATGCAGGCAACTTGGGAGTCAAGGAAAACCAGTTTTCATGGAAAATAATGGTACCTATTGTTGGTGCAAGTGCAGCTGCTTAGCTTCAAATACTCCCGTTGAAACTTCCAATAACGTCTGGAAACCAATTGGTGATGTGAAAGTGGGAGAAACCGTACTTGCGCTGGGTAAAGATGGTGCATGGAAACGATCTAAAGTGGTTTACAGTGATGGCACATCTATGCCACAACAACCCATACCTTATACCATTTACATTACCACAGAAAATGATATTACACTAATTGTAACGCCCGAACATCTATTCCTCATGCCGGACGGTGAATTTAAGCGTGCCGATCGTTTGACGCGCAGCGATAGATTGCTTGACAAAAATCAACGAGAACTAAAAATTACCACCTTGGCTAGTGGTAGTTACTTAGGGCCATTGCACCAGATCGCAGCCACCGAATGGAAAGAAACTAGCTTAGTAAAAGATGGACACCTCATCAATACTTCTGGTGTGATATCTGGAGATTACTTTGCAGAGTTGCTTTTACAGCCCAAATCATCCAAAGATTTGCCACAAATAGGCACTGAAGAATATTATTCAGTAAACAAACTCACCGAAGATTTAGGCATCCGTGGGCTGAAGGATACAATTCACCTCACAGAAAAATTCAAATTCATTCCAAGCAAAAGACTCGTTATCCCCGAAGACGCAGTTTACTTCATTCCTCCAGGGCTAGATACATTAAAGGAAAACACCATAAAATCACTTAATGATCCAGTTCCGTTCGAAATGGCATTATACCTTAAAGACCATTTCAATACCTATTATCCTGATATGGTCATACAAATCGATTGGAATAATCCACTTGCAAACGCAATTGCTTACAAACGAGGAGGGCGTCAATATGTAGCACTTTTTGGTGGGTTATTCAGGAATCCATACATGAAAATAGAAGGAGTAAGTCTTGCCCTGGCTCATGAAATTGGCCATCATCTGGGTGACGAACCTAGGATGTCAAATCATCCATGGGCATCATGTGAAGGACAGGCAGATTATTGGGGTGCTTTGGTAGGTATGCGAAAAGTTTGGTTTGGACACTCCGCCATTGAAAATATTGAAAAGGGATCAATTCAGTTCTACAATTTGATGGCATATGGGCTGAAAAAAAATCTTTTTGAATTGGATATGGTTGCACTGAATAAAGAAGGTATAAATGCTGGGTGTACACACCCCCCAGCAACATGTCGCCTTGAAACATACCGAGCTGCAATGAAAGCAGATCCTAAACCTGCATGTGCTGATTAATAAGAATTAGCTAGCTATTAATCCTAATAGAGAAGAGCTTCAGAGCTCTTCTTTTTTTATGTCACTTCCCAATCTTAGGCTCATGGCGATGATTCACTCAAATCAAAAATGCCAATTATTCATCAATAAGGTTAGAATACCCCTTGATAGGTATTGATCTGACTAACTGGCTCCGTTAGTTTTAATCAACCAAATTATTAGTCTAATTATAAACTCACTATCATGAAAATTTTACTACTATCTGTATGTGTTACACTTGTTAGTTTCTCTGCTACCTCCCAGAAATTTGTACCTACCAAAGACACCGAACAAGGCCTGGCGGAACTTAAAGAAATCTTAGATCAAGGGCAGGTTTTAAGAGCAGTTCTGGGCGTAGCATCATTTCAAATGCTGTTTTCATCATCACCTGATCCGGGCAAGCTGTACTCGGTGGCCACTACGGACTGGGAAGAAGTCGGCAAAATGCTACAAAGAGCGGGCAGCCTAGATAAAATCGCTGCACGTAAACTATGTGATCAATACATCATGGTCCATGAAGGCATCGTCAACAACCAAGCAGGCGTCAAAAGAAGAGATTATCAGAATGTCAAGTTCTGGAAAAACATGAGAACCAAATTCCAATAGTCATGAAATATCTAATACTAATACTCACCATTCTTATTGCTTGCAATCTCACCTACGCCCAGAAGAAAGGACGTTATGTAAGTGATATGGGAATATCGTGTCAAATTTCGAAAGTAGATCAAGATAATCTACTCGTAGAAGCGGGCGGCAGTAGCGATGTGTATGAAAGAGAATCGGGAAAGGTTTTTAAGTGCACCACACCTAAATATGCCAACTACCGAATGAGGGTGGACTCTGAAACGAAAGTGTATGCATATCAGGTAGGAAGGTCCGGCACTTTTTATACCTATCGCGATGATCAAGCCATAGCCAATGCCATGATGGATTGCGAGCTGTCAGATAAATATTTAGAAAAAATGGGCACAGAGCCAGGTAATGCACAGGTATGGGCATTCTGCGGACAAGCTGGTGCCATCATTTGTGCTACAGAACCAGGGTCTGGCAGAGATGAGCAAATAGGAACCATCGCTAAGACACTGAAGTACTTGTATACCTCAGGCCAAACACCCTGCGCTGATGCCATCTCCCAGAGGATCTGGGGCGGCCAGTGATACATCTAATCACCACATAGAAAAGAGGAGCCTTTTACAACTCCTCTTTTTCTATTTTATCTCCAATTACTTGATAGAGCGACTCGTTTGTAACAACACTTCATTATCCCTTAATCCATGAAAAAAAACAAGTCTAATAATACTTCCACAACTTATGTCCTGTGAGTTCATAAATGAACTGAAACTTCAAGCTTTCTATCTCCATACTTTCACTAGTATAGCTTGTGACTGAGTGTCCGCCATTAGTTACTTCCAAAACATTAAAAGAATTAGTGGAATATTCATCCAATAAAGCCTTAAATCTAAATGAGTTGGAAGCTGGTACACGAGAATCATTAATTCCGGTAAGGATAAGGAAAGAAGGATATTTTACACCTTTTTTTAATTGATGGATCGGTGATAGCTTGTATATATGTTCAAAATCCAATGAATCCTTCGGGTTTCCATACTCTATTAGGTTTTCGTGAAGTGTTCGTACATCAAAGTTATTATCACGGATAAGATCGAAAACTCCCGCATAGGTAAATACTCCTCGAAATAAGTCAGGCCGTTGAATGGCTGCAGCTGCAGCAAGAAAACCACCATGAGAATGCCCTTCTATAAAAAGCTTTTCTTTCTCTGTATATCCACTTTTAATTAAAAAATCAGCTGCACTTATCACATCTGAAATACCATTGTACTTATTTCGTCCTTTACCTGCTAATTCTCCACTTGTGCCCATAGCACCTCCTCCTCGAACGCTGGGATATACTAGAACTCCACCGTTCAGCAAGAAAAATCGATTTTCGCGTGAATAGTAAGGCTTATTTATCAATCCATAACCACCATAAACATGCATTAATGCAGGTCTTGGTCCACCAACAATGGATCGGTCATCTGAGTTGTAGTAAACAATTTGCATGGGAAGCTTGTCACCCGCAGAATTTGTATAATGAAGAATTTCAACTTCATACTTCCCTCTTGCATAGGGTAGCTCAGAAATTAGTTTAGACTTCATTGCCGTAAGATCGATCTCGTAATATTGAGGAGGAATGTAGTGAGTGTTATAGGAAAAATATCCTGTCAATGCATCAATTCCATAAGAAAATTCAATACTGGCACCTTTTGGCACAGAAATCAATCTTCTTTTTTCATCCTTTTTTAACATACCAGAATATTGACCATTATATAAATAGGTAATTCCGAATGTACCAGAACCAAGATATGTTGCGTCGATCATGACCTCCTTATATTCAGGATGTATAATTTCATAATTATTTAACTCAGTCAAGCTACATTTAATCAAGCAGTAGTTACCAGCATTTAAGTTTGTCCTGAAGTATATGAAATCCTCATCCTCACTTACCGGTCTAAAGTCTACTTCATAGTCAGATTCATAAATCAGGAAGGGCTTTGGAATGATGAGGTCCTTCCAGACTTCCATCATACTTATGGCATATTTCCATTTTCCATCAACCTTAAATGGGTATTGGATGAATATATGTGAGGGCGATCTTTCATGTTGAAAAACATTGAACAATCTGGTTCCGCTACGATCACCATTTCTGAATACAATCTTATCTTCTGATTGCGATGTATTGAATTTATGATAACTGATCTTCTGATCAATCCGCTCACCGCTTATTACGTCATCGGGTTCATCATAATGAACATATAAAAAACCACCATCTCGAAAAATAAGCCAAGGTCTGATGATGCCTTTTAGGACAGTCAACATACCTTTTTTTTCTATATCTATTATCGCAAACTCTATCCAATCATTTCCAGAATGTGAAAGCGCAACAATCAGAAAGCTGCCTTCAGGTGTAACCCAATATCTTTCGATAAATGGAATATCATTCTCATCATTTTGATAGTCCTTGCCGTTGAAAATAGTGACGAAAATTCCTTCTTTCCCTAATCGATATTTTAAGGTCGGAGGTTTATTATCAAATCGCTCGAATTTAAACTGCAATTGTCCAAAATTGGTAACCTTATCACTCGGGGCGGCCTGCAGATGTCTTTTAACTTTTCCCTTCGCACCCTTGCCTAAAAGTTCGATCGTCTTATTCTCCTGCTCGGTTAACCAAGCTCGAGTTTTTTGCGAGTTAAGGTCTTCTAACCATAAGAATGGTTCATTTATTTCAATACCAAAACGCATGGTTTTTTTCACCAATGAAGAGTCTGCATTCTGACCGGCTAAATTTATTGCTATAAATAGGAATGGTAGATAGATTATTTTCTTCATATTAGGTTCAATCTTTACCTAGATCAATAATAATACAACTCAATTAATATTGTATGCTCAATCCCTTGAAATAAACATTCTGGGAGGTTCCGGGAGCATCAGTTGGTTCAAGAAACTGACCTTTTTAAGAAGATTAGAAGAAAACACTGGACACTTTACTCTCATTACTTTCTGAGAAAATCTTGACGTTAACAGAAATTTTGCAGGCGATAATTTTGAGCAAGCAAAGTATTATCCTGAGACAAGGAATACCTCCTCGAATTTGAAGAAAAAGTAATTCATTACGAAGTGTTTGCAGATTAACTACGCCATTCAAACCCAAATTTAAATTCCACTTCTAAGTATAGTTTGTAACTGCACTTCTCTATCTCGATGCTAAACAAGCCTCTCAGTGGTTCACTCATTTAAATTCCAAAGGCCATATTTAAATCTTCACATTGCTCCAGATCAACCTCCCGCTCATCAATAAAATCACGACTTACTTCGCATCGGGTACCTGAACAGCTACCGGTATTTAAATAGATATTAACTGAATGGATACCTGCCGGTAACGTCACCAAACCAACTTCTCCAGGACCGATGTTCAGATCTCCAGAAGAGTTCGAGCTTCTTGCGTCTCTATTAATAAATACTGCTAAAGAATTATGACTGTTTGGGCTCTCTGGGTAATTGTTTGTGACAATGAGTGATCCCGTATTTCTTTCCTCACACAAGGGGGTTGGCTCATCTTCGCCGCAAGACAATAAAGCAGATGCTATGATAGCTATTCCAAGGATTGATTTCATGCTATTTTTCATTGTTATACTGTTTGTATGAAACATCACTACAAGATTATCTCATGACGTTCTATTTCGGTAGCATAGATGTTGTAACGAATATCACATATGTTGCAACCTGCCCTTTTCGCTGGTTAACAATAATCTATGAGACATTTTTCACTGCTGTTCCAGGGCTGATTCCATATTGATCTTTGTAGCATTTGATGAAATAGCTTGGGCTGCTGAACCCTACAGCATACGCTATCTCTGCAACCGAGGCGGCATCTGATTCCAGCATTTGCTTCGCCCTCCTTAGTCGAATATTGCGAATGAAGCTACTGGGACTCTCTCCTGTCATGGCTTTCATTTTCCTGAACAATTGCGTCCGATCCATCGCCAGTAGATCACTTAGATCTTCTACAGTAAAAGCATCATTCATCATGTTGGATTCCACTGCCTCTATGGCCCGCTTTAGAAATACTTCTTGCTGAGAGGTGATCTCTATTTCTGATGCTTCTAGCTTCATGGTCTGACTGTAATACTTGCGAAGCTGCTCCTTAGTGGCCAACAAGTTGCGAATGATGAGGCGAAGTTCATCAGGGTTAAAGGGCTTAGCTATATAAGCATCGGCATTCGCTTCCAGTCCCTCGATCTTGCTTGGCTGCGAAGATTTACCCGTCAGGATTACTATAGGGATGTGGTCCGTTGCCTGGCTGCTCTTTAGCTCCTTACATACTTGCAAGCCGTCCTTTTTAGGCATCATCACATCTGTGATTATGATGTCCGGAATGTGAGTCTCAGCTTTATGCACGCCCTCTACTCCATCTGCGGCTTCCAGCACCTGAAGGTCTTCCGGCAAGCACGATTTTATGAATGAGCGTAGCTCTTCATTGTCCTCGATGAGCAGTAAAGTCAGTTCATTTCCAATGGCGTCAGTCTCAACGCTCGCCGACTCCTGATCATTCACTTGTACTGGCTCTATTTCTTCAACTGGTATTGTGACTATAACTTCCGTGCCTATCCCTTCCTGGCTGGAAAGGGTAATCACACCACCCAGAAGTTGCGTAAGCTCTTTGGTCAGGGCCAAACCAATGCCAGTCGATGTTTGGTCAGTGGTGTAGTGAGAATTGGCGCTATGATAAAACCGATCAAATACTTCATGTTGATGCTGCTCAGGAATTCCGATCCCTGTATCTCTGACTGTTATTTTCATCTCAGTATTTACTGCAACAGACACCTCGATGGAACCACCTTCTGGAGTGTATTTGCACGCATTAGAAATAAGGTTGATAAGAATCTTTTCAAGCTTATTGGCATCTGATGAAATCCATAGCTCCTGTTTGGATGGCTCATAGAGGAGTTGCTGATGCCGAGAGATCGCAAAAGACTTAAACTGGGCTACAATGATCTGAATAAATCCATTGATTTCAATGGGAGATTTTTCTACCTGCGACTGACCGGATTCTATTTTTGACAAGTCCAGTATTTCATTGATCAGTCTGAGGAGCCGATTGGCATTCTGTGTAATGCCGGCTATGAGTTTCTTAGCTGCACTGTCTTTGGTATTTTTCATCAACTCGGTGGCTGGCCCAATGATTAGCGTGAGTGGCGTTTTAAATTCGTGAGAGATGTTGGCAAAGAATCGAGTCTTCGTTTGGTGTATCTCTAGTAGCGCCTTACGTTCCATTTCTATCTTTCTGCTTCTATAGCTTAATGCCAATGCATAGATGAGTACTTGTACCAGACATGCCAGCTGAAAACCAAATAGTGCCCAATCGATATTAAATAAGCCTGTAGACGGACCAAAAGTGAGGATAAGGGAACGCACCACAAGAACTATCACAAATAGAACCATAGAAAATCCTCCCCATCCAATGTATCTGACCAACACGTCTTTACTAAAGATGTATGCAATAACGGTATATAGAAACACGCCGGTACCTAATATACCTACAGGGGCAAACAACATACTCATATATGTTGCACCCATGAATTTCCAGGATGGATGAAAGATCAATAATGCTGAAGAAACAAAACAGAGAACGATGCTCAAATAGACGACCAACTGATACGCACGTTTAATCTTAGGCCGCCAACCATCCCGGTGCAACAGAAACCAACAAAACAATGGATAAAAAATAGGGATTGAATAACTTGTGATATTGATTTTAAGCAGGCTTAGTGGTAATTCTGATCCATATACGACGCGATCCAAACTCATCATGGAAAAGAAATAGCTGCCCATTCCAATGACATATAGGCTATAGAAAAGATACGTGGGATCCCGATTTCCAAAATAAATCAGCAGATTAAATGCAGCCAGCAAGGCCATCATGCCCACAAACAACAATTGCAAAGCATACCCATGCTTCACAGCATTGTAATTTTCCCCGTAGTAGCTTACCGAAAGAAGCTGCAAAGTGTCTTCGTAACCCACCAAAGTGGTTGAACCTACCCACATGGCATACATTTGGGTTTGATTGACTTCCAAATCCAGGAAGATTGCAGCCTGATCAAAGAATGGTATTTCTTGTTTCATAGAAGAAATAGAGGATATTGGAGGGCAAATCCCTGTTGTATGTATTTTGAAGGCTCCAGCGGAATCAACTTCGATGAGTTTGATGATGTCAGCAGCGTAACGCAAGCTCACTCGCTGCTTGCTGTCTGTTTCATTGCGTATGGAGAAAATCAACCAATATGGCTTGATGGCAAACTCGTCTACCAGGTTGAGTCCAGCAATGCTTGAAAGGCTGTCTAGCCGATACTCCTTGATTCTACTTGAATCGGATCCCGCAATCTTCAACGTAAAGGCACTATCAACTTTTACTGCTTCAGCTCCATCGTAAAGAATGGGGTGAGGGAGCGATTGAGCAAACGAGTGAATGTTACTGGCAAGCATCACTAAGATGCATGTGGCAATTCGAAATGGTGGTAAGCGTATGAGTTCTAGCAACAAGGTTGAATTTAGCCGAAGATAATAATTATTGGAATTTGAATACTCACCACTCATCCCAATTAATCTTTCCCAGTTCCTTTTAAAACATCTCCGTTCCCATCTTGATCGTCACCTCCGAATCATCACAAATGATTTTTTGCAGACCTTTGCAGCGAGACATTTCATACTTGTAGAAGTAATTCAACGTATGAAGTTTGCTTTGCTTAAAGGCTTCGTCCTGATCTAAGGCTGCAAGTCCAATTTTGAGCCATTGCCAGCCAATCACAACCGTTCCAAACAGATCCATGAAGATCGTCGCATCTGCAAGGTAGCGTTCGTGGTTGCCCTTCATCGCATACGGCATCAAGTGAGCAAGGCATGTCTCTATCAACTTTGCTTCCTCCCCTAATATCAAGGCATAAGGCTTCAGCTCGTCATTATCCATAGCGGCCATAATGGTATCTTCCATTTCTTTTGCTAATAGCTTAAGTGCAGCTCCTTCCATCATGGTGACTTTACGCCCCAGCAAATCCAACGACTGAATACCAGTGGTACCTTCATAGATGGAGATGATGCGAATGTCACGCAAGTATTGCTGCAAGATGAAGTCCATCATGTAACCATAGCCTCCCAGCACTTGCAGCCCGGTATCTACTGCATCCTTCCCGGCTTCCGAAGGATAAGTCTTTGCAATAGGGTTCAGGATCTCGCACAGCAAATGATACGTATTCTTCTCCTCTCCTTCTGTGGTAACTGACTTATCTACGTAGTATGAACACTGCAGGATTAAACTAAGGCAACCTTCAACTATGGCTTTCTGATGGAGCAACATCCGCTTTACATCCGGATGATTGATGATTAAGGTTTGCTCCTCTCCCGGATCTTTCTTTCCAGTACTCTGCAATTTTCGACCTTGAGGACGTTCTTTGGCATATTGCAAAGAGGCGTAATAGGCAGCTGAAGCAATGCCAGTACCCATTCTTCCCGTAGCAATGCGTGCTTCATTCATCATCTGGAACATGTAGCTCAAGCCTTTGTTCTCCTGCCCTACGAGGTAGCCAATGCTTTCCCCACTCTCCCCAAATGCCAGGTGGTTTGTACAATAGCCTCGTTGGCCAAGTTTCTCAAACTCTCCTACCACATCCACATGATTGAAGTCTCCAATGGAGCCATCATCATTCACAAAGTATTGCGGCACTACAAATAATGAGATGCCCTTTGTCCCTGCCGGTGCTCCTTCTAAACGAGCGAGTACCAGGTGAACAAAATTGTCTGAAAACTGGTGATCACTTGCAGATATAAAGATCTTTTGCCCTTTGATTGCATAGGTACCATCACCTTTGGGTTTTGCGGATGCAGTGATATCTGAAAGTGAGCTGCCTGCTTGTGGCTCTGTCAAACACATGGTGCCTGTCCACCGCATCTCTAGCATATTAGGTACGTATTTCTGCTTAAGTTCTTCGGATCCAAACGTCAGGATCAGGTTGGCAGAACCGGCAGTCAATCCCAGGTATCCGGTCACATGGTTGTTGGCAGCCTCCATAATAAAATAGATGGCATTAAATACCAGCATGGGCAATTGCAGTCCATTGTCTTTCTCATCCATAAATGCCCCAATCAGCCCCATTTCTCCTGCTTTCTTCAGGATTGGACCAAACTGCTCAGGTATCGTCACATGTCCATCGTTGAAAACACAAGGGTTTTCATCCATTATCTTAATAGCAGGAAACAATGAGGTATCGCTAAAATCTTTAACTGCATCTAGCAGCAGGTCTATGGATTGACGATCATATGCAGCATATCGATCGGCTTGCAGTAGTTCTTCAAGGTGGTGTACGTCCGCAAGTAGAAAGGACAGCGTTTTAGGATCGTAGTATTGCATATAGGCTTAGGCTCATTGGGTGGATTAGGTTTAAATCTACAAGATAATTGAATTTACGAATCAATATAATTGACCTCCTCACTCTCTGTAAGGTGAAAAATACTAAAATGATAGGGTGTGATTTCTTCCAAGCAACCATTTGTATCGTATTTTCATCTTACCACTGCACCTACACTATGAAGAGATGAATCGCAACAAAATAGCAAGACTTATAGGAATCTTATTTATCATTCAAATGGCAGCAGCTGTATCCAGCTACAGCATAATACTTGAGCCCATATTGTACTCATCCGATTATTTAAATGCGCTTTCCTCTAATGCAAATATGGTCAGATTGGCAATGCTGTTGGATTTGTTGTGTGGTGCTGCTGTCTTTGGGATCGCAATTCTATTTTACCCTATCCTCAAACAAACCAGTGAACGTATCGCACTATGGTATGTCGGACAGCGATTGACCGAACTTGTAGGGTTCATGATAAGTGGCCTATTGCTTCTCACGGTGCTAAAAATAAGCTTGCAAATGGGAGATGTCACTGAAACACAGGCTACACAACTCGAAACAACCGCGTACTACTTGAGAAATGCCAGAGGAAATGTCCAAAATATTGCACTCTTAGTCTATTGCCTCGGAGCATGGTCGCTTTATGGATTACTATTTTACATTCGCCTCATTCCACGTTTTATATCAATATGGGGTCTCATTGCTGTCACACTCCTTTTCATTGAGATATTAGCCAATGTATACGACACCACTGCCGGAGGAATGATGATTATGATGCCGCTAGGTCTCAATGAGATCTTCCTAGGAATCTGGCTAATAGTGAAAGGGTTTAACAGAGAAGTTTAAATTGGATTTTTGATTCAGCAAATCATCCATCAATGTTCCTCACCTAAAGCAAATGTGAAGAACGTCCCGATGATAAAGATTCCTTCTGGCTCAAACCCGCTACTGTAGATGTATTCTACGTACGGCGCCAGCCTTCCATAATTTCCATGCAGTCCTCCCCCTGTTAGCGCTCGAAAGCCAGACTCATGCTCCAGGTTTTTCCAGCCAGCACCTACCAGGGGATAAACACCCCAATGTTCACTTACTTCTAAGATGAAATGCCCATTCAGAGTCAGTTCCATTCCTTCTGAAACCGAATGACCTGATTTGGGAAATAAGTTACTTTCCAAGCCAAAACACATTTTGTGACTGGGGAAATAGTGAAATCTTAAATTGACACCTGTGTGCTCACCCATAACTACACTGGCACCAGGGGCAACTCCGCTTTCCTTCATTTGAGCGGATAAAAGGAACGGCAAGAAGATTGCACAAAAAAGTAGGTACTTCATCTGAAAGCGGTTAGCCAGAAAGTTACGAAGAATAGGTCTTTTTGTATCAGTAGTAATGTGATAGGAAAGACAAAGAATGCATTTAAACGGATTTGCATTTAGCCATTAGACTTCTACCCCTTCCGGTTCCACCCACCTTCCATGTTCTTTAATCAGTTCAATTAATTGGTCGAGTGCTTGCTCGGATGGCACGCCTCGTTTTACGACTTCCTGACCTTTGTAAAGTGTGATCTTTCCTTTACCAGACCCCACATATCCAAAGTCTGCATCGGCCATCTCTCCGGGACCATTTACAATACATCCCATGATTCCGATCTTCACACCTTTGAGGTGATCTGTTCGCTTGCGAATCATCGCGGTTGTTTCCTGCAAGTCGAAGAGTGTTCGGCCACAGGATGGACATGAGATATACTCAGTTTTTGTTATCCTGGTACGAGCAGCCTGAAGAATTCCGAAAGCCGTATTGTTATACAATTTCAACTGATCTATAGAAAGAACATTTTCTGGAGTTAGCATGATGCCGTCTCCAATTCCGTCAATGTATAAAGCCCCGGCGTCTGTTGCAGCATAGATCATGAATTCATCTTCACTAAGGTCTGGATAGGATTGTCGAAGGACTACAGGAACATCGATGTTTTGATTCATGAGCTCAATCACGAATCTGCGAATGCTTGAGGAGGAATGAGACTGCTCAGAATGTAGAATAAGAACCGTATTGAGGGTTTTTCTTACGAAACCAAAGATTGTTTGGTTGTAATTATCCGTATCTATCAATACAAAGTTTAACTTCTCGTGAAGTGCTTCAACTTCTTGTAAATCAGCTATTAATGGAAACCTATTTGTTTGATCGCTGCTTGACTGCCATTTTTCATAATCCAAGACCTCTTTGAGTCCATTTGGTAGCATAAATTCGACCGGATTTGAACCTGTATAAATGTAGTCTGCACCTAGATCATTCATCCCCCACTTATCCAATTCGGGAAGATACGAATGGCCAATGGACTTCAAATCCTTTACATCGATCTGCTCCAATTTAGAAAAGTCTGCAATGACTCGAGGTACATTTTCATTGCCAAAATTCAGTACTTCATAAGTTGCTCTTCGGTGATATTCGAATGGGTTGATAGGGTTATCGCTGACTGGATTTATCGGCTCATGATTGAGCTTATGTTTGAGTCGATCTACCATGATCTGAGCCACTGGAGCTTCTACTTCCGGCTCCTCGGTGAGCGACACTCTAACCGTATCTCCAAGTCCATCTGCCAGTAACGTTCCGATCCCAACTGCCGACTTGATTCGACCGTCTTCTGCCTCTCCCGCCTCCGTCACTCCGAGGTGCAATGGATACGGTTCTAAACCTTCTTCATCCAATTTGTTTACCAACAACCGGTAAGCCTGTACCATCACTTGTGGGTTGCTGCTTTTCATGGAAATCACCAGATCCTTGTAATCCATCGCCTCACAAATACGGATAAACTCTAGCGCAGACTCTACCATTCCAAGGGCGGTATCCCCATATCTACTCATGATTCTGTCAGATAAAGAACCATGATTGGTTCCAATTCGCATGGCGGTTTTGTTTGCCTTGCAAATCTTAACCAGTGGAGCAAACTTTTCTTCGATACGCTTCAGCTCATCTGCGTATGCGTGATCCGAATATTCTATCTGTTCAAATTTCTTCTTATCAGCATAGTTGCCCGGGTTGACACGCACTTTTTCCACAATGGTCGCTGCTAGCTCAGCTGCATTTGGGGTGAAGTGGATGTCTGCAACCAGAGGCACATCACAGCCCCTCTTTCGCAGTTCATTCTTAATGTTTTCCAGATTCTGCGCTTCCTTTATGCTTGGAGCAGTAATTCTTACATATTCGCAACCAGACTCCACCATTCGCAATGTCTGTTCCACCGAACCCGTGGTATCCATGGTATCCACAGTAGTCATGGACTGTACCCTGATTGGGTTATCTCCACCCATGGGCACATCACCGATAAAAACCTCACGGGTCTTTCTTCTGGAGTATTCAGTCAGACTATTGCAATATTTGTGAGTCATATATCTCCTAATTGAGGTCTTAACACAATATCTTCTACCACGGTATGTTCACTCAACCGATAAGTCGCATGGATGGTTTCGGCAATATCTGATGGCTTCATGAATCGTTCTTCTGGGAGCTCCACACCATCCCAACTAGGTGTTAACACGGCTCCTGCCAAAATAGAAGTCACACGAATGTTAAATTCTTTCAATTCTTCTCTCAAGGCTTGTGAGAAGCCGTAAAGTGCAAACTTGGAAATGCTGTAAGAACCACCATTTGGATACGCATTTAAACTTGCTACTGAGCATAGATTGAATATATGACCACTCTTATCTTTTTTCATCTGAGGAATAATGCCTCTAGAAACATGATATGCACTGTATAGATTAGTATTTATCATCTTTTCAAGCACTCCATCCTCTTCTTCGTGGACCAGTCCTGGGATAAATACACCTGTATTGTTTATCAGAATTTCTACCGGCTGACCGATCATTCGAATAAACTCAATAAAGTCCTTCGCTCCCTCCTTCTTAGAAAGGTCTACTGCGTATGTATGAATCAATTCATCATACTCTTTATTGATCTCTTCGCGCAAGACAGTAAGGTCATGATCGTTGCGGGCACATGTGGCTATTGGGAATCCATCCTCAGCAAATCGTTGGATAATCGCTTTCCCAATTCCCTTGGTTCCACCAGTCACAACAACTAATCTCTCTGAATTATTCATATTTAACTTTTCGGTTATTCCTTAAGGTGTTATGTTTGACAAAGCTAACAATCTTAGCGCACGCAACTTCATGAAGAGTTTAGGTAAATTCATCATCTTTTTAGGTCAGCTTTTTGTTCGAAGAGAAACATTCGCAACATACGTCCATCGCATTGTGGATGAAAGCATTAAAGTTGGTTACAATTCTGTTTTCATTGTAGTGATTGTTTCAGCGTTTATGGGAGCGGTTACTACCGTTCAGACCGCATACAATCTCATTTCTCCTTTGATTGCAGATCCTATTATCGCGCTCGTTGTACGAGATATGACGCTCATTGAGCTGGCACCAACCATTACAGCTATTGTGTATGCGGGCAAGGTGGGGTCTAATATTGCTGGTGAAATTGGCACCATGAAAATAACGGAACAGGTAGATGCTTTGGAGGTAATGGGTATTAATGCCACCTCCTACCTGGTTTTGCCAAAGATTGTTGCTTCTGTCATAATGTTTCCGCTGTTGGTAATAATGGCTGGTTTTGTCTCTATTTACGGAGGCTATCTCACAGCGCTGTTTACTGGAGTGATCTCAGGAACTGACTATATCCTCGGCATTCAAATGGACTTCAATGCTTTTCAAGTAATTTTTGCATTGATCAAAGCCGTGGTATTTGGGTTTCTGGTTGCGGCCATTAGCTCCTACAAAGGATATTTTACAAGCGGTGGCGCATTGGAGGTTGGTCAATCCTCAACCAATGCTGTAACAAGCAGCTGTATCGCAATCCTGGCAGGTGATTACATTCTCGCATACATGCTAGCACCATTTCTCACACCATGATCGAAGTTTCTAACATATCAAAATCATTTGATGGCAAGCAAATTCTCTACAACATCAGTGTTGAATTTGAAAAAAATAAAACCAACATGATCATTGGTGCGAGTGGAACAGGCAAAAGTGTTTTACTCAAATGCATCGTAGGTCTAATTTTGCCAGATGAAGGAAAAATTGAATTCAATGGAAGAAGTTTTGCTAACGCCTCTAAGGAACTTCAAACAGAAGTACGTCGTGAGATGGGCATGCTTTTTCAAGGAGGTGCGCTATTCGATAGTCTGACAGTAGAACAAAACGTGATGTTTCCATTAAATGTACTCACAAAGCAATCGATGGATGAGAAACTTGATCGTGTGAATTTTTGCTTGGAACGCGTTGGATTGGAAAACGCAAATCATAAAATGCCTTCAGAGATATCCGGAGGGATGAAAAAACGAGTTGGTATTGCTAGAGCAATCGTAACCAAGCCAAATTATCTATTCTGCGACGAGCCTAACTCAGGACTTGATCCTCAAACATCCATCAAAATTGACAACCTGATTAAAGACATCACCGACGAATATGAAATGACGACAGTCGTGGTGTCTCATGATATGAATTCTGTCCTTGAAATTGGAGACATTGTAAATTTCATGCATGAGGGACGATTATTATGGACTGGGCCGAGCGATGATATCGGTAATTCAGATGTTCAAGAGCTCAATGAGTTTGTCTTTGCCGGTCGTTTGATGAAAATGGTGAAAGGTAAATAATCAAAAATCCTCACTGTGAGGTGAAACTTTCGCTCCTTTCAATCCATCCTTGATTGTAACTATTCGTGCTAGTATCAGTAAACTGTTATTAGCCAATCAATTCCACTATGATCAAAAACTACCTACTAACCTCCTTTCGCCATCTATTGAAGCAGCGATTTTTTACCTTTCTAAATGTACTAGGATTAGCCATTGGCCTATGTGCTTTTTGGCTAATTAACCATTATGTCTCTTATGAGCGAAGTTTTGAAAATTTCATGGAGAATGGTGACGATATCTACCGAGTGCAGTTGGATGTGTATCGAAATGGTGAGCTCATTTACAAGAGCTCGGAAAACTATGCAGGAGTAGGTGCCGCTATGATGGAAGAATTCCCTGAGGTGATCGACTTTGCTCGATTATATAACATGGGCTCCAAGAATAATGTGATCATCACTTGGGAAAATGGTCCAAATGGTCCAGTGGTATTCAAACAGCAAAAATTTCTATATGCTGATGCATCTATTTTAAGGCTCTTTTCATATGAAATGGTTCATGGAGATCGGGATAATGCATTAGAAGAGCCCTTTACAATTGCCATTTCTGAAACCATGGCTAAAAATTACTTTGGAGACGAAAATCCACTTGGCAAAACGCTTCGGTTGGAAGACGATGACTTTAACGATGAACCATGTATCGTAACTGCAGTTTTCAAAGATCATCCAAACAATACTCACTTGAAATTTGATGTGCTTATTTCGTTTCCCACGATCTATGGCAGGTATGATGGAGCTTTAGCACGTTATAAAACCGGATGGGGAAGGAAAGACTATTACACGTATGTTCGATTGGCAGAGGGCGTTAATCCAAACGAACTTGAAAGGAAGCTTCCAGAATTGGTTTCAAAATTCAAGCCTGAATTAGCAGAGCAAAATGGTGAGGATGTATTACTACTTCAACCAGTAAAGGACATTCATCTAAATTCTCGACTTACTGATGAAGCTGAGATAAATGGGAATGGGGAAGCTGTGGGATATCTAGCGATAATCGCCTGGTTTATCATCATCATCGCTTGCATCAACTATGTAAATCTAAGTACAGCCAAGTCAGTGGAACGTGCGAAAGAGGTGGGATTACGGAAAGTAGTGGGTTCACAGAAACTGCAGTTAATCATCCATTTTCTAATTGAATCTAGCATTATTTTCTTGCTGGCCATTCTAGTAGGACTCATTTTGGTGTTACTTGTTAATCCATTTTTTAATGATATTGGCGGAACCCCTTCTTCTTACCTTATTTGGACGCAACCATGGTTTTGGATCAGCGCACTGATCTTCTGGATTGGCGGTTCATTAATTACTGGATTTTATCCAGCGTTAGTTTTGTCTTCCTTCAAACCGGTGGAAGTCCTCAAAGGGCAATTCAAAGGAAAAGGTGAGGGAATTCTTCTACGAAGGGCATTGGTCATTATGCAATTTACTACTTCCGTTGCGCTCATTATAGGAACGCTCATCGTCTATGAACAAATGTCATTCATGCAAAACCAAGACCTTGGCTATAGTACAGAACAAATTATGGTCGTGGAGCGTCCGTCTACAAGAGACACATCAAATGTACAAGCTCGGAATGATTACATGTCCTTTAAAGATGGCCTTGCCGACCAACCTATGATCACAGGCGTTGCAGGTTCGGGCATGTTACCAGGGAAAAAATTGCGATTTAAAACACAGATCAGAAAGTTGGATCAAGAACCTGATGCAGCAACCACTTTTGCCATCAGCAGCATGGATTATGAATTGTTTGATCTGATCAACATGGAAATGGTAGCTGGGAGAAATTTCTCACGAGATTTTATAAAAGATCCGGATACGGCAATTGTTGTTAATGAATATGGAGCCAGAGCACTTGGATATTCTCCTGAAGAGATTGTGGGAAAATATGTCTCGATAGATCAGTTTAGATGGAAACCTCAGGTTGTTGGAGTGCTAAAAAACATTCACAATGAATCACTTCAGGAGTCTATGCAACCACTAGGATTCTTCTTGCAGCAATACAATCATGAATACATGATGATAAAAATGAGTACACATAATATTGCGGCAACTGTTGACGCTGTAAAGGCGCAATGGGATCAAAGTTTTGCAGGGAATCCTTTTGAGTACTTCTTCCTCGATAGCTATTTCGATAGCTATTATCAATCGGAAAAGAGCTTTCGAGACTTGTTTTTAATCTTCACCATCTTGGCAATACTCATTGGATGCCTCGGATTATTTGGACTATCTTCCTACACGGCTGTCCAGAAAACCAAAGAAATTGGCATTAGAAAAGTCTTGGGCTCTTCTACCAGTGGAATTATCAAATTAATGTTTAAAGACTTTCTAATCTTAATTGGAATAGCAAATCTGATTGCCTGGCCAACAGCCTGGTACTTCTTGAGTGGATGGCTAGACAACTACCCATACCATGTTTCGATTAACTTTATGTTTTTCGGATTCGCTGCCTTGATGGTATTGCTGATTGCATTTCTGACGGTAAGTTTTCATACATTCAAGACCGCCCAACTCGATCCAGCCAAGACTTTGAAATATGAGTAAAAGAGAGTCAATCCTTCATACACATATTTGAAACTATTGTACTTTTAATACAATATTTACAAGATTTTAGCATTCTAGTAATATTCAAATGAGTAAATTTGATCTTTGAATATTACTATTCAATCTCATGATCGCCAGGCTTTTTCTCACCATACTTTTGGCCTTGATCGGACTGTTGGGCTACGGGCAATGCAGTTTATTAAGCACCACCATCAGCGTAGATTTTAGCGCAGACGGTACCTGTGCACCTGTCACAGTCAATACCTTTACCGTTACATACACCTTCAATGCTGCTCAAAATCCTGCAGACATAGAAATCCAGTTTATCTGGAATGATCCCGCAAATACTACAGAGACCATTTCTGGTGCTGGCCTGACCGTTTCAAATGGAGACAGAACCTATGAGGCTACAGCAACACCTTTCCCCTATCCGGATACTGGCCCGGAATGCTTCTTTGAAGCCCAGGCTTTTATCATTGTAGCAAGTGACATCTGCGAGACATCCGAGCAGACACAAATTGTACCATCATGGAATTTTGATGATGAAAACGGTGGTGTAATAGCTTTTGATCCTGGTCAATATGATATGTGTGAAAATACCGCACTTACCAACGTCGTGTTTGATGATGCCTCCACATTCAACTGCAACATCAATGACAACCCGGACAATCCCAACCAAATCTCTCGCTGGGTTCAGTTTGTCTATGGAACCGATCCTGCACCTGCTGTAGGTCGATTGAGAGATTTGACTGTTGATGATGGTGGAGCAGTTGTGGTCACAGATAATTCGGGCAATCTTTCTGCCGCATCTACAAGAGGTACTGGTGCAGTGATGGTCACAGCAGGTTATTTTGGACCGGTGGAAGAAGTGCCTTTTCCAGCGGATGTCCCTATTCACTCCACATTTCCTATTTCAGCTCCAGCTAATGCAGCTAATCTAATTGGAACCACCTTCGAGGTTACCATGTACAATTGGAATACCTGTAATCCATTCAATGGAGACCAAAATGATCCCAACTATGTAGATGCGGTTTCGGAAATTCTGGTGATACAGGTTATAGCCCCACCCGTTCCCGATTATGTAGCTAGAGATGGTGGATCCGGTGGTCCTATTCTCACCGAATTTTGTATCAATTCAGATATCTACTTCGACAATCAAACACCGGGTGGACCATACAGTTATTTATGGCAGTTTTATGATGGACCCTTGGATTCAGATCCTCTATTAGGTACATCGACGGCCGTCAACCCCACATTTAATTTTGATTCCGGTGGTCCTAAATTGGTTCGACTAACTGCAACTGATCCCAACGCTGATGGCACATGCGATGTTGTCTTCGATGACTTGGTGAATCTCTCTCCAGACGCGGTGGCAGATTTTGAGTTTTATGATGGTGCCTTCGCAGCTCCAATTAACGCTGACTTCTGCCAAACAGGTGCCGATGTGTTTACAGTAGGTTTTAGAGATAATACTGTAGACCAGCCAAATACCGAATTCAGATTCGAGTTTTACAATGAAAGCAATGTTCTAATCGCGACTCAGCCAACGGATGGCTCCTACCTTGTTGATCCTGTGCCTGATTTTACGCGTGATTTTTCTACTGAAGAATATACCATCGTACGATTGGTGGCTCGTAATACTTCCACGCTTTGCGGTAGCACAGATCAAGACACAGTTTTTGTTTATGGTAGACCTCAACCAGCCTTTGCTTCTAACGAAGTTTGTGCAGAAGACAGAACTACATTTTCAGGAATTGCCGATCCCATTACCAGCCTTACCACTCAAGTTAATGCTGATGAGGTGGATTTATATGAGTGGGATTTCAGCTACAATGGCGTTTTCAATGTTGAGCTTATCCGAACGGACAATAGTAATTTCAACTGGTACCTTGATGGTTCGGATATAGCCACAGGAGTAGAACCTGTTACCTCAGTTGATGGCACATATACTGTAGCACTTCGAATGACCACACAAAAAGGCACTTGTACCGACCTAATTACTCAAAGTGTTATCATTAATGAAAATCCCGATGCACAGCTATCACATGATGCTGTTGGTGATGTGTGTCCAGGGGATATCATCACGTTTAACAACGATTCAAATAATCCAAGCCTACCGGGCACCACTTACAGCTTAGAAGTAACTCATCCTCCCTCAGGGTTTACCTTCTCCTCAACGCTAACCTTAGCCAGCACACCACTTTCGTTTGATAACCCGGACGACACAACACGAACTTATCAAGTGCAGATTAGAGCCGAATCTACAGATGGTTGTGTCACTTTCAGTGGAATAGAAACATTTCGTATTTCTCCGGATGAGGTAGCTGGGTTTGATGACCCAGCCTATAATTTTTTCAATACTAATTGCTCTCCATGGAACAGCACCATGTTGGTGGATGCAGCCACTCAAAGCTTATCTGCAGACCTTTATCGCTGGACTTTGCTGGATGTCAATGGCACCGTTACTGGCTATCCAATAGTGAAGAATAGTGTAGATGCAAATTTCAATGAGCTTGATTATGAGATCATTAATACGTCTGCCACAATCATGAACTATGCAATGGTATTAGAAGCTGAGAAAGCAGGAGTGTGTATTTCTAATGATACCTTTAATATTCAAATAAGCCCACAGCCTTTGGCGGATTTTACCTTTGATCGATCGGAGGATTGCGATCAGGTCAATTACACGCTTGAGGCCACTCAAAAAGGATTGTCAGACTATGATTGGACTTTCACCCCAGTGCCTGATGTCACATTCGGAGCAGGTGATCTGGTTATGATCTCATACAACCGTGAAGCAAACACAGGCAATGACATTAATGCGCAAATCACTTTAGTGACAACCAATTTAGCATCTTGTCAAAGCGACCCGGAAATTATTAACGAGACGATCGAAAAACAACGGCCTGCAAGCATCGTTGATTTCACCTTGTCAACGACGACATTGCAATTGCCAGACAATACAGTTACGATAACTAATAACAGCACAACAGGAGGAGGACTTACTTATGAATGGGATTTTGGCGATGGAAGCTCTTTTTCTGGATATGATCCCGGGTCACATGTATATAATCAGTTCGGAACGTATGAAATTACGCTAGCAATAATTGATAATTTCTGTACGATTGAGACTTCTCAGAATATAACTGTCTTCCCAACTGCTCCCATCCTTGATTTTGAGGCTGATGTATTGGAAGGGTGTGCTCCGTTGACCGTACAGTTTACCAATCTATCTCAATTTGCCGTCGCTGGGGAATATCTATGGGAATTTGATGATGGAAGTATTTCCAGATCAGACAATCCAACACATACCTTCTTTGCTGGAGGCAACTTCACAGTACGCCTCAGAGGGGAAAATGAAGTAGGCACCAATTCCGAAATAGAGAGAGAAGAATACATCTCGGTTTATGCACGCCCTTTTGCAGACTTCCTCGTTTCGACACGTGTAGTTTACATTCCAGACCAAGAGGCTGTTTTTAGAAACCTGAGTGAAAACGCCTCAACCTTCCTTTGGGACTTTGGCGATGGCACAACTTCTACCGATTCAGATCCAAGGCATGCTTACGCGGATGAAGGATTTTATGACATTACTTTAATAGCCACCAACGATTTTGGTTGTGTGGACACGCTGTTCCGCTCGGCCGAAGTGGAGGCGATTTCAGGAGGACAAGTAAATACACCAAATGCATTTACGCCTAGTTTGAATGGACCATCTGGAGGTACTGTTGGCGGTGGTAATGGTGGAGACCCATCTCGCATTAATGACGTCTTTTTACCTCGTCTTGAAGGAGTAGAAAGATTCAGAATGCTGATCTACAATAAATGGGGTGAATTGATTTTTGAAAGTAACTCGCAAGATCAAGGTTGGGACGGATACTATAGAGGCCAATTAGCTCCATCCGGTGCCTATGTTTTTAAGTTGGAGTTGAGATTTTCGGACGGAAGAGACATTGTGAAAGTTGGTGACGTAACCCTAATCCGCTGATGAAGAAGGTTAGTATATATATCATCATTCTCCTGCTAACAAGGATCATATATGCACAAGATGCTCAGTACTCTCAATTTTATGCAAATCCGATTTATCTCAACCCGGCATTTGCCGGAACTGCTCCTGATACGCGTGCTGTTTTCATTCATCGCATTCAATGGCCAAACCTTCCACAAGCCTTTTCTAACTCCACTGCATCAATAGATTACAACGCAAGTAATATTAACAGTGGATTTGGACTTGTTTTCCACTCAGATCAGGAAGGCACGGCGGGATTAAAAAGTACAACTGGTTCCTTCATCTATGCCTATGAAGCAAACCTTAACAATAAGGTTGTATTCCGTCCTGCACTCAAGTTCGGATATACTTTCAGGGATATTGATCGCACTAAACTTGTGCTAGGTGATCAGGTAGATTTTGGTGTTGACGGCACGCCATCACAAGATCCTCAGATCAATTCCATTCGCTTAAAAAACCACTGGGACATTGGCGCTGGTTTTTTGATCTATACGAAGAAGAACTGGTTTGGTGTAGGCATTGACCATCTCACAAGACCAAATCGTTCACTACTGGAAGGTGAAGACAACTTACCTATTCGATATTCAATTCATATTGGAAGTCGATATCCACTTCAAAAGCTGGTAAATATTGGAACCATTGTTCCTTCTATAGCACCAAGCATTCTATACCGGAGGCAGGGTGAGTTTCAGCAGATAGACGCTGGTGCTACCGTACATTTACAACCCGTTTTGATTGGTCTATATTATCGAGGAATGCCTTTTATTAAGAATGATTTTGGCTTACTCAATCAAGACGCGATCATACTCGTGGCTGGAGTTGAGTATGCCAACTTCGAATTTGGATACAGCTTTGATCTCAACCTATCCAGGTTAGATCCAGTGGCTGGTGGAGGTGCTCATGAATTTTCACTGATCTATAATTTTCGAATGCCAAAAGATCCTTACAAAACACCGAGCAGAAAGAAAAAATTGGGTTGTCCTACCTTCGTTCATAAACTCGGCAACTAGAAGAAAGCGGTAACCTGCACATTACCGGTGTGAATAGCGCCAACATCTTCAGATTTTCGGCCATTATATAGTAATGATATCTGCATTCCCTTCGAGAGTTTTTGTTGCCAATTGACTTGCCAGGTTTGATTTGTTCCAGGCTGGAGCGCATCCAATAGCAAATAACCCAAGTAAGAAGTTGGGTCCCCTTGAAAATCTAATTGAACAATTGAAAAAGAGCCTCTCAATGAACCGCTTCCTGCCTTGTTCCAGGTTAATTCTGTCATGTAAACTTTCGAAGTTGCTGACTCAGAACTCGATTCTATCCATTCATTACGCTTGATTTTACGTTCGAAACTCCCTATCAATCGCAAGACATTAGATGGTTGCCATATAAGCTGAGGCCTGTAGGAGTTGGAAATGATTTCAAAATTTCTTGAATCCAAAAAATCTGATTGATTGAGTAATTTTCCAATGGTTGTAGTCACTCTAAAAGTATACGCTGCATCGATATCTACTTTCGCATTAGATATCCACTCTTTCTTTTCTCTCGTCTCAAAACCTTGAACTAAAAGCTGCTTATTATCTGAATTTTGATAAGTAAAATCACCTGCGAATCCTCTCCCATTTCGATTATAAAACAACGTATAGCGCTTACTATTCTGGATACTAATCAGTTTCTCATCATCCAAATCAAACAAGAAAGGATTTAACCTATCCGCATATTGATCTGATGTTGTCTTGAAATTCACATTCAGGTTGATGTTTGCAGACAGCTTTGAAGCAAGTGTTCTGAATCCACCTTGACTTCTCCAACTTGAGGGTAATCGTGCATCTATGGTATGCAAATAGAATGTCTGAAACGATGTAATGTAATCGTCTGTTGGAGTGAATATCTTCACATAATTTCGCTCATCCGGATTTATGGCTTCAAAAAATTCATTCAAGTCTTGTACGTTATCTCCATTAGTATCACGCCATGTATGCGTCCCTTCTCCTGTTGTCACAGGTAGGTATATAAATTCTCTTCTTAACTCCCGACTATTTCCTGTAGCAAAGGAAAAATTTGATCTTAGATTTCGATCTAGCATGGATTGTATCCAATTGACTCTGCCATTAATTACCTCATCCTGACCAACATTTAAATTCAACTTATCGTCCACTTGTCTATAATTGACATCTGCGGACACGCTCGTTTGCTCTGTGCTTATGCCGTATGAAGCCCTAAGATTTTTTGAAAACAAATAGTCCTCCAAGCTGCCATCGACAGGAAGTCGATCATTACGCAGCTGATAGCCAATGCGATAAGTTGATTTTGCTGAATCTGTGCTTTCCAAATAGAATTCATGGGCTTTATAATTCATTAACGAGCTGATTATGCTATCCCCTCTTGCTACCTCGTTTTGATCCATATCAAATATATATCCTGGCGCCATCTTCCATTTTCGATAGCTCACATCCGACCTTGATCTCAACCAGTCAGTAGTTCTTTCCTGCTGATCATTGCTAAGCACAAAGTGAGAAGAAATCAATTTAAAATTGGAAACTTCCTGATTGAAGTCCAGCTGATGTTGCCATCCATCAATAAAAGATGAGCGCTTTCTTCGATTCAGTGATGCTTCGAAACGATTCGCATCATTCTTTCTGAGTCCTCCATTTATGAAAAGAATAAGATCTTGTGATCCTTCATTTGGATTGGGGCTAAAATTCCAATCACGATCAAAAAGGATAGGCCGATATCGGTCGATGAATGTAAAGTCAGTATCATCAAACTCCATGGATATAGATCCAACCCAGGTATAACCATTAATGAAAGATGGCCTTCCTGATGTCTTAAATGATGTGAAATATCCCCTACTGGAATTGTCATCATCATCCTGGTTTGAATAGAGGTTTCGATCCGTATTTGAGAAAGCGACCTCAGCTTCTATAGATTCATAGGAGGAAATTTGAACCTCTCCTCCAACAGAAATCATCTGCCTGCTGTTTGGTAACGGAATAAATGCTCCAGCTTCATAATTTCCTTGTGACTGACCTCCTTGCGGGGATATCCATTCATACACTCTTCCATTGGCTGTAGTTTCACTAAGTATATAATCGCCGTTTCCAAAGCCAACATCAGAAAAGGAAGGGCTGACTAGTCGAGCAGATGCAGCAGTAGAATACTCAAAGATGGATTGAGTTAATCCATCAAAGTCTATGGTGTCTTTTTGAATGTATAAAATTCGATTTTCTGAAAACTGTACCGAATCGAAACTTGTAATAAAGGCTTGATCTATATCATCCCCAATACCTCTTAATTGACTCAAGTCAGCTTCATTTAGATTGAAGCCAAAGCTGCTGTTAGGGTTATCTCGCTCACGATAGTAATTAGCAAATACCTTCACCTTCTCGTTGGATACAGATTGATAGGCAGAAAGATTTGATCGACTATAAAACTGCTCGGCATATTCAAAGTCCACACGAATGATTGTAAACTGAGTAATGATAATATGATTATTGAGTGTGATTTCACCAAGATTGTAGTCAATCACGTAATCCCTATCAAATCCACGTTCCATCAGTTTGCCATCAATAAATACTTTTTCTGAGTTTGCTAAAACGATAATGAATCGCTCACCATTCGGCCCTCTTAATTTATAAGGCCCTGAAAGGCCATCTATTGGCTCAATAAGTGCGGAGTTAAACTTTCCTTTGGATAATGCACCTGAAACTCTTGACTCGTGTTTCCAATTGCCCGACTGCCCTCGATAGCTGCCCTGCAATCCCTGAACGTTTTTATAATAGCGCAAGAAGTAACCGGCATCTTCTGGTTGTTGTAATACAATATCTCCAGCAGTCAAATCAAACTTATCATTGTATAGTTTGATGAATACGTTATCAAAATCACGAATCTGTTGCGTATTACCTTCTGGTTGATAAGGTATATTTTGATCTGTTATTACAGCAGATATATTTAAATTCTCATCCAACTTACCTTCCATTTGAAGGTTGAGCGTGGAATTAACAAACAAACTTTGACGGTTTCCAAAAGAAACTCCTCGAGAAATTGCTCCGTATTTTTCCACTCCTCCAAATTCAAAGAGCTCTTCTTTACCTACTGTCGGATTACTTCTGACGATTTCAGTGATCCTTCTTGAATCATCATATGTTGACAAGCTTCGATTTTGAAAAGGTTCTGTTAGGAGAGATGAAAAAATGCGATAGCAGACTTCAATCTGTTTGAATTCCGAATTGACTGAAATTAGCTTCGTAGAATCATCCCAGGTATATGAAGCATTGACACTAATAGATCCTGGTTCAATAACCAACGTGTCAAGCCTTATCTGGGTGTTTGTTGGAATAGTTTTACACTTAAGATTTTGTCCGAATGTGCTTTGAGGAACAAGGAAAAAAAGACTAGTGACTAGCCAAAGGCATAGAAATGAAAAACGTGGTGCCTTCATCTTGCTTAGATTCAAACCATATATTTCCTCCCGCGTTTTCAATTCCTTTTTTGGCTAATGCCAGACCAATGCCACTTCCTGTTGATTTTGTACTAAAATAGTTCAGGAATATCTTTTCTCTTAACTCTTCCGGCACTCCCTTGCCATTGTCTCGTACAGTCAATACTCCTTTTCCAGACTTTACCTTAAGCGAGATCAATATCTCAGCATGCTTTTCAATTACTGATTGTATTGCGTTGAGAATAATGTTATTCAGAATTCTTTTGAAGATATCTTTATCTGCTTCTATTCTTATATCCGTGCCTACATCCAGAGTTATAGAAACATCTTCTGCACTATAGAGTTCTACAACATCTTTTGTTAGCTGTCCCCAGTCAAAGATCTGATTATCAGGAGCTGGCATTTCTGCAAATGCAGAAAAAGACTCCGCGATCTGACTTAAGGTATCAACTTGCGTAAGCAGCGAAGTAAGTGTCTCATATTCTTTGGATTCAACTTCATGCCTTCTCAGCATTTGCTGAATCTTCAGCTGCATGGGCGTAAGTGGGTTCTTAATTTCGTGTGCTACTTGCTTTGCAATTTCTTTCCAAGCGGTTTCCTTTTGACTTTTCGCAAGTGCACGTTTACTTTCCTCAAGCTTGATGAGCATTTGATTGTAGTCCTTAACCAAAGAGCCAATCTCATCGGACGACTCGTATTCTATCGGCTTATTCACCTCTTGTAAGGTTACTCTTCTGATCTTGTCAGCAACCATACGAAGTGGTTGTAATAAGTTATTCAGAACAGCATTACCAAACACAATTGCTATAATGAATATAAAACCAAAAATGGTAATGAGGTTGCCGAAAACTTCAATCTGTTGACGTCTAAGGTGATTCTTTGAATCGAAAAATGGCATTGCTATGAATCCTGCAACCTGATTATCTACTGTATTTACTACGGCATAGCACACCTTGTAATCAAGCTTTCCTACGGATTCGTCGGCAATTATGCTTTGGTTTTCTTTGACTACAAGCTCCTCAAAAACGATTGGATTAATCAGGTTTCCAAGCAAATTCAAATTGAATATTTCAGGTTGGCTTGTGGCCACCAAATATCCCGATTCATTGTAAAAGCTTAAATCCGATTGTATATAGCTGCTAATCTCTGTAAGATGAAAAGCAGCTCGCTCATTGTTTACCTCTTCAATATCTGTAGACAAAAGTTCTGATATGTATAGCGCTTGCTTTATGTAACTTCGATTGATCTCTTCGCGATATGAAGTATTCAGCGTATTGAGTAAAGCAAATCCAGCAATCAAAAGAGGAATGATAAAAGCTAATCCTAAGAATAGCTGAATTTTCCCTGTGAAGTTTAATTTAAATCCTCGTTCCACAACTGAACTTAGAATACTGAAAATCCCAAATGAGAAGAGTAAAAGCAAAAAGAGAAATGAGAAATTAGTGATTCTATCTTGGGCCTCATATTTATTAGATATAATCAAGATTGTTCTTCCATCAACTGTTTTTACACCGTAGTAGTGCCGGCCATTCTTTTCAATCCCATCTATGTAAAGCTGAGTGCGCTCAAAATCCTCATGCTGTGGCCACTCACCTTGTCCGAATTTGCTTCGATGAAATAGAATATCATCACCCGCAAAAACTGCATAATCAAAATCATTTGAAACAGAGAAATATTTATTGTCCGTAAGCAGTGCTGGATAAACGCTCGTTGGAACGCGCTTCTTAATTTGCAGAATAATTAATCCAACAAGGTCTCCAACATTAATTTTACAGGTGTATTTAAAAACAGTCCCTTCATCAACAAAGTAGATATCTTCATAGTCAGATTGATTTTCAGGTGTTAGCAAGCTATACTCCTTAGTAAATCTTGAGTTTAGCTTTAACTGCTGATAATCTTGAAAGACGATTTCTAAATCGTATTTGTTGAAATATGGAGTCAGAAATTCGCTACGAATTCGATCTTCTAGCACTTTTCGGCTCCTTTCACTAGCAATTAAAGCTAGATTTTCATCTTCAGATAGTTTTCTAATGGTTTGATCCAAGTAATATTCGCCAAGAACATCACGCTTTAAGAGTAGGTAGTTTGCAAACTTCTTTTTTGAATCTAACACGGCGCTCTCTTCATACTTGTAAATGCAAAACGCTAATACAGTTGAAATTCCTACGCTGACTATCAAAATGAAGAGTAAGTTAGAATAAGTGAATTCCTTAAATGATTTCCCCCATTGATACCTCAATGAGATCAAAAGAACCGATACGTGTACAAAGCTGAACGTAATAGACAAAACATCAAGAAATCCTATAACCAGAGCCGCGAGTAATGCTCCGATAATTGCATGCCCAATAAAATGACTTCTTCTAATTAACTGAAGTGTCAGGTAGGTAAAGTAAAAATATCCAGTGCTCGATAAAAGGATACAGAGGTAGGCAACAGATCGAAGAAGGTCAAATTCTATGGATTGTCCTACATCCAATGAAAGTTGAGAGTTGCTGATAATACTCCAAGCCACATGCAAGACTAAGCCAGACAAAATCGTATTTACTGCACACACTAGACCAACTCCCCATTTTAACCGGCGTATGCTGATAAGGTATCTTGCACTTGCGAGAATGATAACATTTAGCATAATGCAGTTGATCAATAGATCACCAAGGGTCGGATTTACAACTGAAGAAGTGTACTTGAGCGGATCAAACAAATCATACCTGAAGAGTAATTGAAACGCATCAAATTCTAGACTCAGATACCTAAGAATGAGTAGCCCAAAAAATACGCGCCAATAGGATTTTATGCTAATCTGACTGAACTTCCAGTATTCACCAAACAAGACTATCAATACAATTAAAGACACTAGCGCATCAATAACTTTATTGGGCATAGATTTCACATCGAACGAGAGTAACTCCCTAAATCGATAGGCACCATTATCAATAGAGACATTATCTACAGATTTGTCAAGCAGTTCACTTCTGCCTTTACCTAAGTATTGGTTAGTAATAGCGTATTTTTCAACAAGCTGATGGCAAGATAAGTATGTGCATTTTTCATCAGATATCTTTTGAATAATAAAGACGCCTAATTCGTTTTGAACTACTTGAATAGAATCATTTGAAATTTCTGATATAAATGGTCGGTTATCACTCCATTCAGAAAGTCTGCCTTTACAGATAGTGCGCTTTCTAAATAGCTGATCAGCATCTACCCCTTTTTTCCAAGCAAGAAGGTCTTCATGCTGAATTTCGATAATGCTATCAATACTAGCAATTACTCTTTGCTTGTTTATATTATCCCAATTAATCAGAAAATGATTGACAAATAACGCAAGAGAACAACCGATAAGTAAACCGATGGATAGCTTTTGATTCACAAGCTTGAATATACAATAATCAAGCCTTTATTCGCCCTCTAACTCTTCCAAATGAGATATAAGAAGACTATTCTTGAGTAACGAAAGTTTAGTGGAAAAAGGATTAAGGCTACGACGAGAATAGAAACAAGGTAGACATTCAATGCAGGATCGTTGAAGAAATAGAAAAGCACAAAAGCAGTAATCAAGAAAATAGCTGTAGAAAACCCATAGCTTATATACATGGCTCCATAAAAATTTCCTGGTTCCTTTTCATACCTAAGATTGCAATTTGGACAGTTGGCATGCATTGAAGACATTTTTTTTACGTTCATTGTGGAATGAGTAAATATCTCCCCTTCTCTGCAACGAGGGCATTTAGCTTTTAATACGCTTGATAAAACTGACACTCTTATTTGTTTTGCTGTTTTTATACCAAAGAAAAATAAGGACGAATACGACTATATAAGGAGTGAAAAAAAGGAACATAATGCCATTGTTAAGTCCTTCAGCCATAGATGTCTCCCCCGCGCTTACATTATTCTTAATCTGAGTTCTGCACATTGCACACTGAGCCCAATTTATGAATGGGATCATGGACAAAGAAGCAAATGCAAGCGCCTTCTTCATAGATTAAAAGTAGTATGGCTTAATTAAAAAATACACAATTACTCCTGTAACTGACACATACATCCAAACAGGATAAGCATACTTTACAATCTTTCTATGACGTACTATTTGATTGGACAGTGCATAATAAAAAGCAAATAGAACAAACGGTACAACAAGGATAGAAAGTAATATATGACTTGCTAGAACAACCAAATAAACTACTCGACTAGTTCCAGCTTTAGTTAATTCAATCTCATCCACAACACCATCATGATTCATATCACCAAATTTCACTGACTGTACATTTGAATGATACAAGATATATGAGACGAGAAAAAGTACACCTAGAACTAAAGAAGCAAACATGAAAGAACGATGCGCCACTATGTTTCCTTTCTTTATAGATACCAAGGCGGCAATTAGAGTAACTACAGTTAGTGAGTTAATTATCGCATGAACTGCAGGCAGCACTTTAACCCAACTACCTGCCCCGAGCTTAGCAGGAAAAAATATCAGAAATGCTACCACAAGTGGAATCACAAGAGAAATAATGAAAATGATTCTAAGGTAAGATTTATTACCTGATAGTTCCTTTTCCATAGGTTTGCTGGAGGGTTAAAATATCTAGCTCCGTCAATAATTGATCTACTCCATCACGAGAAAGCTCATAGCTTCCCCAAATTCCTTTCTCGTTAGCTAAAACTAAATCAGCGTCTGATTGACCGACACAATCGAAAAAAGATTGAGACTCATACAACAAAGTAGCCTTACGCTTATCTGTAGCAAAAATCACTCTATTCAAATAATTGGTTTCTATAATTGAAAGAGAATCGCTTTTAGAAACTACTGAGATAGTGCTGTATTGCTGACATTGCTGGGGTATATCAGACATTAGGGTAAGAGAAAACCTATTGTCTCCAAATAGCTGTAAAAGAAGATACCATCCCACTGGTATCAGAAATACAAGAAATATTATGATTCGCTTAAGTCCTCGGCCCTTCAAGTGATCCTATATCAATAGAGAGCTTCTAGAATTGCTCCACCTTGATAAATCATGATGAAGATGAAGAACACAACAAAAAGCATAGGAAGTACTATTGACATCTTCAATGACTTTTTCTCGTGTCCAAGGTGCATGAATTCTGCAACAATGTAGTATGCTTTTACAATCGTAAGTACGATAAATACGATTATTCTTACCCATTTATGTTCATGAGGTACAGTAAATGCGATTCCAAATTCAATTAAGGTAATCACTGCCAGATAAAGCATAACCTTAATGAAGTTTTTCACTTTAGCCTTGTTTACCGGCTGTACTTCTACTTGTGGAGTTCGTTGTTCCATTTATTTGTAACTGATAAGATTAAACAAGGTAAAAGAATGTAAATACAAAGACCCAAACAAGATCTACAAAGTGCCAGTAAAGTCCAACCTTTTCCACCATCTCGTAATGTCCTCTTTTTTCGAAAACGCCTACAGTAGCTTGATAGAATATGATGAAATTGATTAGCACCCCACTAAAAACGTGGAATCCGTGAAATCCAGTAATAAAGAAGAATAATGCCGCAAAATTCGGTGGACCATATTGATTATAGGATAATCCTGCACCTTGAAAAATACCTTCAAGATTCATTGAAATGTCAGCACCATGAATGAAGTGTGCCCACTCCCATGCTTGACATCCAAGAAATGTTAATCCTCCTAGAATTGTCCAAAGCATCCACTTTTCTACTGCTTTTCTATCCATTCGCTCACCAGCCTCAACAGCTAAGACCATTGTCACACTACTGATGATCAAAATGAATGTCATTAAACCTACGAATACCAATGGAGCACTTTCTATGCCTAAAGCGTGCATTCCAGGGAATGCCTCAAATACTTTTTCAGGAATTGGCCAATATTCTTGAGAGAATTTGAAGTCAGCAACCGATCCTGCATATGCGGGGTGACTGAAGCGAATAAGACCGTACGTGATTAAAAGAGCAGAGAAAGTAAACGCATCTGATAGTAGGAAAAACCACATCATCAGCTTGCCGTAGCTTGCTTTCATTGGAGATACACCTCCACTCCAAATGTTCTTTTTATCTTCTTCTACTATTACAGCTGTGTTAGCCATTCGTGTTAGATTTTGTAGGTTAATTATTGAAAATCAAAAATAAGTATAAATACAACCAAAGTCCACCAAGAAAATGCCAGAAAGTGGCACACATTTCTATTCGAACCAAACTCTTTGAATGTACTTGATATTTAAATGCCTTCCCGAGAACGATCAATAAAAATATTATAGCTCCAGCCAGATGGACTACATGAAGGCCCGTGAAAATATAGATAAAAGAGCTGGCAGGATTGCCCACAAAATAATATCCGCCATCAACTAACTGGCCCCAAGCCTTTAGCTGACCAACAATAAATATTATTGCAAGGATCGCCGTTATTACTAAACCTATTCTGATATTTTTAATATTATTTCTCTTAGCTGAAATGTATGAATAGTGCATGGTTATACTACTCAGAATGATAATGACCGTGGTAAATTGAAATAAGGATGGGAAGTCTATATATATCCAATCTCCAATTGATTTCTTAACTATGTATGCACTAGATAGTGAAATGAAAACCATAATTATAGATACCAGAAAAAGCCACATTGCAAACTTCTGTGGGTGCATTGACCTTACCTTATTTCCCGCTTGCATTTCTCCAGTCATATCTTATCTAATAAAAAGGTTATTTGAACAATTGGTAGGTATATGAATGATCCAAACATAATCCTACGTGCCTTTTGATTTGAGGTGTCTTTCATCAAACTAAATGTTTGTGCTAAAAAAAGCACTCCACAAACTGTGGCTACCACTCCACTAGTCAAACCTGTAAGTCCAAAATAAGTAGGTAAAAGGCCCAGAGGTAATAAGAACAGTGTATAAACCATAATGTTTATTGCTGTATTCAAATCTTTTGCTCCTCCTCCGGGTAATAACTTGAAGCCGGCTTTTTTATAATCTTCATCGGAAACCCAAGCAATAGCCCAAAAATGTGGAAACTGCCAGATGAATTGGATTCCGAAAATAATCATTGCCTCATACGACAATGCACCACTTGCTGCTGCCCATCCAATGAGCGGAGGTAGAGCTCCGGGAATAGCACCGACAAAGACTGCAATAGATCCTACACGTTTAAGAGGTGTGTAAACAAACGCATATAATACTAATGAAAGCAACGAAAGTGACGTAGCTAACCAATTGGTAGCAAGAAACATTAACACCAGGCCGACAATTCCAGTGAGAATACTAAACCAAACTGCTTCTGATTCTGTAATTCGATTGGAAGGTATTGGTCTATTCCTTGTGCGCTTCATTATGGCGTCATACTTCTGCTCTATGACTTGGTTAATAGTAACAGAAGAACCTGAAACCATGAAACCAGCTAATAGGAAAACGATTAAACTCGCCCAGTTAAATACAGATTGAGTGGCGAGGGCATAGCCAAAGCCTGAGGAGAAAACCACCAAAAAAGAAAGTCTCGGTTTTAACAACTCATAGTAAGCTTTTGCCTTTTCAGCCACAGAAATATCAATATGTGCAATCGATGAGCTCACTTTTCTAATTTGAGTCGCAAAGTTAAATAAAACAGCAAGCTAAAAATACCTACAGCAAAAATTAAATGAAGTGGCTGCAGCCAAAATGGGAAAGAAAATTGAGCCATCGCTATCCCAGCAACCATTGCCAGGAATACTAATATCACTAAGTACATAGAAGCGCTAACTAACCAGCTTTCTTTTGTCCTTTTGGCATAGTAAAACAGTACAACTACACCAATCAACATCAGCCACGAGTATGACCTATGAATGTAAAATGAAGTACTTAAACTCTCACTCCAATCACTTCTTCCAATGGTTGAAATAAGCAAATCATCAATGGTACCTCTTACCTCTGTTCCTAAAATCAACTGAGGAATAAATAAAACAGTTGTGATCAGGCTGATCCAAAATAATGGAGAGTGTCTAAAAATTCCTAATTCCTTTACCACGACATTCATCCAAATAAGCATTGCTACTATGACCAAAGCAAGTAACATATGAAATGTAATGAATCCGTGAAGTAAGTTCGTTGATACCACCAAAGACCCAACCCAGCCTTGAAACCCAGTAAGGACAAATATCATCACTCCCATAAAGGGGATCCATATTGACTTCTTTCTAAATGAGAAGGAAAAAATCATATTTAAGAAAACCAGAAATCCGATTATTACACCTACAAGTCGATTTATGTATTCAATCCACGCTTTTACCACATCAAATTCTTGCTCCACAAGTACCGTTGGGGATTCAGTAATTCTTGTGCTTAAAGATTCGTATCCTAACTTGCTGAACACTCCTGCCAACCGTTCATTTTTTGAGATACGCTGTTCACGAAAGATGTCTTGATAGTTATCAGGAAGAGCTTCAGAAGTGGTTGGTGGAATGTAAGACCCAAAACATTTCGGCCAATCTGGGCAACCCATGCCAGCTCCCATGACACGTACAATGCTCCCCACTAGGATCAGTACCAAAACTGATCCTAGTGTAATAGCATTAATTCTTAAAAAATTCTTTTGATTAACTAGCTTTCTCAACTCCTGTAATATCTTCTTCCTTTGTTAGCTCATTTTCATGCTCAAGGTTAGATTCAGGAGTGTGTGAATAAGGTACCGTTTGCGGAATGAAGTCATCCTTGGCTCCAGGCTTACTGTAATCATATGGCCATCTGAAAACTTTTGGTATAGCTCCAATCCAATTTCCATGCTCTGGGAATCTAGGAGTTGTCCATTCAAGCGTGTTCGATTTCCATGGATTCGCAGGTGCCAGCTTTCCTCTATATATACTATAGAAGAAATTGAATAAGAATATGAACTGAGCCGCAAAAGTCAAAATTGCTGCAATACTTACCAATGCATTCAAGTCACCATAGATATTGAAAGTCTCAAACGAGGTGAATGAATAATATCTTCTTGGAAACCCTGCTATTCCAATATAGTGTAGAGGGAAGAACACCATATAGATTCCTACAAATGAAAGCCAGAAATGTAGCTTTCCAAGCTTGTCATTCATCATTCTACCGAAAAACTTAGGGAACCAATGATATACTCCAGCTAAGAGTCCAAAGAACGATGCACTTCCCATTACCAAGTGAAAGTGAGCAACAACAAAATAAGTATCATGCAAGTTGATATCTAAGACTGAGTTACCAAGGAAGATACCGGTAAGTCCTCCGGATATAAAGAATGATACCAAACCTATTGAGAACAGCATTGCTGGCGTAAATACTATATTCCCCTTCCACAATGTGGTAATGTAGTTAAATGCTTTGATCGCTGATGGTACAGCAATTACTAAAGTTAAAATAGTAAATACGGATCCAAGGAATGGATTCATACCCGTCACAAACATGTGATGCGCCCATACAATAAACGATAAGAATCCAATGCCCAACATGGAACCAATCATCGCTTTGTATCCAAAAATTGGCTTACGAGAGTTTGTTGCAATGATTTCTGATGTTATTCCAAGAGCTGGAAGGATTACAATATATACTTCCGGGTGTCCTAGGAACCAAAACAGATGCTGATATAAAATTGGACTACCTCCCACATTAGGAAGAGCTTCACCTGCTATAAATATTTCCGATAAATAAAAACTCGTACCAAATGATCTATCAAAGATCAAAAGAAGTGCTGCTGACAATAAAACAGGAAATGAAAGCACTCCCAAAATTGCCGTAATTAGAAACGACCATATCGTTAGCGGAAGTCTTGTAAATGACATGCCTGGCGTTCGCATGTTTATGATTGTAGTGATGTAATTTATACTTCCAAGCAATGATGAGGCAATGAATAAGGCCATCGATACTAGCCATAAAGTCATTCCTAAGCCTGATCCTTGAATTGCCTGAGGAAGCGCGCTTAATGGTGGATAAACTGTCCAGCCACCTCCAGCAGGTCCTGTCTCAATGAATAAAGACACAAACATCACCACACTAGAAGCGAAGAAGAACCAGTACGAAAGCATGTTCATGAAACCTGAAGCCATGTCCCTTGCACCGATCTGAAGTGGGATCAAGAAGTTTGAGAAAGTTCCACTCAATCCTGCTGTTAATACAAAAAATACCATAATAGTACCATGCATTGTTACCAATGCCAGGTAGAACTCTGCATCGAGTTTACCCTCTGTTGTAATCCATTGGCCCAACATTGGTCGCAACCATTCTAGGTCCATATCAGGAAAACCAAGCTGAAGTCTGAAAATGATAGAAAGACCTCCTCCTATCAATGCCCAAAAAATTCCTGTAATCAAGAATTGCTTCGCGATGGTCTTGTGATCAGTCGAGAAAATATACTTGCTTACAAACCCTTGCTCATGGTGATCATCGTGGTGATCATCATGTGCTAAATCTTCCTGAAGTTGTATATCTGTTACTGACATATAATTTTATTTAGAACTGCTTGCCGCAGCTGTAACTTTTTGTTCTTTCTCAATGTTTTCAATTCCAGCGGCAATCTTCGCTGCTTCCTTCAAATCCTCAGGAACCTGACTTAAGTATCCAGGATTCTGCTTAAGAAATGAATTTTCTTGATTCTCCTTATACCAGGAGTCATACTCATCCTGCTCTAAAACAACAATGATCCCTTTCATGCCGTAATGGCTCTTTCCACAGATTTTATTGCATACAAGCTCATAGTTGAAGTCGGGATTCCCCGTTTTTTCACGCATGTCTGCCGTACTCAATGTAGGAGTAAACCAAAATCTAGTTGGCATCCCTGGTACTGCATTCATCTGCATTCTAAAGTGAGGATTATAAACACTATGGATTACATCTCTTCCTCTAATTTTAAGATGTACTGGCTTGCCTTTTGGAAGTACAAGTTGCGCTGGCATGAAGTCATCGTGACCTTTTTGATCTTCAAAATCGATGCCCATAGAATTTATAGCATCAATTTTTCTAAAGTCGTAGTTTCCTAACTCTCCATCTTTACCTGGATATCTAAATGCCCATGCATACTGGTATCCCAATACCTCAATTACCTCCGAATTTTCTGGGGCTGGTCCTGTCACCAAATTCCACTGCTTCAATCCAGAAATGATCAACCATGCGAGCACAACCGCTGGTACAATAGTCCATATCATCTCCAACTTATTGTTGTGAGGATAATAGTGCGCTTTGTTATTCTCCTTATATCTGTATTTCCACCCAAATCCAAATAGGAAAATCTGAGTTAAGATGAATACAAATACCGTCACCGCCATGGTAATCCAAAAAAGGTTTTCTGTCACTACAGCATGCTCTGAAGCAATTGGTAAATTATAAGTGTCATACTCCTTCATGGAGAAGTAAAAGAAACCCGTAATTCCAGCTATCAGAAATACAACCATGAGTGCACCTTGCAAACTATTGCCAGAAGGTACGTGGCTCTTGCTTTTATCTTTTTTTACAACATCAACTAACGTTGTGACGCGGTAAGCTGTGAATATGACAGCTATTATTAATACGACCGCTATTACAATGATTAAACTAAGCATAATCTATTCCCTCACTTATTAAATATGATGGTGCAAACTTTCTTTCAACATTGGATGATTTTTAGCATACAGTGGTGCTTTTGAAAGTGCATTGAACGTCACATACAAGAAAGCACTTGCATACACTAAAATCAAACCTATTTCCAAGAATCCAAAGCCTCCGTTATGCCCCACAGTTCCAGGCGAGACCATTAGATAGAAATCTAACCAATGACCAAACACAACTGCCGGACAGACTACTTTTAGAATTCTTGTATGTCTCTTCGAATCTCTAGTCATTAAAACCAAGAATGGGAAGAAGAAGTTTAGAATTAAATTGATATAAAATACCGGAGCATAATGATCATCTTTCCATCGCTCCAGAAAGTATACAGTTTCCTCTGGGATGTGTGCGTAATAGATCAGTAAGAACTGTGAAAACCATACATACGTCCAGAAAATGGTAAATGCGAAAACAAACTTACCCAGGTCATGGATGTGGTTTGCATTTACTACTGATAAGTAACCTCGTTCTTTAAGCATCACAACAATAAAAAGAGATAATGCAAGACCTGCTACCCACCAGCTGGCAAATGCATACCAACCAAACATTGTACTGAACCAATGCACGTCAATTGACATGATCCAATCCCATGCTGCCATAGATGATGATACTGCAAAGAATACTAAGAAAATGGCTGAGGTCTTTCGCATTTGATACCATTTGGCAGTTCCTCCTTCTAAATCTTCTGAAAAGGCCAACGATCTAAGCTTTCTAAATAGCAAATACCAAACACCAAAGAATATCACTAGTCTTCCAATCCAGAAAACAGGAGTCGCGCCACCTTCTAAAGGCCAAAAGAAATAAGCAGCCTTTCCTTTTACAATTTTGTCACCACCAACTTCAGCATATAAATCTGAGTGTGTCCAGTGGAATATATCGTGCCCGCCAATCATAAATACAGCTAGCATTAATACAAATGCGATAGGTAGCCAACTTCCGAAAGCAAAAGGAATGCGTTTTAATCCTGCTGACCAACCTACTTGAGCAGCATATTGAATAGCAAAAAAGAATACACCTATAATTGCTAATCCAGCAAAGAAGACGTTGTTAATCCAAAGGTTGGATAGCAAGCGTTTCACAGAAGAACTGCTCCCATGGTGAGCTCCTTCTTCATGACCTTCTTCATCACTATGATCTTCAGCCGCATATGGTTCCTCACCTTGATCAGAAACAATTTCCGAGTCGTCTGCCTTTTCTCCATGACCTCCACCATGATCGCCACCAGATCCTAATGTAAAATAGCCTAGCACAGATAGCACAAGACCTACCAACAGTGTGATAACCAAGCGCTTCTTAGCAGTAGCAGTAAATTCAAATCTTTCTTCTGTTACCATGAGTAGACTTTAATTCTTCTTTTGCAATTCTTTAACATATCGAGCGATTCTCCATCGATCTTCCGGGCTTACCTGAGATCCATGAGCCCCCATCAAACCCTTACCGTAAGTGATCACATGGAATATGTGACCCTCGGTAATCTCCAAATAGGCCGCACCGTTTAGGTTAGCTACACCAGCATATGCTTCAGCAACAAGGCCATCTGCATTCCCTTTCGCACCATGACAGTGTGTACAGTAACTATCATATAAAACCTTTCCTTGCTTCACTACACTTTCGTCATCGGTCGGAAACGGATTTTCCAAAGTAGCAGCAGCTATTTCAAGATCGTCTTTTCCAAGTCGAACAGGAAGCAATTGTCCTCTTCTCACTGTGTTCGCCACTGGCTCACGCATGTTCATTTTAAACTGATTGTGCGGATTTGAATTATAAAATTCACCATGTCCATCTTCATCATTTGAATCCAACCAACTTCCTGCATCTTCATTCTGAATCTGAGTAAGTGGCTCGTAAGGTGTGGAATGATACATCTGCGGTGCGTACTCCAACCCGGTATCATCTACACCTGCAGCACAAGAAGTAATCAGTGCACCAATTGTGATAATTCCTAAGTATCTAAATGCCTTTAGTTTCATTATCAATCAAATGTTTTATTGTTAACCTCTGTAGCTCCACTTCCCTGCAATACTTTCTTAATATCAGCTTCAGATTGCTTGTTACTATCAAGATCAATAGCCATCACATGCTTATCATCGGTGATACGTATATCATAGATTCTAGGCTTACCCCATGGCTTTAGGTTCGAAATCACAAAGAAGGTTCCTACCATTCCAAAGGAAGCCAGAAGAACTGTCATTTCAAAAGTTACAGGAATGAATGAAGGTATTGGAATGTAATCTTTACCACCTATAATCATTGGCCAATCTACACCCATCATTCCCACCATCATGGTTAAGGCCAATGTTGTTCCAGTAACACCGAACATGAATGCAGCTATTGATAGCCAACTCCTTTTATAGCCTAAAACATCTTCGATTCCGTGTACAGGAAATGGTGAATAAACTTCTTCAATTTTTACACCAGATTCCCGAACAGTCGTGATGGCCTCCATCAAAACATCTTCATCGTCATAGACGCCCAGTACGTAATTCGTTCCTTGAGACATAATCTATCTATTTAATTGCCCGACTTTGTCGGCTTTTCTCCTGTTGCTTTAATAATACTTTTTACTTCAGCCATGTTTATCACAGGGAAGAACTTCGCAAATAGGAAGAATGCTGTGAAAAACAATCCGAAGGTGAATATATAGACTCCCACATCGTACATTGTTGGGTAGAACATCGCCCAACTTGAAGGCAAGAAATCCCTGTGCAATGAAGTAACAATAATTACAAATCGCTCAAACCACATTCCAATATTTACAATAATCGAAATGACGAATGTGGCTGCCAGATTTGTTCTAATTTTCTTAAACCAGAACAACTGAGGAGATATCACATTACATGTCATCATTGACCAATAAGCCCACCAGTAAGGTCCTGTTGCTCTGTTAATGAAAGCATATTGTTCCGCTTCAACTCCTGAATACCAGGCCATGAAAAATTCAGTGATATATGCAATACCCACAATTGATCCGGTTACAATGATGATGATGTTCATCATCTCAATGTGTTGAATGGTGATGTAATCTTCAAGTTTGTAAACCTTTCTGGTCACCAACAAAAGTGTCAATACCATCGCAAATCCAGAGAAGATCGCTCCAGCTACAAAGTATGGAGGGAAGATTGTCGTATGCCATCCTGGTATTACAGATGTTGCAAAGTCAAAGGATACAATGGTGTGAACAGAAAGTACTAATGGCGTTGCTAGTCCAGCCAGAACTAGAGAGACAGTTTCGTAATGAGACCAGGTTTTTGCACCACCGGTCCATCCAAAACTCAATGCGCCATAAATTGCTCTCGAAACTTTGTTTTTTGCTCTGTCTCTAATCGTGGCAAAATCAGGAATCAGTCCGATATACCAGAATACAAGAGAAACTGAGAAATAAGTTGAAATCGCAAACACATCCCAAAGAAGTGGTGAATTAAAATTCACCCAAAGAGATCCAAATGTATTAGGTAATGGTAAAGCCCAATAGAATCCTAACCATGGACGCCCCATGTGAAGAACCGGGAACATAGCTGCACAGATTACTGCAAAGATTGTCATTGCTTCAGACGCTCGGTTGATCGACATTCTCCATCGTTGACGGAAAAGCAAAAGAACTGCTGAAATCAATGTTCCTGCATGGCCAATACCAACCCACCATACGAAGTTGGTAATATCCCAAGCCCATCCTACAGTTTTATTAAGACCCCACATTCCGATTCCATCCCAAAGAGTAATTGCTACTGCATACCCTCCAGCTAGGAGAAGTGCTAAAGAGACTGCCATAGCAAGCATCCACGTTACCGTGGGTTTTTGCTCTACTCTTCCAGCAATATCCTCAGAAACATCGTGGACTGTCTTTCCACCCGTTACTAAGGGTATCCGTACTTCTGATTCTGCGTGCATTATGCTTCTTGTTTATCGTTTTTGTCTTTATTTCTAATTTTAGTGAGGTACCAAACATTTGGCATCACTCTAAGCTCTTCCAGTACGTGATAAGCTCTATCCTCAGTTGCTTCCACACTCTTATCATTATACTTAAGCTTCAAAGTTTGAGATATTCTGCTCTCCGGATCTTTCATATCTCCGAATACCAGGGCATCTGTAGGACATGATTTTGCACAGGCAGTCTGAATTTCACCATCAATGGGTCTTCTACCTTCCTTCTTAGCGTCCAGCTTACCTGACTGAATACGTTGAACACAGAAAGTACATTTCTCCATCACACCACGAGCTCTCACCGTCACATCTGGATTTAATACCATTTTACCAAGATCATTATTCATTGGTGTGTTCTTATCGAACTGAGCATTGTCATGGTACTTGAACCAGTTGAATCTACGTACTTTATATGGACAGTTATTTGCACAATATCTTGTGCCAATGCATCTGTTGTATGTCATTTGGTTTAGACCTTCACTACTGTGCGTGGTTGCAGCAACTGGGCAAACCGTCTCACACGGAGCGTTGTTACATTGCTGGCACATCATAGGCTGGAAGGTAACTTCTGGATTCTCGACAGCAGCAAGCTCTTTTTGCTTCACCTCCATCATGTTCTTATCCTCTGATGTCAATTCATCCTCAGGTCTAGAGCTATAGTATCTATCGATACGAATCCAATGCATCTCTCTCCTGTTCAACACCTCATCTTTGCCCACAACTGGAATATTGTTCTCAGTCTGACAGGCTACTGTACACGTACCACACCCTGTGCATGAGTTAAGATCGACGATCATACCCCAATGGTGATTAGGATACTCATGACCTTTCCAAAGTGAAACCGCATGAGGTCTTACTTTAGAGCCATCCGCTTTTGATATCATTGGGAAGCTTCTTCCAGCTTGAGGATCTTTTTGATACTCACCAAGTGTAGCTTCCTGAATTACTGTTTCTCTTCCTGCATATGTCTGAGCTGTTTGAGTTTGAGCGACTTTGCGTTCTTCTCCATTCAACTCAAGTGTTGCTTTGCCGCTGTAACTAAGTCCATTTGTATAACCACTCACCAACTCGTAAGCATTCACTCCTACGCCATTCCCTACTTTACCAGCTTTAGTTCTTCCATATCCTACAGATAAACCAACCGTACCATATGCCTGACCTGGCTGAGGTATGACTGGAGCAGTTACAGACTTTCCATTTACCGTTAGAGTAGCAACCTTATAATCCATATCACCACCTAAGACATCCCAGTCATTTTCTCGAGCTTGTCTTGGAGAAACAGTCAAGTAATTATCCCAGCATGCCTTTGTGATCGGATCTGGCATTTCTTGTAACCACGGGTTATTTGCCTGAATTCCATCTCCTACTGAATAGTTCGCGTAAAGTGCAAACTCAAGTCCATCAGACTTGGCCGAATATCCTTTTAAGTTACCAGCTACTACAACTGCATCTACAGATATACTTGTATTATTAGCTGCTGACTCCGCATTATAGAATCCATCATGCAAGCACTTATCAAAGAATCCATTGAAATCTCCAGAGGCAAGAGGTTGCCATCCTTCTCTTACAAAAGAGTAATAAGAAGATGTATTATCTGACCACCTTAAGAAAGATTCCTGTGCTTGTCTAGTATTAAAAATATTTTGAATTGTTGGCTGAGAAAGCGTGATGTGACCAGTTACCGGCTCAAAGTCATTCCATGATTCAAGGTAATGATGATCTGGAGCTATGTATTTAACAGAACTGTTCGTCTCATCCATTCTATCCGAAGTGGAAATAGTTGTTTTCACTTTGCCTAGTGAACTAACAAGCTGAGCTCCCAATGGATGATCATATGCTGGGTTGCAATTGTAGAAAATCACCGTACCAACTAATCCTTCTTTCACATCACTAACTAGTTGAGCAACCGCTAAGTCGTTGCCTTTTCTGGTATTTACGCTTCTAGAAAGATCTATAGTAGATCCATAGCTTTGAAGAAGATCATTGATAGCGATTACTAAAAGCTGAACATTTTTGTCATTTGATCCACTAACGACAATCGACTTACCTCTTGATTTCCACAGGTCATTAGCCGCTTTTTCAAGAATCACAGTATTTTCCAATCTCTCGGTACCAATGGCTGAAACTCCTGCCTTTTGAGCGAGTAGGCTGTAAAGATTTGCAACGTAAAGTCCTGCCTGAGAAGGTTTGATTGGCTGGCGATAATCTGCGTTGGATCCTGTTAATGAAAGGTTTGATTCAAATGAATAAAGTCTGGACATTTCTTTTTTGTCCGGACCAAGTTTTCTTGTTGAAGCAAACTGTTTATTGTTCAGTGCCTGGTTTGGCCAGCTGCCTAGAAAATCAGCAGTGATTGAAACAATGGTGCTTGCTTTTGAGAAGTCATGCATCGGTAAGCTTCTTACTCCTGTAGCTTCACCATATGCATCTAACAATCCGCTCATTGACATTGGATCGTATTGCACATGTTCTACTTCACCATATTTATCTCTTAGTGCTTGAATGGCACGGGTTGTACTTGGGCTGCAATTAGAGTAAGAAAGAATGGTAATCTTTCCTCCATTTGCAGCAAGCTCAGTTTTTATTCTGCTATCGATGGTTTCCCAATCTGTATCTTCTCCACTAATCTTTGGATTCTGAAGTCTTTCTCCATCGTATAATGAAAGTACAGAAGACTCAACCTGAGTGGTTGTTCCTCCCTGACTAATCATAGAAAGATTGTTACCTTCTATTTTAATCGGTCGTCCTTCCCGGGTCTTAACTACAACTGATGCTACATCATTGCCCATTGCATAGGTAGAAGCATAGTAGTTAGCAACTCCAGGATCAACATCTACGGGCTTATTTACATAAGGTATTGCCTTACGAACAGGAGCTTCACAAGCTGCTAATGAAACAGCTGCAACTCCAAATCCCATCAATTTAAGAAAATCTCTTCTTGACGGCTCACCATTATCACCACTGTTGATTGGTAAATATTCCGGGAATTCTTTTGAAGCTCTAGCCTGAAAATCTGAAGTGTTTTCCAGTTGCTCTATCCCTTTCCAGTATTTCTTAGTTTCTTTCATTTAGATCAAGCTGTTTTCGAATATTAGTAGTGACATTTAGCACATTCCAACCCACCGATATCTTCAACCTTCATTGGCTCCTTGCTCTGCTCTGAGTGGAGCTTCACAAGTTTGTCATAATATTCGTTTCCTTTCGTATTTACATCAGTTTCTCTATGACAATTGATACACCATCCCATTGTTAAGGTAGAATACTGATATACCACTTCCATCTCTTTCACAGGTCCGTGACACGTCTCACACTCCAAACCAGCCACTTTCACATGCTGTGAGTGATTGAAGTACGCCAAATCAGGAAGGTTATGAATTCTTACCCACTCGATAGGCTGAGTGTCCGTACCATATGTTTGGGTTTCAGGATCGTAATCGATCGCCGCGTAGATTTTTTGAATTTCTTCTGATTCTGTCTTTACTTGTGTATGGCAATTCATACAAATGTTTGGTGAAGGAATGTTTGCCGATTTAGACTTATTCACACCCGTGTGGCAATACTGACAATCGATCTCATATTGTCCCGCATGAATTTCGTGTGAGAATGCAATCGGTTGAGTGGGCTGATATCCTTGTTGTACACCGATGGTAAATGCCCCATCAATTAGGGTTTTTAATACAATGATTGTGAAAACGAAGATCACCAAGCCGACAAAATTGTTGCTCTTTAAGAAAGCGGCTACATTAAATTCCTGAGATACAATTTCCTGCTCAGCTTCATCCAGCCCTTTAACATCCTTCAGGTGTTTAACTAAAGTTCTTGCCGCAATAATCAAAGCGATAACAGCAAGTGCAAGAACTACTACCAGGATGATAATCACCGCCATCAGATAAGAGGAAGAAATGGAGTCTCCTCCTCCATCCCCAGCCGTTGCAACAGTAATCTCCTCAACTGGTGGTCCTTTAGCAGTCTCAGCATTGATGTAAGCAAGAATTTCCATGACCTGATCGTCATTGAAAGGGAAGGCTTGCATCAAAGTCTTATTGTACTCTTCGTAGATAGCTATTGCATCTTCATCTCCCGAAGCAATCATTGCTTGAGAATTTTTAATCCAGGAATTCAACCACTCAACGGATCTTTTTTCTGTAACGCCACTAAGAGCTGGACCGATGCGGACTTCCCAGATTCTGTGACACGTGGTACAGTTCGTCTTGAAAGTAGATTCGCCGGCAGCAATAACGCTTTCGTCAGTTGGGATTTCCTGAGCAATTAAGCTCGTAGATGCAAATAGTCCAAGGGCCAGGCCTAGGAAGATTTTGGTTAGATTCGGTGTTGTTTTAAACATGTATTCCGATGGGCTTGAGATCAAACGCGTACAAAAGTAACATTGGGGTGTTGTTTTTCAAAGGTGGGTAATAATCCCCAATTATCATTACATCATTTTGTTTCACAAACTACTGATCATCAACTGATTAAGAATATTTAAATTCCAATTAAACACCTTATTTAGAATAATTTTAAATAAGCAAATCGCTTTGTTTATTTGGTGTTTTCGACAGGGTCGTTTTCTTGGGTTTCAATATCCTTTAAATAGTCATAAATGAACTGATGAATTGTAGGTCTGACATTGCGTTGGTACAATGCTCTAAAAGTTCTCGAGGGATACACACGATTTGTAAGAAAAATAAATATCAGGTCAGACTCAGGATCAGCCCATGCTAAAGTGCCAGTGTATCCCGAGTGGCCATAACTCTTGAAACTTGCGCTTTGAGCCACACTACTTGCAATTGAATCGTATTGTAGTAAGGGCTTATCAAAACCCAAGCCTCTCCTGTTATCATTATTCGGATACTGAGTGGTTGTGAAAAGTTGAATTGTTTGAGGTGATAGCAATTGTAAACTATCAATCTTACCCTCGTCCAAAAGCATTTGAAATATTGAAGCTAAATCCTCTGCATTGCTAAATAATCCAGCATTGCCTGATACGCCCTTCATCATAATTGCACCTTCATCATGTACCTTTCCATGTATCGGTTCCATTCGGAAAAATGTATCTATTTCTGTCGGTGCGATTTGATGAAGGGAAAATTTGTCTAATGGATTGAACATCAGAGTCTTTGCTCCTACCTGATGATAAAAATTTGTTTCTAGATATTCCTGATACAAAGTATCAGTTAGACTCTCAACTAGCTCGGGAATCAGATAAAAAAACAATCCGGAATAGCGGTATTTCTTTTCGCGAGCAACATCACTTTTCCTGATCATTTTTTTTATTTTTTCGTAAAAACCGGAATGCAAATACAAACTATCACTCAGCTGATATGAATAATCATCATCCAAATTGGATGATATCGTCTTACTCTTAAACTTGCCGTTTTTTCTTTTTACTTCCTCATAGTAAGGTATCCAAGGGTAAAGACCTGCTTGATGTGTAAGAACTTCTCTGAAGGTGACTTTGCCAACTTTGCCGATTTTATCTATGTAGTCACCGATGCGGTCGTCCAGATTGTACTTTCCATCATCATACAATTTCATCATGGCAAGCGTACCACCTACTACCTTGGTAATAGATGCTAAATCATATATATCATTAACGGCCACTCTTCTCAAGGAATCATATGTGTGATGCCCATATGATCGCATGAATAATATGCTGTCATCTTTGCTGATATAAACCACGCACCCAGGAAACGCTTGATCTTTAATAGCATCATATACTACGCTATCAATATTGTTGCTCATTGTTTCGAATGCTTGGGCGTTGCCGAAAACGATTGCAAAAAAGAAAACTGAAAATAACGTATGTCGGAGTTTTAGCATGTTCTATTTTTGACCCTTACCTGATTATCGATGGAGCAAACCAAATATTTCATTATTGATTTCGACAGCACTTTCACCCAAGTGGAAGCCTTGGATGTACTTGCGGAAATCTCTCTCAAGGATAACAAAAATCAAGCGAAAGCCATTGATGAAATAAAGTCGATCACCGATCAAGGTATGGAAGGAGGAATGTCTTTCCGGGAATCTTTGAAAAGACGTATCGATATTTTACAGGCCAACAAAAATCACTTACCAGAACTTGTCGATAGGTTGGGCTCTCTTGTTTCCCCCTCATTTAAAAGAAATACAGAGTTTATTAATAAGTATACAGATCAGATTTTTATTGTCTCAAATGGGTTTAAGGATTTCATCGTTCCAATTGTCATGAAATTCGGAATCCTAGAAGAGAATGTATTCGCAAATGAATTTAGTTATGATGCGGATGGAGTTATTATCGGTTTTGATGAAAATAATCTCCTCTCTGAAAACAATGGTAAACCCAACCTCATTAAAAGTCTCAAGTTAGATGGAGAGGTGTTTGTACTTGGTGATGGATTCACAGATTTTGAAATCAAAAAAGCTGGTTTGGCTCATAAGTTTTATGCATTTACCGAGAATGTACGTAGGGAGAAGATTTTAAATGAGGCGGATCATGAGGCACCTTCACTTGATGAGTTTCTGTTTACTCAGAAACTAGAAAGGGCCCATTCTTATCCTAAAAACAGAATCAAAGCTCTAGTACTCGAAAATATTCATGAAGGTGCGGTCAAACGATTAAAAGATGAAGGTTATCAGGTAGAGGTTTATTCAGGTGGAATGACAGAAGATGAACTTGCTGAGGCTGTCAAGGATGTGAGTGTATTATGCATTCGATCAAAGACCATTGTCACCGATAAAGTTATCGCAAATGCCAAACGATTGTTGGCTATCGGTGCTTTTTGCATAGGAACGAATCAAATCGATCTCTCCTCGGCACTAAAAAAAGGAGTTGCAGTATTTAATGCACCATTTTCCAATACTCGATCTGTAGTTGAGTTAGCTCTGGCTGAAATCATCATCCTAATGAGAAATCTGCCTGATAAGATGTATCAAATGCATCAAGGTAAATGGAACAAGTCAGCTGTTGGCAGCTTTGAAATTCGTGGGAAAACATTGGGAATTATTGGATATGGTAAAATTGGATCGCAATTATCCGTTCTCGCAGAGTCTGTAGGTCTGAATGTCCAATATTATGATTTAGAAGAGAAATTGGCTCTAGGTAATGCCACTCCATGCCAAAACTTAGATCAATTATTAAAGACTTCAGACATCATTAGTATTCATGTAGATGGACGTGAGGATAACGAACACATGATTAAATCTAAGGAATTCGAAATAATGAAAGATGGTGTGGTTTTCATCAATCTAAGCCGTGGACACATTGTAGATATTGATGCTTTGGTTGCAAATATTCAAAATGGGAAAATTCATGGAACTAGTATTGATGTATTTCCTGAAGAGCCATTGAGTAATGATCACCCATTCAAATCGCCCTTAATGGGCTTAAAAAACACAATTTTAACTCCTCATGTAGGAGGAAGTACACGGGAAGCTCAGGAGAATATAGCTGATTTTGTGCCGTCCAAAATAATTGAGTATATAAATACCGGATCCACAACTAACAGCGTTAACTTTCCAAATATCACATTGCCAGGTTTAAGTCGTGCCCATCGCTTCATCCACATTCATAAAAATGAACCAGGAGTGCTTGCAGAAATCAACAATGTGCTAGCTAAGCATAACATTAATATTGGAGGACAATATTTGAAAACTAATGATATAATTGGCTATGTTATTACGGATATAGATAAGAACTATAAAGAGGAGGCAATAAAAGACTTAAAAAGGGTACGAGGTACCCTTAGATTCCGAGTTTTATATTAAGTTTAAAGCAAATTTTAGTAATACCACCCAACCTAGAGAGCTTATTAAAACGTTTATTAAGCTAAATTGTAAATAATGAGTTATCCGCTTAATTGGAAATCGCTTGGTACAATCGAGGAGTTCAACAGACTTGTAGAACGCTCCAAAGAGAAGCCTGCGCTCGTTTTTAAACACCGACCATCTTCTCCGGAAAGTACTCAAGCAATGGAAACTCTTGTAAGAGACTGGTCTATTTCACCTGAAAACCTTGATTTATACCTAATTGATGTAATGAAAGACAAAGAAGTGGCAGAGGCAGTTACTGACATGGCTGGTGTAATGAATGAGTATCCTCAGGTTCTACTTTTTGCTGATGGAGTTACTATGTATGATGAGTCTAGGGAAATGATTAGCGTAAAGAAAATAAAACTGGCGCTAAAAATCATAAATAGAACGTTCAAATGGATGGAAACAAGGGTCTGAAAGGAACCTTAACCATCTTTTTAAGATTATAATGCTCTTACTTTAAGAGCTTTTTTTATGTCCAACAAAATCTATTTTACTCCTGGTCCTGCACAGCTTTTCTACACTTTTGAAGAGCACTTAAAAAAAGCATTGTTTCATGATATCCCTTCTATATCTCACAGAAGTGCGGATTTCATAAAAGTGGTTCAAGAAACTACTGAATCACTTAGAGAATTGCTAGAACTTCCGGATGGATACAATATCTACTTTCTCAATTCTGCAAATGAAGCGTGGGACCGCATTGTCCAAAACTTAGTAGATAATAGCTCGCATCACTTTGCAAATGGAGCATTTAGTCAAAAATTTTATGATTTCGCGCGCGAGCACCGAAAGTCGAGTACGCTAACACGCGTAAACGATGGAGCGAAGTTTACTGAATGGAATGTTCCAGACGGAGCAGAGTTGATAGGAGTCACTAAAAACGAGACAAGTGTTGGTTATAGCTTTTTGGAAGAGGAACTAGAGAATCTTAGAAATAGATATCCCAAAAAATTAATTGCACTAGATGTTGTCAGTGCAACCCCTTCCCTTCCAATAAATTTTAAAAATGTTGACACCGCATACTTTTCTACCCAAAAGGCATTTGGAATGCCGAGCGGTCTCGGCGTTTGGATAGTCAATGAGAGATGTCATGAAGTTGCACTTGAACGAGCTAAGCTCGTTTCATTGGGCTCCTACCGAGCACTGCCAAATTTGAAGAAATTTGGTGATAAATATCAAACGCCAGAAACACCAAACATGTTATATATCTATATTCTTGGTAGAGTAGTAAAAGATATTTTGCAAGCCGGAGTGCAGCGAATGAGGAACGACACCACCTATAAAGCAGCTATTCTTAACCAAATGATAGAAACTCATCCCTATCTTGATCACTTTGTGGAATCGAAAGAACATCGTTCAAAAACAACAATAGTAGCTAAATCATCCATGTCGAGGGAGATTCTTAATTTCTTCCAAAAGAAAGGATTGATATTAGGAAGTGGTTACGGTGTCCACAAGGAAAATCATATCAGAATAGCTAACTTCCCTACACACTCTAAAGAGTCTATAGAAATGCTATCTGATATGATGGAGAAAATAAAATAATATTCTGTTAAAGCGAAACATTTTCATTTATTCAGAGTATTATTTTCTCGACATGAATATTTTAAGAAAAAATATTTTGAAAAAGAGAATTTCATTATTGATTGATCAAATATCAATAATACCTTTGCACTAAATAAACGCCGTATAAAATTGATTTCACCGCTTAAAAAAATTGTTGTTTGCCTTGACCATTCAGATATGGACAAAGGGCTTATTGAAAACGCATGTGCACTGAGCGAAGCAGCCGGAGCAACACACATCACATTTCTGAATGTGATTAAAGATTTTAATCTGCCAGATTCAGTCTTAAAGGAATTCCCCGACCTTTTAGATAAAGCTTTGGAAGAAAGAAAAGATGAAATTAAAAAACTTATCAAGAAGCATTTTAAATGTGATGTGCCTACTAAAATACTGGTCAGACAAGGTGGAGAAACTAAAGAAATTTTAAAGGTAGCTAACGATCAAAAATCTGATCTACTTATTTTGGGCAGGAAAAAAGTAAGTGATTCAGTACTTAGCACAAGAGTTGCAAGACGATCTCCATGCAACCTTCTGCTGATTCCAGAAGGGGTAAAATTGAAGTTGGATAAAATCTTCATACCTGTTGATTTTTCAGATTACTCCGCGCTTTCATTGAAAAGAACATTACTCCTTACCAAAGATCTTAAATCAAAGATTTACCTTCAAAATGTATATCAGGTACCATCCAGTTATAGATACTCTGGCAAAACTTATGACCAATTTGCCAAGATCATGAAGGGCCATGCCACTAGAGACCTGGAAATATTAATCAAAAAAGCTGATATAAAATCACAAGAATTGATTCCGGTATGCTCACTAGATAAAGATGGTAAAATCATTGATTTAGTATTGCAAGAAGCAGCTAAGAAGAAAGTTGATCTAGTGATCATGGGTGCCAAAGGAAGAACAACTACTTCCGCCCTCTTCATCGGGAGCAAATCTGAACGAATGATACGAATCAACGAGGATATCCCACTACTGATCATTAGAAAGAAAGGTGCAGTTGCAGGAATTCTTGAAACGCTTAAGGATCTAAGCTAACTTCTAACTTTATCGAGTAAGAAGTTGAGCATTTCAGCTTCTTTCTCCGTAAGATTATTTGAGGACCGTTCCCAAGCATGCATCTCATCGTCCATTTTAGCTAATAAATCAAGTCCTCTAGCTGAAATCAAAACATCCACTGCTCTCCGATCCTTTGAGCATTGACTTCTTACAACCAGTCCTTTCTGTTCCAATTTATCAATAATTCTAGATGCGTTAGAACTTTTATCTAGCATCCGATCAATTAGCAAATTAACTGTTGCGGGATTGGGATGCTGTCCCCTGAGAATTCTCAAAATATTGAACTGAGGTGTAGTTAGACCATAGGATTTAAACAACTGCAGATTTTGCTGATTGATCCATGAATTAGTATATAAAATATTGACTACAGCTTTAGAAAACTCACTTTTAAACTTCTCCTGTTTTATTTCTTCTGATATGCCCATGGGTTCACATTGAATACAATTACATTAAATGTAACAACATTTCTTAAAAAAGGTTGCTTCAACAAATATTTTAATGAGTGATTAAACCATCGATTATCTTTAGCATCTAAGTCTCATACCCACCTGAAAAAAATTGGAAGATCTGATCATAGAAAAGATTCGTGAAGAAGAGACTCGTAATTACGGGTTCAATTTATTGGTGCGAGAGTATCAGGAACGTATTTATTGGCATGTCAGGAAAATGGTAATTGATCATGACGATTCAAATGATCTTGTGCAAGAGATTTTCGTCAAAGTATGGCACAACCTCAGCAAATTCCGTGAAGATGCCAAGCTCTACACCTGGATTTATAGAATTGCAACCAATGAATGTCTTAATTTTTTAAAGAAGAAAAAAAGACGCTTTTTTCTTCCAATACACGATTTGGAAGGAGAGCTCACAGAAAAACTTATCAGTTCCGTTGAGCCCACAGGTGATGAGGTACAAATGAAGTTACAGAAAGCTTTACTTAAGCTGCCAGATAAGCAGCGAATTGTGTTTAACATGAAATACTATGAGGATATGAAGTTTAAGGAAATTGCAGAAATAACAGGTACCAGTGTTGGAGCTCTTAAGGCCAGTTACCATCATGCAGTGAAAAAAATTGAAGATTTTATTAACCCTGATTAAACCTTTCAGTTTTTGAATGATCTAATGAACACGCGATGAAATACAAGCTAAACAATATTGACAAAAAAGAAATATTTAAAGTGCCAGATGGCTACTTTGAAAGTTTGCCACTGAAAATTCAACAGCGAATTTCTTCATCGTCAAAGCCGGAGAGAAATGGAATCCCATCCTGGTCTTTGGCCCTCGCAGCATCTTTTTTACTACTGATAACTTTTGTGTTTATACTTCCTGATAATGCTCCTTCACCTGAACAGCTTCTCGCCGAAGTATCACAAGATGAAATAGTAGCTTATCTAGATCAAGTAGAACTAGATGAGTATGACATTGCTACCGCCTTCGGTGATGATGCTGATGAATTGAATTTTGAAGATACGAACGTTTTAGATGGCATTGATCTCGGTGATCAAGCTATCGATGATGTACTATTAGAATATGATTTAGAAGACGAATATTTATAAAAATGAAAAAGGTAATATTAGTAATTGCAGTATGTGTCTCTTTGAGTGCTTTGGGTCAAAGTCCAGAGGCGATGAAGAAGATAGAAGCTGCTAAAATTGCTCTCATCACGGAGCGTCTGGAACTCAGTCCTCAACAAGCAGAAAAGTTTTGGCCGATTTATCGAGAGTTTGGGAAACAAAGGCTGGAAATCAGAAAAGATTTTGATCACGCCAGGAGAACATTTGATCCTAATAGAGCATCTGAAGAAGAGAACAAGAAGATGCTGGAAATGGCTAATCAGGTTAAGGAACGTCAGTTGAAACTTGAACGAGCGTATTCAGATCGAATATTGAAGGTAATTACCACGCGTCAATTGAACAATCTGAGAAAGGCTGAAAACGATTTCAAAGAAATGTTGCTGAGAAGAATCCGTGCTGAACAGATGAAGCGTCAGAAGCAAAAAAGAAATAACGATCGGTTGAACGATCGACGCAACTAAACCACCTACCTACCTGATGCATCGATCATTCACCATATTGGTGTTGCTGATCATAGCTTTTCCTTTATACTCACAAGAAGAATTGAGCTATGCAGAGCAATTAAAGGCAATTGAGGAAGAAATGGATTCAATGTCCATATTTAACCTTATTGATAGTCTGTTTTCAGCAGATGTTATTCAATCAAATGAGCTTAATGTTCGCTTAGGGTTCACTACTAACGTAACCAGCGCAGGCCGCGACTATAATATTAGTCAAAGTGGAATATCTCCTGGAATTTCATTTTATCATAATTCCGGATTCTATGGTGATCTCGCCGGGTATTGGAATAGTGGAGTTGACCCCAACTATAACCCTACTGTTTTATCTATGGGCTATCTGGGTAATTTTGAAAATCCAAAATGGAGTTATTCCATAGATGCTGAAAAATGGTTTTACAACCCTAAAGATTCTTCAAATAATCCACTTACTTATTCTTTAGGTGGCTCTTTGAGTTACGACTTCAAATGGGGCTTTACATCGGTTGATTACTCATTTTTATTTGGAGATGAAACAGCTAATCGAATCATCACCAACTTCACTGGGACTATCGATCTTGGTAGGTGGTGGATATTTAAAAGTATAAACCTCTACCCATCTGCCAGTATGATGGCTGGGAATAGTGACATTACGCAATTGCGAATTACCAATCGTGAGGTAAGCGTCCAAACCGCCGACAGAATTAAACGTATAACTTCGTTTGCCACCCTAACGAATGAGCAAAGAAAATTCATAGCATTTCTCATCTTACGTGCATACAATCAAGATGTAATAAATGAGCAAACTCGCAATGAACTTCTAATCGATTTACGAAATTCTGCCGATCTTTCTGCTCAAGATCAGGCTACATTACAAACCATAGCCAATGAAGGCTATGAAGTAACAGAGTATGTTGACAGCAATGCATTCGGGATTCTTAATTATGCATTTACCCTTCCGCTCTCTCTTTCAACTGATCGATTCTATTTTCTTTTAAACTTTACCTACAGCTTTCCAGTACAGTTACCAGGCGAGTTTATTGAGGTTGAACCGATCGGATATTTCGGCGCTTCGATTTCTTATAGAATACCTTTTAAATAAACACCTGCGAAATGGAATAAAAGCCTACCTTTGCGTCCCGTAACAAGGAAAAGGAAAACGCTCTTCATGTCTAAAACGAAATACATTTTTGTTACGGGCGGTGTAACATCTTCCCTAGGAAAGGGAATCATCGCAGCTTCTCTCGGTAAACTACTACAGGCCAGAGGCTTATCCGTAACCATTCAGAAATTTGACCCTTACATCAACATTGATCCGGGTACTCTCAATCCATACGAACATGGCGAATGCTATGTAACCAATGATGGAGCTGAAACTGATCTTGACCTTGGTCATTATGAACGTTTCCTGAGCATTGAGACATCTCAATCCAATAATGTCACTACTGGCAGAATCTATTATAACGTAATCCAAAAAGAGCGCCAGGGCGAATTTCTTGGAAAAACCGTTCAGGTAATTCCACATATTACAGACGAAATTAAAAACAACATCTACAAGCTAGGAGAAACCGGAAAATATGATGTTGTAATCACAGAGATTGGCGGATGTGTCGGTGATATTGAGTCTTTGCCATTTGTAGAAGCTGTAAGGCAAGCCAAATTTGAGCTTGGTCCAACAAACAGTATTTCCATTCACCTAACCTTAATACCATACTTAAAGGCGTCTGGCGAACTGAAGACAAAACCAACTCAACATTCAGTTAAGGAATTATTAGAGGCTGGTATTCAACCAGATATTCTCGTATGTCGCTCGGAATACCCCATTACTCAAGAGATAAGAAAGAAATTAGCGCTATTCTGTAACGTTCCAATTAATTCGGTCATCGAAGCATTGGATGCACCAACGATCTACGATGTTCCAATACTGATGCGAAAAGAAAAACTAGATGAGCGAGTGCTCACTAAGTTTAAGATGCCGTACAAAAAAGAGCCAAAGATTGATAAGTGGAAGGAATTTCTAGGCAGATTAAAGAATCCAACAGCTTCTGTAAACATTGGACTGATTGGTAAATATGTGGAGTTGCAAGATGCCTATAAATCAATTGCTGAATCTTTCATCCATGCAGGAGCAGCGAACGAATGCAAAGTAAATGTGAATTGGATACATGCAGAAGAACTGGATGGAGATAATGTGCATAAGGCCCTGAGTGGACTAGACGGTATATTGGTAGCTCCGGGTTTTGGTGAGCGAGGAATTGAAGGGAAAATATCCGCTGTTCAATATGCTCGAGAAAATAAGATTCCTTTCTTTGGCATCTGTTTAGGGATGCAATGTGCAGTTATTGAGTTTGCTAGAAACGTTCTCGGGAAGAAAAAGGCCAATAGCAAAGAAATGTCAAAGACCTCCTACCCGGTTATCGACTTGATGGAAAGTCAGAAAAACATCAAAGATATGGGCGGAACGATGAGACTTGGAGCTTATGTTTGCGAACTCAAAAAAGGAAGCAGAGCATATGCTGCGTATGGATCTAAAAAGATTATGGAACGTCATCGTCATAGATATGAGTTCAATAATAAGTATCTGGAAGAATATGAAAATGCTGGAATGACTGCAACAGGAATAAATCCAGACACTAATCTTGTGGAAATAATGGAAATAAAAGATCATCCATGGTTTGTTGGAACTCAGTACCACCCAGAACTGAAGTCAACCGTAATGGATCCACATCCACTATTTGTAAAATTTGTCAAAGCGTCTCTTGATCTAAAGAAAAGTCAAGAGGCATAATTCATAATAAATGGATCGAAATCAATTTATAGGACTAATCCTAATGTTTGCCTTATTGGCCGTCTACTTTACCTGGTTTGCTCCTGAGCCTCCAGTTCCAGAAGAACTCTCAACCCAAGAAGAACCAATCGCTGAAGTAGTTGAAGAATCTACAACTCAAGATATTCCGTCAATCGCTCCTGCAATTCCTGACTCGGTGCAAGCTTCACTAAACACTCAGAAGTATGGTGCATTTGCATTTGCATCTGAAGGTGAGGAAAAGCTAAAGACAATTGAGAATAAGGAGTTATCCATCTCATTTTCAAATAAAGGTGGTCGTATAAAAGATGTGGTTTTGAATAACCATAAGGATTACTTGGGTAACCCTTTGGTGCTTGTTGATGGATCTAAGTCCAAGACTGATTTGATTGTGGATCACAATGGCAGAAAGATTAATCTTTCAGAGTTAACCTACGTTCCAAGCGTAAAAAACTTCGGTGATACCACACAAATCACATACCTGCTTTCAGATGGAACTTTCTCCATCATCCAAAAATACCTTATTCCCCCTACTGGATTTGAAGTTGCTTACAGCATTGAAGCCAAGGGCTTGAATAGCATTTTAAATCCAACAGATGTTAACTTCAATTGGGTCCATGCAATCAATAGAGCTGAGCAAAATCTTGAAGATGGTCGCTTAAATAGTAATGTGAGATATTATAGAACTGATGGTGAATATGATGAACTGTCAGAACGCTCAACAGAATTTGAAGATGAGACCTTAGGCGCACAAGTAAAATGGGTTTCGTTCAAACAGAAATTTTTTACTGCGGCAATTATTGCAAAGACTTCATTTAAGTCAGGATACATCAGTCAAACGGTTGATTATGCAGACACTACGTCTGTCAAAAATCTGTCAATGCAAATGTTGATACCATATTCTGATTTTTCCAATGGCTTTAGTGCGAGGTATTACTTTGGATCTAATAAATATGATATCCTAAAGAAAGTAACTCCTGAATTCGAAGAAAATCTGGACATGGGATGGGGACCACTTCCATTAGTGAACAAATACCTTATTATCCCTATTTTCCACTTTTTAGAGCGATTTTTTACCAATTACGGTATTATCATATTGATCGTCGTAATCGTGATTAGATTGATTCTTTCACCATTAACCTGGAAATCCCACATGTCGATGGCAAAGATGAGAGCCATGAAGCCAGAGTTGGATGAAATCAAAGCCAAGCATGAAGGAGATTCACAGAAAGCTCAGCAAGAGCAGATGAAATTGTATCAGCAAGTTGGAATTAATCCTGTAAGTGGATGTATCCCCATGCTACTCCAGATGCCTATCTTATTCTCCTTGTTTTTCTTCTTTCCGAATGCCGTAGAATTGAGACAACAAGCCTTCTTGTGGGCGCATGATTTATCAACTTATGACAGTGTGTTGACACTACCATTTACGATTCCGTTTTATGGAGACCATGTTAGTTTGTTTACACTGCTGATGACATTGTCTACGATTCTATACACATGGAGTAATAGTCAAATCACTACAGTTCAGGGACCGATGAAAACGCTTCAGTACATGATGCCAATTATGTTCTTGTTCGTATTGAATAGCTACGCATCAGGACTTACATTCTACTATTTCGTCTCCAACATGACGACTTTTGGTCAGACCGTCCTGTTTAGAAAAATCATCGATGAGGATAAAATCCATAAACTTCTTCAGAGCAATAAGAAGAAGAATGCTAACAAGAAGAAGTCTAAATTCCAGACAAGACTCGAAGAAGCAATGAAGGCAAATCAGGAAGCGCAGAAAAAGAGCAAAAAGAAAAAATAGATTGTTGATATCTACACTAAAAACCTTGATTCAAATTCACTGAATCAAGGTTTTTCTTTTTTACACAAGTTATTCACAACATGACTATCTTGAGATCAGGTTGGATATATTTGTGTCCTTTACACTACCTAAAATCACATCTGAAAAACGAAACTATGGGTAAAATCATTTCTATCGCAAATCAAAAAGGCGGAGTTGGCAAGACAACATCAGCAATCAATCTGGCTGCAAGTCTAGCCGCCCTTGAGTTTAAAACGCTAATCGTGGATGCAGATCCGCAAGCCAATGCAACATCTGGCGTGGGCGTTGATCCCAAAGAGGTAGAAGTGAGCATTTACGAGTGCATGGTAGACGGAGCAAGCGCAAAAGAAAGTATCGTAAAGACCCAAATAAAATTCCTTGATCTCCTTCCTTCTCACATAGACTTGGTAGGTGCTGAAGTAGAGATGGTAAATATTGAAGAGCGTGAGGAAAAAATGAAGCAAGCACTTGCTGAGATCAGAGACGATTATGACTTCATCATTATCGATTGCTCACCTTCGCTTGGTTTGATTACAATTAATGCACTTACTGCTTCAGACTCAGTTGTTGTGCCTGTTCAATGTGAATACTTTGCTCTTGAAGGTTTAGGTAAACTCCTTAATACGATTAAGATTATACAAACTAGATTGAATCCAGATTTGGAAATAGAAGGAATACTACTCACCATGTATGATGTGAGACTTAATCTAGCCAATCAGGTCGTAGAAGAAGTGAAAATGCATTTTGAGTCGATGGTTTTCAGCACTATGATACCAAGGAATATCAAGCTAAGTGAATCTCCAGGATTCGGAATGCCGGCCATCACCCATGATGCAGACAGCAAAGGGTCGATTAGCTATCTTAATTTAGCCAAAGAAATTTTAGTTAGAAACGAAGTAAAAGCAGCCTGAAGAGAACATGGCAGAGAGTAAATTCAAGAAAAGATCAGGCTTAGGAAGAGGTTTGGGGGCTCTTCTGGAAGACTCTGGAGAGAAAGGAAAAATTAGTGGCTCTGGCGCTACTCCCAGAGGAGCGATAAGTGAGATTGATATCTCTAAAATTGAAACCAATCCATGGCAACCAAGATCTGACTTTGACGAAGATGCACTCAATGATCTTGCGGAATCAATCAAGGTACAAGGCATTATTCAGCCCATAACCGTACGTGCGCTAAGCGATAAAGAATTTCAGCTAATCTCTGGTGAGCGTAGGCTTCAAGCAAGCAAGAAAGCAGGCCTAACATCCATTCCAGCCTATATCCGTATAGCGAATGACCAGCAAATGCTGGAAATGGCTCTTATTGAAAATATTCAACGTGAAAACTTAAACGCAATAGAAATTGCATTGAGTTATCAACGACTCTTGGCAGAGTGTGACTTAAAGCAAGAGCAGCTTGGTGATCGTGTGGGCAAAAATCGCAGTACGATCACCAACTACCTACGTTTGCTAAAGCTTCCACCAGATATTCAGGTGGCTTTGCGTGACGGTAAGCTAAGCATGGGTCATGCAAGAGCTCTAATTTCCGTAGATGATGTGTCGCTTCAGCTTGATATCTTCAATCAAATCATCAAGCAAGATCTATCGGTAAGAAAGGTAGAGGAGCTGGTGCGATCGAAAGGAAGTAAGGAAGAAAAGGAATCAAAACCTGCAGCCGTTGATCCTGAGATCAAAAAGCTGCAGAGCAAGCTTTCCTCTCACTTCGGTTCTAAGATTGCTGTTAAGTCTAACGATCAAAACAAAGGAGAAATCAAAATTCCTTTTTCGTCCACGGAGGATTTGAATAGGATTCTTGAAATTTTAGATCTTTAGGTCAATTCTGAAAGACTACATTTAGCAACTTAATTTTACCCGGAATTACTCAATTATTCAGGTTTAGGCGCGAACTTTGCAGAGCAATTGCCCCGAATGATGAAAAAACTATTATTTGTTTTTATATTCAGCTACAGCTTTATCGGCATGTCTCAAGACAAACCAGTCTTGATTGATGATTCTACCTTTTTAAAAGCGGAAGAAGATGCCGAACTATTCGAAGAAGTTTCTGAGCTAAACCCGCAGCGTGCGGCTCTCCTATCTGCTATTTTACCTGGAATGGGTCAAGCTTACAATAAGCAATATTGGAAGGTTCCGATAGTTTTAACAGGTGTTTTGACTTTTGGCCATTTCATCAACTATAACAATAAAGTATATCACGGATTGAGAAATGCGGCTCTACTCACCGCAAAAGGACAACCAAATCCCTACCAATCCATCATATCTACTGAAGCATCATTAGTGAGAGGCAGAGAAGTTTTTCGAAGGAATAGAGATTTCTTAATCATACTTGGTTCCGCCTTCTATATACTTCAAATTGTAGATGCTCACGTATCTGCACATCTGGATGAGTTTAAAATCAATGACAAACTTGCTTTCGGTATCGAGCCATCTATTCAGTCAACTCCATTATTTTCGCAAGCTGTAGGAGTTTCATTTGTACTGAAATTTTAGTCCATGAAAATTGCTTTGATAGGATATGGAAAAATGGGTAAGGCCATTGAAAAAATTGCATTGGAATACGGGCATGAGATTTCATTGATTGTAGCCGACAATTCTGATCTCAACAAATTGAATAATTCAGCCATCGACCTAGCAATAGAATTCACACAACCCGAATCAGCTTTTAATAATGTTTGTCATTGTCTAGTTGAAGGAATTCCTGTAATCTCAGGTACAACCGGATGGCAGCATGATTTAGGCTTGGTTGAAGATTTATGTGAAGAAAAAAACGGCACCTTTCTATGCGCATCAAACTTTAGTATAGGTGTTAATCTATTCTTCGAGCTTAATAAATGGCTTGCAAAAAAAATGGCGCAACTAGATTTTAAACCTACTCTGAAAGAAATTCATCACACGGAGAAAAAAGACAGTCCCAGCGGAACTGCCATCACTTTAGCTGAGGGCATAATCGCCTCACACCCATCCATTATCGAATGGATAAATGATGAATCTACCGATCATAAAAAATTAGGAATAGTTTCTGAGCGAACACCCAACGTCCCGGGCACGCACACCGTAAGCTATTCGACTCCTTTAGAATCTATAGAAATCACCCACACTGCACATGACAGAAGCATATTTGCTGAAGGCGTAGTGAAAGTAGGAGAATGGATTCATAAAAAGAAAGGAGTATTCACAATGTCAGATTTTATTAACGATAACTAACCATATGTACTTTCACGATTTTAATCCGGTATTTGTAATCACGTTCCTTATCCTCTGGTACGTTCTTCAAGGTACTGCCTATTACAAATTCTTTGAAAAAGCAGGTAAAGAAGGCTGGAAAGGCTTTGTCCCAATTCTGAACTACTATGTACATCTTGAAATTGTAGGCCGACCGAAATGGTGGGTATTGCTGCTTTTTGTACCGGTAATCAATTTCTTCGTTGGCCTTACCATGCACCTGGACTTAATGAAGTCATTCGGAAAGTACACCTACCTTGATCAGGTTCTTGGTGTAGTCCTTGCTCCCATTTACATGAACTACATCGCATGGTCAGACACCAAGTATATAGACAAGGCGACAGAAATTCCCAAACCAAAAAAATCATTCGGAAAAGAGTGGTTTGAGGCGGTTGTATTCGCGGTATTCTGTGCCACATTTGTGCGTTGGATATTCATGGAAGCATATGTGATACCAACAGGATCCATGGAGCGATCCTTATTGGTTGGCGACTTTTTGTTTGTAAGCAAAGCTGAGTATGGCCCACGTACTCCTCAAACTCCCTTGCAAGTTCCTCTCACTCATCAAACTATTTGGGGAACGGAAATTCCATCATACATTCCAGGAGTTTCGCTTCCAAGCTTAAGACTACCGTCACTTGGGAAAGTTGAGAGGAACGATGTAGTTGTTTTTAACTATCCTGTAAACGATAACTACAATCAGCGTAAGGATGGTGGATATCATCCGATGGATTTGAAAACACACTACATCAAAAGATGTGTGGCAATTGCTGGAGAAACCATTGAAGTAAGAGATACACAGGTATTTGTAAATGGCGAGCAGCAGGAAAATCCTCCATTGATGCAACATCAATACTTTGTAAGAAGCAATGAGTCCATCCGAGAGCGAGTATTTGAAAATCTTAATGTGAACCCATACAACAGCGTATCCAGACATCCGAATGGATATTTCGTTCAAATGCCATCGAAAGTGGCGAACGAATTTGAAAAACTTTCATTTGTTGAAAGCGTGACATTGCAATTAATACCAGCGGGCGAGGCGGAAAGAAATATTTTCCCCAATGCTACTTATTTCCGATGGAATCGTGACTTTTTTGGACCACTTACTGTACCGGCAAGAGGTATGACCATAGAAGTGAACGAAGAAAACCTTGCCATGTACGGATCCACGATTACCAACTATGAAGGCCATGAATCAGTAGAGATTGACATAGACAAGCTCACTGTAAATGGTGAGGAGCTGTCCGAATACACTTTCCTGAAAGACTATTATTTCATGATGGGCGACAATCGCCACGCTTCAGATGACTCACGTTATTGGGGTTTTGTTCCTGAAGACAATATTGTGGGTGAAGCCTCTTTCATCTGGATGTCATATGATACCAATGCAAGCTTTATCAATAAGATCAGGTGGAGCAGATTGTTTGATGGTATTGAATAGTTAGGATAGCCAGCGCACAAGAAAAAACAGGCCAATAAAAAAGCCTGTTCCTACGATTAGAAAGAAGAATAAAGCAAGGCACCCCGGGAGGAGTGCCTTTTTTTCTCCATCTGCTCGATAAAAATGTTCTAAATGGTGGCTCATTGAGTGCCTGAGAAAATTTGACTCCTGATTAAATCTAAAGTTTCTTTATTGTCGATAAGAATTGTACTAATGGATTTTCTGAGACGAATATCTTGAATAGATTCCATTCCACTATTGGATCGTCTCTCTATTCGTGCAACTCCTGTAATGACAGCAAGTGCTTCAGCTAAAAGTGGCTCATTCAAATCTCCCAAAGGTGGTAAGCTTTCAAGGTAGTCCACCTCATCTACTACAATATCGGGCACGAATCCATCTCCATAATCTATATTATTTACGTTGGTGAATCTGCTGATAATAGGTTGAATAGCATATTTTGAATCAGTATGATTGACATTACTATTGTCTGGTGTTTTACGGTAATTTGGAGAATCATATAAGGTAGTTGAACCTAAATTTTTTCCCACTGTAGTAGTACCTATAAGAGTTACATCTAAATAAGGATCAAGTCCAGATATTATTAATTCTGAAGCTGAAGCGGTGCTGCTGGAAGTTAAAATAAAGACTCTACTTAAATTCAATCTATTAAGTGGGGTTGTTGCATCTGGAATAACGTCAGTAAAATACTCATTAAGATCTGCTCCTATTCTTGCCAAGGCTTCTTCTAATTCTTCATTATATCTAGATGTAGTAAAAACTGTATTGGAACTGCCGTTCCCATATATAAGAGATGCAAGAATGACGGATGTATCTACTGATCCTCCAGGATTATATCTCAAATCGAGAATTAAGTCATTTATACCTTGTGTTTTAAAGGTTCCAAAAAGATTATTCAATTCTTCATGGTATCCTTCATTATTTACAAACTGATTGTAAACCAAGTATCCAACTTTCAATCCATCAATTTCAAAGGTTTCAGACATAAGAATAGGATTCTCCGCAATCTGAATCGCACTCAAAGAAACTTCTTGTCCAGTAGATGAAATTGTATTGTCCTGAATTTCTGATAAGGTGATTATAAGATTTTCACTTTCAAAAACTAGCGGTATATAATTATCTATTGTCAGCTTCTGACCATTCACTTCTGTGAAAACATCGCCTCTAGACAATCCAGCATTTTCAGCGGGTCCGCCAGCGGTCACGTATTTAACATAGGCTAATAAATCATCGCTCCCGCTTGCTATTCGTATCAGACCAAGATTATAACCAAAAGATTTAGTTACACCTTGAAAAGACTGTTCAAGTTCTTCATAATCATCTACTATCCAAGAGAAACGATCATCTGGATGTAGAAGATCATCAAATAGTGTTTCAGGTTGATTATACCTATTCAAAAAAGTATACAAATCATTGTAAGTTGGGTACTTCTCAATGGTTAAATCTTCAACATCTGCCTGCCAATAGTAGTAGCCGTTCATCGCAAACCACACAAACTCGTTGACTTCATTTTGAAGTGCAACTGATATCCCATCATCTTTCTTGCATCCAAAAGTTATGCCTATTACAAGCATTAACCATATCAGTCTCTTTTTAATCAACTTCATATTTCTCACTCAATTAGAACAACTAGATCCTATTGTTCACTTATTAACGTAAAATTACCAATTTATAGATGTAAGACCCTTGGATGTAAGGTATTGGTTGGTTTTAGAAAATGGTTTAGATCCGAAAAAACCAGAATGTGCAGAAAATGGTGAAGGATGTGGTGACTTTAAAATTAAGTGTTTACTGTCGTCAATAAAGGCTCCCTTTTTTTGAGCATATGCCCCCCATAAAACAAATACAACGTTCTCTTTTTCTCTAGATACGACTTCAAGTACGGCATCAGTAAACGCTTCCCATCCTTTGTTTTGATGCGAACCGGCCTTAGAGGCTTCTACGGTTAGTGTCGCATTGAGAAGCAAAACACCTTGATCAGCCCATCTTTCCAGATTACCCGATTGTGGAATTGGTTTTTCTATGTCGCTTTGGATTTCCTTAAAAATATTCTGAAGCGATGGAGGATGACGAACACCATCCGAAACAGAGAAGCACAAGCCATTGGCCTGCCCTGGACCATGATATGGATCCTGTCCTACAATTACTACTTTCAAATCGTCAAACGGGCAATGATCAAACGCACTGAAAATCAATGACCCAGGTGGATAGATTCGCTTTTGTTCATACGCTCTTTTCACAAACGCAGTAAGCTCCCTGAAATAGTCCTTTTCAAATTCAGCTTCTAGTTGTTTCTTCCAGCTATCTTCGATTTTCACGGCCATATTTAATTACTTAATCCTGATGTTGGTAAATTAAATTGAAATTCTATTAAATTGTCCGTCTAGAATATGATTACTGGAGTAACCAAAGGCATAAAGGTTTCTGTAGAAACCAACTACCAACCGGAGCATTCGCAACCGGCACATGAGCACTTTGTGTTTACATACAGAATCACTATTGAAAACAATTCCAGCAATACAGTTCAACTTAAGGCACGACATTGGGACATAATTGATGCCGCGCACCCCAAGCATGAAGTAGATGGTGATGGTGTGGTTGGGAAACAGCCTGTACTCGAACCGGGAGAGATTCATCAGTATGTATCCGGTTGCAATTTAAAATCTGGCATTGGCAAAATGGGCGGTTACTACATCATGGAGCGAATACTAGATGGGCGTCTATTCAATGTTGAGATTCCCGAGTTTTTAATGGTTGTACCATTCAAACTAAATTAATCACTTGATTAGGCTTTTCCTGTTCAGGTTGCGCCATTATCTGAAGTATCGATTCAGGGCTGTTGGCTTACACTCATTGCATTCTCCATTTTTATTTGAGTTATACAATCTGGTTATCAAAACGTCTTTGGACTTTAGGTTAGAAAATGTTGAGAAGCTCAGAAAAGAACTTAAGGCAGATCATCAGATCATCGATCTATATGACTTAAAAGAGAAAAAAAATTACAGGAAAACTATTCGCTCCATTGCCCAGACTTCTTTAAGCAAGCCCAAGTTTTCAGCTTTTCTATACCTACTTATCAATCACCTAAAAGTTACCAGAGTGATGGAAACCGGGACTTCATTGGGAATCAACAGTCTATATATGGCTGGCCCAGAACGAGTAAAAAAAGTTAGCACCATTGAGGCTTCTCCTATTATTGCATCAATTGCTAAAAAGCAATTCTCCAAACTACTACAGCATAAAATAGAAATTAAAGTCGGCACAGTTCAGGAAGAATTTGAAGCACTAATCGTAAAGGAACAACCTGAAATCTGCTTTATAGATGCAGACCATCGTGCTGAGGCTGTTAAGCTTTGTGTAGATCATCTAATAAACCATTGTCCACATATTAAATGTATTATTGTTCATGATATTTATTGGTCGGATGATATGTTTCAAGGTTGGAATGACTTGGTTAAGAAGAATGCCTTTACCTTAACCATTGATCTATTTCAGGCTGGACTTATTTTTCCAAATATGGATATGCCAAAACAACATTTTACGTTGCGTTTTTAATGATTCACCATTTTTCTACTTTTGCGAGCATAATTCAAACACATGGACGAGACTAACACATCAGAAGATCAACCATCCTATATGGAGTCTAAGAAAAACAGAACTCCTATTTTCATTGTGGTTACATTCCTGCTGCTAGCTGCAGTTATCTTTTTTTACTATCAAAATCAGCAGCTTGAGGATGAGAAAGAAAGGCAGTTCCAGGAAATATTAGTCACACAAGCCAAACTAGATTCAATAGGCGATGAATTGGACATCCGTATTCAAACAATCAAAGAACTTGGTGGAGAAGTGGATACTCTTGAATTTATCAAGGCACAACTAGAAGCCGATAAAAAACAACTATTAGTGGATGCTACGTATCAAAGAGGACGGATTACCAAACTCAATAATCGTGTCGATGGATACAAAGAATTGCTTGTTTTGAAAGATGAGGAGATCAAGCAATTACAAATTTTGAATGAACAACTTTCTGAAGAAAACACAACTCTAAAAGTGGAAAAGGATCAATTGAATCAGACTGTCCAGGAACTAGAGGAAAACAAAAAAGAACTAGCAAGCAAGGTTGCTTATGCATCCAGACTCCAAATAACTGGCATTCAGATCAATGCGATTAATGACAATGGTAAGGAAAGAGAAGGTGGAGAATACCGTAACAGGCACATTGATCAATTAAAAATTCAGTTCACCGTAGTTGAAAACGAGATTGCTCCTATTGAAGGGAAAGAACTGTTGCTTCGAGTAATTGCGCCAGATGGAAATGTGCTTTTTGACGTGACTCGTGGGTCAGGATCGTTCACCTTCGAGAATCGTGAATTGTTTTTTACAGCTAAGCAAGAAATTCTTTATGATCGCAATAACCAGCTAGTGACATTCCTTTACAGTAAAGGAAGTGACTATGCTGTGGGTCAACACAAAGTGGAAGTTTATACAGATGACTACCTAATGGGTAAGGGTTCGTTCATGGTGAAATAAGTCCTATAATAATAAGTTGTAAGCTTCAAGGAGCAAAGCACGTGATAAAGTGTATTGCTCAGTGGATGAGCGGGGATGATCAAGCGAGATACCCACGACACAAAGATAAGTTTTAGCTATCCATTGTCTATTCTTGATTATTACTTACTTTTGCACCTCATTTTTAAACATTAGTTCTTAATTTATTTACAATTATGAAGAATTACGAGACGGTATTCATTTTGACTCCCGTTTTGTCTGAAGCTCAGATGAAGGATACTGTCGGAAAATTCAAGAAAGTTCTAACTGATAACGGCGCAGAGCTCGTTAACGAAGAGAACTGGGGATTACGCAAACTTGCCTACCCTATTCAGCACAAAACCACTGGGTTTTATCAGCTGTTTGAATTCCGATCAGAGCCTGAACTAGTAGCTAAACTAGAGACAGAATACAGGAGAGACGAAGCAGTGATGAGATTTCTCACTACTTCACTAGACAAACACGCAGTTGTATACAACGAGCGTAGAAAGAAAGGCGAATTCAACAAGAAGAAAGAAACTAAGAAGGAGGCAGCCAAATGACATTACAAAACGAACCAATAAACAGAGAGCAGAAGAAGGACAAGTACTGCCGATTCAAAAAGAACGGTATTAAGTACATCGACTATAAAGATCCTGATTTCTTGCTCAAGTTTGTAAACGAGCAAGGTAAGATCCTTCCTCGAAGACTTACAGGTACAAGCTTAAAGTACCAGAGAAAAGTGTCTCAGGCGATCAAAAGATCGAGACACCTGGCGCTAATGCCATATGTTGGAGATTCCCTTAAATAAGTACTGACATGGAAGTAATACTAAGAGAAGATATACAAGGTCTTGGCTACAAAAACGATACAGTTGTCGTGAAGCCAGGATATGGCAGAAACTTTCTAATTCCGAGAGGTATGGCTATTATCGCTAGTGATTCTAATAAAAAGATGATCAGCGAAAATATTCGTCAGGCTGCTCACAAAGCAGAAAAAGCGAAGAAAGATGCTGAAGGAATTGCTAAGAAAATTGGAGAATTGACTTTGGAGATCAAAACTAAAGCTGGTGAGAGTGGTAAAATCTTTGGAGCTATCACTCCAATTCAAGTTGCCGAAGCATTAACAGCACAGGGTCATGAAGTTGATAGAAAACGAATTTCTTTTGAGCAGAAAATCAAAGAAGTGGGTGAGTACACTGCACTACTTGACCTACACAAAGAAGTGCACCACCCAATCCAAGTGAAGGTGGTAGCTGAATAAGCATTTATAATTCTTAGATATATAAAGCCCTGCACCGAAAGGTTCAGGGTTTTTTTGTGAACTTTATAAAATGAAATCCACCATTTCAATTTTAATGCTTTGCACAAGCCTTCTTATGATCGCATGTGGAAGTGATGCATCTGACCCTGTCCAAAAGGAAATAGAAGATGTTGATGAACCCATCACTATTGGACCTTGTGGCGATAAAGAATATGATGTAGGCACACTTCAGTGCACACCTACTTTTTCCACAGAAGAACTTGAAGTGGTGACCTGGAACATTGAGCGATTTCCCATGCATGAAGAATCCACTTCAAAAGTTGCAAGTATCATTATTGATTTAAATGCCGACTTGTATGCCTTACAAGAAATTAGCGATGTAGATGCATTCAACATACTTGTTAGTAGCATTGATGGATATGACGGGGTAGTTGTTGACGTTCGAGGTAGCATTGAAATGGCTTTCATTTACAAAACATCTGAGGTAAATCAGGTTAGCACTCCAATCGAGTTATTTTCAGGAGAAACAAGTCCCTTTCCCCGTGAGCCGGTAGAAATCGACATCACCCATATTAATGGATTAACTGTAAAAGTTATAAACATCCATTTAAAGTGCTGTGATGGATCTGAAAGTAGACGCACTGCAGCAAGCAACAAGCTTAGATCCTATATCGATGATAATTATTCAACCGATAAGGTAATTGTATTGGGTGACTGGAATGAAGATTTTGACACGGGCTCTTCTTTTACCAATTTTATTTTAGACTCGCAAAACTATGCCTTCGTAGATCTTCCTATTTACAATGGATCTGGAGATAACTACAGCTATCCATGTACAGGCGCCTCTTATTGCCCAAGTCACATTGACCATATACTTATCACTAATGAACTTTGCGATAATCTCACTGGTACCTACACTGTAAAGTTGGATGATTGTGTGACAGATTACTTGTCTGAGGTCTCAGATCACAGACCAGTAATGGTGAGTTTGAAAGCTGATGACTAATTGATCTAACTTAGCAGAAAAAGAGTTTCACTTTGTTTAAGCTGCCATTTAATATCCCTCGATCTCTCAAAAAGATAGACTTATCTGACCCGATTTGTCTAATTGGATCATGCTTCTCCGATGAAATGAGTAAGCATTTGAGCAGGAATAAATTTAATCACTTATCTAATCCTTTTGGTACTATTTATAACCCACATTCAATAGTTAAACTTCTTAGTGGTCAAGTATCATCAAATCGAATCACAGAAAGCCAGGGTGTGAGCTATCATTGGGATGCGCATGGAGTCATTTCAGGACTTTCCAAAAAAGAAGTTGAAAAGTCGTTCGAGCACAAGCAGATCGAATTGCAAAATTTCCTCTCATCCGCAAAATGGTTGATTATCACCTTGGGCACATCCTTTGTTTATGTACATTCTGATGCAGGAGTAGTGGCCAATTGCCATAAAGTACCAGCAACCAGTTTTAAAAAAAGACTGCTAAATCAAAAAGAAATCATTGACCAATTCAGTGAACTCCACTCCCATCTTTCCGGTATCAATCAGAAGCTAAACATCCTTTTCACGATTAGTCCAGTGCGTCACATAAGAGATGGGCTCATAGAAAACAATAGAAGCAAGGCGATCTTATTGGATGCTGTTCATACTTTAACGGAGTTATATGATAATGTAGGCTATTTTCCTTCCTATGAAATACTCATTGACGAACTAAGAGATTATCGTTTTTATCAATCTGATATGATCCATCCTTCGGAGGAAGCAAGCGAGTACATTTGGAATATGTTTAGTGATAGTTATTTCGATCAAGAGACAAAGAAGATTCTTTCCGAATGGGGAAAAATTAGAACTGCGCTAAATCATAAGCCATTCCAGCCAAAATCTGAACCTCATCAAAAGTTTTTAAAAAGCACACTTAAAAAGCTATTAAGTATGAATGGAAAAATGGATGTCACTGTTGAATTGGAACAATTGAAAAATCAGATCAAATGAGAATTTTATGTCTTGCCTTTATTGTGCTAGCCTGTCAATCTAAAAGCCAAAATGAGATGTTTGAACACACGAATGACCTTATCCGCTCAACAAGCCCGTATCTTCAGCAGCACGCTCATAACCCTGTAAACTGGCAAGAATGGGGGCAAAAAGCATTGGATCAGGCAAAAAAAGAAGATAAACCAATTTTAGTGAGCATTGGCTACTCTAGTTGTCATTGGTGCCACGTCATGGAGAAAGAATCATTTGAAGATACTGCTGTCGCCAAAATCATGAACGAAAACTTCATCAACATTAAAGTTGATAGAGAAGAACGTCCCGATGTAGATCAAGTGTATATGGACGCTGTGCAAGCCATGGGCCTTCAAGGTGGCTGGCCGTTAAACGTATTCCTTACTCCAGATCAAAAACCCTTTTATGGAGGAACCTATTTTCCAAAAGAAGGTTGGGTGAATCTATTAACAAGTGTCGCAGAAGCGTTTGAAAAGAATAGAGATAAAATTGATGAGTCAGCTGAAGCATTCACCAAAAACCTTCAGGCAAAAGAATCAGAAAAATACAAACTTGAAGGAACCGCTTTCAGGCTATCTGCAGAAGAAATTCAAACTACTTATGAAAATCTTGCAAGAAAATTTGATCCTATAGACGGGGGTATTAAAAAGTCTCCCAAATTTCCAATGCCCTCAGTGTGGCAATATCTTGCAGTATATGCACAACAAACAGGGAATAAAGAGGCACTGGATCATTTGGAATTTACTTTAGAAAAGATAGCGAATGGTGGAATCTATGATCACGTAGGTGGAGGATTTGCCCGCTATAGTACTGATGAAGAGTGGCATGTGCCGCATTTTGAAAAAATGCTCTATGACAATGGTCAACTTTTAAGCTTATATGCCAATGGATACAAGCTTACTGGAAATCCGAAATTTGAAGTTACCATTCTTGAAACTATAGAATGGTTGAAACGGGAAATGCTTGACAAGACAGGTGGATTCTACTCCGCACTGGATGCTGATAGCGAAGGTGTAGAAGGCAAATTTTATGTTTGGTCCTATGATGAAATAGTTCAATTAACTAGTGGTAACGTCAATCCAGTCGCTGAATATTATGATGTAAAACCAGATGGAAACTGGGAAGGAACCAATGCGTTAAGAGTCGTCACAACTGAAGAAGATTTGATGCTGAAGTATAATCTTACTCACGAGGAATTCCACTCCAAGATCAATGATTTCAAAAAAGCAGCTTTATCCCAGAGGGAAATCAGAATACGTCCCGGCTTGGATAACAAAATCATAGCAGGATGGAATGGTTTAGCTCTATCTGGCCTTACGGAATCATTTCAAGCACTCCAGGATTCCGCCATTTTAGAATTAGCAAATACGAACGCAACGTTCCTTAAAAGTCTAATAAAAGATGGAAAGCTGTATCGGTTCCCAGATAAAGAATTGGAAGGCTTTATGGAAGATTATGCCGCCGTTATACAGGGTTTCATTAAATACTATGAGACCACATTGGATCGATCTTATTTGGAAATGGCTAAGACTTTAACGGCTCGAGCTGAAGAAGCCTTTTATGATGAAAGTGAAAATCTTTACTACTTCAGTAGCACAGAAAGCTCTAATCTAATCGCGAGGAAGAAAGAGCTTTTCGACAATGTGATTCCTTCATCAAACTCACTCATGGCCTGGAACCTGGTGCATCTTGGAACTCATTTATATGATGATGAAGTAATCAAGAAAGGTCAATCTATTCTAGCCCAGACAAGAGAACTTATCATTCAAGAACCTGAATATATGAGCAATTGGGGAATGCTGGCTATGGAGCTGTCAGACACCTTTGCTGAAGTGATAATTGTGGGGCCTAAAGCAAAAGAATTTGCCAATGAAATAAACAAAAAATATATCCCCAATAAGATTATATCAGGCATTCTCAATGAAACAGAGATGCCTCCATTTGAAATGAAAACTGCTATAAATGGGGAGACAACGATTTATATCTGTTACAATAAATCTTGCAAGCAACCAGTAACAGAAGTAACGGAAGCATTGTCTCAAATTAAGAAAACTGGCAAATAGTTTCATTGAGCTAGCTTTTTTTCCCACTCATCGATTTTATGCTTCGCTCAAATTCAGCGAAGGTATATTTAGAGTAGAGATAAATTTTAATGCTTTGATAAACAATCGAGCTGTGGAGGATGAGTTGCATATTCTATTGATAGATGATGATCCGATGATAAATTTTTTAAATAAAATCATCATAGAAAAATCTAACATAGGAGCTAAAATATCTGAAATAACACAAGCAGAGCATGCCTTAAAAGAAATATCTGTAGGGAACCTTAATCCATCGCTTATTCTTTTAGACCTAAATATGCCCGTCATGGATGGCTGGGAATTTGTAGAGCAATTTGAGAAATTGTCCAATAGATCGCTTGGGGCAAAGATCATTATACTCTCATCTTCAATTAATCCTTCGGACAAAGAAAAAGCATCAAGTTTATCTACAATTTCAGATTTCTATAGTAAACCGCTATCACTAGAAATGATTAAAGAAATAAAGGACCGGTTTGTCAACTAATTATACAGTAGAAACCTTTTCCGCCTAATAAAACTCCCATTCGGTATATATTTATATAGTTGAAAAAACTCAAATTCCATCTGACTACATTCTTAATTGTGGCAATAGTCATTCCAATTGCTTCACAACATTTTCCTTCCAGACAATACATGACAGTTGATGGTATGCCAAGCAATAGTGTATTCGATATTGCACAACATTCGTCTGGAATGATGTGGTTTGTAACTAAACTGGGCCCAGCCTACTACGACGCAAATAGCTGGTATTCATTCCCAGATTCTCTCGGACTTCCTACGTCCTATAACTCCAAAATTGTGATCGCGGATAGTACTATTTGGGTGGCTGGATTAAATAAGACCAACTTTACCATTCAATATTACACCAACAAATGGGTCAAGATAGATGTACCATTTAAGCCCAATAATTTTGAAGATCACATTGCATTTAATGTATTTAAAACGGGAACTACTTACCAGGTAATCATAGGCGGACAAAATGAATTGCATGTCTACGATCTTCTACGAAATAAATGGACTAAAATAGAAACCAGCAATTTTTCCATTAATAGTATTCATCTAATTGGTGAAAAACGCGTCATCAGCACTTCATCTGGTTTGTGGGAATTGAAAGACAAAACACTGAAACTCTTCAACCTTCCCTACTCAGAGTTACCAACAAAAACAATTCTTACCTACCATTACAAAAATGGCATTCTACATCTCCTTGGATACAACTGGTATGGAGAGATCACAAATAACAAAGTCACCTTTTTATTGAATGATATTGGTCTGCTAAGTTCATCTTTGACAAACCAAAGCAGTCTTGTTGTCGATCAAAATGGAAATGTATTTTTTGGGTCGAGCACGCCAGCACGAATGATTAATCGTGAAAATAAATCATGGCAAAATCTTCTGATAAACGGCGAAAACGTGAATATTGGAAGCACCAGTATTTATTGTGATGCTGAAAATAATATTTGGGTTAGCGATTCAAGAGGTCTTTTTAAATTCAACGTTCTTCAATTCCTCAGCTATAACAAATCCTCCGGTCTGGCCAGTGATGAAGTAACCGCTGTAGATCAACTTTCAGATGGAACTATTGTACTTTCTAATCCATATCATTTTAACATTCTGAAAAATAATGGCATAGATCAATACAGCTATAACATTGACAAAAAACTTACCTATAGGATTTTATCCATTGAAGAGGATGAGGTAAATAACCGCCTTTATATGGCTACTAATGATGCCGGTTTGCTCGTCTATGACAGAGGTAAATATGAAGAACCTTCCCAAGTTTACTCTGGAGAAAAACTAAGAATTACTGCAGTTAAATCATACAACAAGACCATTTATGCCGCTGGTGATCATGGGATTTATAAACTGGAAAATAACAATCTCAATAAAATTAATAATCACAGAGGTATTCGAAACATCAGCCGCGTAGGAGATCGTCTGGCATTTTTGTCCAATTCAAACGGCATATATCTTTATGACGGAAGTTCGTTTACCCACTATAATTCAACTAATTATGATCTAAGTAGCGTGTATCAAGGTGTCCTTTATAATGAAGATACTATTCTCGCAACCAGGGACGGTTTGGGCATTATTCAAGATGGGGAAATTAAAAATTGGAAAGAGGTTGCCATTAATTCCCCAGCCTATGGCTTGCTCGTTGATAAGAATAATCAGCTATGGATTGGTGGTGACCATGGCGTGTATCTATACAATGGAAACACCCTTCAATTGTTCGATATGAATCAAGGGCTCTCGGGAAACGAAATAAATCGGAATGCGCTTTTTGAAGATTCGAATGGACAGGTGTGGATAGGGACCGAAAAAGGAGTTTCGATTTACAACCCAGACAATAATTTAGAAAAAAACATCAATCTCAAAGTCAATATAACCGAAGTAAAAACAAGCAATGGAGTCACAGAAAGCTCACTAACAAATAATTCATTGACATACGACAATAACAATCTTCAAATTTCATTCAATTGCCTTTCCTTTATTGATGAAGACAAGATAAACTATCGGTATAGAATCGATACTATTTCAGGAAACTGGATAGAAAAATCAGATGCAACGAATAAAATAACATTTAGTAACCTCAAGGCAGGAGATTACCAATTCGAGATTCAGGCACGCTTCAGTTTAAATGAGTGGGGACCCATTTCAGGTTTTAATTTTAGCATTAAAAAGCCGGTTTATATGAGGTGGTGGTTTTATGTACTTTCAATTTTCTTACTTGCTGTGTTAGCTCGAATTATTTTCTTCTTTAGGTATTTATACCTTATCAGAATACAAAGGAAATTAAAGAAAATAGTAGCTGAACGAACACAGGAAATTACTGAATTGAATCAGCTACTTGAAGAGAAGGTGAAAGAGCGCACTAAGCAACTCAATGACAAAAATCTAAAATTGGAAGAGTCTGCTTACATGAATGCTCACCACCTGAGAGGACCTCTTACCAAAATAATGAGTGCCGTTCAAATAGCTGAAATTAATAATGACGAAATTTTAGATAAAAATATCATCAAGATTCTTAAGAAATCAACCGAAGAATTAGATAAAGTCATTTACTCAATTAATGACATTTTGAAAGATGAGTAATCGCTTACCCGTAACAACTATTCATGCGATTTTGGTCAAAAAATGGATAATAGATTAAGTTTTTTATAGAAAATGGTAGCTTCGAATCATATTGAATGATCGAAACCAATATTGCGAAATTATCCTCCCTCTCCCACTACCAGGGACATTCACTTACGCTATTCCGTCAGAGTACAGTAATCTATATCAAGGTTCTCGAGTAGTTGTGTCCTTTGGAAAAAAGAAGATTTACACAGGAGTTGTATTAAAAACTCATAATCAATCTCCTACAGGATACCAGCCTAAAGACTTGCTGGATGTGCTGGATGAACAACCTATTGTCACTGAAAGACAATTGCAGTTCTTTCAGTGGATGGCACGCTACTATATATGCTCGCTTGGCGAGGTAATAAACGCTGCTTTGCCAGCAGCTCTTAAGTTATCCAGTGAATCATTTGTTGGTATCAACCCAGAAATAGACCCTGATGCTGCAGATGTAGATGATCGTGAATGGGAGCTACTCCGTAGCTTGAAAAGTAACGACCTTACCATGAAAGATGTTAGTGAGGTTCTTGGATTAAAGCAACCTCAACGTGTTTTAAAAAAACTATCTGAAAGAGGCTTGATTGATCTGTTCGAAAAGGTAAAAGACAAGTATCAACCTAAAAAAGTCAGACGAGTTCGGATAGCTGACGCTTTTTTAAAAGAAGGTATGCTTGAGGGGTTGATCAATGAATTAGAATCAAAAAGTAAGCAGCAAGATATACTACTTGCTTACCTGCGAAATGTTCCCGTCTTGGACACTCCGGAAACCAATGCCAATGGAATTTTAAAATCACAGTTGCTCACGGAAGAACTAAGTCCTTCTTCACTTAAAACCCTGATTAAAAATGAGATTCTGACCGAATGGGAGGAAGTAGTTTCAAGACTTCCCGCAAGCATATCAGACATTTATGGTGAAATAAAACTCAGCCAGGAACAAGAGCATTGTAGAAGACTTATTAAAGATACGTTTCGAAATCAGAATACAGTATTACTTCACGGAGTTACTGGAAGCGGGAAAACTGAGGTTTTCATTGAGTTGATAAAAGAGCAAGTAGGTCAAGGCAAACAGGTCTTATACCTCTTACCTGAAATAGCACTGACTACACAGATCATTGCGCGCTTGCATCGAATATTTGATAATTCATTCGGAGTCTACCACTCCAGATATTCAGATAACGAGCGCGTGGAGGTTTGGCAAAAAGTACTAACCAAGGAATACCTATTTGTTGTGGGAGTTCGAAGTGCGGTATTTCTTCCTTTTTCTGATCTGGGATTAATAATCGTTGATGAGGAACATGAACCGTCCTACAAACAATTTGAGCCTGCTCCCCGCTACCACGCAAGAGACTCAGCGATCTACCTTTCTACCATTCACCAAGCCAATGTTTTGTTAGGAACAGCCACGCCCTCTCTAGAGACTTATCAAAATGCACTGGATGAGAAATATGGTTTGGTTGAGCTAACCTCCAGGTATGGCTCGGCTTACAATCCTACCATGGAGTTTGCGAATGTAAGCCGTGAGCGTAAACAGCGAAAGCTCAAGGGAAATTTTACCTCAGTTTTAGTGGGAGCCATCCAGGAATCACTCGATAAGAAAGAACAAGTTATTCTGTTTCAGAACAGAAGAGGATATGCTTCTTACATCACATGTGATAACTGCAGCACTATTCCGAAGTGCCCCAACTGTGCAGTTAGCCTTACCTATCATCAGTATAACCATAAGCTCGTTTGCCACTATTGCGGCTACAACCAAAGCATGTATAGTGATTGCCTTCATTGCGGCAGCAATGAACTCCGCAATGTAGGATTTGGAACAGAAGAACTCGAAGAAGAATTGAAGCTGCTCTTCCCGCAGGCGCTCATTCAGCGTATGGATCTTGATACGACCCGAAGTAAATATGGGTATCAAAGAATAATCGAATCATTTGAAGATGGAGAAATTGACATCCTGGTAGGAACACAGATGGTAAGCAAAGGACTAGATTTTGATCGAGTAAACCTGGTAGGCATTTTTGATACTGACCGAATGATCCATTTCCCAGATTTTAGATCCCATGAAAGAGCCTATCACCTCATCACACAAGTAAGCGGACGAGCAGGTAGAAAGTCAAAAAATGGCAAAGTGGTCGTACAAACCAATGATCCAGATCAGGAGCTATTGCAACGAGCTAGAAATGATAATTACCAAGCATTCTTTCAATGGGAAATTTTGGAGCGGGAGCGCTTTCATTATCCCCCATTTGTACGGCTTATTAATATCACTTTCAAGCATCGCGAGAAAACAGTTTCTTTCCAGGCTGCTAATTTTTTCGCTGCTGATATTCGTAAAAACCTTGGCAATCAACGCATGATTGGTCCTGTTGAGCCACTGATTGGTAAAATCAGAAACATGTACTTGCACGAAATCACATTGAAAATTGAAAAGCAAGGCATTAACTTGCCGGCTATAAAAGAATATCTGAGATCTGTTGAGCAAATGATGAAGCAAATGCCTGCATTCAAAAGTGTTGGCGTGGTATTTGACGTAGATCCAATATAGCAGCGAAAACCGAGTGAAAAACATTCTAGGCATCCTTACTTTCTTTCTATTAATTGTCGCATGCGATCCATGTGATGACTGTGATTCGGTGGCTTTTGAGCCGACAGTGTCGTTTATATTCATCAATCAGGATAGCATAAACTCCATAGATGATAGTCTTTCTGTTTTTGCATTTAATGATTCTTCGTTTTCAGCTAATGTAGACTCTCTTGATATATTGAGAGATAGTCTACAATCTGTAAATGACTCCATTGCAAATGGGGGTGATTTAAACAGCGAGCAAATGAACCTCGAACAGTGGATCAATGAACGTCAAACCGATTCAGCTCTTTTCGCTACAATTAACAAAGATGCTGATTCAATTAGTGGCATATTCAATGCAACAAAAACCATAATCAACTCAGGATTATTACTTGTTGATCAAATAGAAATATTAGGAGCCAGTAGCACATTGACTTACCAAGACAGTGCCATTATCTGGAGCATCCCACTTTCTTATGAAGGCGCCTTCACACAATATGAAGTCACAATTGCTGGCGAAGCTGAAATAATTGAGTTGGCTTATGATAATTTTCAAGAAGTGGGTGAGCAACGAAACGTGTTAATTCGTGCTGAAAACATCAGGGTCGTGAACGAACCCTACGATTCCTTAATAAACTGCGAAGAAAACTGCATAGATGGCGAAGCAACATTTACTTTTTATTTTTAGCCTGATTCTTTCAGCTAGCTGCTTTGCTCAAACTGAAGCAGATTCTGTAGTGTTTAAGCGAACGATCTCCCCTTCACTTTATCTTGACTATGGAAAATTGGTAACCATTCCTTCCAACTTTGAGACAAAGTATGAAGGAGGCATAGAACTTTTATTTTTAGAAAAATTCCCACTAATTGTGGAAGTGGGACAAGCAACGCTATCACCGGAGGGTGCCTACTCAAATGGAACCTATGAAAGCAGGGGGTTTTACTACAGGATCGGTGCGGGTTATTACAGCCAGTTTCTAGCAAAAAGTAAGATTGGATTAACCTTAAGATATGCTTCATCTACTTTTTCCGAAGACGGTCGTATTTTCATTGAAAGTCCTAGCGGCACACAAGGCAACTTTGTACAAAACCTAGTGAGAGAAGACCTGAAAGCTACTTGGTATGAAGTCGTGGTTTATTCAGATCAAAAACTATCTGATCTTTTCACCATAGGGCTTAATATTCGCCTCAGGGTATTGGCAAATTATGATGAACAGTCACCGGTAGATGTTTACGCCATCCCTGGATATGGACGAGCGTTTGATAAATCCATCCCGGCGGCAAATTTCTTTTTGAAGTTGACTTTTTAAATGATGATCATGTTTTAAGAATGAACTTTGAAAGTTCGTTTTTCAGGCCTGACGCAATCTCCGATAGATTAGTGGACTTGGTTTTATAGTTTTCCATTCCTGAAGCCAGCTCCACTGCTGAGCTCGCAACCTCCTCTGTTCCAGCTGCTGTTTGCTCAGCAATTACAACTACGCCTTCAATTATCACAACAACATCTTGAATTTTGGTCAGCTGATTTTCTGTCGCAGAAACTATCTCTTCAGACAATACCAAAGTGTGGTTTGATGACGCTGTAATCTCATTAAAGATTTCTAATGCAGCGCTTGAAACAGCAGTGCCTGATTGTACACGCTGACTCATTTCACTCATTGCCTTAGAAGTTTCTTGCGTATCTTTTTGAACGTCGAGTATCAATTGCTCAATTCTGGTAGCAGACTTTCTTGAATCCTCCGCCAACTTCCTTATTTCTTCCGCGACCACTGCAAAGCCTCGTCCAGCATCACCTGCTTGTGCAGCCTCGATGGCAGCATTTAATGCCAGCAAATTAGTTTGAGAAGCAATTTCTGTAATGACTGAAAGGACCTGATTGATTTCATTTGATCTCCCCTTAAGTACTTCAATTGACGCACTACTTTTAGTCGTGTATTCAAGAATGTCCGAAATATTGACTTTCAGTTCGTTTAACATTTCACCACCTTTTTGACTTTTATCCGAGCCTTGCTTAGCTGCTGAGTTGATGGCGCGTGCCTTTTGCTGCATACCGCTGGACGTGCTTAAAACTCCTTCAATTAGCTGAGAGACTTCATCAACTTTTTGCACCTGCGACTGAGCTCCGCTGCTCATCTGGCTTGTAGCTGAAGCGATCTCATCCGTACTTCTAGACATCTCTTCACCAGTCACAAGCATCTCAGATGCAGACCCTTCTACATTCGCTGTAATGGATACACTTTCTGAAAGTAGTGCATTCAACTGACTCTGTGCCTTATTCAGATTGTCTGTAAGCAATTGAATATCACCTTTGTTATTATTCTCCAACCTTTGAGAAAGGTCGCCTTCTGCCATAGCGTTTACTATCTTATTGACAGAGAAAATTGGTTGTGCCACGGATTGCAAAAGGTTATTGACAGACTCTGCCATTTCTTTCCATACTCCTCTTTTTTCGTCTGTTGATATCTGAGCGTTTAAATTTCCCTGTTCGTTCGCTTGATGTAATGCCTCGTTAGTTTCAGAAACTACTTGTCTAAGATTTTGTCTCATTCTTTCAAGCTGGCTACCCAATACGTTTTCTTCATCAAACAGGCCGAAATCTCCTTCAAGATTACCTCTACTAATTTCGATTGCGAATTTGGTGTAGGTAATGGAGCTATCTACTAGTTGATTAAGTGAAGTAGTCATGTCCCCTATTTCATCTTTTCTGACTCTGTCAATTTTTTCGACTTTTCTTCCTTTAGACATCAAAATAAGTCGATCTCTTACACCAACAATGGCATCCACTAACTGGTTGCTGAAATAGAAACCTATCCATAAGCCTAGCAACAATAGAATTAAGGATATTCCAATCACTTTATAAACTATGCCAGCTAGCTGATCAGAGAGTTCATCTTTCTTTGATTGAACCGCCTCATCTATAGAATCTGTATAAATGCCCGAGGAAATAACCCAACCTAATTCCTTAAAGAGTTTAGAATAGGAAAGCTTAGAATACTCTTTATCCTCATCCGGCTTGACCATATAATAATCCACAAAAGCAGTATCATGTGCCAGAGATTGCTCTACCCTTTCCTGATAAAGGTTTTTTCCCGGCTTGCCTTGCACTACGTTATATTTCTTATCACTCATTACTTTCCCTTGATTTTGAGGCTTTGCGGCATGCATCACCATTGTGGGATATGGCAGTCCGATATCTGTGATCCAGAAATATCCTTCAGTTCCATCAAAACGAATTTGAGAAAGTACTCTTAGTGCTTCTTGTAATGATTGATCACGATCATCACTGGTATTGTAAGCGTCTGTTACTATTCCATATGCCATATCAACGACATTTTCCAGTCTAAGTCTTGCTTTTCGAAACTCATCTTTTCGAAATGCTGCTATATCTTCTTCACTTTTTGCCTGAATGCTGAGTACGGTGACAGTGCTAATGATTGTTACTGTGATCAGTAACAATCCACCAATGAATATTGCGATCTTAAGCCTTAAGTTCATTTAGAGGTTAGGTTTTGATGTAGATGATAGTAAAGGGATTTAAATATACTTGAATGGGCCAATATGAACCATAAAAGTCGATCAATGAATTAAAACTGTAGACCCGACTAGTTTCTTTAAAGATTTCCGAATGAACTAAAAGAACATCTTATTTTTGCGGCATTAGGTTTAACCTAATATCACTGCGTCGCTTTACTAAATACTATTCTGGATTGAAAAATCAATTTATGATTCAAAAGACATTACTAACCATTGCCCTACTGGTACTTATTCAACACTTAGGACACGGACAATTCGAGCTTGGAGCAGAATTCAGACCAAGAGCAGAATTTAGAGATGGCTATCAGACACTGAGTGAACCAAATGAAAAGGGTGTCTTTCTGATTACTCAGCGTACCAGACTTAATGCTTCTTATACTGATAAAAATCAGATCGAATCTTTCCTTTCTTTTCAGGACATTCGAACGTGGGGACAATATGATCTTAACACAACAGCATCAACCGTAAGTCTTTATCAGGCTTGGTTTAAGTTCAATTTAATGGACAGACTGAGTTTAAAGATTGGAAGGCAAGAGTTTGAGTATGATGATCTGAAGATTCTGAGTAATAGTACCTGGCGATTGCAGGCTCGCTCACATGACGCTGCACTGCTACAGTGGCAAAGTGCGGATTCCAGCTTTCAAATTCACCTGGCAGGAGGTGTAAACCAAGAGCAAGAGGAACTATTCCAGACTGCTTATACAGTAAATAATTATTACAAAAACATGGGAATGGTCTGGATAAATAAGAAATTCTCTTCTACAGAACTATCATTTCTCTTTCTGGACCTGGGACAGCAGCTAGCAGATACATCTATTAACCACTTCAAAACCATCGGGTTATTTGGCATTCAAAAGTTTGGTGACATGAAGTTTACAGGTAGTTTTTACCTCCAAAGTGGAGACGATCAGAATAATCAAAAAATAGCTGCGAGTACAGTGGCCTTACAGTTGGAAGTACCTGTCAATCAGAAATTATCTATTACCGGTGGTTTTGATATTTTGTCTGGTACTAGCGCTGAAAACCTTCAAAATCCTACGTTTAATGAAACGAATACCTTCATTCCTCTTTATGCAAGAAGACACAGGTATTATGGTGTTCAGGATATGTTTTATGCTGCTGGATTTGTTGTGCCAGGTGGCCTTGCGGACTATTATTTAAAATTTGACTACAAAGTATCCAGTAAATGGAGCACCGCAGCACACATTCATTCGTTTGCCACGCGTGAAAGCATCTTTGATACAGAAACCAGTACAATAACAGATGATAAACATTTAGGCTACGAGATTGACACCTTCATCAATTATAATCCTTATAATAATCTGGCATTGAATCTTGGGTACACTCACTTCTTCGCTACGGAAAGTATGCGAATCCTTAAGCAAAGAGGTGATGAGGGTGAACTAGCCCATTTTGCGTATCTGCAACTCTCTTATACACCGACTTTCTTTAGTAAGTAGACAATATCGGAAAAAAGGCTGCTCATGTGAAGAAGCCTTTTAAAATCAAATTAATAGTTATTAGGCTATACTCGCCCCATTCTGCGCATCCTTTCCAGGACTCACTGCTACTAGCTTCCCGTCTGCATTCTCGGCAAACAAGAGCATCCCCTGAGATTCTACTCCCATAATCTTACGCGGAGCAAGATTTGCCATTACTGTTACTTTTTTTCCTACCATCTCTTCGGGGTTGAAGTGCTTTGCTACACCGCTCAAAATGGTACGTGTCTCCAATCCCATATCAACTGTAAACTTCAAAAGCTTATTTGATTTCTCTACTTTCTCTGCAGTCTTGATCTCACCCACACGCAAGTCCATCTTCATGAAATCATCAAAGACTATTTCATCCTTCAAAGCTGGCAAATCCGTTACATTATTTTCTTGTTCGTTCATTTTCTTAGTTTCCAAAAGTTTATTGACCTGGAATTCTATCTCTTTATCCTCTATTTTCTCAAACAGCAATGATGCTTCGTTAAGTTGATGATTGTCTGGTAGGTAATCCATTTCGCCCGCATCTGACCATGGTCTCTTCTGTGTGTTTAGTATCTTAATTAGCTTATTAGAAGTATGTGGAAGAAATGGTTCACACACTATCGCCAGGTTAGCGCTTATCTGAAGTGCAATATTTAAGATGGTCTCAACTCTACTTTGATCCTCTTTGATTAGCTTCCATGGTTCTGTTTCTGCCAGATACTTATTTCCAATACGAGCCAATTCCATCATCTGAGCCAGTGCTTCTCTAAATTTGAATCGATCAATAGATGTTTCAATTTTAGCCGGAGCTTCGCTTACTGCTTTAATCACCTCCTCATCTATGGGACGTAATTCATTTTTCGCTGGTACTTTGCCGTCAAAGTATTTATGCGTAAGTACAATTGCCCTATTCACGAAGTTTCCAAAGATGGCAACCAGTTCGCTGTTATTTCTTGTCTGAAAATCCTTCCAGGTGAAGTCATTGTCCTTTGTCTCAGGAGCATTTGCAGTTAGTGTATATCTCAGCACATCTTGTTTATCTGGAAACTCTTCCAGATACTCATGCAACCAAACTGCCCAATTTCTGGAGGTAGAAATTTTGTTGCTTTCCAGGTTTAAAAATTCATTTGCTGGGACATTGTCAGGTAGAACGTACGATCCTTCAGCCTTTAAAAGTGTTGGAAATATGATGCAGTGAAATACAATATTGTCCTTACCTATAAAGTGCAATAATCGGGTATCCTCAGACTTCCAATAATCCTCCCAATTTTTGCCAGTATCTTGTGCCCATTGTTTGGTTGCTGAGATATATCCAATCGGAGCATCAAACCAAACGTATAGCACTTTTCCTTCTCCACCTGCTACAGGCACAGGTATTCCCCATTTTAAGTCGCGAGTCATCGGCCGGGGACGCAAGCCATTATCTATCCAACTCTTGCATTGTCCGTATACATTGGGTTTCCATTCTTTATGTCCTTCCAGCAACCATTCGTTTAGCCATGGCTCATACTGATCAAGTGGCAAGTACCAATGTTTTGTTTCTTTCATCACCGGGACTTCTCCACTCAGCATGGATTTAGGGTCTTTCAGTTCAATAGGACTAAGTGTTGACCCACAATTTTCACATTGATCACCATAAGCTTCTGGGAAGCTACATGTAGGACATGTTCCTTTAATGTATCTATCAGCTAAAAATTGTTGTTCGCTCTCATCATAAAATTGCTCAGAAATTTCCACTGTAAACTTCCCATCAGCCTCCATTTGCTGGAAAAATTCAGATGCAGTTTCATGGTGAAGTTTGGATGAGGTGCGATGATAAATATCAAAGCTGATACCAAATTTCTCAAAGGAGTCTTTAATTTGATTATGGTAGAAATCCACCACCTCTTGTGGAGATTTACCTTCTTTTCGAGCACGTAACTCGATTGCAACTCCATGCTCATCTGAGCCACAAACAAATGCTATGTCTTCTCCTTTACTTCTCAAATATCGTGCATAAATATCTGCCGGTACGTATACACCTGCCAGGTGGCCAATATGAACTGGACCATTTGCATAAGGAAGAGCTGCGGTTATAGTATGTCTTTTGTATTGCTTTGTCATAAATTCGATAAGAGAGCGCAAATATAGGTTTTGTCTTTAGCTGATATAGTGCATTCCACGATCATTCTATCTAATTTTGCGCCCGAATACAGAATTGCATGCAAGAAATTAGAAATATTGCCATCATCGCACACGTTGACCATGGCAAAACTACACTCGTTGACAAGATCATTTACGCTACTCAGGAATTTCGAGAGAATCAGGAGAAAGGCGAATTGATTCTTGACAACAATGATTTGGAAAGAGAAAGAGGTATTACCATTCTTTCCAAAAACGTTTCCGCAGAATACAAAGGCGTGAAAATAAACATCATCGATACACCGGGTCACTCCGATTTTGGAGGTGAAGTTGAGCGTGTACTAAAAATGGCTGACGGAGTAATCCTTTTGTGTGATGCTTTTGAAGGTCCTATGCCACAAACTCGATTTGTATTAGGTAAAGCCTTGGGCCTGGGACTCAAACCCATAGTTGTAGTAAACAAAGTAGATAAAGAAAATTGTCGTCCAGATGAAGTACATGAGCAAGTGTTTGACTTGATGTTTTCGTTGGATGCTACTGAAGAGCAACTTGATTTTCATACCCTTTATGGATCAAGTAAGCAAGGGTGGATGAGTGAAGATTGGAAAGCGCCTACTGATAGCATCACTCCTTTATTAGACAAGATTATCGAAGTGATACCAGCTCCTGAATTCAAAGACGGAGTACCTGCAATGCGAATTACATCCCTTGATTACTCATCTTTTACTGGACGAATAGCGATCGGTCGAGTATGGCAAGGAACCCTAAAAGAAGGTGCTTCACTTGGCATCAGCAAGAAGGACGGCTCAATGAAAAGAGTAAAAATCAAAGAGTTACATGTATTCGAAGGTCTAGGTAAAAAGAAGGTTTCTGAAGTTAGGGCAGGTGATATCTGTGCAGTTACAGGCATTGAGGGGTTTGAAATTGGCGACACTTTGACTGATTTTGAAAATCCTGAAATTCTTGCTCGAATTGCAATTGATGAGCCTACCATGAGCATGCTCTTCACTATTAATGATTCTCCATTCTTTGGAAAAGAAGGCAAATTCGTGACATCACGTCACCTGCGTGACCGTTTGATGAAGGAATTGGAAAAAAACCTGGCTTTAAAGGTTCAGGAAACCGACAAAGAAGATAAGTTCCTTGTTTTTGGACGTGGTGTGCTTCACCTATCTGTTTTGATTGAAACGATGAGAAGAGAAGGATATGAGCTACAAGTTGGCCAGCCTCAGGTACTTTTCAAAGAAGATGAAAATGGTCAAAAGCTTGAACCAATCGAACACATGGTTATCGATGTGCCAGAAGAATATTCAGGAAAGGCGATTGAGCTGGTTACCCAACGAAAAGGTGAATTGAAGGTGATGGAGCCTAAAGGCAACATCCAACATCTCGAATTTGATATTCCTTCTCGTGGGTTGATTGGACTTAGAAACAATATGCTAACCGCAACTGCTGGGGAGGCGGTAATGACACACAGGTTAAAAGAATATCAACCGTACAAAGGTGATATCACAGGCAGAATAAATGGTTCATTGATCTCTATCGAGAATGGCCCGGGAACAGCTTATTCAATTGACAAATTGCAAGACAGAGGATCTTTCTTCGTTGATCCTGGTGTGGATTTATATGTAGGCCAAGTAATTGGTGAGCACTCAAGAGGAAATGACCTTGTTGTAAACATTCAAAAAGGAAAGAAGCTTACCAACATGCGTACTTCAGGAACTGACAACAATGCCAAGATCATTCCAGCTAAAAAGTTTAGCCTCGAAGAAGCTTTAGAATACATACAAAAAGATGAATACGTGGAAGTGACACCTAAGTCAATACGCATGCGAAAAATCTATTTGGATGAAAATCAACGAAAGCGAATGGCTAATGCCTAGAAGCTGACTTAATTTTGATATTGATGAAAAAGTAGCGGAATTGTCAATTCAAATCCCTGGCAAACCACTCATATAAATTAACCCCTATTAACAAACAATAGGGGTTTTTTTACGCTTAAACTTGCACAGTATTTGTGACAACAATTATTATGAAAAAAACATTAGTAATCCTCTCTATTGCATTTGCAACCATTGTTCAGGCTCAAGACAGTTATAGAATCAATATTGATCTTACCCAGGCCGTAAACGATAGACTTCCAGTAGAAATCACATTGCCGGCTATCGCTGAAGAAACTGTTGAATACCACATGCCTAAAGTGGTCCCCGGAACATATAGTATATCCGATTTTGGGCGTTTTGTTGATGATTTCAAGGCATTAGATGAAGAAGGGAATCAATTAGAAACAGAAAATATTTCAACCAATAGATGGACAATTAAAAATGCTACTAAGCTTAAGAAAATTACTTACTGGGTAGAAGATTCTTTTGATGATTTTAATGGATATGGAAGCAATCGTCTTTTTGAGCCAGGAGGTATGAGCATTGAAGCTGATAAAGGCGTGTTCGTAATGAATACATTCGGATTTGTCGGCTATGTGGACGGTTATAAATTCAAGCCCTTCAATCTCACAATTGTACATGACGAAGAAATCAAAGGTGCTACTTCTCTTAAATTGGAGTCATCCACAAGCACCGCCGATACATATACGGCAGAGAATTACAACTTTCTAGCCGATGCACCAATAATGTACAGCAAGCCTGATATTGCGACAAAAGAAATAGCTGGCGCCAATATTCTTGTATCCGTCTATTCTCCTAACAAGGTACTATCAGCTGCTGACGTGATGGATACCATTGATGAATTAATGGAAGCCCAAGCAAAATACCTTGGAGGAAAGCTTCCTGTTGATCGCTACGCATATCTAATCTATCTATTTGATAGCCAAACTATCTCAGGGTCATTTGGTGCTTTAGAACACTCCTACTCTTCTCTTTATACGTTACCAGAGATGGATCCAACCAGGATTAGCCAAACTGTAAAAGATATAGCCGCTCATGAGTTTTTTCACATCGTTACACCGCTAAATATTCATTCTGAAGAAATTCATGATTTCAATTATATAGAACCTAAAATGAGTCAGCACCTTTGGCTGTATGAGGGTGTGACCGAATATGCTTCTCAGCATGTACAGGTAAAATATGGTTTGTATGATTTAGAAGATTTTCTAGATGAGATGAGGAACAAGATGAATCAACAAGATCAATATAACGTTGATATTCCGTACACAGAATTTAGCAAGAACATACTTGAGCCTATCAATGAAAGAAGGTATGGTGATGTATACGCCGGCGGAGCATTGATTGCGTGGTGTTTAGATCTAACAATTATAAAATCAACTAATGGACAAAAAGACCTACAATCAGTCCTACGAGAACTTTCTAAACAATACGGTTCTCTTAAAGCTTTTAAAGATGAAGAGTTGTTTAATGAAATTGAAAAAATTACCTCTAGTGAGGTGGGGGCATTCCTAAGAAAGTATGTTGGAGGAAGTGAAAAACTGCCTTACACTGAAATCCTTGGATGGGCAGGATTTAGATACTCTCCGGAAAATGATGAAATGGTTATCACGGCCGGAAAATTCACTCCTGCGTTGAATGAAGATCAGGAAATATTTGTGGCATCAACAGACAATATGAATGATTTCGGCAAAGACCTGGGACTTCAAGTAGGCGATGTATTACTCTCATGGAATGGAAGTGAAGTATCAGTTGAAACTTTTTCTGATATTATTCAATCCTATTACAATGAGGCACAAGCTGGAGATAAAGTAACCGTGATCGTTAAGAGAGAAGTTAAAGGAAAAATCAAAGAAGTAAAGCTAAAAGCTAAAGCCAAACAGGTGAAATCATCTCAAAAGCATTTTTTGGAAGAGATGGAAAATCCATCCCCTGAACAGCAAAAAGTAAAGGCTTTTTGGCTGGGTTCCAGTAACTAATTTGAAATAAAAAGGTATAAATATAGAGACCTAACTCAAATGAAGAAGAATAATAAAATAGCGCTAATAGGCGGAGCTGCAGCAATCGCCTTATTAGTCTTCGTTTTTTCAGGTAGTTCATCAGACTCAACAGCCGAGGTTGTTGTGGAAGTTGAGCAAGGCGACTTTGTGGTAGACATTATGACTTCTGGTTCATTAGATGCCAAGAATTCAGTACCTATTAAGGGTCCAAGTGGCCTTAGAAATTATAGAATCTGGAACGTGACTATCCAACACATAATTGATGAAGGTACAGAGGTCAGAGAAGGGCAATATGTTGCTAGATTGGATCCTTCTGAGCTCACAGGAAAAATAAAAGACGCTCAACTAGAAGTAGATGAGACACAATCACAGTTCACACAAACAAGGTTAGATACTGCATTAACGATGCGTCAAGCACGTGATGAGTTAATCAATCTAGGTTATACAGTTCGAGAAAAACAGCTAACCTTAGATCAGTCTCAATTCGAACCACCAGCAACTATTCAAAAAGCCGAAATCGAGCTTGAAAAAGCGCAAAGGTCGCTTAAGCAAGCCACTGAAAACTATGAAATAAAGCGTCAACAGAATGTCGCGAAGATGCAGGAAGCCTCAGCAGAATTACGAGGCGATAAAAACGAACTTGAAGGCCTAATGGAGCTATCAAAAAGCTTCACAATCTTAGCACCACAAAGTGGAATGCTTATTTACGAAAGAAGTTGGGATGGGAAATCAGTTAAGGCCGGTTCGCAGGTAAGCGCTTGGGATCCTGTAGTAGCTACGCTGCCCGATTTGAGTAAAATGATGTCTAAAACGTATGTAAACGAAGTAGACATTAGAAAAGTAAAGGCTGGCCAAAGCGTTGAAATTGGATTTGATGCTTTCCCAGATAAAGAATTAAGAGGAAGAGTTACAAAGGTCGCCAACGTTGGGGAGCAACGTCCCAATTCAGACGCTAAAGTCTTTGAAGTAGAAATTGAAGTTTTCGGGACGGATCCGTTACTTAAACCAGGGATGACCACAAGTAATAAAATCATTACCAAAACAGTCGAAGATGCGCTTTTTGTACCACTCGAAAGCTTACATTCACAATACGACTCCATTACATATGTCTTTAAGAAGTCTGGCGCTTCTACCATCAAGCAAGAGGTGATTATTGGTGATGCAAACGCAGAAAATGTCCATATTATCGCAGGTCTGGAAATAGGTGATCGAGTAAACCTTTCGTCCGTATTGGGAATGGATAATGAAGAGGTGAACTTATTGCTGGAAATGAATGGCAAACGTAACAAGAAGGAAGAAGTGGTAGAAGACCCTGAACCTAATCAGTCACAAATGCCTCAAGGGCGAAGACGTAGAAATTAATGGATAAGGAAAGAGTCTTAGCCAATCTCTGGATTGCTATAGAAGCAGTCCTGGCCAATCGCATGCGATCAATTCTGACAGCTCTAGGAATCATCTTTGGCGTTGCTGCTGTAATAGCTATGCTAGCAATTGGGAATGGAGCACAGCAAGAAATACTCGAGCAAATTAAACTAGTTGGAGTCAACAACATCATCATCGAACCTATCGTTGAGCAGACTGAAGAAAACCTCGCAGAGGATGACACAGAGGCCAAAGAAAAAAAGAAATTCTCCTCTGGACTAACATTAGAAGACAAGGAATCTATTCTGAAAACAATCCCGGGAATAGAAACAATAAGCCCAGAAATCTTATTAGAAACCTACATCATCAAAAATGGCATTCGGAGGTCAGCAAAACTTGTTGGTGTAGAGCCCTCCTATTTTGAAATTTTCAATTTTACTTTATCAGAAGGCAAAATGTTTAATACAACCCAGCTTGAAAAAGGAGAAGCGGTTTGTATCATTGGAAAATCCATCAAAGCCAAATTTTTCCCCTCTGAAAACCCTGTTGGTAAAATGATAAAATGTGGTCCCAACTGGCTAAAAGTAATAGGAGTACTTGATGAAAGATACATCAGCGAAAGCAGCATAAGCAAGCTAGGCATACGAGACTACAACATGGATGTATATACACCTTTACAAACAGTATTGGTACGATATAAGAATAGAGCCATGCTCACTCAAGAAATGATTCAAGGAGCCAACAAGGGTTCTGCTGGAAACTTCATCATCATTGGTGGTGGCAGCGGGGGAAGTAGCTCTGATAACGCTACAAAACCAGTCGTAAACTATCATCAACTTGATAGGCTGGTTGTTCAGGTAGCTGAAACGGAAAAACTTAACCCTACAGCAGATGTCATAGTACGGATGCTGGAAAGAAAACACAATGAAGTTGTGGACTATGAAATAGAAATCCCGGAACTTCTACTTAAGCAGCAGCAGCGAACAAATGATATCTTCAGCTATGTTCTCGGAGCCATAGCAGGTATCTCATTGATCGTTGGTGGAATCGGAATCATGAATATCATGTTAGCATCTGTTCTTGAGCGGATCAAAGAGATTGGACTCAGGCTTTCAATAGGAGCCAAAAAAACTGACATTATCAATCAATTCATGTTTGAATCTATGATGATCAGCGTCAGTGGCGGATTTATAGGCATTCTTTTAGGTGTAATCATGGCTTTTGCTGTAAGCAGGTTTGCCGAGATTCCCACGGTTATTTCGTTTGGATCCATTTTAATTTCATTTGGTGTAGCTACAGCCATAGGCCTCATCTTTGGTATCGCGCCAGCAAAAAAAGCAGCATCTCAAGACCCAATTACCTCTCTTAGATATGAATAAATTATTTGCCGGAATATGCCTGATCGGGCTTTCATTAACAGCGAGCGCGCAGCAAGTCTATTCATTAGATAACATTATTGCATTGGCTCAAGGACAGTCTCCTCAAGCAAAACAGGCGGAGACTAGAAAAGAAAATCGATTCTGGCAGTATAGATTGTTTAAATCAAATTACAATCCACAACTAGCACTGAGTGGCAATTTACCTGCTTATAGCAATCAGTTCATACCCGTTACTCAAGAAGATGGCTCTACTCAATTCAGGCCCGTGGAGCAGACAAACTCTTCTTTAAACCTGGGCTTGTTTCAGCCTATCTCTCCTACCGGAGGTAGTGTTTCTGTAAATACACGAGCAAGCCAATTTCAGGATATTGTCAACGATGAAACACGCTACAGAAGCACAATTGTAGATTTAACCATCAATCAGCCAATATTTGCTTTTAATGAGCTTAAATGGGATAAAAAGACTGAGCCTATTCGCTACGAAGAGTCCCGTAGAAGCTATGTGGAAGAAATGGAGTTTGTATCAAGAAATGCAGTTCAACGATTTTTTGACTACTTGGATGCACAAGTAAATTATCAAATTGCACAATTTAATCTAGCAAATAATGACACCATCTATAACATTGAAAAAGGTAGATATAACATTGGTACTGCTTCTGAAGATAAGCTCCTACAGGTAGAACTTCAGCTGCTGAGATCACAACAAGATTTAGCTCAGGCTCAATTAGATCTTCAAACCTCACGCTTGGCACTTCGAACCTTTATCGGACTCAATGAGGGAGATAATTTTGATCTTTCATTGCCAGAAGATATTCCAATTTTTCCCGTTGATGAAGAAGTAGCTTTGCAGTACGCGAAAGATAATCGCTCAGATTTTATTGCATTTGAACGAAGAAGAATTGAAGCAGATGCAGAGGTAGCTGAGGCCAGAGGTCAGCGTTTTCAAATGAATCTTAATGCATCCTTTGGACTTAACAGTGCAGCTACAGCATTTGATGAATCCTATCAAAATGCACAAAGTCAGCAGTTTGCAAATATTACACTCAACATCCCTATCGTAAATTGGGGTCGCAATGAGGCTAGAATGAAAACAGCGTTGGCCAACAAACAGCTAACTGATTATGTAATCGCGCAGGAAGAACTAAATTTCGAGCAAGAGATTATCACCCAAGTTCGTCAGCTTGATGTATTACGCCAACAAATCGAAATTTCGAAGAAATCGGATGAAGTTGCTCAAAAAAGATATGAAGTTGCTCAAAACAGATATCTGATTGGTAAAATCGATATCACTAACCTTAATATAGCTTTGACTGAAAAGGATACAGCAAAAAGAAGCTATAATAATGCGCTTCGAAGCTACTGGATAGCATATTATGATTTAAGAAGACTAACACTTTATGATTTTGCAAATCGGAAATTGCTTTACACCATAAATGACTAAATCGTTTAATTGGACTTGATCATCAGAATGATTAACTTATATGTAGTTCCAATGCTACATTTATGAAGAAATCAATTGGATTCTTATCGATATTATTACTTTTCACAACATTCATTAATTGCAGTAGTGACGATGGCGCCTCGAGTCCGTTGGAGGCACTGGTAGGCACCTGGATATCTACATCAATCGTATTTTCAGATTGTTTGGACTCTGAAGAAAATGGAATACTTACTTGTGATCCTTTTTGTATTAGCGTCACTATCAACAGTGACGGCACCTATTCTTTGACAGAAGTTGATGATGCTGGTGGTCAGCAATCAGAAACAGGAACAGTAACTGCAACATCCACCACTATTCTTCTCTGTGAATCTACAGAACCCAACTGCACAGATCCTGACTCCTACACACTTACTAACTCAGTATTAATAGTAACTGAAGCTGAAGACGATATTAGTGGATGTCAATCAGTTATTACCTTCAACAAACAATAAGTTTAGGCTAAAGCTTGAGCTTTCGCATTCCCTTAAAGTATAACCACATCATTTTGAGCTTAGAGCTGCCCTTCTTACGGCCCATTTCCATTGCATCCCATAGTTCTTCTGGAATTGCCTCGAGCTGATTAAACTCCCCTGCCCCTTTCAACCACTCCCCTCCATCGATAGTAATCACCTCACCGTTTATATAAGCTGAATAGTCTGACACGAGATATGCAGCAAGGTTTGCAAGTTCCTGATGATCCCCTACCCGCTGAAGAGGTACTTTCTTAGCTGGATCATATTTCTTTTTTAAATCACCAGGCAACAACCTATCCCAAGCTCCTTCTGTTGGAAATGGTCCCGGAGCAATTGCATTGCTTCTAATTCCATATTTGGCCCACTCCACTGCAAGTGACCTTGTCATCGCCAGAACTCCACTTTTAGCACAAGCAGAGGGAACGACGTATCCTGAACCCGTCCAGGCATAGGTAGTTACTATGCTAAGTACATTTCCTTTTTGCTTATTTTCAATCCAGTCTTTGCCTAAGGCTAAGGTGAAATTGTAACTACCTTTCAAAACAATATCCACAACAGTATCGAATGCTCGATGTGAAAGCCTTTCTGTGGGACTGATGAAGTTACCAGCCGCATTATTTAGCAATACATCTACACTCCCAAACTTCTCTTTTGCTTCCTTTATAACTCGCTCCACTTGCTCGTAATCACGAACATCACAAGCCACACAATGCACAGGATATCCAGACTTATCTGATATTTCTTTTGCCGTTTCCTCTAAGACTTCAATTTTCCGGCTGGTTATCACAAGGTTGGCTCCAAGCTCGGAAAAATACGCACCCATTGATTTCCCTAGTCCAGTTCCGCCACCTGTTACAATTATTGTCTTGCCCTTTAGAGACTCAGGACTGAGCATGCCTTGTGTGTGATTCATAAAATTAATTTTGAAAAGGCAATATAGCCAAAGAGCGTAAAAAAAGAGGCCCCGGAATGGCGCCTCTACATTTGGCAGTGAATAGAGCGGTGAGTATCTGGGAACAAAGTACTCAACTTATCAAATGATAAACAATACCCACTTTTGGGTATTTTTCATTATTCACAATTTCCTAATGTTTCCACAACTTAAAGATCACAACAACCGAAAGAGTACAGATTGACAACAGTCCAAAGCCAACGAATAAATTTCCGTAGATCAAACTTCCAATACCAAAAAGAGCGGCGTATGTACCTATAGTTCCAACAAAGACACTCATTAGGCTTGCTAGTAGATCTGATTCACCCCTTGAATTAAATCTCTTCCAACCAATCCCTGGTTTAATTTGGTCTACAAACTCTTGCAATTTTTCCTCTGACTCGGGCTTTGTAAGCAAAGCTGTCACTATCCAAACAATAGTAGTTATGCCTGTCGCGATTAATAATTTAGCCGTGAATCCATCCATCAATTCAGTGGCAAGCTTTTCATTTGGAACCCATAGCACGAGAATGAATGCATTGATAGTTGCTACAATCATTCCCACAATTTCAGTAATTGCATTGATCCTCCACCAAAACCATCTGAACAGGAATATTGCTCCAGTTCCTGCACCAGAAAGCAAGAGGATATTAAATGCCTGTGAAGCATTCTCTAAAATAGTAAGGGCCAGAACTCCAGCTATGATCATTAGTACTACAGTGGATATTCTTCCCATCCTCACAAGTTCCTTTTCGGAAGCCTGAGGTTTAACGAATCGCTGGTAAAAGTCATTTACTACGTATGAGGAGCCCCAATTAAGGTGAGTGCTTATTGTAGACATATACGCAGCTATTAGCGAAGCTACTACTAGCCCGAGCCATCCTGGAGATAGCAATGTCAGCATTACAGGGTAAGCAATATCGTCACCAAGATATTGATCATTTATTTCCGGAAAAGCAGCTTTTATTGACTGCAAATCAGGAAACAAGATGAGTGAGGCTAATCCTACAAGGATCCAGGGCCACGGCCTTAATGCATAATGTGCAAAATTGAAAAAGAGAGTAGCTCCTACTGCATGTTTCTCATTCTTAGAAGCTAGCATACGCTGGGCAATATATCCACCACCTCCAGGCTCAGCACCCGGATACCAAACCGACCACCACTGTACAGCCAAGGGAATAATAAACATGGAGACCATTAATGAGGTGTTATTAAAGTCTGGGAGAATGTCCAGTTTTCCTTCAAGTGATTCATTAGAAATTAAGCCTGATAATCCGCCTACTTCTGGTTGTGAAACGGCTATATAGGCAGCATAAATGGCTCCGACAAGTGCTATTCCAAATTGGAAAAAATCGGTCCATATCACTCCTTTTATTCCTCCAAGAGCAGAATATGCTGCAACAACTACCGATGCAATTATCACAGTATATATAGGTTCTATTCCAAAAAGTATAGACGAGATTTTAATTGCCGCTAAGGTGACAGATCCCATAATCAGGCAATTAAAAAATACACCCAGGTATAGCGACCTAAATCCTCTAAGAAATGAAGCCGCCTTACCTCCATACCTTAGTTCATAAAACTCAAGATCAGTCAATACACCTGATCTTCTCCATAGTCTTGCATAGATAAAAACCGTTACCATTCCGGTAATTAAAAAAGACCACCACAACCAATTTTTTGCAATACCACCCTCGCGCACAAAGCCTGTCACTAAATTGGGCGTATCTGCCGAGAAAGTAGTCGCCACCATTGAAACTCCCAGCAACCACCATGGCATAGACTTTCCAGCAAGAAAGTACTCTAATGAACTTTTTCCAGCTGTTTTGCTAGCTGCCAAGCCAATGCCAAGAACGATCGTGAAAAAAATGGCTATTACAAGCCAATCTGAAAAAGTAAGAACCATTTTGATTGCTAATTTTATGAGCCTTGAAAATAAAGCAAAGGCATGTAACTATCTCAAATCAACACAGTAATTCACTAGACGTGCAACTTTAATGCACATAATACAGTCCTTAAACTATACTAACCTCATTCTCATGCTCAAAAATTTCTTCTTGATCTCATTCCGGAATCTGAAAAAGAATGGACTGTACTCCATTATCAATATTTCAGGTCTTTCAATAGGTATTGTTTGTAGTGTGCTTATTCTACTTTGGGTAGCTGATGAAGTATCCTATGATAAGTTTCTTCCCAAATACGATCGCCTTTATCAATTATATGTCAGTTCAGAATTTGATGATAGAGTAAATAATTGGCGATCTGTTCCCTTGCCAACATATGAAGAGATGAAGGTGATTGATAGCAATATCAAAAATTCAGTTGTTGCCGGATGGGGAAGTGATCGATTACTTACAGCAGGCGATATTAGAATCATCAAAAGGGGATACTATGTAAGCGAAGAATTTTTAGAGATGTTTGAATTTCCGCTGATTTCAGGCACACACAGTGAAGCATTAAAAGATCCAATGTCCATTGTATTATCTGAATCACTCGCAAAAATTCTCTTTGGCGATGAGGATCCAATTGGCAAACAAGTACGACTTTCAGATGAAGGTACACTACAGGTAACCGCTATCGTAAAAGATTTACCTGAGAATTCTTCCTTTGAGTTTGACTATCTGGCTACCTGGAAATATCGTGAATCAGTCAATGAGTGGGTAAAGGATAATAAAACGAATTGGGGGAATTACTCTTTTCAGGTATTTGTAGAGTTGAATGATCCGGTACGTGAAGTGGATGTAGAATTAAGCATCTATGATCTTGCCCAGGAAAAAGATGGTGAAGAGGGCATGAACAAGTACTTTTTTCTTCACCCTATGTCTGACTGGCGCTTGTACTCCAACTGGAATGAAAAAGGAGAGCAGGCAGGTGGTCGTAGTGACTATGTGCAATTATTCACGGCCATCGCTTTTATCATTTTGATTATCGCATGTATTAATTTCATGAACCTTGCCACAGCAAGGTCTGAAAAACGAGCCAAAGAAGTAGGCATCCGTAAAAGTTTAGGGTCCAGCAGAGCGCGCGTGATCTATCAGTTTATAAGCGAATCCATTTTTATCACCTTTATTGCTTTTTTTATAGCAGTTATTCTTACTGAATTGGCTCTGCCCGCCTACAACAATTTGGTTGAAAAACAACTCGCTATCAATTATGCTAATCCTATCTTTTGGCTTGCATCTATTGGTATCATCATCGTCCTTGGCATAATTGCCGGGAGCTACCCTGCCTTCTACCTCTCCTCTTTTCAACCCGTTCAAACGCTGAAAGGAACAGTTAAAGCGGGTAAAGGAGCCACCACACCACGTAAAATTCTTGTAGTGCTACAATTTTCATTTTCAATGGTATTGATAATTAGTACGATTGTCATTTTCCAGCAGATCAACTTGGCCAAAAACAGGGATTTGGGATATCAACAAGATCACTTGATTTCTGTGGAGCAGACCAATGATCTTTCAGAAAACTATGAGGTGATAAAACAAGAACTAATGGCATCAGGAATGGTTGAATCGGTGACCAGGTCCAATTCTCAAATAACCCAAATTAATTCAAATAATTTCCTTGAATGGCCTGGCAAGCCTGTTGATCGCAAGGTCATATTCACTACTATCACAACTACATATGATTATGCAAAAACGATGGGTATCGATGTGTTGATGGGACGAGATTTTTCTAAAGATTTTGCCAGCGACTCCAACGCCATAGTAATAAACAAGGCGGCACTTGATATCATGGGATTGGATGATCCAATAGGAACAAATCTTGAATTATGGGGTGACAAGCGAAAGCTGATAGGTGTGGTTGACAATGTTTTGATGGGATCTCCTTATGAGCCAGTTAAACCAATGTTTATGATTATTCAAAACTGGGGTGGATATATTTCCATTCGCCTTAAAAAAACCAACGACCTTCAGGCATCATTGCAAGGACTCGAACAAATTTTCAATAAGCACAATCCAGCATATCCGTTCGAATACAACTTTACCGATGTTGAGTTTCAAAGAAAGTTTACAACGATAAATCTTACTCGAAAGCTAGCGAGCCTATTTGCTACACTTGCGATGATTATAACTGGTTTGGGCTTATTTGGTTTAGCATCTTATACGGCTGAGCAGCGCATCAAAGAAATTGGAATTCGAAAAGTACTGGGTGCCACAGTAGCCAGCCTGATGAGGCTTATGTCTAAAGAATTTACTAAACTGGTGCTGATTTCATTTTTTATAGCCTCACCTTTTGCGTGGTACCTATTAGATAAATACCTTGAACGCTACACCATCAGAGTAGATATAATTTGGTGGATTTTTCCTTTAGTCGGATGCATTGTACTCCTTTTTGCTATCGTCATAGTCTCGGATCAAGCACGACGCGCAGCTAAAGTAAACCCCGTGAAATCATTGAGAAATGAATAGATCTAACTGTTTTAAAGGTGCCTCCATGGTTAGATTGATTGGCCACTCTGATTGAATTTTAAGAGGATAATTGCGATCTTTATATAGAAATGAATCGGAACTAAATTGTTCTGTTGCTTCTCTTTTTTGAATTGGTAAGCAGACAGAGTAATTTTGTTGTTGAAACAACTATTTTTAAATAAGCACCCATGGAAACGACTGCTACAGCACCGAAAGTTAAAGAAGCCCAGGATTTCATGCCAATCAATGGCACCGACTATTTGGAATTGTATGTGAGCAACGCCAAGCAAGCGGCACACTATTACCAATCAGCGTTTGGCTTTAAAGCGTTGGCTTATGCTGGTTTGGAAACAGGCGTCAAAGACCGGGAATCATATGTAGTAGTGCAAGATAAAATAAGACTTGTACTAACCTCACCTCTAAGAAGCGGTACCGAAATCGGTAAGCATATCGATAAGCATGGAGATGGAGTGAAAGTGACCGCTCTTTGGGTAGATGATGCCACCAATGCGTACAACGAGGCAATATCGCGTGGCGCTAAATCCTTTATGGAACCTAATACTCTAGAAGATAAGAATGGGAAGGTCGTAAGATCAGGCATCCATACATATGGCGAAGTGGTTCATATTTTCATTGAACGCAATGACTATAATGGAATTTTCTTGCCTGGATATAAGAAATGGGATACTGAATACAACCCTGAACCCGTTGGTCTTAAATATGTAGATCATATGGTAGGCAATGTTGAGCTTGGTCAAATGAACCAATGGGTAAAATTCTACGAAGAAGTGATGGGCTTTACACAAATCATGTCATTTGATGACAAGGATATATCTACAGAGTATACTGCGCTCATGAGTAAAGTCATGAGCAATGGCAATGGACGTATCAAGTTTCCAATCAATGAGCCCGCCCCAGGTTTAAAAAAATCTCAGGTTGACGAGTATCTGGAATTTTACGAAGGTGCTGGAGTGCAACACATTGCTGTGGCAACTAACAACATAATACAGACAGTAACAGACTTGAAAAATCGAGGTGTTGAATTCTTGCAAGTACCAGATACGTATTATGATGTACTTTCAGAACGCGTTGGAGAAATTGATGAAGATATTGACTCATTGAGACCACTCGGGATTTTGGTCGATAGAGATGAAGAAGGCTATCTCCTTCAAATTTTTACCAAAACAGTTCAAGCCAGACCGACCATGTTTTTCGAAATCATACAGCGTAAAGGGGCTACCTCTTTCGGGAAAGGTAACTTTAAGGCTTTGTTTGAAGCTTTGGAAAGGGAGCAAGAATTAAGAGGTACATTATAATTATCAACTACTAATTACACTGGAAAGGGACTCGAGAGAGTTCCTTTTTTGCGAAAAGCCATTAGTAGATCATTCGCTCTTTTCACTGTAGTTAGAGAAAACTTTGTCCAGTGTAACAATAAGAGTTTCATACTCCTCCTCTGTCAGATTAATCCAGCCAATTTTTCGTGATTCTTCTACGAAAGGCCGCGCTTTATTTATCATAGTCAAACCTTCTTTTGTGATCGAGACATGATACTTCCGTCCATCTTCCTTATCGGGAATACGCTCTACGAATTGTTTTTTTGCTAATAAGTCTACAATTCTGGAAACGGTTGGTTTATCTCTAAAACTCATACTGGCCAGTTCAGTCTGATACATATCTTGTTCTTCAAGTTTGGCTAAAATCACCCACTGTTCTGGGGTAATGTCTATACCAGCCTTTTTAAACCTATTAATGAGGTCTTGCCGAACTACCTTGTATGTGCGGTCAATGAAAGAACCAAGCTCCTTATACTGCGACATGATAGCTAATATATCAATTCCGCCTACCTCTATACCAACCTATTAAATAAAATTTGTGATTCAATGTGGATCGTGCGCACTAAATGGCAAATATCTAAGTTATTTTTGATGCTGATCAACTTATCGATTTGAAGAAACTTTTGATTTCAATAGCTCTACTCCTTCTCGCTGGAGCAGGTTACTTTACTTACGAAAAATGGGTAAAGCATTCTGACCTCACCATATGGAGTTTTATTCCGGCTGATGCTGCTGTAGTAGTAGATGCAAAGCTGGTGCAAGACTTGAAATCTTTTCAAGGATATTCAATTTCAACATTTTTGAAAGAGTCTTCCGGTTTGAAAAATTTCAGAAATGGAATCTCATTTTTAGATTCAATCAATGGAGAAGGTGGATTCACAGCTATTTTTCAGAATGCCCCCGCTGTTGCTTCCGCTCATAAAGTGTCTAGCTCTGAAGTAGACTTTCTTTTCGTAATTGAGCTTCAAAACATATCCCAAAATACGTTTGCAAACGCAGCAATAGGTCGTCTTCAAGAGCGTGGATACCGCTTTAAAACACGTAATTATAACGACTTTAAAATCAGTGAAATATCTAACCAAGGCAAAACACTCACCTTCATTTTTTACAAAAATTTCTTCCTTGCAAGCTTTACTCCCTACTTAGTAGAAGATGCTGTGAGAGCTATTAGTGACGAGGAAATGCTGTCTTTTCAAGAAAATTTCACTCAGCTAAGCAAGCTGGGAACTAACGGACTTGCTTCTGTCTATGTAAACTATGAGAAGTTTGGTGAGCTCATCGGAGCATTTACCAGTAATGGTACGGACTTTTCAATCCTTGCAGGTAATTATGATCTTATGTTGGATTCATCATTTATCCAACTTTCTGGCTTTTCCTACACAAAAGATGGATGGTTATCTACTCATAAAAACCAACCTGCCCCATTCGAAATGGCAGAGGTAGTGCCAGAGAATACAGCTTATTTTTATCACATCACTTCCATGGATTTTTCCAATTGGAAAGAGGCTCAAATCAATTACTTAAGATCCTCAGACACTAAAATAAAAGTATATCAAGACTCACTTAAGGCATTATTCGATTTCAATGCAGATCAGGTATTTGATCTAATTGACAATGAAATTGGGATTGCTAATTTAGAATCGCCACGTTCACGAGATCAACAAAAACTATTAATTCTTGAAGTAAAAGATAGAGATGAATCTTTAAGCTTCTTCAGTCAACTCACCGAGCGTGTAGCTCTTGCCAGGAATGATTCTGTGTACCGTGAATCATACAGTGAAAATGAAATTCGGTTTCTTCCGATTGGCGAGTTTCCTTCTACCATTTTAGGATCACTTGCAGAAGGTTTTGAACAGTGTTTCTATATCGGATATCGCAACTATCTCATCTTTTCCAATGATCTGCAGGAATTGAAAAATCTGATCTTTTCTATTCAAAATGAAGATACCTGGGGGAAATCAATCAGTATGAATAACTTTCTTGAGCGCGCGAATAATTCTGCTAATGTTAGCCTGTTTGTTAACATTCCAAGAGCATGGAGCACCTTCCAAAATCAGCTGAAACCTGATTGGAGCGATCATTTCAAGGAAAATGCTACCCTATACAAAACAATGGATATGGCAGCTTTTCAATACAGCTACATTGACGGGCGTTATTTCACCAATTACACCTTTAACCAACCCATAAAGCAAAAGAAGAGTATACCAAAAACTCGTGCAGAGAATGGCCTGCGATTCATTAGTAAACTCAATTCAAAGGCATATCTACTAAAAACACATGCTCATAAAAATTATGACATCCTGGTTCAGGACAGTACCAACACTATTTATTATATGGATCCAGATCAAAACACTCTCTGGTCCCAGAATGTTGAAGAACCAATACAGGGCGGCATCTATCCGATAGACTATTATAAAAATGGAAAAATCCAATACGTATTTGCAACCTCTAAAAATATCTACATGGTGGATCGAACAGGTGCATATATTCCAGGCTATCCAAAATCGTTTCCTAAAACACCAACCATTCAACATTTAAATTTGATTGATTATGACCTTAGCCGAAATTATCGAATGGCTGTTACTGATATAGATGGAGGTGTCTATCTGACGGACAAGGATCTGAATGTTTTGGACGGTTGGAATCCAAAGAACCTAAACAGAAGAGCGCTATTGCCTCTTGAACATGCTCGATTGGGAAGGTCAGATGTAATGATTTCAATTCAAGAAAATGGAGTTATTAATTTAATGAATCGAAGAGGCCAATTCATCAAGGGATTTCCATTTGATACACGTCAGACACTAGACAAAAACTATCACTTGCGAAAGTCCAACTCGCTGAGTAATTCTTCCCTGACTGTTATTTCAAAAGGAGGTGAATTAACAGAAATAAACCTGGAAGGTGATGTAATTAAGCGCCATCAATTAATTAAAACCAGTGCGGATGCAACCTTTCAGCTAGTTCCTGACACGGGAGGTGATTCATTCATAATCATCAGAAAAGAAGGCAATACTTATGAGGTTCTCGATGATACAGGCAACTTGCTGTTTAAAAAAGACTACCTATCACAAGAAACTATTTTGATACAGTATTATCAATTCGGAGCAGGTAAAGACTTGGTAATCTTTACAGATACATCAAATAAAAGCTTGTATATCTATGATAAATCAGGTAATCTGGTCACAGGTAACCCACTCAATTCAGAACATGAAATAAGTCTCATCTATTCGAGCGCAAAAAGAGAATTCCAGGTCTTCACTACCTGGGATGCCAACCTGGAACTCTACAATTTCGCGTATTAATTACTCTGTAAATAGCCATTAATCCACTGATCGCTGGACCACTTTTTTTGAGACATTGTTTGAAGAACATGCGGTAAAGATTTTTCTCTTTGCATTATTTGGTATCAAACTTCTACCGTCTTCCATTTACCACGTTTGAAAAGTACTATTGCTATTACCGCGTACAAACTATGACAAAACGCGATACAGAAAAAGACACCGTTAGGACCCCAATCATATACTATTGCCAATAAATATGTCAGCGGAATTTGTATTACCCAGAAGACTACAATGTTAATCCAGAGTGGTGTCAAAGTATCTCCTGCTCCATTAAAAGCCTGCCCTATGACCATACCATATGCAAAGAATATATATCCAAAACATATGATTCGAAGTGCATTAATTGCTGTTTCCAAGACCACTCCTGATTGATTGAAAATCGCCAAGACCTGGTTAGAGAAGATGGAGAAAACAATCGCTACCGCAATTAGAAAAATCGTATTCCATTTAGCTGTTCGCCAAACCGAAGTTTCTGCACGATCGGGGCTTTTGGCACCTAAATTCTGACCCACTAATGTTGCTGCCGCATTGGCCATGCCCCAGGATGGCAATAGTGTAAAAACAATAACCCTAAAAGCTAGTTGATAGCCTGCAACAGATTCTGTTCCAAACTCTGCTACAATGCGGACCAGAAACAACCAGCTTAAAGTTTCTACCAAAAACTGACCAATTCCTGCTGACCCAATCTTAATAATCTCAACAACTGTCTTTATTCTTATGACAAAATTCTTAATCGTCAATTTGATAAGAGAGCTTCCGTTGAAGATATGTACCAATTGGTACACAACACCAATGGATCTGCCTGTTGTAGTTGCTACAGCAGCTCCCTCAACACCCATGGCAGGTATTGGGCCCAACCCAAAAATAAAGATCGGGTCAAGTAGCATATTCAAGCCATTAGCCAATAAAAGTGATCTCATGGCAATTGATGCATTGCCCGCACCTCGAAAGATTCCATTAATAAGAAAAATCAATATGATGCTCAGGTTCCCGGCATACATAATCTTTGTATAACCTACACCCTCTGCTATTAAGTCAGATTCTCCGCCCATTAGCGCAAGAATGTCCTCAGCAAAAACGAATCCGAAAATTCCGAAGAGTATACCGATAACTATTGAGATAACTATGGCTTGAAAACCAGCATCAGCTGCACGTACAAACTTTTTCTCACCCACTCTTCGAGCAACAATGGCCGTAGCGGCCATACTTAGACCTACTGCTAATGAATAAATAATCATTAGCGGTGTTTCTGTAAGAGCTACAGTAGCGATCGCATTAACACTTATTCTCGATACGAATATCATATCGACCACAGCGAATAACGATTCACCTACCATTTCTGCAATCATTGGTATTGAGAGTAGTACAATCGCTCGATTAATACTACCGGTTGTGAATTCTGTTTCCTCTCCTCTTAAGGCGGAAACAACGAGTTTATAAACTCTTGATATAGAGAATGATTCTTTAGTCATTTCTAATAGAAATTAAATGTGATGGCTGGTGCTATATGGATAAAGCACAGCCTTGAAATTGTGAACTAAAACAAATGGATAGTTTGAGATACCCAGCCTAGGGGTTACCCTCTGATGCGAGAGGGCGTGGTATTTACAATCTCAGCGAATAGAATCATAAGGCCACAATAGTAGCACATTTTTTCAATTAAAAAGTTCTAATATTTTAATTTTTAATACAATAAAACTGAATTTCTTTATTTCCTTCAAAATTGTCTAGGTGCATATGTGGCTTTCAATTTTTGTATTTTAATTGGTTATTTCGTCTTAAAAACAGCAATTTTTAGTCTTTTATGGTTAATAATCAAGTCTCTATTTTAATCTCAACAATCAAGATACCTGGCGATAATCTTCTAAAAATACAATTCATATCTATAGAATTGATTATTTTGGCATTTCATGGAACATGACTATAGCCTGTTAGTAGAAAATCTGAAAGGACGGAGGTATGACGAAGCTCTACGAGAACATGTACTTTCTGATGCTTTTCACCAATCTGGTTACTCCGACTGCCTGTTATATACATTGGAGTCGATGGTAGAAATAGATCCATCTTATGCGTATAAAGTTTACGCAAATTCGCGCCGAATTCACGAAATAATCAGTAAAGCACTCAAGAAACGCGGATACGATGTTGATTATAGATATCAGGGAGCATTAAAGACGTATTCGAATATCTTGCTATATGGAGATGTAGAGATAATTGTCATTAAGAAAAACGTATCCGACAAGCCACATAGAGACATGCAAACCCTTGCAATGGACTTAATGGATGTTCTTTCAAAAGATCCAAGTTTCAAAACAGTTGATTACAGTGATAAGACCAGAATTCGCATCACTGCTCAAAAGCCCACATGTGAAATTGATGTACTTCCCTCCTTGTGGGTAAATAGTGCTGAGTATCTAAAAACCAAAAATGAAATTTACAGAGGAATTGCAGAATTTGATTTTGCTAATAAAAAGGTGAAAAAATACCTGCCATTCCTCAACATTGCCCGTATCAATTCTCGTGACATGCACACGAATGGGAATTTGAAAGCAATTTCTAGAATTCTAAAAACGCTTAGAGCTGATTCTCATGATAGGATAAATTTGAGAGATTCGGAAATCAATTCAATCCTTTACAACATGCCGGAAGTTGAATTGTCAGTTCCTCAGAATAAGGTATTGTCATTACTGCCAAAGGTGGCATTGCTTCTCAATAAGATAAGTACAGATACTAAATATTTTTCTCATCTACTTTCACCATCAGAAAAAGATCGTGTCTTTGGTGGTCGACCAGAGAAACAACAAGATGTGAAAAAGCTAAGTGGAGCGCTCGATACACTTATTGAAGATCTCAAAAAAGATTTAAGTAAAAGCAACAAATCACTTGATTCGGAAATAGCCTACCTAGAGAGTTAAGAAGTCAATCCAGCTCTTTTCAGCAATGCTTCAGGTGAAGGTTCCTGGCCTCTGAATTTTTTATAAAGCTCCATTGGATGCTTAGTTCCACCTTTGCTCAGGATATTCTCTTTGAATGATGCTGCCGTCTTCTGGTCAAAAACACCATTTTGTTTAAAAACAGAAAAAGCGTCAGCATCAAGTACTTCTGCCCATTTATAGCTGTAATACCCTGCTGCGTATCCTCCGGCGAAAATATGGCTAAACTGAGCGCTCATATTGGTTCCCTCTACATGGGGGAAAAGTGCCGTTGCTGCAAATGCCTTTTCTTCAAACGCACCAACATCTTTAATTTCATTCGCTTCTTCAAGTGAAAGACTGTGCCAAGCCATATCTAACAAACCAAAACTCATCTGTCGCACGGTGGCGTAAGCCTCATGATAGGTAGAAGATTTCTTGATTCTTTCAACTAAATCAGCCGGAATCAACTCGCCTGTTTCGTGATGCATAGCGAACATATCCAAACACTCTTTTTCATAACACCAGTTTTCCATTATCTGAGATGGTAGCTCTACAAAATCCCAATAAACATTTGTTCCTGAAAGACTTTGATATTTCGTATCTGCGAGCATTCCGTGCAGCGCATGACCAAATTCGTGAAATAACGTTTCTACCTCAATAAATTTCAACAAGGATGGATGATCCGCTGATGATGGAGTAAAGTTGCATACGATACTCACTTGTGGTATTATTCGATTAGAGCCTTCGTACTTTTGGCTCCTAAAGGATGTCATCCAGGCTCCTCCTCTTTTCCCATCTCTCGGAAAAAAATCCGCCAGGAATATAGAAACGACCTTCCCTTCTTCATTCAAAACTTCATAAGCCTGGACATCTTCATGATATACTTCCAACTTATCATTGAGCCTAAATGAAATACCAAAGAGTCGCTCCGCTGTTTCAAATACTCCGTTGATAACATTCTCAAGTTTGAAATATGGCTTTACAAGCTCGTCATCTAATTCATATTTCTCTTTTCTGAGTTTCTCTGAATAATAAGACCAATCCCATCGCTCCAACGTAATGTCTTCACCATTGGCCTTAATAAAGTCTTTTATCTCTTCTACCTCAATTTTGGCTTTTGGCAAGCTCTTTTCAAGTAGATCGTTCGAAAAATCAATCACCTTATCGGGTGACTCAGCCATTCGCTGCTCCAATACATAGTGAGCAAATGTTGCATAACCAAGTAAAGAAGCAAGCTTTGCTTTTAGGCGAATTGTTTTTAAGATCAACTCTTGATTATCTCTTTCATCTCCTTTAAAACACTTGCGCATGAAGGCTTTGTACAATTCTTCTCTTAACACACGATTGTCCGCATACTCCATAAAAGGAATATAGCTTGGTGCTTGTAGTGTGAATATCCATGCAGACTCATTTCCTTTATTCATTGCCAGCTCCTTGGCTCTCGCCTTTACGTCATCGGGAAGCCCGGATAGGTCACTTTCATCAGTTATTACTAACTCATAATCGTTGGTTTCAGCCAATAAATTTTCCGAAAATGAAAGCGAAAGCTTGGATAGTTCAATACTGATTTCCTTGAATCTCTCCTTCTTATCTCCTTCCAATTCTACACCTCTTCTTACAAAATCAAAATATGTTTCATGTAGCAGTTTTTGTTGTTCGCTATTGAGGTTTAACTCATCTTTTTGATCATATACTTTTTTTACGCGCTTAAACAAGTCACTGTTTTGCTTCACTTCACTATTGAACGCAGATAGCTTTGGAGATATATTTTGTGTAATTTTTTGCAACTCATCACTGGTTTCAGCCGAGTTTAAGTTGAACAATATTGAGGAGTTTCTCTGAAGTTTATCGCCACTATTTTCTAGTGCCTCAATGGTATTAGCAAAGGAAGGAGATGCTTGATTTTCAATAATTTTTTGAACTTCTTTCTTCGCTTCAGAAAGTGCTGCTTCTATTGCTTCTTCGTAGTGATCTGCGGTGATCCGAGAAAAAGGAGGCATTTCAAAAGCAGTATCAAAAGAAGAAAGTAGTGGGTTTGACATTTCGAATAGAATTTAAATGTAAATGGGCGGCAAAGGTAATGGCTCAAGCGCTTTACTTTTGTAAAAAACACAGATCATATGAAGTACTTTTTTACTGTATTGATATGCTTTTTAACAATCAACCTCACTGCTCAAGATCCTTACGCTGATCTAAGCACTCCGTATGCATCCGTACGAACATTTCTAGAAAATCTACAACCAGAATCGACGAACGATTCCCTGGCCCTCCTTCCATTCAAACCCGATGGGAGATCATTCGATGAAGCAAGAGATGCTGCTGTAAAATTTAAGAGGATACTAGATGGTAGAGGTATTTATCTGTATTTAGATGAAATACCTAATGTCACCAATTATCAGGATTCTGCAAGTACCCGAAAGAAGTATATTTTGATTGATGAGTACCCCAAGATTTTCCTTTTGAAGGCAGAAAATGGTAAATGGTATTTCTCCGAGTCAAGCATAGACAGTATAGATGAGCTTTACCAGGAGACCTTTAGATTTGGAACCGGCGAACTATTGAATGTCTTACCAAAACTAGGAACCAAAAAAACTTTTGGCCTTTACACCTATCAGTACATAACCATCTTCATTCTCGCACTTATCAGTGCGCTTGTGTATAAAATTTTCTCGTTTTTTACGGAACGAATATTTAGCCGACTGGTCAAGAGATTTAAGTATGAGAGTGAGACATCTGAAAAGTACTTATGGCAGGTTGCTCGTCCTACAAGTGTATTTATCATCGTTCTTTTACTACTTCTACTCACTCCTGCTTTACAGCTTCCTGTCACATATTCGAAGTATATAAATATCATCCTCCGAGTGATGGTACCTCTTTTTGGTACGGTAATCATGTATCGCCTCGTATCCATTGCGAGTATATTTCTGATGCGGATGGCACAAAAAACTGAAAGCACACTTGATGACCAACTTGTACCTCTTCTTAGAAAAACACTAAAGACTTTTGTAATTATAATAGGTACATTTTTTATTCTAAATAACCTCCAGGTACCTATCCTCCCGCTACTTACAGGGCTTTCCATTGGAGGTTTAGCTTTTGCGTTAGCCGCACAAGATACTATCAAAAACTTCTTTGGCTCTGTCATGATTTTTATAGACAAACCATTTCAAGTAGGCGACTGGATAACTTCTAATGATGTTGATGGCACTGTTGAAGAAGTGGGATTCCGCTCATCGAGAATCAGAACTTTTAGAAACTCATTGATCTCCGTACCAAATAGCAAGCTCGCTGACAATACCATTGACAATCATGGCCTCAGGAAATATCGTAGATTTCATACTCAAATTGCAGTCACCTACGATACTCCTCCGGAAATGATTGAGGTCTTCGTAAATGGCCTTCGAAAGATTGTAGAGGATCATCCGAAAACATGGAAGGATAATTATCATGTCTATTTTAACGAAATGGCTTCTAGTTCATTAAATATCATGTTTTACATATTTTTCAAAGTACCAACATGGGGAGATGAATTGAAATGTAGGCATGAAATTTTGATGAGTATCATTAAACTTGGAAAAGAGATTGGTGTCAATTTTGCTTTTCCTACTCAAACGCTTCACATCGAGAATTTACCAGGACAACCATCCCTTTCTCCTTCTTACTTATCAGACTCAGAAGCTAAAATGAAGCTGGAATCTTTTTTTAAAAAAAATTAATATTAGGAAGTTTAGTGTGATTCAGAACTAACGATATGATGGCCTTTAATCCAATCAAAACGATTGAATTCCAGGAGTCTAGATTCCGTTTCATCATTGAAGATTTCTTCAATAACTATAAAATGTCTATGCTTATCTTCAGCCATGTAACCGAGTAGTATATACTCCCATTCATTACCGTCCCACATGAATTTTAGGATATGAGCTGATATAATGTCTTCTCTATGTCCATAATTTGCTATTAATTCATCTCTCACTAAGTCATCAGTCACAAAATGAGCACTTTGCTCCCATAATTCATTATGGCCAATAAACGCATGTACTATCAGGTCTCCATCCAGTTTGGTATGGTCATGTTCGTGCTTTATTCTAAAATGATCGAATGAATGAACTTGCGGATCGCTGACGTAATAGCCCGAATAAAATTGAGCTGAAGAAAAATGCGATATAATAAGCAGAATTAGGGTGGTGAACGGTTTCATCGCTATAATTTTTATGGGTGGTCTAAAAATTCAATAGCTTGTTGACACCTCAAGGATATAAATATTCTCAGAAATAGGTGTCAAAAAAGACCATATCAATCCAATGATTTCGACAAAACAAAGAATCACCACCATCAACAGCAATTTTCAGCAGATTTCATGAGCAGGAACTTAATTGATAAATTCACCCTTCCTCTGAAATAACATAAAACCATGCAATGAAATGTCTATAAAGTGTGCACACCGCCGCCAATGACATTCGTGTAAATTTTAAAATAAAGCACATGAAATTCGGAACAAAAGTACTTCATGCAGGTATAGAGCCAGATCCATCAACTGGATCTATTATGACTCCAATTTTTCAAACATCCACGTACGTTCAGGATGCTCCAGGTGTACACAAAGGATATGAGTATGCTCGCACACAAAATCCAACAAGAAGTGTTCTGGAAAAGAATATTGCAGCTTTGGAAAATGCCAAATATGGAAGATGTTTTGCATCAGGCATGAGTGCTACTGAAACAGTGATCAAAACTTTGCGTCCTGGAGATGAAGTGATAAGTACAGGTGACTTGTACGGCGGAAGTTTCAGGTTATTCACACAAATCTTTGAACAGTTTGGAATCAAATTCACTTTCGTTGATATGCGAGATCCTAAGAAACTAAAGGATATCATCAATGATAAAACCAAACTTCTTTGGGTTGAGACTCCAACTAATCCTATGTTGAATATAATAGACATTGAAGCGATCAGTGAAATTGGACATAAGCATGGAGCTAAGGTTGCAGTTGACAATACCTTTGCATCACCTTACCTACAGAATCCGCTAGATCATGGAGCTGATATTGTAATGCACTCTGTGACAAAATATATTGCAGGTCACTCAGATGTAATCATGGGCTTTTTGGGCACCAATGATTCAGCAATTGATGAGCAATTTGGATTCATTCAAAATTCAAGTGGTGCAGTGCCAGGACCTCAAGACTGTTTTCTAGTCTTAAGAGGTATTAAAACTCTTCACTTACGCATGCAGAGACACTGTGAAAATGGTGAAGCAATCGCCAGGTTTTTAAGAAATCATCCGAATGTTGACAAAGTTTTCTGGCCGGGTTTTGAGGATCACCCAAACCATGCGATCGCGAAAAAGCAAATGCGGGGATTTGGTGGCATGATTTCTTTCATCCAAAAAGAAGATACAATCGAACAAGCAGAAGAAACGCTGAAGAAGTTTAAGCTATTCAGTCTCGCGGAGTCACTAGGAGGTGTCGAATCTTTGGTTGGTCATCCAACAGGTATGACTCATGCGAGTATTCCAAAAGAAAAACGCGTGGTTGCCGGTTTAACAGATTCAATGATTAGACTGAGTGTTGGCGTAGAGGATATAGATGATCTTATCGAAGACTTGGAGCAAGCGATAAAATAATTTTTGATTTAATCGAAACAATAAACCCCGCTCATGCAGGGTTTTTTATGCTCAGTCGAAAAGACCTTTATTCGAAATTGGTTGTGAATTATTGGTATGAATTTAGTTACTATATTCGGATAATCGGTTGCTGATTCGATGAGTCAGACAACCTAACCATGTTACAACCAGATTCAATCGATAAACTGAGGAATGAATAAATTCAAACAGGTACTTGATCAGATTTCCCATTCACTAATGGTGCAATTGATATTTCACCATTTGAAGAAGAATCTGGCCTTACTCACTGTTTGGGTCATTGTTATTGCTGCATTTTCAGGTGGCTTGGGTAAAGTATATGGTATCCATTACTTATTTCTTGATCCAGAATACCTTGGTAAGGTTGGCTTCTGGAGTTTCTTCATAGTGGGTCTGGCTTTTGGCAACCTCATTATGGCTTGGCATATTACCACTTATATCCTGGATGGCCACAGGTTCAGATTTATTGGTGTCTTACAAAGACCATTTACTAAGTTTTCACTTAACAATAGTTTCATACCACTATTGGCACTTATTCTTTATATAATTCTTTTGATTCGATTTCAGTTAAACAATGGTTTAGCCGAATCAGTAGATATTTTCTTATACGTCTCTGGCTTATTGCTTGGTATTCTAGCGATGCATCTACTAATGATTCTCTATTTCCGATTTACTAATAAGGATATCTTCATTTTCCTTGCCGGAAGCCTTGATAAGAAACTAAGAAAAAATGTTGTAAGTCGTGATCGGGTAATGCGAAGAGTGCGTGAGAATAAGGCTGATGAGTATAATGTCACAAATTATTTGGATTTAAAATTCAGGAAAAGATCAACAGAACATATTATCAATTTTGGCAATCGTGAAGCGATAATTCGGGTATTTGATCAAAATCATTTCAATTCTGTCATTGTGGAACTTTGCATTATTGGAGTTATCCTCCTCCTCGGATTTTTCATGCATATTGAGTTCTTACAAATCCCGGCTGCGGCAAGTTCACTTCTCATTTTTGCCATCGCAGTAATGCTGGTTGGAGCTATCAGCTATTGGTTTAAAGGTTGGGGATTAACGTTTGCACTTGGCATTTTTATACTTGTAAACATTGGTGTGAAAACTGGATTTGGAAAAGGGATTAATCAAGCTACAGGTATTAATTATGATACCATTAAAACTGAATACTCGGTTGAAAATTTACAAGCTGTTCATTCCAAAGAACAATTCGTGCATGATAGACTGCACATGTTAGAAACGCTTGAAAGTTGGAAATCAAAGTGGAAGAATTCCAAAGATCAGAAGATCGTTTTCCTATGTGTAAGTGGTGGTGGTCAGCGTGCTGCCCTTTGGACGGTAAACTCGCTTTTGAGAGCAGATAGCGCCCTCAATGGAAGTTTAATGGATCAAACTATGCTGATAACAGGAGCATCTGGGGGTGTAATTGGCGCAGCATACTACCGAGAAATGTTCAGAAGAGATCCAGGTATTGCTATTTCAGGCAGTAGAAATTTGCTTTTGGAAAGAATTGGAAAGGATAATCTGAATCCTGTGATATTTGGTCTATTAGTAAATGACTTATTCTTTAAAATGCGAACGCATGAATATGCAGGTCGCACCTACAGCATTGATCGAGGTTACGTATTTGAGCAAAATCTCAATAAGAATCTAGGATATACGCTGAATCAGCAAATTGGTGATTATCTAGCTGATGAAAAAGCGTCTAAGATCCCAACATTAATTATGTCTCCCACCATCGCCAATGATGGTAGGAAACTGTATATCTCCGCACAGCCTATTTCATTCATGGGTGTCTCCTCAAAAATTTTAGAAGATACGAATCAGGAAATAAGAGGTGTGGATTTTCAGGGATTGTTTAGAGCTAATGAACCTGAAAAACTTAGTTTTTTAGCTGCTTTAAGGATGTCCGCCTCATTCCCATATATCACACCAAATATCAGTCTACCTGCCGAGCCTCGTGTTGAGATAATGGATGCAGGTATTTCGGATAATTTTGGTATTTCAGATGCGATACGTTTTGTTGATGTATTCAAAGATTGGATTACAGAGAATACTGCAGGTGTTGTTTTCTTAGTAGTGAGAGATACTAAATCAAACGCACCGATTGAAAAAAGGCATAACCCTTCTGTAATTGATCGTTTAACCTATCCGATTGCAAGTGTTTATAATAACCTTACCAACATGCAGGATATAAACAATGATGCTCGAATAGAACAAATGAAACTTTGGTTTGACGGAGCGTTTGATGTTGTAGAAATCGCTTATGATTCTTTCGAGAAAAGTGGGACTACTACAGATGTAGAACGCGCTTCATTAAGTTGGCATTTAACTTCCAAAGAAAAACAACATATCCAGCAAAATATCTCAATTGAAAGTAATCAAGCCGCCATCAAACGATTGCAACAGTTACTTAAAAACTCATCAAATCCTTAAAGCGTGAGGTCTGTCTTCGGCTAACTTCCACTTCAGTCCCGTCTTTTAAATACAAACGAATTGTCCCGCTAAACCATGGTTCAATTTTATCGATCCACTTCATATTAATTATTTGTTGTCGGTTAGCTCTGAAAAAAACTTTTGAATCTAATCTACTCTCCATGTACTGAAGTGTTTTTGGAATCATTGGCTTGTGGTCTTCAAAATAGATTCGAGTATAGTTGTCCCAAATTTCAAATAGACGTACATCTTTCAACGTCACAAACCAGCATTTCTCTCCATCTTTTACAAATACTTGGCTATTTTCATTAAGCACATCTTTAAGCTCTTCTCTCTTTTCTAAGTTTTCAATGACACGCTGCAAAGCAAGTGTGAGCCTATCGTCCGTTATAGGTTTTTTCAGGTAGTCCAAGGCATTATAGTCAAAGGCCTTTATTGCATATTCACTATAAGCGGTCGTGAAAATAATCTGCGGAACTTCGTCCAACATCTCTAGCAGTTCAAATCCATCTTTATCAGGCATTTGGATATCTAAGAAGACTAAATCTGGCTTTAAGTCTTCAATCATTGTTTTAGCTTCATCAGCATTTTCCGCTTCGCCAATCACCTCCACTTGCTTATGATTTTTCAAAAGATACTGAAGCTCTTGACGTGCCAGTCTGGTATCATCTACTATTAATGCCTTCATTTTACTAATGGTAATTTTAGACGTGAACGAACCATATTGCCTTGCTGAGTCAATTCAAGATCCGGCTCACTATCAAACAAAATTCTTATTCGGTCAGTAGCATTTTTCAAACCAATACCTCCACCGACGTTCTTTTTAAGTTTACCCGTATTACTTACTTCAAGTACAAGGTTCTTTCCTTCCTTATCAACCGAAATAAGTATATCTCCTCCATTCTTAATTTGTGAAATGCCATGTTTTACGGCGTTTTCAGCCATCAACTGAATCAACATTGGCGGTATCCGACATTTTCCCAAATCCTTATTTGATAAGATTTCGTAATGTAAACGGTTTTCATAATGAATACTTTCAAGCTCCAGATATTTATTAACGATCTCCAATTCATCATCTATAGTCACTTTTTCATTATCATTGAATTGAATTGAATAACGCAAAAGCTCAGAGAGGTGAGATACCATATCTCTGGCCTTCATGTGATCCTCAAGTATCAGGGCTCTTATATTGTTCAAAGCATTGAACAAAAAATGAGGGTTAATCTGGGCCTTAAGCGCAATCAACTCGGCATCCTTTACTGCTGTTTGGAGTTGCCATTTTTCTACTTCTTCCTTTTTATAGTTTCTAAAGAAGTAAATGATCAGATAAACTGCCGTCCAAAGGCTGAAATAAACCAATGTTTGAAAGGAGAATAGCAAAAATACCAATGGGCTAAAGTTTTCAACATCAATGATATCTGTTGTCAGCATAGTATAACCAACAACAATACCATTGGCCAACAATGAAATGACTATTAAAGTAGGCGCTAACCTCAAGATGAGTTTTTGAATTTTCAGTCGAAGCCACCCATCTAACTTCATCTTATACCGAAGTAGGTGTGTAGATAATAACATAACTATTGCACTAAAAAACTGTGCGAGAATAACCCAAACATCTACTGTTTCATAGAATAGGAAAGAAACGACTACTCCAATCAAAGCATAGGTAAACCAACCAATAGATTGCAAGAGCCAATATGAGCTGTTTCTGGTCATCAAGTTTTAGAAGTTCTACACACAAATAAAATCCTTATGTTGGTCCCTGTTCATATGCTTTGAAGCGAATGGTCATATAAATGCCATGAATGGAAACAAAAAAGCCCACTCACAATTTGCGAGTAGGCTTTTTTAAAATAATGTCTTACACTACAAGAATTTATCAACCGGAGTATATGGCATATCAAATGCTTCAGCCACTCCTTTGTATACTATTTCACCATTAATCACATTCAAACCAAGCTTAAGCTCATTGTTATCATTACATGCTTGCTTCCACCCCTTATTCGCCAATTGAATAGCATATGGAAGTGTGGCATTAGTTAGTGCTAATGTAGAAGTATAAGGAACCGCACCAGGCATGTTTGCTACACAATAGTGAACAACATCATCAATGATGAATGTTGGATTCTCATGAGTAGTAGGTTTACAAGTTTCGATACACCCTCCCTGATCCACCGCTACATCAACCAACACGGTGCCTGATTGCATGTCTTTAAGCATGTCTTTGGTTATAAGATTTGGTGCTTTAGCTCCGGGTATCAAAACAGCTCCTATGATTAGATCATGGGTCGTGATCAACTCCCGAATGTTATACTCGCTACTCATGAAGGTATTTACATTAGCTGGCATGATATCATCTAGGTATCTTAACCTTTGGAGGTTAAGATCCAAAATGGTAACGTCAGCTCCCATTCCAGCGGCCATTTTTGCAGCATTTGTTCCAACGATTCCGCCTCCAAGAATCATAACTTTAGCAGGGCGAACACCGGGTACTCCACCTAGAAGAATACCTCTACCCTTTAATGGTTTTTCAAGATATTTTGCTCCTTCTTGTACCGACATTCTTCCAGCAACCTCCGACATGGGAATCAGCAGTGGCAACGATCTATCTGGACGCTCCACTGTTTCATACGCTAAACAAACTGCTCCACTATCAATCATGGCATTGGTCAGTGGCTCATGCGACGCAAAATGGAAATAAGTGAAAATAAGTTGATCTTTTTTACAAAGCTTGTATTCCGCCTCAATTGGCTCTTTCACCTTAATGATCATCTCTGCAATATCATAAACTGTCTCAATAGTGGGAAGAACCTTTGCTCCAGCATCTATGTACTGGTCATCAGTAAAACCACTACCATTACCAGCCGTCGACTGAATATAAACTTCGTGACCTCTTTTGGTGAATTCTACCACCCCTGACGGAGTAACGGCCACCCTGTTTTCATTGTTTTTAATCTCTTTTGGAACGCCTATTATCATCGTAAATAAAGTTAAGGGACGGCAAATATAGGTAGTGCTTTTAATAGACAACTAAACATTTTAAAATACAAAACATGGTAAATGGAAAATTGAATTTTATTAGAATAATATTTCTAATAAATTAAAATGTCAAAATAATATATCATTTTACACAACTCATTTTACTCAAAACGTAGTTTTATATGGAGGTCGTAGCTTTCAAAAGTGGTTCATTTTTCGTATTTTTGAAAGTGACATTGGTCATAAACAACTTATTATCCATCTATTATGAGCGAGGCGAAAAATAAAACGAAGCTACCCGTTTCAAAAAAAGAAATCCTTCAAGATTATCAATTAGCTGTAGAAAGTAGAGAAGCAAGTTTGATTGGACGAAAAGAAGTATTCATGGGTAAGGCTAAGTTTGGAATTTTTGGCGATGGGAAAGAAATTCCTCAAATAGCAATGGCTAAGTATTTCCAAAATGGAGATTGGAGATCTGGATATTATAGAGATCAAACTTTTATGATGGCCATAGGGCAGCTCAATACTCAACAATTCTTTGCGCAGCTTTATGCCCATACCGATGTAGAAGCGGATCCGGCGTCAGCCGGCCGAATGATGAATGGCCACTTTGCCACCAGGTATCTTAATGAACAAGGTGAATGGCTTACTCAAACTGATAAGAAAAATAGTAGTGCTGACATCTCCCCTACAGCAGGTCAAATGCCCAGACTTCTGGGACTTGCTTATGCTTCCAAACTTTATCGTGAAAGCAAAGAATTAAATGAGCTTGAAGATTTCTCAATAAATGGCAATGAAGTTGCCTTTGGAACGATTGGAAATGCTTCTACGTCTGAAGGTCATTTCTGGGAGGCGATGAACGCAGCTGGTGTTCTTCAAGTGCCAATGATAATGTCTGTCTGGGACGATGGATACGGGATATCCGTACCTCAGAAATATCACACAATTAAAGAAAGTATCTCAGATGCACTTAGTGGATTTCAAAAGTCTAAAGACAAGCCTGGATTTGAGGTACTCAAAGTCAAAGGATGGGACTACATAGCGTTGTTAGATACTTACAAAAGGGCAATAGAAATATCTCGTAAGACACACACCCCGTGTTTAATACACGTGATAGAAGTTACCCAACCTCAAGGACACTCCACCTCTGGGTCACATGAAAGATATAAATCAAAGGATAGGTTAAAATGGGAACAGGAGCATGATTGCATCCTTAAAATGCGAGAGTGGATTGAAAACGAAAAACTTGCAAGTAGAGAAGAACTGGATCAAATTGAAAAAGAGTCAAAACTAGCTGCTAAGCAAGCAAAAGATGCGGCATGGAAGGCCTATAGCACTGAAATCAAAAAAGAGGTTGAGGAGGTATTAGGTTTAATTGAAAAAGCCGGTATTTCTTCTCCAAAAAAATCGGATATCTCTGCGATCTCAGAAGACCTTAGAAAAGAATTAAATCCTGAAAAATTGCACATTGTAAGGTCGGCTAAAAAAGTGCTTAGACTCCTGAAAAGGGATAGTTCCTTAGAAAAACAAAATCTTGTAAGCTGGCTAAACGAGAAAAGTGCAGTTTACCAAAAACAATACAGTTCAAAATTATATAGTGAATCCTCTGACTCAGCCTTAAAAGTAAACACCATTCAACCTGTTTACTCAGATGACAGTGAGCTTGTAGATGGTAGAGAAGTATTGAATGTGTGCTTCGATCATCTTCTTTCAAATGATCCTAGAATTTTTGCTTTTGGAGAGGATGTAGGCAAAATTGGTGATGTAAATCAAGGATTTGCAGGGCTTCAGGAGAAGCATGGTGAACTAAAAGTTACGGATACAGGAATAAGAGAGACCACAATTATTGGGCAAGGCATTGGAGCAGCTATAAGAGGATTGCGACCAATCGCAGAAATTCAGTATTTGGATTACCTCCTTTATGCGCTTCAAACACTTTCAGACGATCTTGCCACCCTTCAATACAGAACATACGGTGGGCAAAAAGCACCGCTGATTATTAGAACAAGAGGCCACCGATTAGAGGGTGTATGGCATTCCGGATCCCCAATGGGAATGATTCTTCATTCCTTAAGAGGAATGTATGTCCTTACTCCAAGAAATATGACACAAGCAGCTGGTTTTTATAACACGCTCATGTCATCGGATGATCCGGCATTGGTTATCGAATCCTTAAATGGATATAGACTTAAAGAACGCGTACCAGAAAACCTTACAGAGTTCAAACTTGCATTAGGCGAACCAGAAATTTTAAGGGAAGGCACTGATGCAACAGTTGTCACCTACGGATCGACATATAGAGTGGTGATGGAAGCTGCGAACCAACTGGCAGAAGAAGGCGTCGAATTAGAAGTAATAGATGCTCAGACACTTATCCCATTTGATCGCACAAAAACAATTGTTGGTTCACTTGAAAAGACCAGCAGATTAGTAGTCGTTGATGAAGATGTAGAAGGTGGTGCTTCAGCGTTTATCATGCAGCAAATTTTGGAAAGAGATAATGGATACTTTCACCTTGATTCCAAACCATTGACAATTACGGCTAAGAATCATCGCGCAGCATATGGAAGTGATGGTGATTACTTTTCTAAACCCAATATCGAAGATGTGTTTGATAAAATTTACGCGCTTGTTTCAGAAGTAAATCCAGAAAAATATCCAAACATCTACTGAGTAATGTCAGCTAGTACAAAGTCAGGAGAAGTTACTTCATTGCTCTTGTTACCAGCCCTGTCATACACGTAAAACTTAGCTCTGATGACATCATCTAAGAAAGCAAGTCGTAAAACTGCAGATTGAATTGAATAAGTGAAAGTTCCGCTTTTACCTTCGGGATCATATTGAGGAATACGACCATTAAAAACACCAACATCACAAAGGTTAGTGCCGAAGATTTGCTGATAGTTTAGTGGCACATAATTATCTCCAACCTTTTTTTGGAATTCAATAATAAAATTAAAGTATGTCTCAATTCGTTGAACTGGAAGAGAAGATGATATAACCTGTGCTCCTGCATCAGCTGGTGCTATACTTCCATTTTCATCAATAATGTAGGGCGTTAAAGTTGTGCTGCTCAAAAATGTTCCATCCTGATTAGTTAGACCAGGACAAATAAGGGGAATGTCATTGACATCCTCAGAGTAAAATTCTTTTCCAAAAGCTAATATCGGATAATCACCTTGGGAGAGATCCACAATCAATGTGTTATCAACTATTCCTAAAGGAACAAAATTCTCAGTTATGAGTGGTGCGACATAGATTGGAGGAACAGCAGCACCTATATTAGCTTCTGTAATCACACTATCTCTTGAATCTAAATAGACATCAAATTCATTAAAAGGAGGCAAGACATCTTGAGATTCAACCACTCCTATGTCTCCATTTCCATCTTCAAATGAAAATGTAAGAATAAGAGAATCAGTGGTTGTGCCGTCATAAAAAACGATATCTTCAAAAGCTATATTTGGAGTCTCGGGGAAAATATCTTTGTCAAAGCAGCTGGTAAGTGCCATGGCCAATATCGGCAATACATATTTTATAAGTCGATTCATACGCTAAAAACAAAAATAATCTACTTTGCCCCTAATGAAATGGGATTATGAATTTCGCAGAAAAATTTAAACATACTCTTTTCGAAGTAAACGATAAAACATTCGCCGATAGTTCGTTAGCAGCTTTTGATTATCAATATCATTCGTGTCACATATTTAAATCATATTGTGACTATCTCCATAGAACACCTAAAACGGTTAAAAATCTATCGGAGATACCTTTTCTACCGATAGATTTCTTCAAAAATCATGCTATAAAAAGCGGAAAGTGGAATGAAAATAAAATCTTTCAGAGTAGTGGCACAACTTCAAGCCGCAGAAGTAAGCATTTTGTAAAAGATCTTGATTACTATCACCTTGCGGCAAAAAAAATATTTGAAGATCAATTTGGCCCTTTATCTAACTATAAAATAGTTGCTATTCTTCCTTCCTACCAATCTCAAGGTGATTCATCACTGATAAGCATGGTTGATTATTTCATGGAATATAGTCATCCAGGATCAGGCTACTTTTTGAATGAAGACATTGATCAAGTAATGAAAGACTCCAATCAAAAACTTGTAATTGGAGTATCATATGCATTATTGGACGTAGCAGACAGATCTCAAAAAATCGAAAATGCGATCATCATGGAAACCGGTGGGATGAAAGGTCGAAGAAAGGAAATGACTAGAACAGAATTGCATGATTCACTTCAACGTGGTTTTGGAGTTGATGCGATATGGTCAGAATATGGCATGACTGAGCTCAACAGCCAAGGCTATGGAAAGCATGGTTTTTTTAAATTTCCTTCCTGGGCTAAATGTTTGATAAGAGACATTAACGATCCTTTTTCTTATCAGAATACGGGTAAAACCGGAGGCATCAATATTATAGATCTTGCAAACATTGATACCTGCTGTTTTATTGAGACTAAAGACCTTGGAAGGGTAACAGGAGATAATTTTGAAGTCCTTGGTCGTTTTGATAATAGTGATATTCGTGGATGTAACTTGATGATTTAGCGAAAACCATGAAATATTTTAAACGATTCGCTGTTGAATAGTAGAATATTTCTCCTATTTTTGAAGGGTTAGGTAAAGAAATAGCCCTCACACTGAATTAAACCGCATATGAAACTGAAACTTACGATACTAGCAGTAATAATTTTAGCAATGAGTGCATGTACTCAAAGAACATGTCCAACATATGCTCAGGAGGATACTCAGGAAGTAAAAAAAGAAGAAGCTAACGCTTAAGCTTCAACGTATTTTTTTACATCTTCTTTAGTTATGGTGTCTTGAGACATGATAACTAGTCTCTCAACCACGTTTCTCAACTCCCGGATATTCCCAGTCCATTCGTAGCTTTCCAGCTGGTCAATGGCATTATCTTCAACGAGCTTCTTAGCTGTTCCATATTCGCTGGCTACCTGATCCAAGAAGTGATCTGTTAATAATTTTATATCCTCTTTTCTTTCACGAAGGGCAGGCACTGTTATCACCATTACGCTCAGTCGATGATATAGGTCCTCTCTAAAATTTCCTTGTTCTATTTCTTTCTTAAGATTCTTATTGGTAGCAGCCAAAACACGAACATCTACATTGATCGTTTTATCGCCGCCTACCCGCGTTATTTTTTTGTCTTGTAAAGCTCTTAAGACCTTTGCTTGAGCTGATAAGCTCATATCCCCTATTTCATCAAGAAAAAGTGTACCACCATGTGCTTGTTCAAATTTCCCAATTCGTTGTTTGTGCGCAGATGTAAATGACCCTTTTTCATGACCAAATAACTCACTCTCTATTAGTTCAGATGGAATAGCTGCACAATTGACTTCAACCAGCGGAGATTTAGACCTATTGCTTTTTTCATGTAACCACCTGGCGACAAGCTCTTTGCCAGTTCCATTTTCTCCATTGATAAGAACCCGAGCTTCTGTTGGAGCAACTTTTTCAATGGTATTTTTCACCTCAACTATTCCATCGGATTCTCCTATTATATCAAAGCCCTTGCTCACCTTTTTTCTAAGCACCTTAGTTTCAGTAGAGAGTTTTGAATTATCGAGAGCGTTTCGAACAGTTAACAATATTCGGTTCAAATCTGGTGGCTTCTGAATAAAATCATAGGCGCCTTTTTTGGTGGCCTCAACGGCTGTATCTATAGTTCCATGCGCTGAAATCATTACAAATGGGACGTCCAATCCTTCTTGGGATACCTTATTGAGCAATTCCATGCCATCCATTTTAGGCATTTTAATATCGCAAAGAACCAGGTCAATTTTCTCCTGCTCCAGTTTAGCCCATCCGTCTTCGCCATCTTCAGCTGTCAATACTTCATATTTTTCCTCCGAAAGTATATCGCTTAGCGCGTCTCGTATACTTTTCTCATCATCTACTACTAGAATTTTCGCCATTTGATATTTTTGAAAATTAATCTGCAAAAAGCAAGCCAGTAAGCCGGGTTCTGTTCTATCCTATCATTTATCTAGTCTTATCGTCACCGATAAGATCTAACGACCTACCCAATTCTACTTGGACGAGTAATCCTCAATTGTAGAACCTATTTGGTCTTTCAGCGCGTAAGGTTTACCATGCGACTCATGTTACCATAAGCCCGGTGAGCTCTTACCTCACCTTTTCACCTTTTCCCCGAGGGGTAGTTTATTTTCTGTGGCACTGTCTCTTTACCCTAAGGTACGCTTCCGCTTAAGAAGTACGCTACTCTATGCTGCCCGGACTTTCCTCCCCTGCATCAGCAGGAACGATAGGTCGGCTTGTATTTGCAAAACTATTTAATGAATGTCTTTACCTGTAATTTTTAACTCCCAATCATCTGCATGATTTGCAATTTCCTGGATCATCTCTTTCACCATTGAATCTTTTAAGTTTACCAGAAAATTAATAGCCTCCACTTTGAGAAAGCCATCTTCTATTACAAACTTAGTATATGGATAGTCTTTGGAAGCCTCTAGACATTGTTCGAATGGAACATCATAGGTTAACTCACAGACTTTCGACTTCAGGTGAACTACATCACGTTCGTATCCAGGATGTGTAACAATATGACCTGTTACAGTTTGAAATCTTCCACGTTTAAGAGGAACAATTATTACTGATTGATTCTCATCATACTCCCTGAACTCTCCCCCAATTTCTTTTGCATAGTTCTCACTAAATTTTCTGTAATTCATGGTAATTTGGTTTTATCATCTTAAGATAATAATTCCATGTTGAATAACCTATCTCAGCTATTGTGTTGAGTCTTTTCTTGATACGTCCACTGACTCTGTATTGCCTGACTCTTCTTCTCTTCGAATCAATGCTTCGTTTCTTTTCATAGTCAGTAGCTCAGTAAGGTCATTAAAGGAATGAACGAATCGCAGACTTATTCCAATCTCTTGATTTTGTTGGTTTTCGTTAACCTGTATTCTTTGATCTGAATTGCTAAAGACTTTAGCTCTTAGTCTTCCATCCTTCGTCAAACTGTATTCTACTGACCAATCACCAACGAGATCATTCAAGACATTATCATTATTATCATCCTGACTCCCAAAATCACCGCCTCTTGTTACTTTTAATCGACCGTTTAGAAAGGTATATGCAAATCGTAATTGAAAAGTGTTAAACGCGTCATTATTAAGATCTGCCAAATTGACTTCTACTTCAAGATTTTCATCAATTTGACTTACCAAATAACTAACCTGACTCGATAAGAATTCGCTCACACTATTTCCAACACTGCCTCCTCCACTTAACGTGAAGCTCTCACGTGGAGAGAATCTTTTAAGGAAAAGCAAGCTAATGACTTGCCGCTTTAGTTCTTGTTCATCGTTTCGAATACGCGAAAGCTCAGGTATGTTTTCATTTGTAGCATCTGATTCATTTTGTAGCTGAAGGTCAAAATCAATTTGTGGTGAAAGCATACCTCCTTCCAATTGAAGAATTACTAAAATCGGCACCTTTTGGGACAGCAAGGTTTTGTCTTGATCCACTGGATTTTTTAAACCTTCAAAAGACGCTCGTTGTAGATATGTAGCATCTAAATCGATTGATGCATTATATGGATCTCCGTACCAAGTAATACGGCTGCCAGGAACAACATCAAATTCTTTATTTAAAAGGTTGGGCACAGTGAAATTATAAGCGCCTTCCGTAATTTCAAGAGGTCCAAACATGCTAAAATCGCCGTCCGTGTCAAGCCGAAGTTTCAGGTTTCCTCGTCCTCTGCCTCGTATAATGTCACCTGTTTTTATATCAAATATTAGTTCACAATAAGCGTCTGGTGTCACTTCAATATCGAATTCCATCGTGAGCCCTGAAATTTTAAATTCTTCTTCTTCGTAAACATTTGTGGTGTCGGAAAAATCAACGAAAGTAATATAATCTTCCTGTCCTACTGAGGTGCCTTCTGAAACCGGGACGAAAAATCTCGTATCTGGTTCTGTTTTAATATTGGCTTTAATGTTCAGGTCATTTAGGGGTCCAGTTACATCAATTGTACCTGTTCCATAAGCGGATCCATAATAAAGATTATTATCAATTGTTGTTGTATTAAGAAACTCAAAGTTATTTGCACGGATCGTAATACTAGTCATAAAGTCTTGGAAAGTGGTATGTTGGACACTACCTGTAACGATTGCATTAGAGCCCTTTCTATCTACTAAATCAAAATTGGATAACCTTATCACATTAGGATCAAAATTAACTTGACCAGCAAACGAATAATGAGTGTTGAGATAGTTGACAGTAAGACCCCCATTTAATATATTGAAACTTCCTACCACGTAAGGTTTAGTAAATGTTCCTAACAACCTTAATGATCCGCTTGCAACCCCATCAATATTCGAGAAATTTTCCTTTAAAAATGGCTCTCCCATTTTTAAATCTGCATCATCAAATTTGATATCAAAATCAAGTTGATCATTCTTCTTTGATGGGTAATAGTATCCCTCCACCTCAATAGCATTTACATTCTTCCGCTCTACTTCTACTTTGGTGAATACACTACGATTTGCAGGGTTCCACTTTGAAGAACCACTTATATCTCCAACCTCTAGCTCGTCGTAGATTAAATTTTTTAATAAGAATGCTCCATCAAATTTGAATGCTTCGTCCTTGCTTTGCCTGAACATTTTAAAATTACCATTTAAAAAACCTCCAATTTCAGCTTCTGAGAACAGACCAACCTTATTCATATTTAGATCTTCTGTAGAAACAGTAATGTTGGTTTCTGTAGAATCAGCATAAATTCCTTCTACAACAATTGATTCACTGGAGTCATATATCTCCAAATTTGATATCGACGCTCTGTCGGAGGTAATAATAATTTTATTGGTAGGATTAAATGTCCAACTATCATTTAGAAGCTTTATATCAGAAGGAAGCATCTTAATAACTAATGAATCTTGATAAAGCATCAGATTACTTTCAACCCTAACATCACTTGCCGTTCCTGGTTGACTTATATGTGTCGTTATATCGATGCTATTACCGTACCATACTCCTTCTAATAGCAATTCTTCTGTATCTGGCATTCCAGCAAACACTTGCTTAGATGATTCAATTATAAAATTTGTAAGGATGTCGGATGCATCTAAATCACTAGATCCATTTATTTCAACTACGGGCTGATGAAATTCGCTTGTACCAATCGTAAAAGTATCTGACTGGATATACAGCGAAATATTGGCATTCTTACTTTGCCTAAATGTTGATTCAACAATTGTTTTGCCGCCTAAGGTAAAAGGAAGCTTGAGCGAATCAATATATCTTGAAATATTATCAATTTGTGCATAAAGTGACAGTTTGTAGCTTTCACCACTAACTTCATATTTTGTGGTATCATGATTTAGCTTGAGCTCTGATGCGTACCTAGCAGCCATTATTGGTATGTCTTTCAAGGCATCAGATATTTTAAATTCTCCCTTCAATGTCGAGTTAAATCCAGGAAACGACATTTGGATTACGCGTGTGCTGTCCTCAAAAATTGCACTAACTCTAATGGAATCTAACTCAACTTCTTTTTGATCAATTGAGAGGGAGCCTGAGTCTATTGTTAGTCTGCCTGAGAAGTTATCTATATCTATATCCATTACTTCAAGCTGCAACTTTCCGTGAGCGGAAATAGCTCGAGAAGTTAGCTGAAGTTTATCCGCATTAATTTTATCAACTTTGATATTAGCATTTAAAACTTCATGTATTTGCCTAAAATCAATTTGTGCAGCGCCACTTAAGGAACAATTAGGATCATTTACAGAAAAACCTCCTTCAAAATAATTCTTAGCAAACTTTCCATCAACTTCAACACTATCATATATGTATCCTTTTAATCCACTCTTATAAATGAGTGCCTTTAGGTCGAACTCTGCATTCTCTGGTTTTATACCTCTCCCATTAATTGTGGCTTTCAAATTAACGACTTGTGCAATTTCATTTTGAAAGAACGCACCAATATTTAAATTTTTAAACTCAAGATTTCCTTCATAGGACATATTATTCGGATTGTTGGGAATTTTTAAATTTATATCTGTGTGAACAGAGCCCTGATTTGTAATAAAGTCCCCACGTGCCACAAAATCATTTAAAAATCCTGCAAAGCTACCAGTGAAGTCAATCCTTCCCATTTGACTTAAATTATCAGCATAATTACCAATATATGGCCTGAGATCGGCTGGAAGAACATGTGAATCTGTAATATCTGCCAATATGAATGTCTGCTTAATAACAGGTAATCCAAAGCAGCTTACTCCACCGACGAAATATGATCTACCATACCCAAATCTTGTTTCCTCAATATTAAAATCTCCTACCGTTCCCCAAAGAATTCCATCGATGGTAATGTCCTCATTAATTTTATCTGTCCCCAGAACAAGTTTTAAATCTGTTTGAGAAATTCTCGAATTATTAAAATGAAGAATAAACGAAACGCTATCAACAAAATGCCCAAAATCATCCAGTCCATTGTAGAAAAATTCTAAGCTATCAGATATATAACTCGTCGGTGTTCTAAAGTTTAGATCATCAATACTTAAGGATTGGTTGCTTAGATAAAAATTAGTACTTAATTCGGTGATCGTGAAACCTGAATTGCTTTCATATCCATTCATCTGTATGATGTCTCCAGAAATTGTGTCTGAGACTAGTGATAATTCAACAATACTAAAATCAGGTATTCTAAAACTTAAGTTCGCAAAGTCCAACTTAGACTCATCAGGGGTTTTTGTTTTGTCTCTAAGACTCAACTTAAGATTTTTCAGATCAATCTGATCAACATGAATAGGTTTAGATTTCTTTTTAACCGTATCTTTCTTTAGCGCGTTAAGAAACTCTGAAAGATTCAGTCTTGATAACGAATCCGGTTTAATCAGCTTTAGTCTAAGATCGTCGGCACTAATTTCCTCGACACTTAAATAGTCTCCATAAATTATATCCTTGATTGAATAATTTATAGTCAGGCTTCTCGAATATATAAGTGTATCACTTTGTAAATCTTTGACCAGGATTTCTTCTAGGCTTGCTCTATCCAGCCAAGAAATTTTAACTTTATCAATAGATATTTCATGGTTTGTCTTTGTTGAAATAATTTTCAAGACTTTTTGTGCCATAAAAGTTTGAACAGGACGTAGCTGCAGCAGGAGCATTATCACCAGGAATAAAGTCATCAAATAAAAGAAAACCCCTGAAAAAATCTTCCAGAGTACCTTACGAACTTGTGATATAGTTATCTTGGCCTTCAAAAAGCGGTGGCGGTTATCCTTGGTATAGAGTCTTCTTGTGATGAAACTTCAGCATCCATCTGTATTAATGGCAAAGTAATCAATAATGAAATTGCTAGCCAAGCTATTCATGCGCAGTATGGAGGCGTAGTGCCTGAATTAGCTTCTCGTGAACATCAAAGAAATATCGTGCCAATTGTTAATCATGTAATACATCATGCCTCTATTAACGTTACTGAGCTCGATGCGATTGCCTACACTAGAGGACCTGGATTACTTGGGGCATTGTTGGTTGGCAACAGCTTTGCTAAAGCAATGGCTGCTTCACTTAATATTCCTTTAATACCTGTTCATCATATGAAGGCCCATGTGCTTGCACATTTTATCGATGATCCCAATCCTGCATACCCCTTTATTTGCTTAACTGTTAGCGGAGGTCACACCCAAATTTTAAAAGTTAACAGTCCAACTGACATGGACATTCTTGGTCAAACCAAGGACGATGCAGTTGGAGAAGCATTTGATAAAGCTGCGAAATTATTGGGGTTGCCCTACCCTGGGGGGCCAATGATTGACAAACTAGCTAAGGATGGGGATCCATATAGATTCAAATTTGCGGAATCTGTAATGCCCGCACTCGATTATTCCTTTAGTGGTATCAAAACTTCTATTCTTTATTTTTTAAGAAAAGAATTAAAAAAAGATAAAGGCTTTATTAAGAATAATCTAACTGATCTGGCTGCTAGTATTCAACAAACTCTTATTTCTATGTTGTTGGACAAGTTGACAAAAGCCACCAGACAAGAAAATATCAATCAGGTTGCGATAGCTGGTGGTGTATCAGCAAACAGCGGATTAAGAAAGGTGTTGGAACTTAATTCGAAAGAGCTAGGATGGGATGTATTTATACCTGACTTTCAATATTGCACTGATAATGCCGGCATGATTGCAATAAGTGGTCACCTTTTATATGAACATGGTTCATTTGGGAAAATAACTGATAGTCCACTACCAAGGATGCCATTTTAAGGACTGTATTATATTTAAACTATGAGTAAGGAAAAAAATCGATTTTCTAATAACATACAAATAAAGAACCGAAAGGCCAGTTACGAGTATGAATTTGTAGAAAAACTAGAGGTTGGTATCATGCTCAAAGGGACCGAAATTAAATCCTTAAGAGAAGGGAAAGCTAGCATTCAGGAAGCCTATTGCTTCTTCAGAAAAGAAGAACTTTTTGTAAAAGGGATGAACATATCTCCCTACTCTCAGGCAAGTTTCGAAAGTCATGAGATGACTAGAGACCGAAAACTATTGCTGAAAAAAAGAGAGCTTGAAAAATTTAAATCAAAGATGGATGAAAAGGGGTTAACTGTTATACCGATCAAAATTTATATTAATAGCAGGGGATTGGCCAAGTTAGAAATTGCACTAGCCAAGGGTAAGAAAATCTATGATAAACGAGATAGTATTAAAAAGAAGGATCAAAAGAGAGAATTAGAACGGTTGAAAATATGACGCAATGAACACTGTACTGGTACTTAATCAAGACTACACACCACTTACTGTATGCTCAGTACAACGTGCTTTTATGCTTATGTTTTTAAAAAAAGCTGATCTAATTACTGAAATAAAAGAAAAGCGTCTAAGATCTATAAGTCAATCTTTTCCTTTCCCATCAATCATTATTGTAAAATACTACATTAACATACCTTATAAGGGTGTAGTAATGAGTCGTCATAATATTTTTAAGCGTGACGGAGGTAAATGTCAATATTGTGGTGCTCGAAAAGAGCTAACAATTGATCATGTTGTTCCTAGATCAAAAGGAGGTAAATCTATATGGACCAATCTTGTGACTGCCTGCAAGCAATGTAACTCACGTAAAAGTGATTTTACCTTAGAGAAGATTGGTATGCAGCTTACAAAAGCTCCAATTAAGCCAAATTACCTTACATTCTTAAAAATGTACAACGGTGCCTATCGTGATGATTGGGCGCCCTATTTAAACCCGAAACGGGTAAGTGCGTAGACTAAACTAAAAATTATTCATGAAATACCTTTCAATAATTCTCATAAGTATACTCTTCACTTCATGCACCATAGAAGATGATAGAAAAGAGTCTGAAAGAGAAGAGACACTGGATAGATTCGAGGAGAAAAAGCGAGAGATTGAGGAAGAAATAAGTCAGCTGAAAGAAGACTCTGAAGAAGCAGCGGAGGATGCTAAAAGAGAAATAGAAACCGCTCTCAGGAAATTAAAAAAACAACGTAGAAAGGTAATTGACGAAGCTGATAAACTTCGAAAGGCGACAAAGAAAGAGCTAGAAGATGCACTTGACAACGCCAAACAGGAATACGATCAGTGGATTAAGGAGAAGAAAAAACAACTGAACGACTAGTCATAAAAAAACCTGATCAGTCAGTTGGCTGATCAGGCTTTATATCTGAATTATTAAAGTTGCAATTAATTTTGCACTCCTCTTAAGGACTTGTACAAAATCTTTCTGGCATTTGACTTTCTCAATGTTTGCTCCACATCAGACACAATGCCCATTTTCACTTCATTATCAATATTGAGTGCCATTGTGATACGATCACGCTCTGCCTCTGAAAGCTTATCCTTTTCCTGGTTCACAAAAAGTGTTAACTCATCAGGTTCCATGAATACATCATTGGTTTGAATTCTTGGCTCCTCACCATAAGTTCCAATATTCCTTGGCTCACCTATGTAGATATGACTAACTAATGATTTTTTCTGAATCTTCGAAAGTTGCTCTGCTTTTGGAAGTACCTGCTTCACCAAAATCTCTTGTTCTCTCATCACAGTTGTCACCATGAAGAAGAAAAGCAACATGAAGATAATGTCCGGCAATGCTGCCGTTGGAATATCTTGAGATGCACTAGAATTTTTCTTAAACTTCGACATAGTTCAACTTATTTATCTGGTTCTGCAATTGAGATCGCTTTTGGAATTCCTGCTCTGCCCTGGAGATACATTCTCTTTTCAACATCATTGCTTTGATCTAGCTCCAAAAATTCCATAGCATTAATACCTACTCGTTCTGCATAAATTTCATTATAAGCAGCATGAGCAGCATCCATGATTTGAATGTACAAATCATAACTGGTTCCTCTATTTGCTTTAAATGAAACCACTGCCTTTTTAGGATGATCCGAAGACTCAGGGCTTTGTTTTGCTCTGGCTTTCATCTGAGATGGCAGGCTATTGTATGTATCAATACCTTCCTGATCAGGATTACCAAAGTTTAAAACAAATGCTTTAATGTCATCTTTCAATTCCGATATCGGCTTGTTATATGGCTCATTCTCTACCAACAACTGATCATTTGAGTTCGCCAAAATCTTGAAGATATTTCGCTCTTGAAACTCAACAATTGGTTGATCTGGTTCTGGTGGAGGAGGCAATGTCATTAAAATCCCCTTGTCATTTGCTATCGTGGTTGTCACCAAGAAGAAAATGAGTAAAAGGAAGGCAATGTCTGCCATAGAGCCAGAACTCACTTCCGGAGTGCCTCTCTCTTTATTCCTCGCCATTATTCAGCTGCTTTTTTAATTTCTGTATAAACGATACCGCCAATCGCTGCGATCGCAAGAATGTAAAAAGTTGTCAATCCTGCTCCCACGAGCTTCGCCGTTGTCTCGGATGCATCACCTGAGTTTTCTCCATTAGCTGTAAAAAAAGCTACAAGAAAAACTACTACCAATGCTCCGACTCCCATTCCCATTTTCTTTAATGAGTCTGGGTCTCCCATTGCCTTCATTAGTGGCATACCTACTGCTGTGAGTATGCAAACACCAATGAGTATATACGATATAAATAATCCTACATCAACCATAGTCTAATCTATTTTTAGATTACTTAGAAAGATTGTGTTTCACAAGAAGGTCTACCAAAGAGATAGAGGCATCTTCCATGCTATTCACAATTGAATCAACTTTAGATACAAGGTAGTTGTAAAAAAGCTGAAGAATTACTGCCACAATCAAACCACCTACAGTAGTCAAAAGTGCCACTTTAATACCGCTTGCTACTAGAGCAGGAGAAACATCACCAGCTTCTGCAATTGCGTCGAATGCTTCAATCATACCTATAACTGTACCCATGAAACCAAGCATTGGTGCAAGAGAGATGAAAAGTGAGATCCAAATCATACCTCTTTCCAGCTTACCCATTTCTACAGATCCGTATGCGATAATTGACTTCTCAACCATCTCTACTCCCTCAGACATTCTTAAAAGTCCTTGAGTAAATATAGAAGCAACCGGGCCTCTTGTGTTTCGACAAACTTCTTTAGCTGCATCAGCACCACCAGCGCTTAACGCATCTTCAACATCAGCAAGAAGTTTTTTAGTATTAGTAGAAGCCATGTTAAGGTGGATAATTCTTTCAATAGCAATTGCTAAACCTAGAATCAAACATGCAAGAACGATACCCATGAAAGTTGGTCCTCCATCGATGAACTGTTCTTTTACTACTTGGTGAAATCCTTTTGATGGAGCTTCTTCTACAGGAGCTACAATCTGGGCGATTTCTACAGGCTCTTCATATACTTCTTCGGTTTGTGCTGAGTCTACATCTGCAGAATCTGCTGCAGCATCAGAAAACTCTTGCGCAGTAGCGCTGAAGGTAAATACACCTGCCAACATTAAGAGAGTCAATAACTTTTTCATAATTCAGTCTTGTAAGTTAAGTCTTCGGTTTAGTTAAATATTTAAGTTTTAGTAAAATTCAAATTTGCATTTTCATTCCCACAAAATTCGCACCATTCATAAAAAAAGTCGAACTCTTAGGTCATTCGCTTCAAATCGCAGAGAGGAAGGGATTCGAACCCTCGATACCCTTTTGAGGTATACACGCTTTCCAAGCGTGCGCCTTCGACCACTCGGCCACCTCTCTGTAGGCCGCCACTTTTGACGGGCTACAAATAAATCATGAAAAATACCTTTATGCAAGTTTTATTCGAACATCAAGGTCTTTCTCGGTATTTCATTCAAGCACAGCGTCCATTTCACCAGCTAAAGAATGGGGCAGCTGCCGCTTAAGCTCCTTCGTAACTTTCTCTGAGCCTAACAAAAACATCAATTTTGTAATTGCAGCCTCAGTAGTAATGTCCCCGCCACTCAAAACCCCTATTTCATTCAATTTTTTACTTGTTTCGTATCTTCCTTGCTCAACTTCTCCACCAATGCACTGACTAACATTTAGGATTACTTTACCACTTGCAATTGCTTCCCTCAAGCAATCTATAAACCAATCGAAACTCATCGTGTTTCCGGATCCAAAAGTTTCCATAACAACACCTTTAACATTTGGATTTTCTAGAATTGATCGAACGACATGCTCTGTTATTCCTGGGAATATTTTCAGGATTACTACGTTTGAATCCATCAAATTCCTAACCTTAAGTTGTGCCTCCGGATCAAACGGCTTCAAGGCTGGATAATTAAATTCTATTTCAATTCCTGCCTCAGCCAAAACAGGATAATTTTCGGATTCAAATGCAGCAAATGTGCTACTTCTTAATTTTTGAGAACGTGAGCCTCTTAAAAGTAGATAATTAAAATAGACGCATACTTCACTTACGATCGTTTGTCCGTTGCTGTGAGCTGCCGCTATTTCAAGTGCTGTTATTAAATTCTCTCTTGCGTCTGAACGGATGGAACCTATTGGCATTTGAGCACCAGTGAAAATGACAGGCTTGTTTAATCCCTCTAGCATATAACTAAGCATGGAAGCTGAGTAAGCCATCGTGTCCGTTCCATGAAGAATCACAAAAGCATCATACTGAGCATAATTTTCTTCAATGATGTATGCCATATCTTTCCAATCCTGAATAAGGATATTCGAAGAATCGATGGGTTTTGGAAATGAGATAACTGTCAGTCGAATGCCTAGTTGACGAAGCTCAGGAACACGATCTACTACTTTTCCAAAGTTGAATGGAGCTAGTGCTCCACTCGCGTCTTGAATCATACCAAACGTACCTCCTGTATAAATTATGAGTACCGAACGTTCACCGCTCTTATTGATATTTACAATCTTGTATTTCAATCACTATCACTTTTGAGTAGGGAAAAATAGCGCATTTGCATTAGCTGTGGTCAATTCAATCAAAGCTTCTTTTGTCGTATGTAAATATTCTGCCACTTTATCCGCAATAATCGACACGAAAGCAGGCTCGTTCCTTTTTCCTCTATGTGGTGTTGGTGTTAAATACGGGCTATCAGTTTCTAAAATAATTTTAGTCTGATCGAGAAATGGGATTACCTGATCCATGCCACCATTCTTGAATGTACTTACTCCACCTAGTCCAAGGTAAAACCCCATATCTGTGATTTGTTTTGCTTGCTCTACAGAACCCGTAAAACAATGAAACACACCCTTTAGTCCTTTATTCTCATGTGATTTAACCAACTGAATGGTTTCATCTATTGTTTCTCTGCAATGGATGACAATAGGTAAATCATACTGAATTGCAAGTTCAGATTGAAAATTGAAAGCTTCTTTTTGTTGTTGCCAAAAAGTTTTGTCCCAGTATAAGTCGGTACCCATCTCACCTACTGCTAAGAAGCGTCTCTTACTTAGCCAACCTTCAACGACTTTTAATTCTTTTTCAAAATCTACTTTTACAGAGCATGGATGAAGTCCCATCATGGGAAAACAAATATCAGGATACTTCATTTCGAGATTTAGCATCGAATCGATGGTGGTGCTATCTATGTTAGGAAGTAAGATTTTCTGTATTCCACTTTCAAGTGCTCTATTAATCACTTCATCTACATCTTCAGAAAAGTGGTCCAAGTAAATGTGTGCGTGCGTGTCAATCATCTTATAGATTCGAATTTCACCCCTTTTGATGAAAAAAAAGAAAGGATTTCAGGAAGAATGATTTTTAGATTATTAAAGGCTTTTATTGAATCATGAAATAATATGATGCTTCCAGGTTTGGCCGCCTTTAACTGTTCAATACTTTTGTTAACATCAAGTTTTGGATCAAAATCCCATGAAAGATGACTCCACATCACTATTTTTCGATTTTTCAATGCACTTATTTGACCTTTCTTAATTCGACCGAATGGTGGGCGGAACAGTTGATTATGGATTCCCAATTTCATCAATTCATTGTCGCAAGTGCGAATGTCTTCCTGATAGGTCATATTTAAGGTTTTCCAGCCATTTAAATGGCTGTAAGTATGATTCCCGATTATATGACCATCTTTTATTATCGCTCTTGCAATACTTTCATATTCTTTAATGTGCTTTCCTAGGCAAAAGAAAGTAGCTTTTGCACCAACCTTCCTCAATTCTTTAATTACCCATGGGGTTACTTCTGGATGTGGGCCGTCATCAAAAGTTAAATAAAGAGATTCTTCAGAATCTATATTCCATATCAGCTCTGGATACCGAGCCTGCGAAATCCATGGGGTTCTGTAAAAACGGATCATTTGTTTTGAATATGGCAGGAAAGCATGGTAATGTCATCGTGATAGCTACGATTTCCCTTGAATTCATTTAATGCTTTCACAATATGATCATGGAGATCCGATAGATCTTCAGGACAATCTTGCTTCATTATTTCAAGCAATCGCTCAAAGCCAAAATCCTCATCTTTCTCATTGAATGTTTCTGTCAGGCCATCGGTATATGCGAATAGGAAAAATTCATCCAAATTGTCCAATCGTTGGGTTTCAATGAATGGTAGTGGATCGAACATCCCCAAGACCGTGGTGCCATCATTAAGTAACTCGATTTTATCTCCATGCTTAAGAATAATTTCATTATGACCGCAGTTGATATATTCTAAATTCTTGGATTTGAAATCATAAATTCCAGCAAAGAAAGTAATGAAGTTTTCAGCGTTTCCACTAACAAATGTGGCGTGATTTAGCTCGGTAACTATCTCAAGAAGGTCTTTTGTTTGTCTAACCAATGCGCGTAAAGAAGCCTGAAAATTTGACATAAGGAGTGCTGCCGGAACGCCTTTTCCAGACACATCTGCAATGCATGCCAAAAATTTATTTTCATCTATCTGAATGTAATCATAGTAGTCTCCACCTACATCGTGATGTGGAAGATAAAAAGCCTCAATCTGCAATCGCTCGATCTTTGGGAGCTCTTTTGGAAAGAGGAAGTTTTGAACCTTCTTGGCAATCTCTAATTCTCTTCTATAAGCTTCCTGCTCCATTTGCTGACGTGCAAGTCTCTTATTCTCGATTGCTACAAGAATAATGTTCGTCAATGCATTTAAAAATCGATTCTGAACACCGAGTTTAGAATCCGACTCGATGAACACCACTGAAAGTAGCTTGCTTTTATGATAGACTGGGAATACAGCGTCGAACTCATTGAATGATGTTTCAACTGTTCCTATTTGATTTTTTAGTTCTTTATATTTTGCTGGAAGTGTACCTCCAATTAAGTCTTCTTTCGTGCCGAAATTTACACGACAAACCCATGCTCCACTTTGTTGCGTGTATAGTGCGAGTTTATTAATTTTTAAGTCGGCCAAAAGGGTAAACTTATAAATCTTAAGTAGGTCATCTTCAGGCAAGTTATTGTTTACTGCCTGAGTCACCTCAAGTAAAGCGTTGAGCTGAAGGTCTTTTATATCAAGTGAAGTGCCCTTCATTTCGAGTTGTGTTCAAATAGTCCTTTTTTAGAAGCAAGGTAAAAATAGGATTGAAAATCATTTTCTAAATCCAGTTGATCCAGCTCAGATTCTTCATTAACCGATTTGTAAACCCGTACCCACCCTTGCTTGGCCATATTTGCTAAATTGACTTTTAAGACATCATCTGAAAAATCTATTGCTTCTTTCAGGTCAGAATAGGCGGTAACAAAATACAGTTCATCAATAATATCAAATTCTAGGTCTGTCATCCGTATTTCCTTCCTTTCCAGGTATAAGAACCAAAGATAGAATTCATACCCATGAATAAAACATGCAAAGGATAAATAATTTGAAAGACCAATAAAGGCCAAAAACTACTTCTTCCTTTTAAAAATTTATTGATTGGGGCGACAAACAAAAGCATAGAAATGAAACGGACCAATATCACCAGTGCTATCAAGATTGGATCAATCAATCCCAACAATGAAAATGCGATTGAGGCGTAGAAAATCAAATAGTCAAGAAAGAACAATATTGCACTTACTCGTACTTTCCAATTCTTATTATACTTCCATTTGCTGGTCCATCGGGTTCTTTGATTGACGAAAGAACGCAGCTTTTTATGCGCAGCGGTTTTCACTACAGCATTGTCACTCTTCAAAAAACGAGTAGAGTGTGGGAATTTACTCATGATGTTGAAGAGTAAAAATTCATCATCACCTGATGGAGTAAACAAGTTATTGGTATATCCGCCAACCGCTTCAAATGCACTCTTTCTAAATCCAAGGTTTGCACCACTGCACATACTTGGGTTTTCATGTGAGATTGTTACCGCCCCAAAACCCATTAAGCCCGCAAACTCAACCTGCTGAAGTCGAGCAAAGATTCCTTTGCCCTGAATAGCCACCGGTCCCGCTACCATATTGGTCCTTTCATCAAAAGCATCGTTATAACACTTAATCCAGTTGTATTCAAACCAACAATCTGCATCTGTCGTCAATATCGTCTCGTGCTCCGCAGCATTAATAGCTGCAGTCAGCGCATGTTTTTTACCCTGTTTTTGTTTATCAATCAAAGGAATTAATCTAATGCTAATTTCCAGGGAGTCCTTTAATCCATTAACTATACTAACAGTTTGATCATCAGAAAAATCATCCACCACAATCACTTCGAAAAGATCTTTTGGATAATTTTGTTTCGCTAATTGATGCAGGATTCGCGCAATATTTTCCTCTTCATTCCGAACAGGAATAACTACAGAAAATGGTATCAGCGTCTCTTTCGAAGAAATCAATGGAATTCGGATCCATCCATGAGCCAGTTTAAGGTAAAAAAGCACGTGCAGAATTGTGAATGCTGCTATCAAAATCATCATCACGCAATGTTAACTCCATTTGTTCGAGTGACTTTTAATTGAGTACTTAAATATTGAGAAGACTTCAATTTAAACCAGATTATTTTGCAAATGCTGGTTTCCATTTGAGAAACAAAAGCATTCCAACTAGTGAAGGAATGACTGTGTTGATAATCCAGATAAGGAAAATCGGGATTAGAACGAGATGAAGTTGATTCACATGTGGTTCGAAAAATAAAACTCCTGAAGCTTCTCGTATGCCAATGCCTCCTAAAAAAAGTGGGAGCGCTGACCGAATAAGAAATATCCATCCTATGCCAGCGATGAGAAGGCTGATTGATAACATAGGAAGGAAAGCTTGAAGTACAAGTAAGAATTGACTGACGAAAATCAGATATCTCAATAATGATAAACCAAAAACTCTAAGAAAAGTCATTTGATTCAATTGTTTGAAATAAGCGATGAAGCGTCTAAATGAATTTCGAAACATAAGTCCTAGCACCATCAATAAAGCAATTGGAATCAGTACCCACCAGCTCCAATCGTAGTTTTTAGCTAAATGGCTTATTCCATAGCCACCTAATAGTATCGTGAAGCATAGCATGATAAATCTATTAAGCAAGGCAGCAGAGGTCGTTTTATATTGATCCTGCTGCTGTGAAATTCGCACAATCAAATCTCCAGATGTTAATGGAAGTACCCAATTGAGCGCTAATCCTCCAAGCACAGCACGCCACGCCTCTTTTGTGGAAATTGACTCAAAAACTTGAATAGAATACTTCCATCTTAATACTTCTAAATACCAATTTGAGGTCATCAACAAGCAAACAACTGTAAGTGTAAACCAGAAACCATTGGGCCATTTTATTTCGCTAAGTGAAATAGGTTGATCCTGAAGTTTGTCATAGAGAAAGAATAAACATCCAACCAGCAGTGCCAGCTTTAACAAGCCAATGAGCCTTGACTTTCGAAGGTTGTTTGGCTGGTTGTTCTTAATTTGCATTGTGGCGATTAAAGAGCGTATCATTTTAGGAATAGATCCGGGCACTAATGTAATGGGATATGGTTTGATCCATTGCAAAGGTGAAAAAATGAGCGTTATCCAGTTTGGGGTGATTCACCTAAGCAAGTATAAAAATCACGAGATAAAACTGAAGAAAATATTTGATCGGGTAACTGAACTCATCAAAGAATACCTACCTGATGAGGTGGCGCTTGAGGCGCCCTTTTTTGGCAAGAATGTACAATCTATGCTCAAGCTTGGTAGAGCACAAGGCGTGGCAATGGCAGCTGCCCTCAATCGGAATATGCCGATTCATGAATATGCTCCAAAAAAAGTGAAGCAATCTGTGACTGGAAATGGAAATGCCAGCAAAGAACAAGTGGCTCACATGATCCAGATGCTACTCAAATTTGAAAAAGCTCCCAAATTGCTCGACGCTACTGACGCATTGGCTGTAGCCATCTGCCATCACTATTCATCTAAATCTGGAATACCAGGAGGCGGAAAGAAGAGTTGGAAATCATTTATCTCAGATAATCCGGGAAGGGTGAAGTAACCTAGTTGACACGTTTTAGTGTCGTATTAAATTACTAAAACTAACTGTAAGCTTCTTTAATCATTTTAGCCATCTCTGCCAGCTCTTCTTTGGATGGAGAGAGTTTCATTTGGCTAAAGTTCATGTCATCCACAGCATTGATCGGAATTAAGTGAACGTGCGCGTGAGGTACTTCCAAGCCAACAACAGACACTCCTATACGCTCGCAAGTAATTACCTTTTCTATTGCTCCAGCTACTCCTTTAGAAAAAGAAAATAGCCCCGCAAGGGTCTCATTATCCAAATCGAATATGTAATCCACTTCCTTTTTGGGAATCACTAAAGTATGACCATCGGCGAGTGGATTAATATCTAAGAACGCGAGGTAATTTTCATCCTCTGCCACGATGTGAGCTGGAATTTCTCGTTCAACTATTTTAGTGAAGATGGTTGACATTAGACGGTAATGTCTAGTATTTCAAATTCAATATCACCTGCTGGCACAGTAATCTTTGCCTTTTCTCCTTTTTTCTTTCCAAGTAAGCCTTTGCCGATTGGAGACTGAACCGAAATCTTTCCGCTCTTTAAGTCAGCTTCTTCCTCAGCCACCAACTGATAGGTAACCTCCATGTTGTTTTTCTTATTTTTAATCTTCACAGTAGAAAGAATAGAAACCTTAGATGTATCAATCGAAGACTCATCAATTACCCGAGCATCTCCAACAACATTCTCCAACTTTGAAATTTTTAATTCCAATAAACCTTGCGCTTCTTTTGCTGCATCATACTCCGCATTTTCGCTCAAGTCTCCTTTGTCCCGTGCCTCTGCTATCTGCTTAGCCATATCTGACCTTCCCTTAGTCTTAAGTTCATTCAGCTCAGCCTTCAACTTATCAAGTCCTTCTTGTGTGTAGTAATTAAATGCCATAATTGATAGTACCCCTTTAAACAAAAAATAACGGCCTCACATTGAAGCCGTTTTCTTGTGCTGTCTTATTTTGATAATGCAAATATACAGTATTGCTAAAGTCAAAATCAAGAAAGTGGCCATTTCAAAGTTTTGATTTATAACAGCTTAAAAATTATTTCTCCCAATATTAATGTTGAATTATTGGAATAATTCAATTAGATATTCCGGCGGGTGTCATTGCACAAAATACTTATCGGAAAAAGAGCAGGTTTCACCATGTCATTTGTTAGGTACATCGGAATCCTAATTTTGCTCGTGATTGAATGTATAGCTTGCATTGTCATTCGTTTAGAAAACTACCATGAAATCTACATATCTAGACAATTATTTCTACCAAAACCCGAACACCTTTAACCAGGTGAAAAAGGCTACTCATTCTATAGAAGTTGATCTATTAATTTCAGATTCCACTAAAAATTTAAAATCAGTTGATTTTCAGAGTATCACTAAAAAAAATGGGAGCACCTTTTCTATCGATGAAAATTACGGAATAGCTAGAATTGACTGGAATGATCATGTGGATATTCATACAGCTAAAAAATTGATTAGGTCAGCGTTTGAAGCAATTGAGTTCCATGGTTGCAACAAACTCGTATTAGACCATTCCTTTCTAGTTGAGTTTGAAACTGAAGCTAGAGTATGGGTAAAGGAATTGCTAAAGCACAAAGCGGAAAGCCTAAGTAATAAGTTAGTTAAACTGGCTTCTATCAGTCCTATATCAGCTATAGGAAGCATGTATAGTAGTTTTGCTGGTGAAATTCTTAAAGATGAAATACCACTACTTAAAATGAAAAGATTTGACGATGTACAAGCCGCTTTAAATTGGCTGATCTAACTTCTTAACGCTCCAATTTTCTTTGCAAGCACTTCACTAATTCGTTGATATGATTCATATGTCCAACCTCCCACATGTGGAGTAAGAAGAACATTGGGTAAGGATGATAGCTTTTCAAGCTGCGCTTTCTCTTCTTCAGTGTAAACACTCAGTTTCTCATTTTCCAACACATCCAAACCTGCTGCATAAATAACACCTTCTTCAAGAAGTTTTATCAAACCCTTGGTATCCAAAATCTCACCTCTTGCTGTGTTAATCAAGACTTTTAGATTTCTAAATTTTCTAAGGTATGTTTCATTAAAAAGGCCTCTGGTAAGGTCGTAAAGAGGCACATGAATACTTAATATCTCTGTCCGTTCAAACAATTCTTCCAATTCCACATTCTTAATAAATGCGCCAGGAAACTCACCTTTAAATTTGTCATATCCAATGATGTCGCATTCGAAACTACTCAACTTTGTTCCAAATGACATCCCCATATTTCCCACACCATAAATACCGACCACTTTACCCTTAAGCTCAATTCCACGGTTACCTTCCCTATTCCAGGCTCCACCTACTACTTCATGATGGCCTGATGGAATTTTATGCAACAATGAAAGCAACATCCCGACGGCATGTTCACCCAGTGCATCACGATTGCCCTCAGGAGCATTTATTGCTTTGATATTTTTAGATTCCAGGTATTGCTTATCCAAGTTGTCCATCCCTGCACCTGCCCTAGCTACAAACTTCAAACTAGTGGCACGGTCAATCAATTCTTTATCTACAGACGTCTTGCTGCGTATAATCAGTCCTACGAATCCCTGAATGATTTGAAGTATACCTGCTCGATCAATTCCCGGTGAATAGACAGGTTCATAGCCTGCCTCACTTAGAAGCGGAAGAATACATTCGTGCAAGTCATCAACGATGAGAACGCGTTTATCTGCCATTATAAATTATACAATAGGTGTGCTGTCGAGAAATAGACAGCCAAACCGAGCAAATCGTTCGTAGTAGTAATAAAAGGTCCTGAGGCTAAGGCCGGATTTACTCCAAAACGATTCAATAGAAGTGGCGTAATTGTACCCATAAAAGAGGCCAACAAAACCACTGCAAAAAGGGCAATTGAAACTGTAGCAGCTAATGGCTGTTCGCGCATAAATAATATCACTGCTCCAAAAACCATCAAAGAAAGGATAGCACCATTGACGATAGCTACAAGGAATACTTTTAGAAGTCGCTTCCACATACTATCTGCAAAAACATTTGGATTAGCCAGACTCTGTACTACTATAGACGAGGATTGAATTCCAACATTTCCGCCCGATGCTGTAATCAATGGAATAAAGAATGCCAGTGCTGGAACAATAATTATTTCTTCTCTAAAAAATCCCATGAATTGCGCTCCTACCAAACCTCCAGCCATTCCAATGATCAACCAAGGCAAACGTGCGCGTGAAATCTTCCAGACAGTGTCATCTTCTTCTACATCTGAGCTTACTCCTGTCATGAGTTGTCGCTCTTCTTCAGCATTCTCTCGGATTACATCAATGACATCATCAATGGTAATTCGACCAACCAATCTTCCCCTAGCGTTGACAACCGGGACAGCTTCTAAATCATATTTTTGCATGATGCTAGCTACTTCTTCTTCGCTAGTAGACGTTTCCACTGATATTATTTGATCGTCGTAGATATCTGCAACTTTGGCACCTGACTTTCCAAGAATCAAGTTTTTCACCCCTACTTTTCCAAGCAGGTTCTCTTTGTCGTCCACCACATATACCGAATATATCTTTTGCACATTTTCGGCTTGCAACCTAATCTCCTCAATACATTGAGAAATACTCCAGTTTAGATTCGCCTTAATCAATTCTTTCGCCATCAATCCACCAGCAACGTCCTCATCATACTCAAGTAGTTCCATCAAGTTGGAAGCTTTCTCCTCATCAGAAATTTGACGAATAACCTCATTTCGGTCAGCTACTTCCATCTCATACAAGATGTCGGTTCCATCATCTGAATCCATGAGTTCAACAAAGGATGCCAGATCAGAAGCGGAAAACTCCTTAATGAAATCCTCTCGAACATCCTCTTCCAAATCTTCAAGAATACTCGCTCCTACTTCAGGTGATAGTAGGTCAAATACGTATTTGCATTCCTCTGCATCAAACTCATCTAGTAGAGCAGAAATATCGGCTGGATTTACACCTTCTAGTATAGACTTTACAAACGAATCATCTCGCTCGTCCAGTCCTTGCTGAAATCGATCTTTGAATTCGACGGATAACTCAAAAGTCATTACTGGTTCCATTTCAGGAAATTTTTTCGGTCAGCGAGATAAATTCTTGAACAGATAATTGCTCCGCTCGTTGGTTTAGCACCTCCAGAGCCGTCACAGATTCGGGCAAATTTAGATCTTTTAATGCGTTGCGCAAGGTCTTACGACGTTTACCAAAACCAGCTTTTACTACTCGCTTAAATAGCTTTTCATCACAAGACAATTCTTTTGTTTTGTTTCTTTTCAATCTAATGACTGCCGACTGCACCTTCGGTGGGGGATTAAATACTCCGGGTGAAACTTTGAACAAGTATTCTATATCATAGAATGCCTGCAGTAATACGCTCAAAATACCATAGGTCTTATTTCCATGGCTGGCACAAATCCGATCCGCCACTTCCTTTTGAATCATGCAAACCACCTCATCTACTTTCTCCCGATCATCCCAGATTTTAAAGAAGAGTTGCGATGAAATATTATATGGAAAGTTTCCAATCACATTGAAGTGATCAAAAGGAACATCGTATTTCAAGTAATCCTGAAAGAGAAATCGATCACTGCGATTCAGGTAGTTGGCCTTTAAATAGTCTATAGATTCTGCATCGACATCCAAGGCATAAAAATCAATCTCAGGCTTTTGAAGTAGGTACTTGGTCAAAACACCTGTCCCTGGTCCAATCTCAAAAACCGGAAGGTTTGCTTCATTCTTCAATGCTTCCACAATTTTTTGAGCGATGTTTTCATCCTTCAAAAAATGTTGACCTAAATGTTTTTTTGGTCTTACGTTTGCCAACTTATTCTCCGTTTTTATAATTGTCAGTTCAGATGTGAATAAGATCGATATTAAGTAATACTCAATTTCGAATAAACATCTCCCGAATTTTTCGGGTTAACTTCAAATCTTATAAATGTAATGCGCAAATGGGTGAATCATCTCACAAAAAAAATAAACCTGTTATAGGAATCACCATCGGTGATGTGAATGGTATTGGGCCAGAGGTTATAATCAAATCTCTAGAAGACAATCGCATACTCAAGCAGTTCACACCTGTGATTTATGGTTCAGGCAAGGTGATTTCCTATTATCGTAAAAACCTTGACAAGGAAGATTTCAACTACCAGCAAATTTCTAGCATTGAAAAGGTCATACACAGAAAAGTGAATGTGTTGAATGTATGGGATGAAGCTATAGAAATCAATCCTGGACATCCCAATGAAACCGGTGGCAAATATGCTGTACTATCCTTACAAAGGGCTGTAGCAGATCTGAAGGATGGAAAAATTAATGCGATCACTACGGCACCTTTAAGTAAAGAACTGGTTCAGTCAGATGAATTTAAATTTCCTGGGCACACCGAATACCTAACACAGGAAGCCGGAGAAAAAGAGAGCCTCATGTTTCTCGTACATGAAGGACTTAGAGTTGGCGTAGTTACCGGGCACATTCCACTCAAGGAAGTAAGTAGCAAAGTGACCAAAGAAAAAATTGTTATCAAGATTCAGAAGATGCTCAAGTCACTCCAGAAAGATTTTGGTATTAAAAAACCACGTGTTGCGGTATTAGGAATGAATCCACATGCAGGTGAAAACGGACTTCTTGGTGATGAGGAAGAAAAAGTAATTATCCCTGCCATCAACGAAGTAAAAAGTGGTCATCACATAGTTGCAGGTCCTTTTCCGTCAGATGGATTTTTCGGCATGGGCACTTATAAGCAATACGATGGCGTATTAGCCATGTATCATGATCAAGGATTAATCCCGTTCAAAACTTTGGCTTTCGAAGAAGGAATCAATTACACTGCCGGGCTACCATTTGTGCGTACATCTCCGGACCATGGAACGGCCTTTTCAATAGCAGGCAAAAACGAAGCAGATGAAACCTCATTCCGCAATGCACTTTACCTAGCAAATGACATTATTCGCCAACGAAACGAGAGTCAGTTTGCAAGTGAGGATGAAAAGTAATTCATAAAGCTTTTGTAGTACTTGGATTCTATCTAAATTTGCGGGTCTTTACCGGGAAGTGGACGGAAATGATGGATTTGAAAGCGTATAAAATTGAAATTTTTGGACTGAGTAATAGCACTCACGACTTTAATTTCCTGTTTAATGACGATTTGTTCACTCATTTTGAAAACAGCCTGGTAAGCAAGGGCAAAGGCACTTGCGACGTGATTTTGACAAAAACAGACTCTATGATTACGCTTAATCTTAAGATTGAGGGATCAATTGAGCTGGAATGTGACAGAAGCCTTGAGCTTTTTGACTTCCCTATTTCAATAAATAAGGAAATCATTTACAAATACGGTGACGAACAGGAAGAGCTAAGTGAAGATGTATTTGTAATTTTAAAAGGTCAGCAGGAATTAAACATTGCCGCGTTTTTATATGAATCAATCAGTTTGGAAGTACCGATGAAAAAACTTCATCCAAAATTCCAAAACGGTCCCGAAAGTGATGAAATGATTTATGTTTCAGAAACTGATAAGGAGTCACAAGAAGAAAGCATAGATCCCAGGTGGGAAGCCCTTAAGAAATTGAAATAAGAAAAATTAAGATAGAGAAAAGAAGATGGCGCATCCAAAACGAAAGATTTCGAAAACCAGAAGAGACAAGAGAAGAACACATTATAAAGCAACTCCAAAGAGCTTTGTGATTTGTCCTACTACAGGTGAAGCACACCTTCCTCACAGAGCTTTCTGGCATGAAGGCAAACTTTACTATAAAGGTAAAGTTGTGATGGAGAAAGAAGTTTTAGCTTAAGCTAAGTCCTGATGCCTAAAATTCAAGCTGCAATAACGGGCGTTCACGGGTACGTTCCTGAGGACGTTATTACCAACAAGGATCTCGAGAAAATGGTTGACACCAATGATGAGTGGATCATTTCTCGAACAGGCATCAAACAAAGACATATATTAAAAGGTGAAGATCAGGGTACTTCAGTCATGGCTGTGAAGGCCGCAGAAGGACTCCTGAAGAAAACCAATACCAAAGCAGAAGATATTGATCTGGTGATTTGTGCTACGACAACACCGGATCTTGTTTTTCCGGCAACTGCCAATATCATTTCGAATAAAATCGGAGCAGTAAATGCGTTTGGATACGACATTCAGGCTGCATGCTCCGGATTTCTTTATGCGTTGGCTACAGGCTCACAATTCATCGAGACAGGCAAATACCAAAAGGTATTAGTCATTGGCGCGGATAAGATGTCCTCCATCGTGGACTATACTGACCGTGCCACTTGCATCATCTTTGGAGATGGCGCAGGAGCGGTTTTGCTAGAGCCTACGGAAGAAGATTTTGGCATTAAAGATTCAGTCTTAAAGTCTGATGGTTCTGGGGAACCTTTCCTTCACATGAAGGCCGGAGGTAGCCGAAGACCAGCAACAGAAGACACAGTGAAGAATCGTGAGCATTTTGCTTATCAGGAAGGTTCTACTGTGTTCAAATTTGCAGTGAAGAACATGGCCGACATTGCAGCTCAGGTGATGGAACGAAACGGGCTAACGGCCGATGACGTGACGTACCTGGTTCCTCATCAAGCCAACAAAAGAATTATCGATGCTACCGCCAATCGAATGGGCGTGAGCGACGAAAAAGTTATGCTGAATATTGAGAAATATGGCAATACAACCAGTGGCACGATCCCACTTTGCTTATTCGATTATGAAAGCAAACTGAAAAAAGGAGATAACCTTATTCTAGCTGCATTTGGTGGCGGATTTACCTGGGGATCTATCTGGGTAAAATGGGCATACGATCCTAAATAACCAACTAACATCCTAAAAATTCATGGCAACTACAGCAGACTTTAAAAATGGATTGGTGATTGAATACAATAATGATCTATTCATGATTGTAGAATTTCAACACGTGAAACCGGGAAAAGGGCCAGCGTTTGTACGAACGAAATTGAAAAGCATTTCTACCGGCAAAGTTTTAGATAACACTTTTTCGTCAGGTGTAAAAGTGACAACCGCACGCGTAGAAAGAAGACCGCATCAATTCTTATATAAGGATGATATGGGCTATCACTTCATGAATGCTTCTACTTACGAGCAGATTGCCATTCAGGAAGACCTGATCAACGCACCAAAATTCTTGAAAGACGGACAAGAAGTAGAAATTCTTTTCCACGCCGAAGAAGAAAAAGTTTTGGGTTGTGAGTTGCCACAACATGTGATTATGACCGTAACTCAGGCTGATCCCGGGGTAAAGGGAAATACAGCAACCAATGCCACAAAAAATGCAGTGGTAGAGACTGGTGCTACCATTCAGGTACCTATGTTTATTGAGCAAGATGAAGTGATTAAAATCAATACTGTAGACGGCTCATATGTAGAGCGCGTAAAATAAGCACGTGTACCTAACGGCTAATCTGAAAAAGAAATTTTGCACTCAGCCAAAGAAATTTTATACCTTAGTTCTTAAGATTTATTAATCAACAATTAACCTATGAAGGCCAAAGAAATTCAAGAATTAATAAACTTCCTTTCCGAGTCAGGGTTGGAAGAAGTGAATATTGAGACAGATGACTTTAAGGTGAGCATCAAGAGAAGCGCCGAACAGCACGTAATTGCATCTGCTCCTGCGCCAATGGCTGCAGCTCCCGCACCAACAGCTCAAGCTCCAGCAGCAACTCCCGCTCCTGCAGCAGACGGAGGCAGTGCCCCAGCAGCAGAAAGCAACCTTGTAGAAATAAAATCACCCATGATCGGGACATTCTACCGATCTGCAAATCCTGAATCACCTTCATTTGTCGAAATAGGTAGCTCTGTAAAGGCAGGCGACCCTGTTTGTATCATAGAGGCTATGAAGCTATTCAATGAAATTGAGTCAGAAGTGTCTGGTAAAATCGTGAAAGTACTGGTTGACAATGCACAACCTGTAGAATACGATCAGCCGCTTTTCCTAGTTGATCCATCGTAAAACATTACCCTTATGTTTAACAAGATTTTGATTGCCAACAGAGGCGAGATCGCATTGCGTATCATTCGTACCTGTAAAGAAATGGGTATCAAAACGGTAGCTGTTTATTCTAAGGCAGATGCTGACAGTCTCCATGTGCGTTTTGCAGACGAGGCTGTATGTATTGGTCCTGCGGCAGGCAAAGATTCGTACCTCAAGATTCCAAACATCATTGCGGCTGCCGAAGTAACCAATGCAGATGCTATCCATCCAGGCTATGGTTTCTTATCAGAAAATGCTGAATTTTCTCGTGTCTGCGCCGAAAATAACATCAAGTTTATTGGTGCAAGCGAAGACATGATCAGCCGAATGGGTGACAAAGCCACGGCTAAAGCAACCATGATAAAGGCTGGTGTACCTGTTGTTCCAGGTTCTGAAGGACTATTAGAGTCAGTGGAACAAGGAATTAAATTGGCTAAAGGAATAGGTTACCCTGTGATGATCAAAGCCACCGCAGGTGGTGGCGGTAAAGGCATGAGACTCATCAAGGAAGAAAGTGAGTTTAAAAAAGCCTGGGACAGTGCCAGACAAGAAGCTGCTGCATCTTTTGGGAATGATGGCATGTACATGGAAAAATTCGTGGAAGAGCCTCGTCACATAGAAATACAGATTGTCGGAGATAGCAAAGGCAAAGCCTGCCACCTCTCCGAAAGAGATTGCTCCATCCAGCGAAGGCACCAGAAGCTGATCGAGGAAACCCCCTCTCCGATTGTTTCTCAGGAACTAAGAGAAAAGATGGGAGCAGCTGCCATCAAAGGTGCTGAAGCCATCAAATATGAAGGAGCCGGAACAGTAGAGTTCCTCGTGGATAAAAATGGAGACTTCTACTTCATGGAGATGAATACACGTATACAGGTGGAGCATCCGATTACAGAGGAAGTAACAGACTATGATCTGATAAAAGAGCAGATCAAAGTAGCCGCGGGTGAGCCAATCTCCGGAAGAAACTATTATCCTCAGCGTCATTCGATTGAAGTAAGAATCAATGCGGAAGATCCGGCAAACGGTTTCCGACCAAGTCCGGGCAAGATTACCAACCTTCACTTCCCTGGTGGACATGGAGTGCGGATAGACAGCCATGTGTATGCTGGATATACCATCCCTCCTTTCTATGACTCCATGATTGGAAAACTGATTGTGAGTGCACAAACGCGGGAAGAAGCGATTATTAAGATGAAGCGGGCACTGGAAGAGACGGTGATAGAAGGCATTAAAACGACGATTCCTTTCCACCTGAAAATGATGGAAGATGAAGCGTTTAGATCCGGGAATTTTACCACCAAGTATTTGGACACGTGGGATTTCAGCGTGCTGAAGTAAGCTTACGGAATATTAGAATATCAAACCCTTGCCAGAAATGGTGAGGGTTTTATTTTTTCCAAACCTGAAGAGTGCCTCCGCTACATTCAAACATTGCTTGGCCATAACAGTCCTAAAACAACTCAGATATGCACCCATGTAAGTAGCAAGAGTATGGAAGAAATCAAAAGTCCGTTGGACAGCTTGGTTGCTACTGGTATATTTGAAAGGTAGATAAACGACATAATGTCGTTTACACAAATGTTGGCCTCCATTGACTGCAAGATGAAAAAACTTCTTCTCTTCTTAACTCTCATTTCAACTCTTGAACTCTTTGGTCAACAAACTGACACGCTAAGAGTTGAACAACATTATTACTATCTGGCCGACATAGACTCACGAACTATTGCTGAACGGATTATGAATGATGAACTCCAACCAGCGGACAACTTCATAACCTTTAGAATCCTTGATAGCTTAACGTCAACTAACAAACAAACCAGAAAATACTATTTGCCAGTATTCAACAAGATCTTAAAACAATCTGACGGAGCACTTTCGGAGGTTATGGGAACACCTATTATCAACTTGCTAAAGCAGTATCCAACCGAATTTGCAAAAACAATTAAGTCAGACGAACTCTTTGAACTGTATTCGAACTTTGCTGCATATGAACTCTATTTTTCAGACGACTACAGGTCTGAGATTAACGCCATAGAACAAACAGCGAGGGACAACTTTAGACCTTACACGGACTCAGAACTCATCAAGAAATTCCTCGAACGAACTGCCAAAAAAGTAGAGGAAATCTAAAACAGAGGCCAACAGGCGATATTGCGCATGGCCTTACTTAGTCATCTGCAAAGTGCCTGCTAAACATCCCGCTTATCTCCCGCCAAAAATCTGAAGTGCTTTCTAATAAGTGCTGCTCGTGGGAGATTTTTATCTTTCATGGCGCAGTGCGTATCTGATACTTTGAATGCACCGGCAGATAAGCTACTTTTATCGAAATTAATTAAGCTCGGAGGCCACAGCGCCATATCTGAGCGTTACCTGTCAGCTGCGCCATGATAACAGATAGTGCTACTTTTTCGTAACTTTAACCTATGGAAGCGAACATGAACCTTTCTTTCTCCCAGATACTCGAACTGGTTAGGAACTTGCCAGGCGAACAGAAGATCAAGATTTCCCAAGAACTTGAGAAGGAAACAATTGGCTCCAAACTGACTGAACTTTTGACTGCTTTTCAAACTGACAAGCTTTCGATGAACGAGATAACTTCAGAAGTAGAACAAGTCAGACAAGACCTTTATGATAAGCGAACATCGAATTAAGGTCATATTCGACACCAACATTTGGATCAGTTACCTCATTGGTCATCAACTTGGTGAATTGACAGAACTTCTAACTTCTCAGAAAATTGAAATCATACTATCCGAACAACTTCGAGCGGAATTGACTGAAGTAACACGAAGGAAGAAATTTCAAAAATATTTTAGCAGAGAGAAAGTATCCGAACTACTGAAACTGATGGACTTCATCGGAACTGACTATAAGGTCATAGAGTATCCGAACATTTGCAGAGATCCGAAAGACAACTTTTTGTTGGGACTGATCAGAGTTTCAAAAGCTAACTTTCTAGTGACAGGAGATCAGGACTTATTGGAACTGAACCCCTTTGAGGGAGCGGAGATCATTGAACCTAATCAACTACTAGCTAAAATAGCCGACAGGTAACAAGCGGTAAAATGCATTTGGCTACTACCCATCTGCTACTTTCAGTGCAACTGAACTGCGATTTCTGGCTTTTGGAAAAGGCTGTGCTTTCTACTTTTCTTTCTGCCACTAGGAAAAATGCTTGTGGAACGTGTTGTATCTGAACCGTTGTGAGTTGGAGCCTGAATCGCTACTTTAGTGCTATTAAGAAAGCTCGAGCCACACAGCATTTTACCTGAACGTTAGACACAACAATCTCCACTTGAAAGATTATCTCACCCTCCTACTAATTCTCATTGCACTAACTAGTAATTCGCAAGACTATAGGATAACTCCAAACTCTGTGGGAAACATCAACTTGGGAGATAGCATGAACATTCTAACTCAAGTTTTTCCAGCGAACTCAATCCAAGAACTACCCGCAACTAAATACGGAATAGACGGGCCTGGTAACGGCTATTTGATTGTGATCAATAATTCTGACACATTAATGTTTGTTTGGTCTAAGGATTTCGATAAAACTATTGGTGGAATTGTTTGCCTTTCAAAAGCTTACAGGACGTATGATGGATTGGGTATCGGATCAACTCTAGGAGAGATTGAGAACAAACATCCTAACGTTTACCAAGTCCCCGACTATCTTGACTCCTCTGTTGAATACGTATCAGTAAAATACAAATCTGGAAATATTAACTTTCAAGTCATGAGCCCCAGAGGAACTCAAGTAGGCAACTATGAACCTAACCCGAATGACGAACCTTCAACTCAGAATTTCGAACGTAAAGCTAAGATCAAACGCATGGTAATATGGTGATTTGAGCCACTAAAGCTGTGTCTAACAGTTGCTAAGCAGCATTTGTCAGCGTGCTATTCACCGCCTGATCTGTAACTGTCCCACTTCGATGCACCTTCTAAAAGTTGAGAAGCCTTAGCAACTACAGTGCTTCTGGAGGTTATCTTTCACAACGCATTTTCTTCGAGATAGCTTTTGAGGGGTGGCGTCTCCTAACAAACGCTAAAGTGCATATGTCAAACTGCTCCTAGCCACTCTCCTGCTATTCGAACCGCAAAGCTTCTCCACTGATAGTTCAATTCACTTTAGCTTCTTTTCTTGCTCTAGCCTTCATCTTTCTCACAGAGTTTTTCACACATACTGTTGTAAGTGGGTCACAGCTTTGCTAGCTTAGTTTTTCATCAGGTGGGTTCGGGACATACGCACTTTAGCTAGGCGTTCACATCCATTGACTGCATGTAGTAAATTTCGTATCTTTACAGCATGACGATTGAACAACGTAAACTGGAGTTAATTACTTGGATAAGCTCTATCCAAAGTGAAGACGTTATTAATCGCATTGAGAGTTTTAAGAACAATCCAGATTTTGAGACTCCTGATACAATTCTAGAACTCCTACATGAATCCAGTTCAGCCAAATTTGAGGATTGCATTGAACACACAAGTGCACGAGAACTTTTAGGACGTAAATGAGAACAGTTTGGACGCCAGTTGGGCTCAAATCGCTGGACAAAACAACCGACTTTATTGAAGAACAGTGGAATGAGGATGTTGCGGACAATTTCCTTGACCGACTCGACGAACGGATTGAGCAGCTGAAGAAGAATCCGCGAATCGGGCCAACCTACAAACAGACAGAGTTTCGGCAACTTCTTATTCATCCACTTGTAACACTCTACTACAAGATTAAAACAGATTATATAAGTCTAACTCTTGTTTGGGCTAACAAGCAAGACCCTGACGAACTACGGGAACAATTAAAACAGATGTGAAAGGACGATATTGCGCATGGCCTTACTTAGTCATCTGCCAAGTGCCTGCAAAACATCCCGCTTATCTGCCGCCAAGAAACTATTGTGCTTTCTACTATCTTCAGCTTGTGGGATATTTTTATATTCATGGCGCAGTGTCCATTTGATACTTTGTGCACCCCCTTGCCGGGCGCGGACAGATAAGCTACTTTTATCGCTATTAATAAAGCTCGGGGGCCATAGCGCCATATCTGAGCGTTAGTGGTCATGGCGGATAAAGCAAAATGAGAAGACACAGAATAATTGGAATCACTTTGTTGACATTGTTCCTGAATACGGTATGCATTGCTCAACAGAGTGTTGACCAGGTTGTTAATCAGAGAATTAAAGAAAAGGATGTTCCGGGATTTGCTTTTATCATAGGAAAAAATGGTAAAATCATTGAACAGGGTTACCGCGGCTTGTCCAATGTTGAATTAGGTGTTCCAGTAACAGAAAAATCAGTCTTTGCAATTGCGTCAATGAGCAAAGCCTACACGGCAGCAGCTACACTTTTACTTATGGAAGCAGGTTTGCTGAGTCCTGATGATCGCGTAACGAAATACATTCCAGAAGCTCCTAAATCATGGGATGCCATCACCATATGGCACCTATTGACTCATTCGTCAGGACTCGTAGACGATTGGGGGCTTTATAGCTGGGATGAATCTAACGAATTGTTTTTAAAAGCTCAATCAGACAGTTCGTTTCTTCAACATCTTTTCGATCATGAATTAAAGTTTAAACCTGGGACAGGTACTTTCTACTCTTCTGGGCCTTTTGTGCTAGGTGTGGTGATCGAAAGAATAACTGGAAAATATTATGGCGAGTATCTTCAACAATTTATTTTCAACCCTTTGTCTCTTTCTGAAACGTATGTAGATCATCCCTATAAACTTATTCCAAACAGAGTTTCGGGCTATTTCGATCACGACACAACAGAAATGGACACAGGTATTTCAGGTAGAGGAAATGGAATTCTAATCTCTCCGGTTGCCTATGGAAGAGCTGACGTTGGAATTCGTACTACTGCGAAGGACTTAATGACATTTATGATGCCCTCTTGACTGGAGAGTTACTAAATGAACAGTCTACAAAACTCATGTTTTCCTCTGCAATACTTGATAATGGTGAACTTATACCTACCGCACCAGGCTGGATGAATTGGCCATTGGTCGGCAGAGTTGTTTCTCAGCATAGCGGTGCCTTCAGGACTGGGTTCAGCAGTCAGGCTTTTATTATTCCAGAAGAAAAATTTATCATCATTCTGTTAACCAATGTCTCAGGAGGAACAAATTTTCCTTTAGTGCAGAAGATTGCATCAATTTATTATGAAGAACTAGGGCAACTTTCAAAAAGAGAGACCATCGCAGATAATAGGTTAGATCTCACCAACAAACACCTTACATTATTTAAAAACCTGGATTCTAATGAGCTAAGCAAAAACTCAATAAGTGACAAATTTCCAAAGTCATATCTTTCCAGAGGATTGAAAGCCGCTTTATCGAGTACCGAATCAATTGTCTTTCTAGGAGAGGATGATGTTAGTTCTAGAGATATCAATCTTTTTGGTGTCAGCATTCATACTTTCAGATACTATAAACTTATCGGGAGCAGAACTCTTTATACTACAGTCTCATTGGATAAAAACAATAAAGTAGTGTTCATAGATTATCCTGAAACGGAATGAAATGTCAAAACGACCACTAACAAACGATATAGCACATGCCACTAAGTAGCTACTTGAAACTGAAATGCTAAACCGATACTTTAGTAGATATTAAACAAGTCCAGAGGCACATGCCATATCTGGGCGTTACCTACCATTGGAAAAACTGATGAAAAAAAATATCACATAGAAGAAATTAATATAGCTCGCATGAAAGGTGTAAATATAAACTATCCCATAATGAAAGAGTTTCTTGACAATTTAGAACGAGTCAATAACCTTGCTGAACGTTGTGAAGGCTTTGTTTAGAGACATGCCATTCTCATTATTTATCTCTGGAAATATCCATGAAATTATATTTTTTAATCAAGGTCAAAAACATGAAACTTTCTTATCGATATCTCATTTTAGCTACATTTCTCACCCTCTTTTTGGGTGTCGTAGGTTGTAGAAGAGAAAAAAAAACATTCACGTCCGGTAAACCTGAATGGGCAGTCCCGTCGGACAACCTGATCAGTGCTATGCTCAAAGAGCGCATGCTATACAATGGTATCGGCATGGTGGTTGGAGTAATTGATGGTGAACGTCAGAATGTTGTTACCAATGGACTAAGTGGGGCCGAAAATGGACGGGCTTTGGATGGGGAAACTGTATTCCAACTTGGGTCACTCACCAAAGTAATAACCAATCTACTACTCGCTGAAATGGTTACAAGTGGAGAAGTAGGACTGGACGACCTAGTGAGTGACTTTCTACCTCCCGAGATAAAATTGGTGGAAGTTGGGAGACCTATAACCCTTCGTGATTTGGCCACGCATACTTCAGGGCTGCCTTCGATGCCAACCAATTTTGATATCCACGGTGAGCCTGACCCCTATGCAGCTTATTCTGTTGACCAACTCTGGTCTTTCTTGTCAAGCTATACGCCTGAGGGAGCACCGGGAATAAAGTACGCCTATTCAAACCTTGGGGTATCACTCCTTGGATGGGTGCTAGCGCTCCGAATGAACACAACTTATGAAGATTTGGTCAAGGATCGGGTACTGGGTCCTCTGGAAATGAACAGCACTTCGATCACACTTAGTTCGGAACAGTTGGCACGGTTGGCACCGGGTCATAGTCCCTATCTTCAGCCGATTCGGACTTGGGAAATGGCTACACTTCAAGCTTCCGGTTCTCTACGGTCTACAGCCAATGATATGCTTAGATTGCTGGAACTATATTTGGGGAAATCCAACAATTCCCATATGGTGGAAGCAGCGAAATTTCAGATGCGAGAAGGTGTCGAACTTGATGGAACTTTTTTGCCACTCGGTCTTGGACTTAGGTCAGATGGAATTTATCGGCATGCCGGAGGAAAGCAAGGATATAGGTCCGGATTGGCGTTTAATGCAAGAACCGGTGTAGCGGCAGTGGTTCTATCAAATGCGCGGACCTATGAATCAGAACCTATGTTGATTGCCATGCACCTTGTAGCAGGAGAAATACTTCCTCCAGCGGCACGTGCTCCTGAGGATAAGCCCCGCGTAAATATCCCAACCAATGAACTGGAAAAGTTCGCAGGCGGTTATCACAATAAAGCAGGTGAGATATGGGAGGTTGTTGTCTCCAGGAAATTTCTGCGAATCCGGTATCCCAACAACTCAATTTTTGAATTTGTCCCATCCGGATCCCACGATTTCTACTACAATGCGGGTAATGACGATATCATCTTCGATCTTGATGATAACGGAAAGGTAGTCGGTATGAGAATTTACGGGGACGGAAAATCAGAAGGAGATAACCAGTTCGTGGAACGAGTTAACAAGCAATGAAATGACAAAATCGGAAACGCAAAACATACATTGAAAAAGAAATTAAACGACAGAAAAATAAAAATGGCAGGTAACAACGTATATAAAAAATAGCGGTTTCAGGGCTTGAAGGGAAATGAATTTTATAAAATTTTGTCAGTGCTAACCCGAAAAGTTATTGCTAAAAAATTCGCTACTTTTTATATACAAGACCGTTATCCACCATTCTGAGTGCTAACTAAATCTATTGCTTTAATCTTTCCAGAGTAAGCGTCGTAGTTACATTTGATTTTGTACTAACTAACAACATTTTATCTTTTTCAAAAGTAAGGTGCTGAGAAGAACGTCTCTTGTTATTCATTACAGTGGGTGATTTAGCAACTATGACATT
>NZ_JBDVKP010000003.1:0-151567 GCF_039960695.1 Ekhidna sp. | reverse complement strand
ACTCCCTTTGGTGCGCTTTCGCAGAGTTGCCCCTTTGTCCCGCTTTCCGCTACAGTCATTCAAACTTCGATGATCCAAGCCAAACTTAAAATCAACTTCCCTTTGTCTGACTGGAAACTTACGTTTCAGTTTCCTATCCCTTGTTTGATGATACTAATGTAGATCATAATTTTACACCTCCAAAGAATGTAACTACCTAGTTTTCAACAAGTTTTCCTTCACTTTTCCACGTATTTATCCACATTCTGCTATGCAACTGTTTCCAACTTATCTGCAAGCAGCTTTTCTATCTCCGGAATCGAATCATACAATTGTTCGTACGATTCAGTAATGAAATATTCTACTTGAAACTTGTCTTTGCGGTATGGTGTGTCAAGCATATGTTCGATGTTAAAAGCGTGTTTCGGTGGCTCCTCGCTCAATGAAAACTTAGTTTCTCCCGCAGAAGAAAGTATGCCTGCTCCATAAATTCTTAATCCCTCTACTTCTTGTATCAATCCAAACTCAACAGTAAACCAATAAACTCTTGATAGCAGTTCAATCGCATAATCATTGCCTACATATTTGAGTCCAATCTTGCTGAGTGCTTCCAGGAAGTCAACAAAGTGCTGGTTTGTTAAAAGAGGCACATGCGCAAAAACATCATGAAACATATCTGGCTCCTCTAAGTAATCCAGTTCCTTCATCTTCCTTAACCAGGTAGTGGCCGGAAATCGTCGATTGGCCATCAATTCGAAAAAGGTATAATCCGGTACAATTCCAGGCACGACTGCAAGCTGCCATCCTGTGGACTCCTGCAAGATTTCATTGGTCTCCTTGAAGTCTGGAATAATACCTGTTTCAAAATTGGAAATCTTCAACCCCTCACGATATGCATGGCAGGCGTGTGTTGGAAATTGTTTCATCTGTCGGTCAAAGAGGATTTTCCAAACTTCAAAGTCCTCCTCTGTGTAATTTTCAAATATCTGCCTCATATTAGTTGTCAGCCATGCTGTTTAAAATTCTTAACTTTTCTATTAGTTGTGATGCTTCGTTAAAGTCCAGTGTTTGCTGTCCGTCTGAAAACGCCTCTTCAGGTCTGCAATGTGTTTCGAATATCACGCCATCTGCACCAGCCATGGTGGAAGCCATTGCTATGGCACCTACATGATCGCGGATGCCTATGCCGTGAGATGGATCAGCAATGACTGGAAGATGTGACTTCTCTTTTAGAATTGGAATTGCATTTATATCAAAGGTATTTCTGGATGCTTTCTCATAGGTTCTAATTCCTCGTTCGCACAATAGCAATCGTTCATTACCACCTGAAAATACGTACTCAGCGCTATACAGAAGCTCATCAATTGTTCCAGATATACCGCGTTTGATCATGACTGGTTTATCTACTTGCCCCAGTTCATCAAGTAGGTTGTAGTTCTGTGTATTTCTTGCGCCAACCTGAAAAATATCAACATAGTCGTGCATCGCTTCTATCTGAGATACTTGCATGACCTCCGAGATAATTTTAATGCCGTTTTCTTTGGCGAGATTGTACCAAATTTTCAATCCATCAATTCCTAAACCTCGGAATGAGTATGGGGAGCTTCTTGGCTTGTATACTCCGCCTCGCATAATCTTTATGCCGTTGGTTTTGAGAAAATTGATTGTATCTAAGATATTTTCTTCCCCTTCGATACTGCACGGACCTGCCATCAAGGAAAAGTGTCCACCTCCAATTTTAATATCATCGCCCAAATCAATGACCGTAGGGCTGACCTTCCACTTGGCTGAAACAAGCTTATAATCATCTGAGACTACATGAATGTCTTTGATGCCCTTTAAATGACCGATCTTTCGAATGTCGAACTGCTTCTTTCCTGTTCCAATAAGGTAATTTCCATACTGTGTCTGAACACGAGTGGTCTTATATTTTAACAAGTGCAATTCCTTTTCTACAGAATCTGCCAACTCGCCATTTACACCTTTTTCTAATTGAATAATCATTTTTTAACCTTTAATCTTTTTAATAAACTCCTGAATCGCCCGTTCACCTGCATCTTCCTTCAGTTGCTTGATGAATGCACTTCCGATAATTGCTCCTTGAGAATATGTACAGGCTGCTCTGAACGTCTCGCTATCAGAAATACCAAAACCAATCAACTGAGGAGTATTCAATTCCATTGCTTGTATGCGCGTATAGTATTCAATCTGGCCATCTTGGATTCCTGGCTTTGCTCCTGTAATACTTGACGAAGAAACCACGTATATAAACCCCCCTGACGTTTCGTCAATCATCCTTATTCTTTCGTCAGATGTATTCGGACTAATAAGAAAAATATTATGTAATCCACAACTCTTGAATTTTGCAGCGTAGCTGTTCAGGTATTCATGCAACGGTAAATCAGGAATGATAACTCCATCTACTCCTACTTCTGCACACCTTTCACAAAATCGCTCGATTCCAAATTGAATAACTGGATTTAGGTAACCCATAAGTAAAACAGGAATCGTGACCTCTTTCCTCAAATTTGCGAGCTGATCAAACAATGTTTCGAGTGTCATTCCATTTTTAAGTGCTACTTGTGAACTCTCCTGAATGGTTAGTCCATCCGCTACTGGATCTGAAAAAGGCATTCCAATTTCCAACATATTCACCCCAGCATCCTCCAGAGATCTTGCTATTCTTAATGTATCATCCAGTTGAGGAAACCCTGCAGTGAAGTAGACATTGAGAATGTCATTCTTTTCTTTAAATACCTGATCTATTCTATTCATTTCAATACTTTCCCCATTTTATATAGGTTTCTAAATCTTTATCTCCTCGTCCTGAAAGGTTTACAACGACAACCTCCTCCTCATTAAACCTTCTATTGTTGAAGACTGCCAAGGCATGTGCTGATTCAATGGCTGGAATTATTCCTTCCAGTTTACTCAATTCCACTCCGGCGATCATTGCTTCCTCATCCGTGATTGCATAAAATTCAGCTCTCCCAGCGTCAAAGAGATGTGCATGAATGGGGCCTATGCCTGGATAATCCAATCCGGCTGAAATGCTGTAAGGCTCAATTACTTGTCCATCGTCCGTCTGCATAAGAATGGTCTTACTTCCATGTAAAACACCTGGGTTTCCCAGTATTGTCGTCGCCGCAGATTTTCCTGAGGCAAGACCTGCTCCAGCTGCTTCTGCAGCAATAAGATTGACTGATTGATTTTCTAAAAAATGATAGAAGGCGCCTGCTGCATTACTACCCCCGCCTACGCATGCGATCACATGATCTGGAGTATTTCGTCCCTCTACTTCTTGCAACTGTTTTTGCATTTCGTCACTTATTACGGACTGAAATCTGGCGACCATATCAGGGTATGGATGTGGCCCAACTACTGACCCAATGATGTAGTGCGTATCACTTGGGTTGTTGATCCAATGACGCATAGCTTCATTGGTCGCATCTTTTAAGGTTTGACTTCCAGAAGTTGCTGGCACTACCTGTGCTCCCAAGATTTTCATTCGCTCAACGTTGGGCTTTTGGCGTGCCATGTCTATCTCGCCCATGTATACGATGCATTCTATGCCCATAAGCGCACACACGGTAGCGGTTGCGACACCATGCTGACCTGCACCTGTCTCAGCAATAACTTTGGACTTCCCAAGCCGTTTGGCTAGCAAAATCTGACCTATGGTATTATTTACTTTATGTGCACCTGTGTGGCACAGATCCTCTCGTTTTAGGTAGACTTTGGTCTTATACTTTTCTGATATCCTTGTTGCATAATATAAGGGTGTAGGACGGCCTACATAAGTTTTCAGTAAATGAGCAAATTCAATTTGAAAATTTTCTGAATTTATGATTTGAAGGTAGTTTGTACGGAGCTCTTCCACGTTAGGATAAAGCATCTCTGGAATATATGCCCCACCAAACTTTCCGTAATATCCGTTATCATCTACCTGATACTTATTCATAATGAAGCTTTTAATTCGTTAAGCTTATCTATGTCTTTCAACGCAGGTTCAATTTCGAATCGGCTGTTCACGTCTATTCCTACCAATTGATCTATTTCCATTGATTTTATTATTGAAATATCAGCTAATTGCACACCTCCGCTCAAAAGAAAGGGAACTTTCAAATTGTAGTTTTTAAGAATATTCCAATCAAAATGGCGGCCCGACCCTCCGTAGTTCATTGAAGCCGTATCAAATAGGAAGTAGTCAGCGATTCCGACATAGTTTTTCGCAAAGAATGGGATGGCATCCATTACTCTGAAAACTTTAATAATCTTCAACCCTTTTTCCTTAAGTGCATTTGCGAATGATAGATCTTCATCGCCATGCAGTTGGATATACTCAAGCCCATATTTATTTGCTTTGTCAAGAATACTATCCAATGGCTCATTCACAAAGACGCCAACCTTACTTATGCTGAGAGGTATCCGCATGATAAAATCTTCATCCAACTCACTCACATACCGCGGTGATTTAGGATAAAAAATAAATCCGATAAAGTCAGGCTTCAGCGCTATTAACTCCTGAATATTTTCAAGATCACGCATTCCACAAACTTTTAGCTTTAGCTCTTTCATACCAATAGTTTTATAAATTCTTTTGCTGCCTTTTCTGGTCTTCCGTTTTTCATGAATGTCTCTCCAATGAGAAAGCCTTCATATCCTTGTGCTTTCAATTGTCTGATTGTATCTGGATCAGCAATTCCACTTTCTGATACCTTTACAAACTCGTTGGGTATTAACTCAGCTAAATCAAAGGAAGTTTGAATGTCAGTCTTAAAAGTTTTAAGATTTCTATTATTAACTCCTATTAGATTTACTTTATCGGTGATGCTTCGATCCAATTCTTCTTTGTTGTGAATTTCAAGTAACACTTCCATTCCCAAGCTTTGCGCTAAACCACCTAGTCGCTCTATTTCGGACTTATCCAGCACAGCGGCTATTAATAAGATTAAATCAGCACCAATAGATTTAGCTTCAATCACCTGATATTCGTCTACCATGAAATCTTTTCTGAGAATGGGGCAGAAGTTGAACGACCTGGCTAATTTCAGATCTTCGGCCGAACCACCAAAGTATGTTTTATCTGTTAATACGGATAAGCCCGATGCTCCGGCTTGCATGTATCCGATTGAGGTTCTTTCCACAGAAACATGCGAATTAATTATTCCTTTGGATGGTGACTTTCGCTTGATTTCGGCAATCACTCCTGACTTATCCTGCCTCTGGAGATATTTCTTCATAGAAACAGGCTGGCTTTCATAATAAGGGCTGTTTTCTAGCAGCTTCACAGGGTATAGTTCCTTATTTGCTTCTACCTCTTTTCGTTTATTTTCAACTATTTCTGATAGTATATTCATTAACTGTTTACGCTTAAAAATTTCTTAAATGATTGAAGGGCTTTACCACTGACAAGTGATTTTTTTGCTTCGCTTATTCCTTCAGTAGTGGCCGTTTGCTTCACTGTAGCTATCGCTAACCCGGCGTTTGACAAAACTGCCTGATTTTGAGCTTCAGTCCCCTTGCCACCAAGGATAGCATTAAAGATTTCTGCGGCTGTTTCAACCGTATCTCCTCCATGTAATTGCTCTTGCTGGAGTTGCCCAAACCCAAGGCTTTCTGGAGATACCAATTCTTCTTTATTATTTGTAATAAGCTTAAAGTCACTGGTCAATGAAATTTCATCATAGCCGTCCAGCGAGTGTACAATAGCAAAATTTTTGTCTGTATTTTGATATAAATAGCCGTAGAGCCGAGCTAATTCCAAGCTAAAAACGCCCACCAGTTGATTGGGGGGGAACGCGGGATTTACCATCGGCCCCAGCATATTAAAAAATGTCTTTACGCCAAGTTCTCTTCGAATCGGCCCCACATTCTTCATGGCCGGATGAAACAAGGGTGCATGCATAAAACAGATGCCAGATGAGTCAATGGAACGCCTCATCTTCTCTTGGTCGCCTGAAAATTTTACTCCGAGATATTCCAGCACATTGGAAGAGCCACTTACTGAAGAAACACCATAATTCCCATGTTTTGCTACATTCACCCCTGCCCCGGCAACAACAAATGAAGATATAGTCGAGATGTTGAAAGTGTTTTTTCCATCTCCTCCAGTTCCACACACATCAATAGAATTATACCCTTCAAGATTCACAGGATTACAAAGCTCAAGCATTGCATCTCTAAATCCTTCAAGTTCTTGCACTTGAATGGCTCTCATCAGATATACGGTGAGAAAGGAGGCTACTTGACTATTGTTGTATTGGCCAGTTGCCAGCCCTGTAAGTACCTCTTTCGCTTCTGCGCGCGAAAGCGAATGATTATTGATTAGTCTGTCTAATATATCCTTCATAGTGCCAACCAGTTTTGCATTAAAGTTTTGCCATGTTCTGTCATAATGGATTCTGGATGAAACTGGACTCCACGAACATTGTACTCCTTGTGCCGGATAGACATGATGTTTCCATTCTCGGCAACACTTGTTACTTCTAGTGAATCCGGAAGATTATTTTTTTCCAAAATCCAAGAATGATAGCGGCATACGTTGAATGATGCTGGTAGACCTTTAAATAAAGGTTCATTTACAACTAGCTCAATTGGTGTAACCATACCATGATAGACTTGTGGGAGGTTAAGCAACTTTGCTCCAAAAGATTCTCCTATTCCCTGGTGACCGAGACAAACACCAAGTATATTTTTGGAGGAGGCATATCGTTTGATTACTTGGGGCATCAAACCAGCATCTTTAGGCAAGCCCGGACCTGGAGAGAGTAAGATGTGATCATAGTCCGCAACCTCATCCATGCTGAATTGATCATTTCTTACAATTCTCATTTTCTCCCCTATTCCCAATTCTCTTAAGATGTGAACGAGGTTATAAGTGAAAGAATCATAATTATCTATTACAAGTACTTTTTTCATAGCAGCTCAGCCTCCTTGATTGCATATTCCAATGCACTCACTTTATTGTAAACTTCTTGTAGTTCACTCTCTGGTTTTGACTGAGCCACAACTCCAGCCCCAGCTTGGAACTTTAAAATATTGTTCCTACTCAGAAAGCTTCTAATCATGATTGCATGATTGAAATTGCCTTTAAAATCCATAAATCCGACAGCTCCTCCGTAAAATCCTCGAGGTGCATTTTCATTTTCTTCAATTATTTCCATGGCTCTGATTTTTGGCGCACCTGAGAGCGTCCCAGCAGGAAATGTCTCAGCAACAATGTCCATGTATGAAGCTCCATTTTTAATCTTCCCAGAAACTTTGGAAACCAGATGAATAACATGCGAGTAATACTGCACCTCTTTGTAAGTCTCAACTTTCACATCGTCGCAACTACGGCTTAGATCGTTCCGAGCTAAGTCTACCAACATAACATGTTCCGAGTCTTCCTTCGGGTCTTTTAATAGCTTTTCCGCTAGTTCAGAATCTGCCTTATCATTTCCAGTTCTTTTGAAAGTGCCAGCAATAGGATGTATTTCTGCTTTCTGATCATGCAAGACAATCTGGGCTTCTGGAGATGAGCCAAAAACCCGGAAGCTTCCATAATCGAAATAAAATAAATATGGAGAAGGGTTAACTGAACGTAGCGTACGGTATACTTGAAAGTCATCGCCCTGAAAAGGAATCTGAAAATTTCTTGATAACACCACTTGAAACACATCTCCGACGTGGCAATGATGAATACCTTTTTTGACCATTGTCAAATATTCCTCATCAGTTTTATTGGAGATTTTAGCTCCTGTTGTTTTAAAGGGGTATCCCGGAATGTTTCGTTGTTGAATCAACGAGATTACTTCTTCAAATAACTCATCGTTGGGCTGATCCACGAATGCCTCAACAATGTGGCATTCATTTTTAAAATGATCCAACGCTATAATGAATTGAAAGAGATGATATTGAGCAACGGGTACACTATCATCCTTTTTAGCAATTTTTAAATCACCAAACTCGGCTTTTGCGTCATAATTAAAGTATCCAAATAAACCTGAACGAATGAACCCCACAGATTCTTCCGATTCAAAAGTGTTGCTAAATTTTTCTATCTCACCTTTTAAATCTTTTAATGCAATCTTTTCAACTTTTTGGTCTGGCAGCTTACACTCAATATTTTCTTGATCGGCTCTTAGATAAGCCAAAGGAGAGCAACAGATATATGAAAAACTATTTTCCGCTCCATGATAGTCAGAACTTTCTAGCAGAAATGAATTGGCAAAGCGATCCCTCAGCTTCAGGTAGATACTTACGGGAGTGATCGTATCGGCCAAAATCTTGCGCTCACGTGTATTAATTCGTATTTTACTCATAGGTATAAACAAAAAAAACCCTGACGAATCTGTCAGGGTTTAGATATTTTTAAACACAGCAGTGGTCCGTCAGCAACGATTATTGCATCTCCACCACCAATATGTTTTAGTTGTCATCATTATGCTGCTAAGCTAATTGTATTTACTTTTAAAAAACAAGTGGAAGTAAAATTTTGTTATCTTTTTTTAACCACTTGTATAAGACCATCCAGCTATTGATGTTTTTAACTTAAATTTCCGCCATGTTATCGCATGAAGAACAAATAAGCATACTTGCTCACTTATCAAAAGCTGACAATGTCGTTGCTGAAGAGGAATTTAGACTAATAATGTTTATTGCTGATGGGCTTGGTGTGTCTGAAGAAAAGACTGCCGAAATTATCAATAATCCACGTCCAATTCCTAAGCTGAAAGATTTACCACCGGATGAAAAATTCACATACCTTTTCAACATCATTAGAATGATGAAAGCAGATGGAAAGGTGCATTCCAATGAGATTAAATTTTGTGAGAAGATTGCTTTGAATCTTGGCTACAAGCCAGGAGTAATTGCCGATCTTTCTGCATATATATATAAAGATCCAAGTATCAACTCTAATCGTAACTTCTTAAGATCAATTGCTGACCAGCATCTAATCCCTTTGGATGAACGAAACCAAGAGTAAACTTCTATTTATTCTATCTGTTTTCTGGTTTACCTGCGACGCTCAAAATACGCCCGATGGGGTTAATTATGAAGTAAGGATTGCAGATGAATCTATTGAGATAGATGGCAAATTGGATGAAGGTATCTGGTCCAGATTACCTCGTGGAGGTGGTTTTGTTCAAACCTTTCCCACAGATAACACCTTGGCAGAAGATAGTACCCAATTCATGATTACCTATACGGATAAGGCCATAATAATTGGGATTATCTGTTATGATTATAAGTCGGGGGATTACATCTCTACTACTCTGAGAAGGGATTTCGATTGGTCTTCTAATGACAATGTTGCTGTTTACATAGATCCATATAATGATAAAACCAATGGCTTTACTTTCCAGGTGACACCTAATAATGTCCAGCGTGAGGGACTCGTCTTGCTTGGTGGTCAGGTAAGAGACGACTGGGACAATAAATGGCACAGTCAGGTATATAGGGGCGAAACCTTCTGGTCTGCAGAAATTTCAATTCCATTTAAAACCATTCGATACAATAACGTACCGCAATGGAATATGCAGGTTCTGCGGAATAATCTGAAGCGCAATGTACAAAGTGCCTGGATTCAGGTTCCTCAAGGTTTCAGACCAAGTAATATGACATTTTCTGGCAAGCTAAATTGGGATTCTCCACCAAAGTCTGCGGGATCTAATGTCACGCTAATTCCATACATCGCTGCAAGTGCAGGTAAAAATCATGAAGGGGATGAGCCTACACAATCTGATTTGGAAGCGGGGTTTGATGCAAAAGTGGCAATATCCAGCTCACTTAACTTAGACCTTACATTCAATCCAGATTTTTCCCAAGTTGAAGTTGATCAGCAAGTTACCAACCTCCAGCGTTTTGAAATCTTCTTTCCGGAGAGAAGGCAGTTTTTTTTAGAAAACCAGGATTTGTTTGCAGAAGGAGGTTTTGGAAGATCCCGGCCGTTCTTTTCCAGGCGGATTGGTATTCAAGGATCGGGTGATACACGAAGAAACGTTCCAATTATTGCGGGCGCAAGACTGAGCGGTAAGATTGGAAGTAAATGGCGTGTCGGAGCCTTAAACATGGTAACCAATGAAGATGCAACAGCCACTGAAATATCTCCTGCACAAAATTATTCTGTAGCTGTTCTTGAAAGACAAATATTTAATCGATCGAGGTTGAGCGCCATTTTTGTAGGCAGAAATAATCTGGGTAATTCAGCTGTTGAGTACGATTCTACCACCTTGGCAAATACAGGGCAATTAGAAGATCAGTTTGGAAATGAATTGTTTGCTAAGGATACATTAATTACACTTAGTGAGTACAATTATGTATTTGGTCTGGATTATAACTTGGCAACGGTGGACAATAGCTGGGAAGGTGATATTTTTTATCATCGATCATTGGATCCCGACCAAAGTTCGGATGAAAAGTATGCCACTGGCGCCTTCATACGCTATCAAAAGCCAGAATTCAGTGTGCGAACAAACTTCCAACGAATCGGCGAAAATCACAATGCTGAAGTTGGTTTCGTGCCTAGACCGGGAGTAACAAATTACGGTATCGGGACAGAATATAATTTCTTTACTAACAACGGCAATATTCTTCAACGCCACGGCCCTAATCTGGATTTTGGTGGAGTTCTTACTAATGATTGGGATCGATTAGATAACGATGCTGGATTGGACTATGAGTTCTCATTCTTAAATACTACTTATCTGGAGATTGGAGCCAACTGGAATTTTGTTTCTCTTACTTCTACATTTGATCCTTCTGGTTCAGACAATGGTTTAGAGCTCTCCGAAAACACGGAGCATAGTTGGATGAGCTACAAAATATTTTATCGATCGGACAGAAGGAAAAATTTCATTGTGCGAGCATTTATTAGAAATGGAGGGTTTTTCAATGGTAAACGCTTCAATGCTGAGTTGGGTCTTACGTTCAGGCTACCACCTATCATGCAGATTGAGCTTAATGGGGAATACAACCGAATAAATTTACCTGCGCCTTACAGCGACGCTGACCTGTATCTAATTGGGCCAAGATTGGATGTTACTTTAAGTAATAACCTGTTTTTCACCACATTCATCCAGTATAACTCTCAAAGTGAAAATTTAGGTCACAACACTCGTTTTCAATGGAGGTTTAAACCGGTATCTGATGTATTCTTAGTCTACACAGACAATTACATTACCGATGGATTCCAAACTCGAAATCGTGCGATTGTTTTCAAGATCAATTATTGGTTGAGTCTTTAAGCTGCCTGAGCTAGTCCTTCTTCTTTTATTCGCTTAATGCGAGGGTTCATGATCGAAAACCATAGCGGAGGAATGGTAGCTAATATCATCATGCCGGGATACCCCGTTGGCATCTGAGGGCTTTCATCGATGTGCCTTAGTATTTGATACTTCCTACTTGCAATGTAATGGTGATCTGAATGTCTGGACAGTTCAAAGAGAATAATGCGGCCAATCTTGTGATCAGAATTCCAGGAATGATGAGGCATTACTCGTTCGTAAGCCTCTCCTTTAAGGTCACGCTCCAACCCATAGTGCTCAATGTAATTAACCGTTTCCAGTAATAAGAATCCTATCATAGCTGCTACCATGAAATAACCCATAATAATCCAGCTAAATAACATACCTATACCAATTGTAAAAGCTATTTGAATCAATTGGAATTGTAACATCTCATTTTGAAAAGAGAAGGGAGATTTTCCTTTCTTCTTTAGTCTCTCAGCTTCCAGCTTCCATGCTGATAAATATGCAAATACGACAGACCTAATCCAGAATGCGTATAACATTTCACCATACCGCGCAGACGATGGATCTTCTTTGGTACTTACATTCTTATGATGTCCACGATTGTGCTCAATAAAGAAGTGCATATAAAGCGAAGTAAGCAAAAGTGCTTTAGCCATAAATTGTTCATACTTTTCCTTTCTATGCCCAAGTTCGTGAGCGACATTAATGCCTATTACTCCACACATAAGCCCCATGGCCGAAATACGACCAATTTTATCCAGCAGCGTCAACCCTATTTCTTGCATGGAGATCAAGAACGTAGCCAGCAACACAAATTGAATGGGAACCATGATGTACAATTGCCAATCGAATATTCGATCTTTTTTTCGGATTTCTTCTCTTGCTGAAGTAAGGTTTTCCGGGTTGGGTTTAAATGCTAACTCCAGCAAAGGAACAAATACAAACGATTGGATAAGTGGAAGATAAGTAACCCATCCATACGTGTTGAAACTGACCCATGCGAGTGCAGGTAGCACCAGCACATTCATATATTTCAGTGAGCTTAATCTTTCTTTATTCATTCTTGTTGCCTCCAAAGGAAATCATATAGCCAACAGAGAATCCCACAATCCAGTGATTGGATAAATCTGGTGTCTCTGTGGTTAGATCTCCAGGATCAATAAAGTTACTGAAACTGTAGCTAAAAAATCCCTCTAATTGAAAGGTGCCTATGGATATATCTCTAAACATTCCCCCGCCTAATCGTGCTCCATATCCTATATCACGATCTCGATCTTCATCATACGTATAAAAATCTGCACCACCTGTATTGGTGCTATTGGGTTCAGTATCTTTATCAACACTCATCAAAACTTCCAAATACAAACCTGCTGAAATGAAATATTTGTTATTCCCTCCAAAGTATCCAAATCCTTCAAGGGGAATCTCCAGATAATTCATACGGGCTGTATAGCTTGGCTCATCGGTGAGAAATGTTTGTTTCCAGCCTTTCTGCACATAATTCACTCCAAACTGCACACCGGAGTTCAGAAAAGCGCTTCCAGGTTTTGGAAGATACTTCACAAAAACACCACTATTGACCCCTGGTAAGAATGTGGTATTCAAGTTTAAATTAAAAACTGTGTGCTCGATAAACGCAGATGAAACATGGCCTCCCGCCTTCACTCCCACATATGTCGTTTGCCCTACTCCTACATTAATCGTTAATGCAAGGCAGATTAGCCATATAATCCTCATTAATTCTTCTTTTTAGCCGCCTTTTTCACAGATTTGGTATTTGTCTTCTTATTGGCACTTCTGGGTCTTGAAGTTCCATATGTACCTTTAGAAATCTTTCCTCTTCTGGTTTTATTATCTCCTTTTCCCATAATCGTATTTTTTTCAAAAATAAAATAAAGATGGTTATGCTCAAGGAATATGATTATTCTTGAATCTAATTCAAAAAACCATGGAACAGCCTTTCATCACAAATGATGCCGTAATTTTTGGGATACTTATGCTCATGCTTGGAGCTGTATTTTATACTTCATCGTTGGATCATCCATTCTGGAAAAAGTTTTACACCTACGTTCCCGCACTGCTTGTGTGCTATTTTCTTCCTTCACTCATGAAGGCTGTTGGATTAATTGACCCTTCTGAATCAAATATCTACTTCGTTTCTTCCAGATACCTTCTACCGGCCAGTTTGGTACTCTTGACGATTAGTGTCGACTTAAAGGAGATTGCAAAGTTAGGATCTAAAGCTGTAATCATGTTCGTTACCGGCACGGTTGGTATAATGATCGGTGGACCTTTGACCATTTTGATATTCTCACAGATTGCCCCTGATTTGGTTGGAGGAGTCGCTCCAAATGAAGTTTGGCGAGGCATGACCACCATTGCTGGTTCCTGGATTGGTGGAGGAGCCAATCAAGCGACTATGAAAGAAGTCTTTGATGTAAGTGATGAGCTGTTTTCTACCATGGTGACCGTCGACATTATTGTTGGAAATGCATGGCTTGGTATACTTATAGCAGGAGTTGCTGTGACTAAAATTATTGATCGGAAGCTTAAGGCTGATTCTTCCGCCATTGAGTCATTGAAGAAAAAAATGGAAGACTACCAGGCAAGTGTGGCCAAGATTCCAAATCTTACTGATTTGATGAAAGTGTTAATGGTAGGGTTTGCCTGTACTGGTTTTGCACATTTCTGCTCCGACTTAATTGTTCCATTCTTAAAACAGTTTCCAGCGCTTGAACAATATAGCCTGACCTCTGGATTTTTCTGGCTTGTAGTAATCGCTACGACGCTTGGAGTCATTCTTTCATTCACGAAAGCTCGCGAACTTGAAGGAGTGGGAGCTTCCCGGATTGGGAGAGCATTCATTTACATTCTGGTTGCTGCCATAGGTATGAACATGGATATTTTGGCCATATTTTCAAATCCGGGCTACTTCTTTTTAGGTATCACCTGGATTCTCTTTCATGTGCTATTGCTTGCAATTGTAGCTAAGCTGATTAAGGCTCCATATTTCTTCATTGCCGTTGGCAGTACTGCCAACGTTGGAGGAGCAGCTTCAGCACCCGTGATAGCGACTGAATTTCATCCTTCTTTAGCGCCAGTCGGAGTGCTCATGGCTGTATTGGGCTATGTCCTCGGAACCTATGGTGCCTACCTATGTGGATTGATGATGCAAATGGTAGCGGGGTAGTGCTAAAAGGTTAAAGGAAATGCTAAATATATCTGGACCGAATTCAAGCGGATCTTACCATCAAGGTCGGGAGCATCATTAAGGTTAGACAAGCCTAAAACATATCTAAATCCAAAATTAAGTGCACTTAAGTGCACTTCAGCTCCAAAGTCGAAACTTAAATTGAGAGGTTTTACAAATTCCTTAAAGTCTTCTTTCATTCCATCGACTTCTGATTCTCCTTTTAGCAAGACACCAATCTGTGGACCGGCATGCAGGCTGAATTTTTCAGTCGCATAATACTTCATCAACAACGGAGCAGAAATATATGTGAATCTATCTGTTGCCGAAGCGCCGAAAAATTCAAACTTTCCTCCATCAATTGAAAAGATTAACTCCGGTGAAAAAAAGAGGTCTTCTGATGTTTCATATTCACTGTATAAACCAACCATAAAAGACGTATTTGTTTGACTGGTAATTGTAATTCCGCTCGCTGTTGCTTTCTCTTTGCCGAGATTTAATCCTCCTTTAATTCCTATGGTTTGTGAAAACCCAGAAAGTGCAATTCCAAAAAGGAGAATTTGTAATAGATTTTTCATTGATTAATGACTTAATTGGTGAGTATTGACATATTTTAATAAAATTAAATTAAAATCAGTTATGCAGCAGTATCATCTGGATGTCTTAATTAAAGCTTCCTACCATACACTAAATGAATTGACTGAAAAGACCGAAAGAGTCTGGCTGGTCTTTCATGGATACGGTCAATTGGCAGAGCATTTTATTAAAAAATTTAAAGACCTGGATCCTGCAAAAAACTTCATCGTAGCGCCTCAGGGCCTGTCTAAGTACTATCTGGATGGTGTATATGGCAGAGTAGGTGCATCCTGGATGACTAAAGAAGATCGCTTAACTGAAATACAAAATCAGTATGCATATATAGATGCTCTCCTAAAGAAGATTGGAGACCTTTCAGATAAGCAACTCATCTATTTTGGTTTCTCCCAAGGCACAGCCACGATGGGACGTTATGCTGCACATGCAAAGATTCCTTTTCACCAGATGATCATTTGGGCAGGCACATTTCCACCAGATACAGATCCTGCGGATTGGACTTATCTATCTGGCACAGAAGAGATTCATTACTATACGAGCAAGGAGGATATTTACTTTAAAGATGAAATGATACCTCAACAGAATGAAGTTGTGCGAAAAGCCTTAAGTAAAGAGCCAGAATTGCATTGGTACGAAGGTGGTCATCGGGTGATACCTAGCATTTTAAATTCCATATAATTGCGCTAAATAAGTTATACTTCTGCATGATTATAGGTGGTTTAGCAAGCAAGGTAAAAGAAGCACGAACAGCCAAGGGACTTTCTCAGGATGCGCTAGCTGATACCTCAAATATTTCGCTACGCACCATTCAACGCATTGAAAAAGGCTTAATACCACGTACTTCTACTTTGAAAATTCTGTGTGATGTACTGGAGCTAGATTTCAATGAATTTGTAAATCCGAGCCAAGAGGTTGATATACGGTGGGAGATCCAGATAATCAAGCGAATGAACTTATCAATACTTCTGCTTCTAATTATACCTTTCGCTAATCTTATTGTACCATTTTTGATTTGGAAATTAAGTAAAAAACTTGCCACACTAAAATCCAATGCAGGCAAAGTGATTAGCTTTCAAATTATCTGGACACTCTCTTCTATTTTCATTTTCTTCGGCTCTGTATTTATTTCCAATCTCATCAGCGGTACAGCTGGTGATGGACATTATTGGGCTTTCATTGCGCTTATCATTTGCCTCATTTGGAACATTTCTGTGGTCTCCAAGTCAACCAGACATATAGTTGATGAAGATGCTGACTTTCTCCCCAAAACCCCTGATTTTTTTTAATCTAAGCAAATGACATAAGAGTGACGTAGGAATGTCGCAAGGTTAGCGATGTATGGAAAATACATTTGTTCCAAACATCAAAAACTAAAATGACTAATAAGATTACAACATTCTTTCTCTCTATTCTCTTTCTTCTCACTTCGTGTAGCGAATCCATTCACTCTCCTCATGAGCTGCTGGAAGAATATGCTGAAAATGGACGAAGAAAGATCAACAGTCCATTCACAGGAGCAGTTCTCATAGCAAAAGATGGAGAAGTGGCTTTCAAGCACGCATATGGATACAGCGATCGGGAAAATGAGATTCCAAATCAAATAGATACTCGGTTTCCAATTGGTTCCATTACCAAGCAATTCACTTCCATGCTTGTGATGCAAATGGTAGGAAATGGTACTATTGAATTATCTGATCCTTTGTCGCAACATCTCTCCTACCTTCCAGAGTCCTTCGCTGATCAATTTACCATTCATCAACTTCTCTCACACACATCAGGCTTACCACATTATCCAGGATTATTCAGATCAGTAATTAATTCGGATGAATTTGCGGAAACAGCATATACACCCAAAGAGCTGGCACTTCTAGTTAGTAAAGTAGATTTAATCGATGAACCAGGCACAACCTTTCATTACAGCAGCTTGGGTTATATGCTATTGGGAGCTCTTTTGGAAGAAGTATCAGGGCTTTCCTATGCTTCGCTTCTCGAGCTAAAAATCACTCAACCTCTGGGTATGGGGAACACCGGGTTCGCAACGAATGCATACATAAAAGAAGAAACTGCCAAAGGATATGCTTTTGTGGAAGATGAAACATTCATGATGCTTTTTAAAAAATATGGAGGTGAATTCGAAAACGTGAAATTCAGAGATCAATCCAACAAGTACAGCACCGGGGGTATGCATTCTACTGTTGAGGATTTATTCGTTTGGAGTGAAGCCATCAAAAACAACACCTTGTTAAACCAATCATTGACCGAGCAAATGCTAACAGCAAATAAGCAAGGCTATTGCTATGGTTGGATAAAAAACTGGGACGAATTGATCGAACGAAATACCAACGCGAGGATGATTACACATGGAGGGGCACTTTTCGGTCATAGGTCCTCCATTACCTTATTTAAAGATGGTACCACTATCATCTTTCTCGCTAATGTAAATCCCATAAAAGACACCGAGCTGATCCATCAGTTGTATCTGGCTACACACCAATTGCCAGATACTTTCCGAATGAAAGGGTATCCAGACCGTAGCTCCCTGAAAGTATTCGAAGGGGCAGGTGGAATTTCGGCATTCAACCACTACTTTAATACCCTCTCTGATTTATCAGGCTATGATGTCTTACCTTCAGAAAGCTCCATTACACATCTGATGTATCTGTATGGCGAGGTAGGGAATGTCAAAAAAGTAGATAGCATAAAGTTGGCATATTTCGAAGATTATGATCCTAGTGAAGGAAACATCAATCGATTGGCTTATGGCCTGCTGGAAGATAATTGTGAACTAGCCGTAGATTTTTTCCGTGAAAATGCAGCTCGTAATCCCAATTCACCCAATGTCTGGGACAGCCTTGGAGAAGGCCTTCTAGCGTGTGGTACAAAGTCTGAAGCCATTCAATACTTTGAAAAAGCTGTCGAACTAGCCAGGGAGCAAAATGACCTATCGCTTGAAGTGTTTGAGAAAAACCTGTCAAAAGCTCGAAGCTAGATAAAACAACATTTGAGCTAAATTCACAGCTAAAACCAATTAGCATGAAGCGAATACTTAGCATTCTGTTCTTACTCCCTGTTTTAACTATCGCACAGGATCACTCTGAACAAATCACGCAAATCTATGATGAAGCCTTGACCAAGGGACGCGTGTACGAAGACCTGCGCGTGTTGTGTAAGGAAATTGGCAATCGTTTGTCAGGATCACCCGAAGCAGCAGCGGCCGTTGAATACACCAAACAACTCATGGAGTCTTACGGATTCGATACCGTGTATCTACAACCTGTGATGGTGCCTCATTGGGTACGAGGTAAGAAAGAAGTTGTTCGCGCGATCAATTCGGACAAGCATGGCACATATGAGATGAATGCGCTGGCGTTGGGCAACTCCGTTGGAACCGGGTCCGAAGGTGTTCTGGCTGAAGTGATAGAAGTCAGCGGTATAGATGAGGTGAATGAACTGGGCAAAAAAGTAGAAGGTAAGATTGTATTTTATAATGGTCAAATGGATCCGACTATCATTAACACATTTGGTGCGTATGGAGGTGCGGTTGCTCAGCGATCGTCTGGGGCTTCCGAAGCAGCTAAGTATGGAGCCAAAGCCATTATCATACGTTCAGTCACAAACCGACAAGACGACATCCCTCACACCGGATCATTGAGATACAAAGCCTTGATCAATCAAATACCAGCAGTTGCTATAAGTACCAATGATGCAGACCAGCTGAGTCGGGTTTTGAAAGAACAAACGTTAAATGTATATATCGAAACCCATTGTAAGCAGCTACCCGATGTGCTATCCTACAATGTAATAGGTGAACTTCGCGGTTCGGAATTTCCGGATGAAATCATCGCAGTGGGCGGGCATCTCGATTCCTGGGATGTAGGCGAAGGTGCGCATGATGACGGCAGTGGATGTATACAAGCGATAGAAGCTGTTAGGTTGTTTAAAGCACTGGGAATTGGACCTAAACGGACGCTGAGAGCTGTGATGTGGATGAATGAAGAAAACGGCTTACGCGGAGGAAGAGAGTATGCTCGCGTAGCCAAAGAAAAAGGAGAAAAGCACATAGCCGCAATTGAATCTGATGCCGGAGGTTTCCAGCCGTTAGGCTTCTCTACTTCAGGTACAGATGAGCAAAGAGCACAAATCAAACAATGGAAAAATTACTTCCTACCCTACCGGGTGTGGGACTTTGATCAAAACGGTGGTGGTGCAGATATTGGTCCGCTGCGTTCACAGGGAACCTTGTTGATTGGCTTACGACCAAGCACCCAGAAGTACTTCATCTATCACCACACGCCAGCCGATGTGTTTGAAGCAGTAGACCAACGTGAACTGGAGCTCGGTGCCGCAAGCATGAGTGCGATGATGTATCTGCTGGATCGTGAGGGGTTGAAATAATGATTATGTAATGAAACTCCTTCTACTCGGTGCCACTGGACGAACAGGACAACTTGTGCTCAAGAGGTTACTAGAGAATCGATTCCCAGTTCACTGCCTTGCCAGAAATACTGAGCGTATAGCTAAGCAGGATGGAGTAACTTTATTTGAAGGAGATGCAAGTAACCGAGAAGATTTAGAAAGAGCGATTGTCGGATGTGATGCCGTGATAAGTGTGCTGAATATTTCTCGCCAGTCTGACTTCCCCTGGTCAGGTCTGAGAACACCCAAGGCTTTTCTTTCCGAAACTATGAAACAACTCATTCCGGTTGCTGAATTCAACTGCACTAAACGTTTGGTTGTATGCTCAGCCTGGGGGGTTGCAGAAACAAGAAAAGATCTACCTCGCTGGTTTAGATGGCTCATTGACACTAGTAACATTGGGGCTTCATATGCAGATCATGAGAGACAAGAAAGAATAATTCAAGACTCAACGTTGGATTGGACAATTGTCAGACCTGTTGGCTTAACAAATTCAAGGAAGTCCCAGGTTGTAAGGGAAATTTTTGATGGAAAACACAAACCGAGATTGACAATCAATCGTCACTCTGTAGCTCAATACCTTGTAGATTGCCTTAAATCAGATAGATTGATTCGTAAAAAAGTAGTCATCTCTAAGGATTAAATCATGGAAAAGAAGAACAGTGTATACATCGCCACGAGTCTGGACGGGCGCATTGCCGATCGGAATGATGGTATCGCATGGCTCGACTCCATCCCAATTCCAGAGAACGAAGACATGGGTTATTACACCTTCACCAATGATATCGATGCACTCGTGATGGGACGAAACACGTTCGAAACAGTGCTTGGATTTGATGTGGAGTGGCCCTATCAAAAACCAGTGTTTGTACTGAGCAATCAGCTTCAAAAGATTCCGGAAAGCCATCAAGGGAAAGCATTTCTTGTGAGTGGAGCTTTGTCAGAAGTTCTTGAACAGATTCATGCAAAAGGATATACCAGGTTGTACATCGACGGTGGAGCCACCATTCAAAGTTTTTTGCGAGAAGACCTGATCGACCAGATGATCATCACCACCTTTCCGATTGTCTTGGGTGGAGGCCCTTCCCTATTTTCAGCATTTCCCAACGAACTACAATTCGAGTTGGTGGAATCCAAAGTCTACTTTGGGCAGTTGGTGCAGAATCATTTTGTGAGGAAAAGTAGGTGAACCAAGCCTGACCTTCGCCAGACTTGATTGCTGCACCTTACTCTTTTTCTTTTTCTATCTCCTTCATCGCTTCTTTGACCTTCTCGCTGATCTCATTAAAATCGACCTGCTCAGCCTGATTTCCAAAGTCCTCCAATAGCTCCATCATATCTTCATTCAGCTCCACTTCCAAATCTGATAGATCAACCAGCAATGCTTCATTAGCCAGAGCTGATAATTCAACAAAAGAGGACAGCTCTGATAAAGCTGAAAGTTCAGCAAGTTCTGCTATTTCTGAGAGGTTTGAGAGGTTTGATAATTCTGAAAGTTGTGATAAATCAGAAAGCTTTGAGAGCTCAGAAAGCTGGGATAGTTGCGACACCCCTTCAATCTTTTTTAAGCCGGCCTTTTTAGATTCCTTTTCGGCATCTTGTCCAAATCCGTAATATGAGATTCCAGCAACCAGAACTAGTAATGTGAATTTTTTCATCTTGAGTCAGTTTATTTATTTGAAATACCGCCCTGTTTCGTAATGGTTACACATTGGATAAATACGTCAAACAAAAATGTAACTCTGCGTAATAAACGCGCATCTAAAGACACTAATCATTCAATCATCCATTCACATAAAATTCTAAATTTTTGAAAATCCTAACGAATCAACCAACCAATCAAATAAGTCCCTTAGCAGCACTGATAGATCTCATGCTCTTTCTCGGCCTGATGTTCTTTGTTCGAACTATTTACTTTGAAAGCCTTGGGTTTTGGGGCAATGGGCTTTTTAAGTCCATTTCGACTGTGGGTTTGGCTACAATTCTGCTGTATTACAGAAAACAATCGTGGAAAGATTTAGGACTGACCAAGCCAGAAAATTATGGTAAACTGCTTGTCATTGTAGTGGTGACATTAGTTGGCACTGTTGTTACCATTATTGTCTTCCAAATTTTCATCGCTGACATGTTTCCTGCAAGTGGTGAATCACCTGCAAGCACAAACATGAGCAATGCGGAACGTACAATTTCTACGGTAATTTCTATTCTTACAGCAGTGTGGATTGAGTCTTTTCTGGAGGAACTCCAGGATCGAGGGTTCTCTCTCAATCGCTTTGATTCGCTGTTTTCAAAAGTGCCATTCTCTGCAGTTTTAGCTGTCATCCTGCAAGCGGCCATATTTGGCTTTCGTCATTCGTATGATTTATCTGAGCGCTCGCTGACTACAGGGTTGATCGGTTTAGTTTTTGGAATCGTTTACGTGATCACCGGTCGAAACCTATGGCCACTAATCATTGCTCACATCATTCTTAATACCCTATCGATGATGGACAAATTGTGATACAACTAATTTCGCAGTGACATAAGGTTGTCATCGGATGTTATTTCTTTGCTACACGAAGCAACATTGTGGATCATCACAAAATCATACATATAGATATGGATGCGTTCTATGCATCAGTTGAGCAGCTCGACCACTCAGAACTGAGAGGAAAGCCGGTTGCTGTTGGAGGCAATTCGCAACGAGGTGTTGTAGCTGCCGCCAGCTACGAAGCACGTAAGTTTGGCGTGAAATCAGCCATGCCGTCAGCTAAAGCGGCCAAGCAATGTCCGCACCTCATCTTCGTACCTCCTCGTTTTCCGCGCTACAAAGAACTCTCCAATCAAATCAGAGAAGTCTTTTTTGAATATACTGATTTGGTGGAGCCTCTGTCACTGGATGAGGCTTACCTGGATGTAACCGAAAATAAGATCGGATTGAACTCTGCTACCCTAATCGCAAAAGAGATCAAGCAGAAGATCAAGGAACGAACGGGACTAATTGCTTCTGCTGGAATCTCCTACAATAAGTTTTTGGCCAAGACAGCCTCTGATATGGATAAACCGGATGGATTATACGTAATTCTTCCAGACACAGCAGAAGATTTCGTAGCATCATTGCCAGTTCACCGCTTTCATGGAATCGGAAAAGTGACCGCTGAAAAGATGGTGAAAGCAGGGATTTTTACAGGAAAGGATCTACGAAAGAAGACGTTGGAAGATCTCAAACTTCGCTACGGAAAGTCCGGCCAGTACTACTACAACATCTCCAGAGGTGTAGATACCAGAAGTGTACAGCCAGTGAGAGAGACTAAATCGGTCAGTGCAGAAAGAACATTTGAGGACAACTTATATGACATGGCGGATATAAGAACTGAGATAGACCGCATTGCTCATATTTCTTTCGATCGATATAAGCGAAGTAAAGCCAGTGATGGTCACACGATCACCATCAAGCTTAAGTACGCAGACTTTCGTCAAATCACCAGAAGTAAAACATTGGAGCAGCGAATAAATGAAGAAGTTCCCTTTGTAGATCTTGCGCTTTCGCTGATGACAGAAGATTTACTTAATGATGATGGCATTCGTCTAATTGGTGTCGGCATTTCCAATTTCAGAAAAGATGAAGAACCCCAAAAGCCCAGTCAGCTTACACTAGAGTTTTGAATTTCCATCATCTGAATCATCCAATAAATGATCCAAGTCGTATTCCGGTGGAAACGGGCTTAACTCCTCTTTTTCCTTTTTCTCTAGTTGTTTCCTTCCAGTATTGCTTTTTCCAATCAGAAAATTGATTCCAATTCGTGCGTCAACTCCAGTTAGGTCTCCAGCCTTTCTTGCCACATTGAGAATGTTATCAAAAGCTCCATACAACTGCAAAGAGCCTACTCTGATAGCAAATCCTCCTCCCACTCTTACAGGTCTAAACTGATCTTTTGATACCGTACTTGAGACTGTCAGTGTCTTTCCAAATTGATGCGTGTATCCCACTCCAAAACCAATCTCAGATGATTTATATGAAGTTTGGTTGTACGCCAAGGTTCCAGATACATATCCATTTTCATTTAGCTTATAATTGGCGCCCAGAAGCGCTCTCGCTCCTATGGGTGTTTTGAATGAATTTTGTCCCGTTGAATGTTTTGTCCATGCATCCAGGCTATCTTCCAATACCTCAGCAAAGTCAATATCATCCACATCATCAAAGCCACTCAGTGTTACCTCACTGTTTTGAAGCGTGTAGTTTTCGATATCTTGTTTCCAATGGATAAATCCAAGATCATTAATTGCAATTGATCCTGTGAGTCGGTCATTGATGCTCATTTCAGCTCCTAAATCAATCGAAAACCCTTTATTCTTATTATTACCAAACCCCATAATGTATCCTACAGGATCATCACCTTTAAGTTCATTAAAACCTACTGTGCGAATGGTGGCGCCATTGAATTGCACATTAATGTCATAAGAAGCTGGATCAGTAAACATTGTCATGGACGCATTGTCTGCAACACTTGCATGGGCTATTCCATTCAGATATTTTACCCGAACACCTAAGCGTAACGACTTATCTGTCATAACTACTACGTCTTGAGAATATCCAAGTCCAATTTCATGGTAAGCAATACCTCCACCTTTGAGCTGGTTTTCTTCAATTTGCTGACCAATGAAGTTGCCATTGCCATAGACAAAATAGTTTAAGAAATTAACCGGATAGCTAAATCCTCCACCATACCGAACATTAGCGAAAAGGGTAAATGCTCTATGTCCGCTTCGTATTCCAAACTGAAAGAGGGAAACGTCTCCCTTGAATCGCACATTATCTCCTTGTTTTAAGCTACTTAACGCACCTTGCAAATCCATTTTTACAGAATCAGAACCTTCAATTGGCCGCATCAAATGATTGTAGCTGATTTCACTATTTATCTTAGCATTGAAGCCGGAAAGACCTGGAAGAGAGAAATAGAATTTCGCATCCGGAAAGAAGGAAGCATTATTAAGGTTTGACTGTGGTGTCAAGGCTCCCAGATGATAAAATGTTAAATCAGATTGGCCTTTGGTGATATGTGCCAAAAGAATAATGATCAATAATGTTACAATTTTTCTCATAAGTCTACGCTAACCTTTCCTTCTGCCGATAAATAAATTTCCAATTGATAGTCAGAGAAAATTTTTACAAAATCACCTCCTTCATTGCCTAAAGTGAAAATATTCATTGTAGCGATGACGCTGGACGATTGAAGAAATGCTTCAATTCCCTCTTCATTCAGCGCTATGGAAGACCTGCTTGAAATGGGCTCTACGACTCTTCCTTCGGTACCAATTGGTGGAGCTGTTATTACAGCTATCTCTTCTAATAAATACAGCACATTGCCTTCCGAATCTTGAAAAGAAAGATCGAGAAGTCCGTCAAATGGAATCTCATTAATGACATCAATGTTGATTTTCAAAGAGTCTGCATCTTCCAGATCAGAACCAGAAACCGACAGGTCGAATTCCTTGGAAAACCCATCCATTCGAAAATCCAGTGGTATCTCTATCGTAGACATTATCTCCAGGTAGCTGCTGTCGAACAAAAAGTTGTTGAGATTGTCAGATCCAGCTGTATTGGGAATAGCTGTTACATCAAAGATGATCTTATTAGGAGTTGTATTTAGTAATTCGTCAATATTACTATTGGTGTTGTCAATGCTGAAAGATGATGAAATTGATTCGCCCAATTGAGTATTGTTGGGTGCTTCCACAAACTGTGGTGACGTCACTACATCACCTGTTAGCGTTTTTTCTGTATCATCAGAATTGACGGCTACTACACCGCCCAATTCAATACCTAACTCAATTCCATAAGTGTTCTTGAAATCCATAGTGATCGATGGATTTTTAAATGCAAGCCCACCTTCATTGAATTCATCAAATGCAGAGATGAGTATGCTATCTCTCTGTACTTCTACTGGATCTGTTCCGAAATTGCCGAAAATTGCCGAAAATTCAGAATCGACGAATTTAAGCTCCAGAGTCATTTCATTAGCCGCATCAATAGATTTTCCAGCAGGAATATGGAATGTTAGATCCAGTGAAACATTGAAAATATTTGAGGAGCCTTCTCTTCGCGATACATTCTTTAATCCATCCAGAGATCTGGATTGAAAATCTTGTAACGAACCCGCGGGTAATGTACGTGTAAACACAATCGGTTCACTTTCTAAATTCTGTACGTCATTCAACGTGAATGTGTAGTCTATTTGGACATCAAAATCGGATGATAACGTATACTGCAGTATCCCTCCTTTGAAATAGGTTGAATCAACTTGCTCACCACCATCAGGGTTAAACTCAAATTCAAAGTTCTTTGTCGGAACATTTACTACTGTGGCCGAGCCACTTGCCGGAATATCTGCACCAAATGGTGAATAGCTGTCTGTGTTGGCAATGTTACCAATCGATATAAAAGAACTAATGTCGTCAAACTTAGAAGTATCTCTATAAACAAGTGAGAGTGATAAATCGCCACCTTCAACAACCTCAAGTGTCTCATCTTCAAGATCATTTACCAATTCTCCAACAGTATATTTAATGTTACCAATGTTGAAAGCGAAGGAATTGTTAAGCGTTGGCCCTTGTATTTTGTCCAATTCTATGGAACTAAATTCACAACTGACGGTTATTCCCAAAGCACACAAGGCCGATAGGATTTTGTTTTTCTTACTCACTTTTTAAAATTCGCTTAATACAAAAAATAGCACCTAGTACTTAGATGCTTGATAAATCAGAACCATGCGGTTTTACTAAAACTGTGGGAGTGATGAGTGCAAAGAAAAATGAATTTCTTTTTCCACTATTGTCTTTTCAGAAAAATAAAATCTCCTCCTTCGTCACCTGCCTGTGTGATCGGTCCGTATTGAGGGACCTGGCCATTTGGACTATTGTTGATTACCGCAGTTTTGAAGTGTCTAAATAATTGATCTGCCGAAAGCAGAGGTGCCTGATTATTTACCAAATTTTTAAGCAAATATTCAATGAATACACTTTCGTCTGGAACGGTTTTAAGCGTTCCACTTGTCATCGCCTTTCGGCTGGGAAGCTTGTATACTTCCAATATAGCTCGACTATTGCCAAATACTGCTCGCTCTTTGAGGATACCTCCGCTGAAGCACGCATCAGAAATGAGCAGTGTATGCTTCGACTTTATCCCTCCGACATAATCTCGAAGTGTACTGTTTGAAAGCCAGTAAGATTTGGAGGTCAGTGAAGCATCACTAGGTAACCAGTAACCTTGATTCAATTGTTGGTTCCAAATTCCATGTCCGGCATAGAAAATCAATAAGTTGTCTTTTTCTGTGACAAGACTAGTTAGTCCATCTAAAGCAGTGATGATGTCTTCTCTTCGTGGATTCTCAAGGACTGTCACATTCTCCTGATCAAAAGAATAGTGGTAAGTAAGTACGCCTGCTAATTGCTCTGCGTCATTGATTGGATTATCTAAATCTTGGATCTCATCATCCATGTAGTCATTGATACCAATGATGAGCGCATAATATTTTCTTTTGCTCAACTCATTTACCAATGCTTTTCCTAGGGTGTCTTTATCACCAATCTGTTTGGTCTCCACTGTTTCTGTTTCTGCCAGTGAAGAAGCATTGGTTACTACCTCTTTAAATAATGTGACTGTTCCTGAAACTATGGGTGGGCACGTGTTTAGCTTTAAGTCACCTTTCCATTTTCCTGTGAGGCTTTCTTGGCCATTATTTAGCTGATAGCTTAGTTCATTTCTGGCCATGCAAGCCATCCCTGATCGATAGATAATTTCTTCTCCCTCAAGAATAATCTTACCATTCTTAATCTTGCCTTTGATCCTGGCTTTTATGGAGTCATTCTTCTGCAGGTTTTTCGCATAGATAAAACCTGTGATCCCACCATCCTTTTGTGTTAGCTCATATTTAAGCTGGGTATGTTCTTTTAGAAAAGTGGATGTTCCCAGCCAGGTTCCAGAGATATCCACTGATTGGGCATAGGTATAGGTACAGAGCGTGGCTAGCAGGGTGATAAGTGTACATCTCATGGTATGAAATTACGAGATTTTACGCTTTTATGATCAAATCTTTCGATCAAGACTTGATACCCAGATGATCAAAATGTAATCTGAAGCTACAAAAAGAAGCAGCCGTCTATTTCTAAAATAAGACCTTCTCCGTAAGCTGATGATGGTGTCTGAAAGCCGGGCTTAAAATTATCTGCAAAGATCTTCTGCGCAATCAAGACAGATGACATAGCTGTAAGTGAATAACCATTTGGGGTTTTTATTCTTGCTTCAACTCTTTTGTTTGCATTGCTTACCTCGCCCCATAAATACATACATGAGCTCTCTCTTCTTTCCTCTTTTGGTCCATCTGGTCTTTTGTCCATTTGGCGAATGAGGAAATTCTTAATCATCCTGGACTTGAGCATAAAAGACATTCTCAACGTCTTCTTTACTTTGCTGATTTGTTGCTCATCTGTTCCGGAAAACACTTCAATGTTTGGGATGCCTGTGCTGTGATATGCAGTAGAAACATCGCCCCAAGATATACCCATGGAAAGTTGAGTGAAGTCTCCATAATCAACATCTCGTACAGACTTTCCCATCGGAAGTCCTTCATAAGTTCCATCTCTTCTTCTCATTTGAGGATCGCCCAGATTTTCGATCATTGTCTTGGCTGTCCCTCGCGAGAGTTTAGCCCCTTTACTGACAAAAGCCAGTTTTAGATCTGTTGCGTCTGGAAGTTTATTGTGCAGATGTTTAGCGAGACAATCAGAAGGAACGACATCAAAGCCTGCACCTGGCATCAACATCAAATTCTTTTCCTTAGCCCTATCATCATACTCTTTTATCAGATCGAATACCTGATATTCTCCTGTGATATCCAGGTAGTGCGTATTTGTGGCTATGCAAGCCTCAAGCATCTCTTTGGCCGTATAAATGAATGGTCCGCCACAATGGATCACCACATCACCCCTTTTCAACCAATTCTCCAGCTTATTTTTTTCTGATACCTCAAACACGTCATATTCCAGGCCGTGCTTGTTTGCAAAAGCCATGGCTTTCTCTGGAGTTCTCCCAGCAATGATAGGCTTGATTCCCTGCTTTAGACATTCGTCTACAATAAGCCGCCCGGTATATCCATAAGCACCATAAATAAGGAGATTGTTCATCGTTTAGTTGTGTTTAGGCTTCTTCTTACTTCTAAAGGTTTTGTGCTTTGATTTTGGTCGTGATCGGTTAAAGTTCTTCTTTTTTGGGGATGGTGGCAAATCACTTTTCTTCTCAGTTGGTTCAAATCCTTCCACTATCTCTGTAGGTATCTGACTATCAATTAGTTTTTCAATATCTCTCAAATATTCTAGCTCATCCAAACTCACCAAAGACAATGCGATACCGCTTGCTCCCGCTCTTCCGGTACGCCCAATTCGGTGTACATAATCTTCTGGAATGTTGGGCAATTCGAAATTAACAACATGCGGAAGTAAAGGTATATCCAAACCCCGTGCCGCAATGTCTGTAGCTACCAAAACTCTTACATTTCCTTTTTTAAATCCATCAAGTGCTTTCGTTCTGGCTCCCTGACTTTTATTTCCATGAATCGCAGCCGCACTTATGTCAGCTTTGACCATCTTTTCGGCCAAACGGTTGGCACCATGCTTGGTTCGCGTGAAAACAAGGACTTGCTGCCATCTACCACCGGCAATCAAATCAAGGATCAGGTCAGTCTTCCGAGCCTTATCCACACGATGAACGAGCTGATTTATTTTTTCTACCGTCGTATTTTCTGGCGTAGCTTCCACATATTTAGGGTGCTTCATAAATGCATTGGCCAGTCGCTTTATCTCCTTGGAGAAGGTTGCGGAGAACAATAGATTCTGCCGTCTGGGCGGAAGTAGATTTAATATCTTATTAATATCTCTTTGGAAGCCCATATCCAGCATACGGTCAGCCTCATCCAATACCAGAATTTCTACCTTATGAAGTGAAAGCGCATGCTGATTGTGAAGATCGAGTAGTCTGCCGGGTGTGGCAATCAATACATCCACTCCATTTTTTAATGCTGCTATCTGCGGGTTTGCTTTCACGCCTCCGAAGATCACAGCTGATCGAATGTCTAAATAGGCTGAATAAGCTCTTACATTGTCATAGATCTGGGCTGCCAGCTCTCTTGTGGGAGTAAGGATTAAGGCGCGAACAGGTCTTTTCCGAAAATCCTGTCCACTAGATAATAGCTGAAGCATAGGTAATGTAAAGCCAGCTGTTTTCCCTGTGCCTGTTTGGGCAGACGCCAACACATCGCTTTTTTCTAAAATAACGGGAATCACCTTCGTTTGTATTGGTGAAGGTTCTGTATATCCTTTTTTACTGATTGCTTTCAGTAGGGGTTCGGACAAACCCAATGAATTAAATGTCATAAAGATGGTTTGACGAAACGATCTGTTATGCTATGACCATTTCTAATGAAAAGCAAAGGTACGTCTAAAAAATCGGTAGAAATGAATTGAACTAACAGGTCAAATAAATTAATACCAGCCGCTAAGTTCAAATTTCTCTTTGGACGAATCAAGAATTCGACCTTTTTCACATTTTAAAACTCTGTGCGGAAACTTCTCAATGAATTTATGATTGTGGGTTGCCATAAGTACCGCTGTTCCGCTGTTATTGATTTCCTCAAACAACTTCAGAATGCCATCACTTACATCCGGATCGAGATTTCCAGTAGGCTCATCAGCTAGTAAAATCTGTGGTTCATTAATCATGGCCCTTGCAATTACTACACGCTGTTGTTCTCCACCAGAAAGTTGATGTGGCATTTTAGCTGAAATCGCACCTAAACCTACTCGCATCAAGACTTCAGCAATTCTATTCTTCATCTTAGCCGGTTCTTTCCAACCTGTTGCCTTCATTACAAATGTGAGGTTTTCTGCTACAGAGCGATCATAAAAAAGCTCAAAGTCCTGGAAGATGATGCCGATTTTTCTTCTTAAGAACGGTACATCTTTGGACCTTATGCTACTTATTGGGTAACCAACAACCTCGGCATGGCCAAGTCTTAAGGGTAGATCTCCATAGAGCGTTTTAAGCAAGGATGACTTTCCACTTCCAGTTCTCCCAATTAGATAAACGAATTCACCTTTATCTATAACAAAGTCCAACTCACTTAAGACCGTATGATCTTCTTGAAAAACAGAAGCATTGGAAATTCGAACAATTGGTTCTTCAGAAAACGACATTAGTTTATAAATCTAGCTTTTGAAGCTTGCCATATGGTAAGCTTTTAATAAGGCTTTTCAACTCCTCATCCTTACCTCCAAGGCCAAATTTATCCATTCTTTTTAAAGGGCGATCCGTTCTAAAGTAGGCAACTAAAACAAAATCCTGATCACGTATTTGTATGTAATCAGGAATCTTCGCTTTTCCCTTGACCTTGATGATGTACATTTCTTCTAAATTAATTAAATCTAGTGCTTCCATCATCAACTACGTATTATCTTATTTGTTTGATTTTTTGTAATCAGCCAAAAATTTCTCAAGCCCTGAATCAGTTAACGGATGCTTAAGCAATCCGGTTATAACGCTAAGCGGGCAAGTGGCTACATCGGCTCCAATTTCTGCACATTGAATCAAATGCATATTGTGTCGGATAGAAGCAGCTAATACTTCCGTTTCATAGCCGTAATTATCAAAGATCCCTACGATTTGTTCAATCAATGCAAGGCCGTCCATAGAAATATCGTCTAGTCTTCCGATGAATGGTGAGATGTAGCTTGCTCCAGCTTTTGCAGCAAGTATTGCCTGTCCAGCATTGAAAATTAAAGTGCAGTTGGTTCTTATTCCTTCGGCTGTAAGTGCTGAAATAGCTTTAACTCCATCCTTAATCATTGGAATTTTTACGACGATCTTATCATCAATTTTAGCAAGTTCTTTCCCTTCTGTCACCATCTTATCATATTCGGTGGCTATCACTTCTGCACTTACATTGTCATCTACAATATTGCAAATGTCTTTATAGTGTTTAAGGATATTAGCCTCACCAGTGATGCCTTCTTTGGCCATTAGTGATGGATTGGTGGTTACACCATCAAGCACGCCCAAGTCTTGAGCCTCTCGTATTTCGTCAAGGTTTGCTGTGTCAATGAAAAATTTCATCTATTAGGAAGTTAAAGTGAAGGAATATTTAGCAAAAAAATGGCAAACGAAGCATCGCACTGCTACAACCACCTACCCTTGCTACCGTCAGGTCCTGGGGGATTCAGCAGGAGCTAGTCGTACCCGTTTGCCGCTGCAAAATTAGTAAATAGATTAGAAGGATGTAAGGATTATTTTAGATTAGTATTCTTCCAGATGGCGGTAATATAAATCATCGTCTCTCACAGGCTCTGATTCATCATTTATCTCTTGTAAATAATATTCTTCTATTTCGATTCTGTCATCAAAGTCTGAGTAATCATTATCGAATTCTTGGTCACTAGTATCCATAACTCAAAAGTAGAGTTCTCAGCAAGCCTAAAGGGAAAGAGAATATTACCTTTTAGTGACCAAATAGTTAGTTACCTTCAAATTCCTTAAGAATTTCTACCATTTCGCTTAACATCATCGCAGTAGCTCCCCAGACTGTACGGCCTTCCAGGTCAAAATACGGACAATGTAATTTGAAGCCATTCCGTACAATGATCTCTTTCTCTTTTAATCGAACGGGATCAACCAGATGGCGAATCGGTGGCGTGACCACATCATGTACTTCTCGTGGCTCCGGGACAAATTTTGGTTTAAAATCAATTTTACCAATGACTGGAAGAACCAAATAGTTACTCGCTGCAACAAAAAATTCGGATAGGCTTCCTATAATTTCAACTTTTCTTTGATCAACACCTATCTCTTCATTGCTTTCTCTAAGTGCTGTCTGAAATTGATCCTGATCTTCTTCCTCATATCTTCCTCCAGGAAGAGCCATTTGGCCACTATGAATGCCTTCATAATTCGGTCTTTGAATCAAAGGGAAGCGAACGATTCCGCTATCTTCATATAAAAGAATTAGCACCCCTCCTTTTCGCGGCTGGGTAGAATGTTTCAGCTTCAAAGGAGCACCGTTTGCTAAAACGGGCTTCATTTTTTGGTGAGCTGCGTCTCCCGGCATGGGTAATTGCACACGCTTCTCCAAGAATCTGGTCAGTTCATCGAAATTCATTTCGTTGCAAATTAAGCATGACTATTTCATTTCGCTTTTATAATTATATTGAACTATCATCCCTAATCACCTAAATGGAAGATATCCCAAGTTATGTGGCAGCCACCTTCATTGCTATTGTGATAGCAGTGCTTGGTTTTCTATATTATGCAATAAGCGCAGCTACTCCTGGTAAGAAAAGTATCACTCCTTCATTGGTTATTACTTTAATTGTTGGCTGGATATTTTTTATCTGTGTACAAACTTTCAATGGTTATTTCACCAATCTCTCTGGGTTTCCAAGACTGCCATTAATGGTGTGCTTTACGCTTGCAGCTATTGCTATACTTTTTGTATGGCCCAGGACACGAGCCATCCTTATGGAAATGCCAATTACCACCCTTCATTATATCCACATTGTTCGAGTGCCTGTAGAAATGGTTTTATGGTGGCTGGCCGTGTCTAGAGCTATTCCAATGGATATGACTTTTGAGGGGAGTAATCTTGACATTATTTCGGGGATTTCAGCTCCATTTGCCGCGGTATTCATGGTCGGTGCGCAAAGTAAAAGTCGCATTGGAGCAATTATTTGGAATGTAATTGCATTGGCTTTACTAATCAATATTGTCAATATGGCCGTAGGCTATATGCCATACTATTATACACCCACAGGTGGTCAGAGTGCCAATTTAGGCGTATTTTATTTTCCTTATGTTTTACTTCCTACAGTCATAGTACCGACTATTTTCTTCAGTCATTTAGTATCACTTTATCAACTGATATTTAAAAAAGATCAATTGCAGTTTTGATCAATCATTTGTTGGCTGGTACTCTCATTCATCTCCATTCCTTTTTTCCACGCAGCACATGCTGCTTCCATATCACCTAGATTATGATGAGCATTTCCCAAATAAAAATACAATTCATCAATAAATTCATTTGACTGAATTGCTCTATTAAAGAGTCTTATTGCGCTTTTATTGTCCCCTATTTTTGAAAGATAAATTCCTTTATTTCGGTACGCCCATCCATTTTGGGGGTTTAAAACTATACTCCTGTTGATGTCTGTAATGGCTGATTCTAAGCTGTCCATTTGAATGTAGATAAATCCTCTATTGTTGAGGAAGTAAGGCTCACCTGGCACAATATCCAACGCTCTATTTATCTCTGCCAATGACGATTGATAATTTTCTTTTTCAAGTTCAATCAGACTCAACAAACTATAGGCGTTTGCATCTTCAGTACTGAGTTCTAATGCTTCATTTACTAAATCTTCAGCCATATCGTATACTTCCTGAAAATAATAGATCGTTGCCTTATTGATAATGGTCTCAGGATTTAATGGATTTAGACGGTCTGCCGTATTGAAACTGACAAGAGCTTCTTCATAATTTCTCATCTTGGTTTGCACCAGCCCTTGATAGAAGTAAACAAATGCAGAATCAGGATTCAATGTCTGGATCAGATTTATATCTTTCAATGCATTTTTAAACTGACCAATTTCTTCATAAGCGTATGCTCGATTAAATAGCGCATCCAAATACGCTGAGTCAATTTGAATGGCTCTATTATAGTCTATGACTGCCTCGTGCGGATGGCCAGATTCTATCCTGGCTACACCTCTATTATTTAAAGCAGCTGTGAAGTTTGGTGTCTCCTTGAGTGCCTGGTTGTAAAATTCTATTGCTTGCTCATAGTAGCCATCATTTAGTGCTCTATTGCCCAGATCAAAAAATCTTTGTGTCCGTTCCTCAGAAGATTCACATCCTGATAAGAAAGTAAATAAGACAAGAAATTGAAATATTCTTTTCATGAAATTGATAACAAAAAAGGCCTGCACAAAAGTATGCAAGCCTTTTTTGGGGTTGTCAAATTTCTTAGGATTTCTTTACTGATCCTCCGCTACTGGAATTCGCATCAAGGTATTGTGGACTACCTTTATATCTTACGGATCCTCCGCTACTCGCCCTTGCATCAAGCTTTGAACTTGCATTAACTTTTACTGACCCTCCGCTGCTTACTGTGGCTCGAACATCCTCGCTATCAAGATCATAAGCATCATAATCTCCAGAACTGCTCGCTTCAATATCTTGCTTTCTTGCACTTCCGGCTACTTCTATTTCTCCAGCGCTCGAAACATCAGCTTCAATTTCGTTTGCTTCAACTTTGAGACGTGCATCACCTGCGCTGGAAGCGTCGATGGTTACTTCATCAGCATTTTCAATACTTGCATCAATGTCTCCTGCACTGCTTACATCTACATCGAAATCACCACCATTGGCGTCTATTGTTCCTTCTGAAGAAAGAGATGATGCTGAAGATGATGAAATACCTTCAATGGATTTGTAAGTGACATAAACCTTTACATCAATATTTCGATGATTGTTTCCTTCCAAGTGTATTTTAAGTTTACCAGAACTTACTTCTGTAAGTACCTCGTCTAAGTCGTGACTGTCTGAAACGACCTTAGCCTCTTCTTTATTTCCTGCTTTTATGATTACATCAATTCCTTCATGTGCAGATATCTCAGAAAATGAGCTTAAACTTCTGGTTTCTTCGGATTGAGCGAAAGTAGCTCCAGCTACTAGTATGCCCAATAATGTTATAATAAATGATTTTTTCATATCTGTAGTTTTAAGTGTTAGGGTCGAGCTTTGGCCCGGTATTTACATCTATAGATTTAGAAAAAACAGAAAGGTTGCAGATCATAGAGCAGATTTATGATTTTTTTTGAAATCCTCCCATTTGGTGGTCTTGTAGTGTCCGCCACCAATGAATGCAAGGATAGGCTCCATCTGATTGGGTTTTAAGTATCCTGAAATTGGCTGGATGATTCGTAGTTCTTCATCCATAAATACTGTCATTGGATAGCCACTGAGTTTATTACCTGTCACCGCATAGGCAATGGAATGTGTTCCTCGCCTGCCGGCTTCCGGAATAAATTCAAAAGTGTGTCCGTTAAACTCTACAGCTTCTTTTTGTTCTGCATTGAATTTAATCGCATAAAAATTTTTGTTGATATAGGAGGCTATCACTTCATTTGTATAGGTATTCTTGTCCATCACCTTGCACCATCCACACCAATCCGTGTACAAATCGATCAGCAACTTACGCGGCTCTTTGTCATGCAGTACCATGGCTTCTTCAAATGTCAGCCATTGCACCTCGTTAGTTTTAGCCAGATCAAAAGATGAAAGCCCTAAAAGGAATACAGATACAAATAAATACTTTAGCGTTCGCATGCCTATAAAACGGGTCTGCACCCTGTTTTAGTTTCATTGCAAAAATAAACAAATGAAGATCGGTCTTCTATCTGACACGCACGGTTTTTTGGATCCAACTATTTTCAAGTATTTTGAAAACGTAGATGAAATCTGGCATGCCGGAGATATTGGAACTATGGAGGTACTGGAAGAATTACAAAATTTTAAACCAACCATAGCTGTCTGGGGGAATATCGATGGTGGTAAACTCCGCCAAGAATGCAAGGAAGGTGAAATCTTTGAGCGAGAAGGTGTCCGTGTGTTGATCACACATATTGCAGCAAAACCACCCAAATACAATAAAAAAGTACTCTCCTATGTCAAACAATACCAACCTAAATTATTGGTGTGTGGTCATTCGCATATATTAAAAGTAATGCCAGATAAAGCCAACAATCTCCTTTTCATGAATCCTGGAGCTGCTGGTAAGCATGGCTTTCATAAAGTAAAAACACTCCTTCGGTTCGACTTAAAAAATGGTGAAATCAAAAACCTTGAAGTCATTGAGATGGGACCAAGGGCCATGTCTGCAGATTCTTAGTGTTTGCAGCGGTTGATATTAATCAAAAGCGAGGGTGACGTTTATCCTTCTTTGCACTAGTACCGGGTCATATCTTGAGAATCAATTAATCAACGATATGAGATTATGGGTACAGGCAGCAAGGAAGACAAACTCGAACTCACCGCTGAAGACCTTCAACGGATAAACTCTGCTCAAGGAATAAGAAAAATCCTAAAAGAAAAAAATCACGATATTGAAAAGCTCATGTTTTCGCTCAACTATGAGCACGAGCTGAAACAGCTTCAAATAGAACTTGTCAAACTTCAAAGAGATGTACACCTAAACAACCGCAGAGTTGCCATCATCTTTGAGGGACGTGATGCCGCTGGTAAAGGTGGGAACATCAGACGGTTTATCGAGCACTTAAACCCACGAGCCATGCGTGTGGTGGCATTGAGTAAACCTACGGAGGTAGAGAAAGGGCAATGGTATTTTCAGCGGTATGTAAATACCCTACCCAATCCGGGTGAAATCACTTTTTATGATAGAAGCTGGTACAATCGAGCGGTCGTGGAACCAGTTATGGGTTTTTGTACTCAGGATGAGTATAAAACATTTCTCCTTCAGGTACCAGAGTTTGAACACATGCTCTATGAAGATGGAATAGAGATCATCAAATTTTGGCTATCCATTTCTAAGGCTGAACAAAAGAAACGATTCGACTCACGCAAAGGCGATCCATTGAAACAGTGGAAAATTAGTCCAATTGATGAGAAGGCTCAGGAGCACTGGGACGATTACACCAGATACAAAAAAGAGATGTTTTCCCGGACACATATGTCCTACAGCCCTTGGATCATCATAGAGGCCAACAATAAGAAAAAAGCACGACTAGAGACCATACGATTTGTGCTGAGTCATCTGAATTATGAAGGAAAGAATCAAGCCAATATTTCGCTAGACCCTGACCCGGAGATAGCCAGTAGATTCCATCGTTCAGCAGCAAGCATCGATTAAAAATTAAAACTAAATAAATCATGAAAAAAAGAGAGAAAATAGAGAACGTAATGACCAAAGACGTTCAAACTGTGAATATTACCAATTCGCTCAAAGAAGCAAACGATCTGTTCAACAAGCATCACATCCGACATATTCCGGTTGTTTCTGGTGACAAATTGATAGGTATAATTAGTCAGACTGATATATTAAGAATCAGCTTTGGAAACACCTTTGGTAATGATCAAGAAGGATCAGATGATGCCATCTTTGAAATGCTATCTATTAACCAGGTGATGAAGCACAGTCCGGAGACAGTAAGCCCAGAGGATACTATTAAATCTGCAGCTGAAATATTTACAAAACGAGAATTTCATGCACTACCTGTAGTTAAAGACGAAAAACTTGTTGGCATTATAACCACTACTGATATCATCAAGTATTTTGTCGATTTATATTAACAAAATTTGGAGAGGCTTTGTAAATAGCCTCTCCTTTATTACCACTCTCGTTTTAGATCAATCAGGTGCACTTACTTCGGCGGTCTTCAAATTTTTATTCTTAAAAATGCAACCTTCACCATTTCATTTACATCTATAAAACAAATAGAACTTCAATCTCACATTCATTTCATTTACATTTATGAATATAATTGAGTGAATCAAAAGAAAATGAAAATCAAATCTTATCAACTAGGGGAACTTGAAGAACTCGTACTTATGATTGTTGCGATTCTTAATGAAGAAGCATATGGTGTAAAAGTCATGGATGAGATCCTGGATCAAATTGGGAGAAAGGTAAATATCAGTGCTGTTCACACAGTTCTTGATCGCCTGGAGAAGAAGGATTTTGTCTCTTCCTACATGGGAGGTGCGAGCGCGGAGCGCGGAGGAAGAAGAAAGCGACTTTTTCGAATTACTGCTGAAGGATCCAGAGCCATTACTTATATACATGAGACACGAAATGAGCTTTACAAGCAAATCCCAAAAACGATTTTAGGATACGTATGACAAAGCATTCACCACCTAAATGGGCGCTGAGTTTCCTTCAATTTTTCTACAAGGAAAGATATCGCGAACAAATCGAGGGAGATCTCTATGAGTTATTCATACGTGATGGTTCCACTCGCAATGCCAAGTTCCGTTTTGGATGGAATACGCTTCGCTTTTTCCGATTGAGGTATTTAAAAGGACTAGAAGATTTTGAACAATTAACCACCCTTGCTATGATCAAAAACTATTTAAAAGTTGCTATCAGAACATTGCTAAGACAAAAGTCTTACGCAGGAATAAACATCGCTGGACTTGCTATTGGGTTAGCTTCCTGCTTACTCATTATGATGTACGTTTTTCACGAGCGTAGTTATGATAACTTCTATCCAGAAGGTGAACAAATCTATCGTGTAGCTAATGGAGAAAGAGGGAGATACACGCCAGAATTACTTGCGCCAACTATGATGCAAGAGTACCCTCAAGTTGAAGTGACCACAAGAATATCAGGGCTTTGGGAATCGCACTTTAAAATTGGAGATCGAAGTTTTTTTCAGGATGGAGCTGCTTGGGCAGATGAAAACATTTTTAGCGTTTTCCAAATGAAGTTTATAAGTGGAGACCAAAGTACTGCAATTGAAGATCCCGAAGATCTTGTGCTGACGGAATCTTTAGCTAAAAAATTCTTTCCTGATGAGCCTGCTATGGGCAAAACAATTGTGGTAGATGGAAATAACATGCAAGTTACGGGGGTGGTTAAAGACCCTCCCAAAAACACTCACTTCCCATTCAAATTCATTGGAAGAATTTGGGATAACGACGAGGCTAATCAAAATTGGACAGGAAATAATTTTTGGACGTATGCTAAAATACAAGAGGGTATTTCAAAAGAAGAAATGAATGGTAAGCTAATAGACCTCTATAAAAAATATGTAGGACCACAAACAATTCAATATTCAGGTCATGCCACTTTTGAAGATTTAGTGGCAGATTATCCAGATAGGCATTATGGATTTACTCTTCATCCACTTAAGGAAATTCACCTTGAAAACCCGCAATTTTCAATGGGCGCAAGAGGTGACAAAAAGAATGTGATTGTTTTTTCATTGGTAGCTCTGTTCATCCTATTAATTGCATGTGTCAACTACATCAATATGGCTACAGCTCGATCAGCAGTAAGATCCAAAGAGGTAGGCATCAGAAAAGCTTTGGGATCATACAGACAAAATATTATCACTCAATTTCTTATTGAATCCCTTCTCATCACTTTCCTTGCTATTATGCTGGCCATTGTCATTTCAACCGTGGCGCTTCCTTATTTTAATCAACTGACCGGCCGTCTATTTGATATGAGTGACCTATTCTCATTCAGCAACATGGTTTCCATTGGTGTCATATTATTAATCGTCGGTTTCCTTGCTGGCGGTTATCCTGCATACATCATCTCGAGTTTTACACCCTTGAAAGCTCTTAGGGGTCAAATGCAGCAAGCTGGTAAAAAGGGACTAAGAAGTGGTCTTGTCGCATTTCAATTTGCCATTTCAATTTTTCTTGTAGCAGCTACTGCAGTAATCTACAAGCAGGTAATGTTTATGCAATCACAGGATTTAGGCGTAGATGTAGAACAAACGTTGATAATTAATAATGGCAGGGAGTTGGAAGAAAAATATGATGTCTTCAAAAGTGAATTGGAGGGTATAGCCAATGTGAGTATAGTTTCAAGATCCAGTGGAATTCCCTTCCATGGATTTGGTGACTGGACCTACCAGGTGCCCAATGAAGATAACAGAAGAGTTGCTCCCTATAATAATTTTGTTTCATCCGATTATGAAAAAGTGCTTGGAATAGAACTTCTGAAAGGACGATTTTTTGAGCGTAACCGAGTTTCGGATACAGCCTCTGTAGTTATCAACGAATCTTTAGCCAAAGAGCTGGGATGGGAAAATCCTGTAGGGAAAGAGCTCGCCAGGCCAGGTGGGTTTAGCTATCGAGTGATTGGGGTTATGAAAGACTTTAATTATGCATCATTAAAAAGGGACATTTCACCTCTCATATTTAGATATGGACCAGGTAACAATGAGGTTGGAATGTTTCACCAAGCTTATATTTTGGCCAAAGTAAGTACCAGTGACATTGTGAATACAGTAAACAGAATTGAAGAAATATGGAATGAGCAAGTTCCTGGCTATCCATTCGACGCCCACTTTTTGAGCGACTCCTATGAAAAGCAATACGAAAGTGAAAGGAAATTCGGACAAGTGTTTACCACCTTTTCTTCACTTGCCATAATAATTGCATTCATGGGCCTTTTTGCTTTAACGACCTTTGTTCTTCAGAAGCGATTCAAAGAGATAGCGGTGCGAAAGGTTTTGGGTGCAACAGTCCCCTCTCTACTTAGGATGATGATCAAAGACTTCACACGTTTAGTTGTTATTGGGGGAGTCGTAGGAATAGGAATTGCATTCTATTGGCTTGATGACTGGCTTGCAGGATATAGCTATAGAATTGAGCTAAGTTGGTACCTACTTTTACTTCCTATCGTTTTAATATTACTACTCACATGGGCTGTAGTAAGCGCTAAATCTTATAAAGCGGCCATTGCTAATCCAGCGAATGCTTTAAAAGAAGAATAGTACACCACTAAAATCATTTTAAAACAGCTGGTCATTTTACTAATTAACAAAATGACCAGCTCTTTGTATCTTCAAGGTCTTTCTAAACCTAAAAGATCATGAAGAAAATTCTAACCTCTCTCCTGTTTACAGGCGTTATTACTATTGCTATTGCACAACCCCAGGTCGTAGATAACAAACGCTTTGCATTCGAACCCGACCTTTCATTGGATGCCTCCATCACCTCGCCTAAAGAATTTTTGGGATATGAGTTGGGAGAAAACTTCACAGGCTATGCTCACATAGTAGCTTACTATAAGCAATTAGCAGAAGAGTCTCCAAGAGTCATCTATAATGAGTACGGTAAAACCTATGAAGATCGCCCTTTGATTAACCTGGTTATTTCATCTGAAGAGAACATCAATAATATTGACAAACTTCAAGAGACCCACCTTCAGTTGCTCAATGCATCAGTAGCTGAGGCTCAAACGATCACGGACAATGAGCCAGTTTTTACTTCCTTCTCATACAATATTCATGGGAATGAGGCCTCCTCTTCAGAAGCCGCCATGCAAGTGGCCTATCGTATGGCTGCTGCAACCGATGATGAAACCATAAGCGTGCTGAAAAACTCTGTCATCATCATGTACATCTGCATCAATCCTGACGGAAGAGATCGATACGTGTATTGGTACAAATCCATGAAGCGCATCAAACGACCAGGTATCGAGCCCAAAGACCTGGAACATTTTGAAGATTGGCCTGGAGGACGGACCAATCATTATTGGTTTGATCTCAATCGTGACTGGATCTGGGGCGTTCATCCGGAATCACGTGGACACACGGGTGAGTATCAAAAATGGATGCCACAAGTTCATGTAGACTACCACGAGCAAGGCTACAACTCTAATTATTTCACCATGCCAGGCACTACTCCAAGGAACAAGCTGCTACCAGATTCATATGAATCATGGTCTAAGGTATTCGGGGACGCTAACATAGCTCAGTTTGATAAGCACCAAATCAACTATTTCACACGCGATGCATTCGACTTTTTCTATCCGGGATATGGATCCAGCTGGCCAAGTGTAATGGGAGCAATCGGCATGCTTACCGAGCAGGGTGGTCACTCCGCTGGAGGACGAATTGTTGAAACAAATGATGGTTATCATCTAACACTTCGTCAACGGGTTTTTGACCATTACACGACTTCTATAGCTACGATTAAGGCATCAGCGGAAAACAGAAAAGCTTTGCTTCAATACAGCTATGATGCATGGAAACCGGTCAATAGCAAGACGAGCACGAAAGCCTATTTCTTCTCCAATCAGGACATGTATGCCGCTGAAGTTGTGAATGTACTTAAGCGAAACGGAGTAAAGATTTATCAAGCCAACAATACCTTTCAAGTTGCTGCAGCTAAAGATTATCGGACCGGCTCAATTGGAAAGAAAACACTTCCTCAAGGCACGTTCATTGTGCCAACCAATCAGCCACGAGCGCTCTTTATCAATAGCATCATGGAACGTAATATGGCAATCGAGGATTCTGTGATGTATGACATGGCTACATGGTCTGCACCTATCGCTTACAACCTTGATTCCTGGTCTACCAGCGGATCGTACTCAACAGACATGAGTCAAGTGAGCGATTTGATAACCGCTAAAGGTGAAGTGATTAACCCCAATGCCAAATATGCTTACGTCATCGATTGGTCTCAGCGCGATGCACCAAAAGCTCTCGCAAAATTATGGGCAAAGAAATACAATGTGCGGGCAGCCGAAGAACCGTTTAGTGATGGAAACATGAGTTTCCCAGCTGGCTCATTAATTGTCTTAAAGGGAAGAAATCGCGAGAAAGTAGCATCTATTGACAGTGACATCCAAAAGATTGCTGAAGAAGCCGGAGTGAAAATAGTTGGCTTCAACTCTGGTAGAATGCTCACCGGTATGGATCTGGCGAACTCAAGCAATAGGCCTATAAAACAACCAAAAGTTGCCCTGATGGTAGATCCACCTTTCAGTTCTTACACAGGTGGTCAAATCTACTTCCTGTTTGATTGGATCACCGAACTTCCAATCGAACGAATAAGAACCACTGCTCTTGAACAAACAAGCTTACCTAAACAAGGATTCCGTTTTGGAGGAGCAGATCTCCTAGACTATGATGTACTAATTCTACCCGGAGGTGGCACTGCCTTGAAAGCCCTCTTTGGAGAAAAGCAGCAAGAAGCCATCAAAGCTTGGGTGCAGAACGGAGGAACGCTCATAGCAACAGAAAGTGCAGCTGCATTTTTCACAAAGGAAAATTCTGAAATTACAGAAGTAGAAATGAAAAAATCCCCTAAAGACAGTAGTGATGAAAGGAGCTACTTGAAATATGCGGATCGGGAAGATTACTTCGGTAAGCGCAGAGTGCCAGGGTCTGCTATCAACTCAATAATTGACACGACAAATCCATTGGCTTTCGGACTCAAAGCAAACCTGTATTCACTTCGATTCGGGAACAGCGTCTTACAGCCTTCTGATAAATTTCAAACCGTGGGTTATTACCAAAAAGATCCATCCAAGCTTTTAGTCGCAGGATATGCTTCAGAACAAAACCTGAATCATATTTCTGGACAAGCATTTGCCGGGGTGGCTAATTTGGGTCAGGGGAAAATTGTTTACCTAATAGATAACACTCAGTATCGGATGTTCTGGCTAGGCCCATCACGAATGATGCAAAATGCTGTGATGATTTTACCTGGATTCTAAACTTAATCTAACCTAATACCATGAAGAAATTATTTGTAATACTCATCGCCTTTAGCTCAATGATTGCTGTTGAGGCACAGAAAAAGAAAAAGAAAGCTGAGTCCTCTGGACTAGATGCGGCACTCTATGAAGGAATGAAATGGCGCAACATTGGGCCCACTAGAGGAGGAAGAAGTGTTACATCAACTGGAGTAGTTTCCGATCCCATGACCTACTATATGGGCACCACCGGTGGCGGCATATGGAAAACCAATGATGCTGGTATTAGCTGGAAAAACATCTCAGATGGACAGCTTAAAACCGGTACGGTTGGTGCAATTGCCGTCTCCGAATCTGATCCGAATGTAATCTACGTGGGCATGGGTGAGCATGCAGTTCGAGGCGTAATGACGTCTAGTGGTGACGGAGTGTATAAAAGTACCGATGCAGGAAAAACATGGAAGCACTTAGGATTGGAAAAATCCATGCACATTTCGGATGTAATCATCCACCCAAAAGATCCTGATATTGTTTTTATTGCCGTACAAGGAGCACTTTATGGTTCCACTAAGGAGCGAGGTGTTTACAAGTCTATTGATGGTGGCATCACATGGAGGAAGGTTCTGTATGTTGCTGAAAATTCTGGAGCCTCTTCCCTATCCATGGATATGAATAATCCACGAATACTTTATGCCGCAATGTGGCAGCATCAGCGTTATCCATGGACTGTATCATCCGGTGGTCCAAATTCTGGATTGTATAAATCTGTTGACGCGGGAGAAACGTGGGAAAAGATGGAAGAAGGATTGCCTGAAGAATTTGGAAAATCAGGAATTTCAGTATCCCGGGCTAATTCAAATCGTGTATTTGCCATCGTAGAAGCCGAAGGAAAGAAATCCGGATTGTATCGGTCAGATGATGCGGGAAAAAAATGGACCCAAATCAATAGTGATCGAGTGCTAATCACTCGTTCGTGGTACTATATGGAAGTTTTTGCTGATCCACAGGATGAAAACAAAGTATATGTTTTGAATGCTCCAGCTATGAAATCCATTGATGGTGGGAGAAGTTTTCAAAACATGTCTACACCTCACGGTGACAATCACCACCTTTGGATTAATCCTACCAACAACAAGCTAATGATCAACTCCAATGATGGAGGTGGCAATGTATCATTAAATGGAGGTCAATCTTGGTCTACGCAACAAAATCAGGCCACTGCGCAATTCTACCGTGTCATCACTGACAATCAGGTTCCTTACAATGTATATGGTGGTCAGCAGGATAATTCAGCCATTGCTATTGCCAGCAGAACCAATGGTTGGGGAATAGGATGGAAAGATTGGTATTCAGTCGCGGGTTGTGAAAGTGCATACCTGGCATTCGACCCTGAAAATCCAGATGTCATTTATGGTGGCTGCTATCAAGGGATCATCGAACGATGGGTAAAGGAGTCAAAGGAAGGAAAACCTATTATGCAGTATCCTGAAGAGCGACTCAGTGGTATTCCAAAAGACTTTAGATATCGATTCAACTGGAATGCACCGATCATAGCATCGCCGCACGATCCAAACACTATTTATCATGCCGGTAATGTGGTTTTTAAAACAACGGATGGTGGACAAAATTGGGAGACCGTCTCACCGGATTTAACACAGAACGACTCCACGAGACAAGGGCCCGGAGGACGACCATACACGAATGAAGCCGCAGGTGGCGAAAATTACAATACACTCATGTATTTGGTAGAATCACCACATAAAGAAGGCGTACTTTGGGCTGGCTCTGACGATGGGATGGTTCACATTACGCAAAATGGTGGTGATAATTGGACGAACGTAACTCCCAGCGGACTTGCTGAAGGTATTGTCAACGCTATCGAAGTTTCGCCACACGATCCGGGAACCGCATACCTCACAGTGATGAGATATAAATTCAACGACCTGACTCCATTGGCCTATAAAACATCTAATTATGGAGTAAGCTGGACTAAAATTACCAGCGGACTTAACGATCCCAATGGATTCGTTCGCGTGATTCGAGCTGATCCAAAAGTCAAGGGGCTGCTTTATGCGGGCACCGAAATTGGTCTCTACATCTCTGATAATGATGGGGCCAATTGGTCTAAATTTCAGCTTAACCTACCAATTGTTCCAATCAATGATTTGACGATCAGACAAAATGATTTGGTGGCAGCGACTGCTGGTAGATCATTCTGGATTCTGGATGATTTAAGTGCTATCCAACAAACCGCAGGAAAGGGTAAAATAACCAAGGGGCTCTATGCAAAAGAAAATCACTATCGAATATTGGGTGGAAGTGCTCCACTTGAGGCTGGCAAAAATCCACCTTCTGGTGTGACTTTCGATTACTTCTTACCAGAAGAGTTACCTGATAGCGTGGCGTTACACGTGGAGATTCTAAAAGATGATCAAGTCATTCGATCTTATTCCAATCAGAAAGATGAGGATTTCAAAACATGGCAAGGCGGTCCGCCTCCAGCGCCAGTACTGCCAGCTAAGCAAGGCGTCAATCGTTTCACCTGGGATTTTAAGAGGAAAACATTACCAGCGGTAGATGGTGTATTTGCATTTGGTGACTATAGCGGCTCGCGAGTTGGGCCAGGTAAATATATCATCCGTTTGATGACAGACAAAGACACACTAAATACCGCGGTTAATATACTGGAAGTTCCAGGTCAAGAATACACTGCTTCAGTCTGGAATGAGCAGCAGAACATGCTTATTTCCATTGAAGGGATGATCAAGGATATGCATGAAAGTGTAAACTCCATGCGTTCTGCAAAAGCTCAACTCAACGATTATCAAAAGCGATTGAAAGGAAATGAAGATGCTAAGGTCCTTTTAGATACAGCAAAGGCATTAGTAGCCAAAATTAAAAAGTGGGAAAATCAATTGATTCAACCAAAACAAAAGACTTTCCAAGATGTGATCAACTTTCAAAATAAACTCAACAGTCAACTAATGAGCCTTAAGAGTTTCATTGATGTGGCCGATCCAAGAGTAACCTCGGGTGCCAAAGATCGATTCAATGACTTGAAGGATGAATGGGAATCATATGCAGAACGCAGAAATCAGCTGATAGATGTGGAATTGAAAGCATTTAATGATTTGTACAAGAGACTGGATTTACCTGCAGTGATATTGGAGGATTAGTTTCTTGATAAGACATAGACTAACAATTAACGACAATCATCGAATTTGGGGTTGCTTTCCGCTTATGACAAAGGCAACCCTAAAACCAATTAAAATCACCAATAAAAGTAACATCCAATACCATAGTGGTAAGCTTTCCTTAAACTCAGACAAGAATGCTCCATAAAGAATACCTATACTCTGCACAATAGCGAGAGTAATGAAGTATAGTTTCCTGTAGCGGTTGAGAACTTTAGCACCCAAATAGGTAACAACTAACACTACAATAAAGGTATAGATGGGCTTAGCTATCAATATAGAAGTCTGATTTCTTAGTGAGAAATATACTTCCTGATCCTGAGGAAGATCAGAAAAGGATTGATCATTCACAAGAGCCACAAGCGAGAATTCCACCACCTCAACTAAGAGGGTAACAAGTATGAGAGAAACGATAATGAAAAGAATCAGCTTGAAGTATTGCATTATGAATTTCTTGTTTTGATTAAAACATCACAAAACTAAATTGACGCACTTATCGATCGCTCACCTGAAAGAATGATTTAATTCAATTTGAAATAAATTTATCATTACACATGGAAACCGAACGACTTCAGCTTAGACTCATCAAACCTGATGATGCAGAATTTCTCCACCGGCTTATGAACAATGCTAAGTGGCACAAAATGATTGGAGACAGAGGGGTTTATTCTGCAGCTGATGCGCTGAAGTACATGAAGGATCGAATGGATCCTGATCTGGATAAAAAAGGCTTCGTCAACCACGTCATGATACATAAAGAGTCTGGTGAACTAGTTGGAACCTGTAGTCTTCACAATCGAGAAGGCGTTGATGGAATTGATATTGGATATGCCTTATTGCCTCAGTATGAAAGAAAGGGATACGCTACAGAAGGAGCTAAAGCAATGGTAGAGCTTGCATTTAATCGATATCAATTAGATCAAGTGAACGCCATTACAACCTCAGAAAACGTTGGCTCTTGTCGAGTGCTTGAGCGGCTTGGATTTGTTCACAAAGGGCATGTGAAGTTACCCGATGGTGTACATGAAATTAGATTGTACACGTTGCAAAAGCGGCAGTGGAACCCTCTCTAGTCCCTCTTGGCAATTGCCAAAACATCTATTGGATAGCCATAACTCGTAGATGATCAGGTATTGAATTTCTTATGAGGATCATTAAACTATTGCCCAGCCATTTACAGCCATTTATCATATAAATGATCCAATTATCAATATCATAAAATAAATTGATACTTATCGCTAACTAAATGCATCATATAAGCACAACTAAACCTCTATCCTATGAATCTACAGATAAAAAATCTATCAAAAACCTACTCAAATGGAGTTCAAGCACTTAATGATGTGACGCTGGACATCCCTACGGGAATGTTTGGACTGCTTGGGCCGAATGGAGCCGGCAAATCAAGTCTTATGAGAACCATCGCGACACTTCAAGAACCAGATACCGGAAGTATTGTGCTTGGAGATTTGGACGTGCTTAAAGAAAAAGATGAAGTAAGGAAAATTTTAGGCTACCTACCTCAAGAGTTTGGCGTGTACCCTAAAATAAGCGCAGAAGTGCTTTTAGATCACTTAGCTGTACTAAAAGGAGTCACGAACAATAAGGAGCGCAAGGAATTAGTTGAGACGCTCCTTCATAAAACCAATCTATGGCAAGCACGAAAGAAAAATTTGGGAGGTTTCTCCGGTGGTATGAAGCAGAGGTTTGGAATTGCCCAGGCTTTACTTTCCAATCCTAAACTCATCATTGTAGATGAGCCAACAGCGGGACTTGATCCAGCTGAAAGAAATCGTTTCCTAAATCTATTAAGTGAATTGGGTGAAAACACTGTGGTGATTCTCAGTACCCACATAGTGGACGATGTAAAGGAACTGTGCACGCGAATGGCCATAATTAACGAAGGCAAAGTTTTGTTTCAGGGCAGTCCATCCAGTGCCCTTGATGAAATCAAAGGAAAAGTATGGAAGAAAAAGATTGAAAAAGCTGAATTGGAGCACTATCAAAGTGAATATACGGTTATTTCAGACCGGTTAATTGCTGGAAAACCTGAAATCCATGTATTGTCGGATTCAAGCCCAGATCCATCATTCGAAAAAGTTGAGGCAGATCTGGAAGATGTGTATTTCTCGCACATTTTATCTACTCAAAAAGAAGCGGTACCAGCTTAATTTCCAATCAAAAGAAAACAAACATGTGGTTTAAAATATTAAAATTCGAAATTCAGTACCGCAAAAAGAGACCTGCAACGTATGTCTACTTTGCAATCCTTTTCCTCATGGCTGTATTGACTATGAGCACTGACATAATACAAGTGGGTGGAGGGTCAGGTTTGGTAAAAGAAAACTCTCCTACCACCATTGCAAATATGATGGCCATTTTATCTGGCATCATGATGATGATCACCTCCGCAATCATGGGAGTAGCGGTTTTGAGAGACTTTGAGCACAATACAGAGTCCATGCTGTTTACTTCACCAATCACAAAATTTGACTATTTGATGGGACGTTTTCTAGGGTCTTTTTTAGTTGTATTATTTGTGTTTGGAGGGATGATGCTGGGATTTATGATCGGAGAGTTCTTCAATCCGGACAAGGAAAAAATGCTTCCTTTCAATTTGTATCATTACATGTATCCCTTTGTAACTATCGTGATGCCTAACCTTTTCTTTACAAGTGCGCTTTTCTTCATCACTGGTGCACTCTCGAGAAAAATGGTTACTGTGTATGCACAGTGGATTTTACTGTTCGCAGTTTATCAGACTGCTCTTCTTTTAACCCGAGAAGTCGATAATCGTTCACTGGCAGCCTTGATCGATCCTTTTGCAATTCGGACCATTCAAAATAAAATCCAGTATTGGACGGTAGCTGAGCAAAACAGCATGGTCGTACCATTCAACGGTGTAGTCTTGTGGAATAGATTGATGTGGATGGGTATTGGACTTCTTTCATTAATTATTGGCTACTTCTCATTCAGTTTCAATGTGGTGAGAAAATCATGGTTTAAGAAGAAGAATACCAAGGTAGAAGTCGCATCAAAAACAGATGTGAAATTACCTACAGTCAATTTTAATTTTGGCCTCAACACCTACCTTCTGCAACTAAGGAAGCAAACCTGGTTTTACTTCAAATCCGTAATCGCTAGTATCCCATTTAAAGCAATCATTGGATTTGGGTTCTTCCTTATGATCGTTAATTCATTTTTTATAGGAAGAGTATTTGGAACGTATACCTATCCCACTACCTACCTGATGCTTGAATTGATAACAGGTTCATTTGGGCTCTTCTTTTTAATAATCCTGGTCTTTTATTCAGGTGAATTAGTTTGGCGGGAGCGAGATGTAAAAATCAATTTGATTCAAGATGCTTTACCGATGCCTGACTTCATTAGCCTTTTGAGTAAGTTTTTTGGATTACAGCTGGTATTTGTGGTGCTCAACCTGATCCTTATTGGATCCGGTGTACTTATACAAGCACTGAAAGGCTATTACAAATTTGACTTGCCTGTTTACTTCTACACATTGTTCACTGAGACGCTCTCTTTTGTCATTCTCTTTTCTCTTTTAGCATTTTTTGTTCAGGTTTTGGTGAATAATAAATTCCTCGGGCATGCAGTAGTCATTGTTTTCTTTATTGCCACCGGAATCCTGGATCTATTAGGCTTGGAACATAGTCTCTTTCAATTTGGCAGTGCCAGCTTAGGTACATATTCGGAGATGAATGGCTATGGACATTTCGTTACCAGTTTCTCTTGGTTCGATATTTATTGGTTAGCATTTAGCATTTTCCTATTTGGGGTTGCGGTTGTTTTTGCGGTCAGAGGATCAGAAGCTGCCATGAAATGGAGATGGCATATAGGTAAAATGAGGTTATCCAAACCAATTCTGACACTCATCATTACAACATTTTTAACTTTCGTGCTTTCAGGCTGCTACATTTTCTACAATACCAATGTTGAAAACACATACCGTAATTCGGATGAGCAAGAAGCCCTACAAGCCGATTATGAACGCGCACTCAAAAAGTATGAGTTCGTTCTTCAACCAAAGGTGACGAGCATGAATGTAAAGGCTGAGTTATATCCATACGAAAGGGATTACAGTATGGAAGGTTCATACACGCTTAAAAATTTCGAAGATCAGCCCATCGATAGCATACACTTACAATTGGGCTTGGATGAAGATCTAACATATGAAACAGCCACATTTAGCCGGCCAACCACTATCGTGGAAAGCTATGATGAATATCGCTACTATGTACACAAATTAGAGGAGCCGCTCCAGCCCGGAGACTCTATTGATCTCAACTTCAAGTTTGTTTTCAACACCATTGGGTTTAAGGAATCGGGTTCAAATACAAGCATTGTTTTCAATGGCACTTTTTTAAACAATAGCAGCTTCCCGAGTCTTGGTTATAACTCTGGCAACGAATTGGGGAGCGATGATGATAGAAAAGACAATGACCTAAAACCCAAAGAACGCATGATGAAACGCAACAATCCCATTGGATTGCGTCAAAACTTCATCAGCGACGATTCTCATGGTATTGACTTTGAAATTGTGATAGGGACGGTCACTGATCAGATCGCAATAGCACCTGGCTATCTTCAAAGAGAATGGGAAGAAAATGGCAGACGTTATTTCCATTATAAAATGGACCAGAAAATGATGCCATTCTTCAACATTGTCTCAGCGAGATATGAAGTGGTAAAAGATCGAACAACTATCGCTTTGAACGACTCAATAGACCGTGATATCGATTTGGAGATTTACTATCACAAAGGACACGAATTCAATCTGGAAAGTATGATGAAAGGCATGAAGCATTCGTTTAAGTACTTCTCAGAAAACTTCAGCCCTTACCAATATAGACAGATGCGCATATTGGAGTTTCCAAGGTATGCTTCTTTCGCACAGTCGTTTGCTAATACAGTACCATTTTCTGAAGCGATAGGCTTCATGGTGAAAGTAGAGGCGGAAGACGATGTGGATGTCACCTACTTTGTGACTGCTCACGAGCTGGCTCATCAGTGGTGGGGACATCAGCTTTTTCCAGCCAATGTTCAGGGGAGCGCAGTGCTTTCTGAAACACTTTCTCAGTATTCAGCATTGATGGTGATGAAGCAAGAATATCCTCAAGAACATCTCAAAGAGTTCCTGAAAGAAGAGCTCAACAGATACCTTAGTGGAAGAACTACCGAACAGAAGAAGGAAATGCCTTTGGCTTTGGCTGAGAATCAAGCATACATTCACTATGGAAAGGGAGCCAATATTATGTATGCGCTGCAGGATTACATTGGAGAAGATAGCGTAAATGCTGCCCTTCAAAGGTTAATGACTGACTGGGGGGATGGAACATTAGGCCGAAATGGTCGATATGCAACCACGATCGATTTAGTTGGATATCTAAGGGATGTGACTCCAGACAGTTTACAAGGTATCATCACAGACTTTTTTGATACAATCATCTTATATGAAAACAAAGTAGATGAAAGCACATATCAGAAGGATGGTGATGGAAAATACTTTGTCAGTTTGGAATTAAATACCAAAAAAATGGAATCTGATAGCCTTGGCTTTTCTTCACAAATACAAATCAATGATTGGATTGATGTCGGCGTCTATGCGCTGGATGAAGAAGGCGATGAAAAACTGATCTACCTTAAAAAGCACCTATTTACAGGAGATGAAACTTCAATTCAAATTGAGGTCGGTAAAAAGCCATCATCGGTAGGAATAGATCCACTTAATAAGCTGATCGATAGAAATCCGGATGACAATACCAAGAAAATTTCAGAAGCTGAGTCGACTTAGTTCAGAAATCAAAGGCAGCGTAAGGCTGCCTTTTTTTATATTCAACAAATGAGAGACATACTAAAGCTTGCACGTATACAGATAATAATCTGTGTGCTCTTCGTTATATGCAAAGCCTGGTTTAGACCATTTATCCTCGATAGGGATTTTCATGTGATTTTTGATATTATCGTTTTATCGCTACCGAACTTTTTTGAAAGTATTGTAGGTGTGCTATCGCTTACGTACATTGGTTTATACCTAAATCATCGCTTTGTAAAAGCCGGGGAAAAAATTAAAGACAAGCATCTATACCTGCTCGCTACGCTGCTGGCTGCCATTTTTGTACTAACTCAAGAGTTTAAGATTCATAACCTGGGTGGCAATAATGTTTACGATCCATATGATGTCCTCTTTTCTATCATTGGTCTCTCCGCAGGGTTCGCTATAGTCTGGAAAATGCAACCAAAATATGACTAGTCGGTCGGCGCAGTTCTCGCCGCACGATACCCGTATGCAGCATTTCGAGGGCCTCCACTCCATGCTCCGTATCTTCTAAAAGCTATCGGACTAAATGGATTGAAGTCAGTGATATCACCTTTAACTCCATAATAGCCACCTCCGCGATAGCCATACCCTTCCACCTCTCTGAAGCCTTCGGGCCAATCTTCTACGTCTGCATAACCATAGTAGCTTATACTTCCATCTCCATGAACCCCTTTAAAGGACCTGCCTTTCTCATCACCAACGGTGATTACTTTTTCCCACATGCTACCAGCAAGGTTCATCACCCAATAGTAGGATGCACCAAATATCTCACGGTTTTCTTCTGTTAAATCTGCTTCGGTCATCCCATTTAGAAACACCTGCTCCTGTGTAACCGGGTCGATACGGTTGACCATACGATCAATGGATGAGGTATTCCATGGATATTCTCTTGATTTAGGCCTTAAAGGTCCTCGACATGCTTTAGTAAACTCAAGCTCAGTATATGGGCGAAGTGCAGCCCAGTCCGTAAATGCCATCATGTCGTCCCAATGAAAATACACATTTCGTCTGTCAGGAGCTGCAGCCACATACTTTCCATCTTTTAGCTCGATGGTTCCACCATGTTTCTTGTAGTTTGGGGAGCCAAAGTTGACTCTTACGGTCGCAGCTGTCTTCCCGATTAAATTAAGAAATCTAGCATACTGCCCTTGAGTAACTTCATATTTCATAATATAAAACGACTCATAGCCATTGGGAAAGTCGGATGGAATCGTCCCTTTCTGATCACCCTGATAGATATTATTTCTGCTTTGATAGTAGAGCGACCCTTTATCTGGACCGACAGGTATTTCCTGAGATGCAGACGTAATTTTAAATAAGCCGTCAAAATCTCCGTTTGAATCCGACTGATAAAATGCTCCAAAATTAAGTGCCTCTTTTAATGGATCTCCCAATGTAAATCCTCCTTCCGGTATGTAAACCATTTCTATTGCTATCGCCTCCATCCGCTCAAAGCGTGTACGAAAATTAGTCTTAGTCGTATCTCGCTCTACAGTAATGTGGTAGGTAATATCTCCTCGATATTTAGTGCCTGGAAACACAAATAATCCAGCACCATCTTCGGCTACTTCAATCTTTGCATCTGGCATGGCATTAGCTCCTTTCCAGAGCATCTTGGCACTTCCGGCTTTTAAGTATTGGTGCCTGGACCCATCCTCTAGATCTAGCTTGAAAAAGACCCAAGCAGCATCACGATTGCGTTCATTGTGCCAGCTATTTTTCCAGGAAATAGTAAAATTGATTGCATATGGTTCACTATCCAATCCACGAACAGATTCCACATAGGTAACCTCAACATCTGTAGCTAAGCAGAAGGAAGATATTAATAGCAAGAAAGCAGAAGAAATTGATTTGATCATGATTATAAGGTTTGGTCAGAATTATTAACTAAATATCCAACGCACAGTTTCGTGATCAGTTTTATCCCATAAAGATTCTACTCGTACTTCAGATAGAAAATACCTTTTAATCTGGCTTCTTCCCAAGGCTGCTGCGTGCCGTCACTGATCTCCTCCACACTATTTCTCGTACGCATAAATACATCCTCAATCCGCTGAGGTTTGGTCATTTGCTTGATCAGTTCTCCGGTGTAAAGTCCATTCTCACCTTCACCATCTGAAGCAACATTTCCCGGACCTGTCGCATAAGCGATCAAGGTACCTGATGGCGGAGTTTCTTTGGCTAAACCGGCTCCTCCTCTCTTTCCTGTTGGAAATGGGTTATTTCTACAAGCATCAAGTATGATCATGTTTAAACCATCTTCATTAGCATACTCAATGGTTCGAAGCACACCTGTCAGTGGAATACTTTTCAGTTTTACGTCTAAAGGACTGGCTATTTCAGAATCTACCGGAACCAAGTAGTTGACGCCTTCTATTTCTAGTCCGTGTCCGGCATAGAAGAAAATTGATACGTCCACATCGCGAATGGATGAACCATATTTATAGATGGCTCGCTTCATATCCTCGTACGATCCGTCTAAAACAGATGTCACTTCAAATCCTAGAGTTTCCAGGGTCGTTGCCATGGATTTTGCATCATTAACCGTATTATTAAGTGCACCAGTGCCTGCATAGGCTGCATTACCAATGACCAAAGCCACACGTTTTTGCGATGAATAGTCAACTGTAGTAGCTGCTTGATCTACACTTATTTCAGGATTCCTGGTAATATAAAAATCTTTGAATGTGCTGTTTGATTGATAGTCTTCAGCCAGCACCCTGATTTTATTCTTCCCTGGTAACAGGCCAACATGTGCGCTAAACTTACCATTTGGTAAGATTTCTGCTTCTTTACCATTCACTGTTACTGTCTTGATTTTGGCACCGTCAGAAAGAACACCTTGCATCTCTATGGTAGACTGTTGAACGATAGCTTCGGCAATATTTCGCTTAAGAGTTGGCTTTGTGATCTTGATTTGAGGAGCAGAATTCCTCTGCAATTCAAACAAATGAATGGTTCCGTTTTTATCGCCCGCTGCCAGATAAGAGTCATCTGTGGATATCTCAATAGTTTCTGGAAACTCATCAAGCGTCACTTCGCTTGCCGTCGCCCCTTGATCTAGATTTACCAGCGTTAACCTGAATCTTTTTTCTGTATAGTATGCAATATGGCTTGGGCCTGGTCCCAGCACTATATCATCCACACGATCGTTCACGCGAATTCGCTTAACTTCATTTGAAGAGTCCCAGTCATAGGCAATAATGCTATTCCTGCGTTCCGGTTGTCCACCTTGAATTCCTCCTTTCGGAACAAAGACTTCTTGAACTCCAGTCACAAAGAGGTCACTTCCTTTATTAGAAGCACCGGCATGCATGACAGAGGACGATCCGGCGTACTCATCACTCCTCAACCTTACTTCGCGCAGCACTTTTTGATTGACCGGATTACACATCAATGCAGTGCCATCCTGCCCCATTACCGCTAATTGCTGCCCAAACCTGTCGTATCCAAGATATATCGGTTTATCCACACGATCTCCTACTCTAATCTGGGCTTGTTGCATCTGGGCTCTCAAGCTAAAAACTTTTAATTCTTCATCATCATTCACATAACTGATGAATTGCCTCTCCGGATCTATACTAACCAAAACAGGCTTATCTTTTAGCTCAACAGTTCGTAATTTTTGATAGGATGAAGCATCGAAAAAATTCAATCCCCCGTTTTCATCTACTATTAAAAATTCAGCATCGTCTTTTAAGAAAGAAACAAAAATGATTTCATCTCCGACGCGGTTAGATGCAACAGGTCGCAATTCTTTTAAATCCCAGAATTGAAAATTCCCTTTGCGATCTCCGGCAATCATCTGTTCTGAATCCGAAGAGAATGCAATCGAGGTAACCCGGTCTAACGATGACGAAAGTTTACCTACCGGAATAATCGAAATCTGCTGGGCTCCTACATTAAAAGCCAGGTAGAAAAGGATAGTGATTAAATTAAGTCGCATGTGGATCAAGTACCTTTTTTACCAATGATATATCCAAAACCGATGGTAAACTGGATCAAGCGTCCGCCTCCTTCACCATCAAATGAAATCGGAAATCCCAGAAAATCGAGCTCAACTTTTTCATTCAAAATGGTACCAAAAGTGAGATTATTATCAATATTGATTCGTTCAGAAATGAAAAACTTAACTCCTGCAGATAAGGATACTACCTGTCTTTTAAACTTGGTTTCAAATGAAGCGCTACCGCCTCCTCCGGGAATAAATCCTCCAAAACCAAAACCATCGCCCAAATCAGAACCCGTTCCGGATAAATCACCATTTTCGATAAGCGTATTATAGAGCGTAAATTTTGCGCCTAGATACGGTAAAACTTTCCCATTATCAGAGAGAAATGAATAATCCAAATAAAAATTCCATGCACTCGATTTTACAGTAAAGGCATCATTAAGTACCTTGGCTGTTGCTATACTGGGCGAAACTCCAAATGAAACATTGTCAGTGATGTAGTATTGCCAATTCAGAATCAACGTTGAATAGGAATAATTCATGATATCAGCGTCTCCATTTTGTTTCATTAGGCCAAAATTTGCACCAACGTTCATATCTCCTTTTTGCACCTGGGCAAAAGAGGCAGTTGCTATCATCGTGAAAGCAATAAGTATGATTCTCTTCATGGCTTTAATTTTTTCGTCCTATTATGTATCCCAAACCTACATTGATTTGCATGACCGTTCCATCAGCATCAAAACCTAGGTCATCCAGCGTTTCATTCTGAGCAATTATTCGTGTGATGCTGAAATTGTTATCAATATTCAACCGTTCGGTTATGAAGAACTTCAGGCCAACATTTCCCCCTACACTATCAGTAATAAAAGGATCGTCATCTCCGGCTTGCTTTTGCACAAGTTTGGTATACTGACCTCCAAAATAAGGGAGAACAAATCCTCCATTTGTCAAAAATGAATAATTAAGGAAGACATTGTAGCCGATGGTGTTGCTTTTAGAGACGGCTACCGTATCACTGTCTTTGGTTCTGCTCCAGCTAAATCTGGGACCTACACCAAGCGAAAGGTTTTTGGTAATGAAATAAGTATAAGAAACGTAAAGGTTAATGCGGGTGTCCTTAGATCCTCCGCTGATCGAATTGATATCAAATCCGAATCCTAGATTCTGATCCGATCCCTGTACTTGCGCGTTCGCCGTAGTGAGCGTAAACACCAGCAAGCACAGACTTATTGGCAATAATAATTTCATGGTAGTCAATTGGTGACCGCATCAATTTAATAAATAAATTGTGATCTATATCGAAATAGACCATCTGTGTAAACCTGCTTTTTCTTCAGCTGATCCATTCATTAACTTTCCAAAAAAATATAAATCATGAGAATCCTATTTGTAACATCACTCATTGCTGCATCATTGCTATCTTTTGCACAGGATGTACCTGGGTATTCGGGAAAATTTAATGCCATCGACCGATTACTAGCACCCGTCAATTCCTATCGGACAGCATCTGGTGCTCCTGGTGAAGATTATTGGCAACAGCGAGCAGATTACAAAATCAAAGCTTCTATTGATGAAAACACCAATGAACTCACAGGTGAAGAAACCATCACCTATTACAACAATTCACCTCATGGTTTAAAATTCTTATGGCTCAATATTGAGCAAAACGTAAATAGAAAAGGAAATGAAGATTTTGGTGACGTACTGGGAGGAGTGCGAGACTCTATCAGTTCTCTTCAAATGCAATACCTAATTCGTCCGATCGATTTTCCAGCAGGAACGGACATTCAATGGATCAAAGATGAAAATGGCAAAGACCTTCCATATATAGTAAACAATACATTGCTTCGACTAAATCTTCCACAGGCATTGCAGTCAGGTCAGAACGTCACATTTACTATCAAATGGAAAAACTACATCACGGACAGAGCTAAGTTCCTTCTTTCCAGAGAAGGATACGAATACTTTCCGGAAGATGACAACAAGGTATTTTTACTCGGTCATTGGTTTCCAAGAATGGCTGTATACAACGATACTGAAGGCTGGCAAAACAAGCAGTTTAGAAGACTGGGTGAGTTTGCGCTCGAATTCGGAGATTACGAGGTGGAGCTTACTGTGCCAGAAGATCACATTGTAGCTGGTACTGGCATACTTATGAATGAGTCTGAAGTTTTGACTAAGACACAGCGTGACCGAATGAGTAAAGCTCGAAAATCTTTTGATGAGCAGCTTTTCATTATCACACCTGAGGAAGCTCGTGAAAATGAAAAAACGAAGAAAAAAGGGACTAAAACCTGGAAGTTTAAAGCCGAAAACGTTCGAGATGTAGCGTTTGCCAGTTCCAGAAAGTTCATTTGGGATGCCATCGCAGTGAAACTACCAACCAACACAGTAATGGCAATGTCCTTTTATCCAAAAGAAGGCCTTCCTGTGTGGACGGAAGAATCTACAAATGGTGTTAAGCAAGCATTAGAAGTATATTCCGAAGCAACTTTCGATTATCCATATCCGGTAGCTATATCAGTAAATACATCAAACATTGGTATGGAATTTCCAATGATTTCTTTCAACGGTGGTCGTCCGGTAGATGGACAAATCAGCGAACAAGCTCGAAGAGGTATGACCAGTACGATCATTCATGAAGTAGGTCACAACTGGTTTCCAATGATCGTGAGCTCAGATGAACGAAAGTGGATGTGGATGGATGAAGGCTTGAATACATTTCTTCATCAGCGAACCTTGGCAGAGCGATACCCACAATGGTCAAGCACACGTCCAAAAGATATTATTCCATTTATGATGGGAGATCAAAAAACACTCCGACCAATCATGACAAACTCTGATAACGATCTGCTGTTTCAAATGGGTGCCAACTTCTATCAAAAACCAACAGTAGGACTTCAGATGCTCAGAGAAACCATTGTTGGAAAAGAACTCTTCGATGCTGCTTTTAAAGAATATGCCAACCGATGGAAATACAAGCACCCAAATCCTTCAGACTTCTTCAGAACACTGGAAGATGGTACTGCTACTGATCTGGACTGGTTCTTTAAAGGCTGGTTCTTTACTACTGAAACAATAGATATTGAACTTGCAGAAGTAAAGTGGTATCAACTCAAAGAGGAGCAAGCAACCGTTGAAAACAAGCAACAGAAAGGAAATTCTAAGCGTATAACTGGCACAGGTAATGGTTCTGAAGGAGAGGGGTTTTCAGACGGTCCCCAGCCATTTACCATGACACCAACAAGTGGTAACTCCTACGGTCAGTTTCTTAGCAGATTGGATGAAGGTAAGATGAGAGACAAGCTTTCAGGAAAACACATTTATGAGCTTAAACTGCAAAATAAAGGTGGTTTGGTGATGCCAGTGATTATCGAGTGGACATACGCTGATGGCACCAAGGAAATGCAGCAATTGCCGGCTGAAATCTGGAGGTTGAATGAAGCTGAAGTAACAAAGACCTTTTTAAAAGATAAAGAGGTCGTGAATATTGCAATTGACCCAAATCAGCAACTTCCAGATGTAAATCTTGAAAACAACATGTTCCCGAGACCGGAGCAAAAGGATAAATTTGAAGAAATGAAAAAGGATGAGTAACTTATATTACTCATACTGGTTATATCACAGAAAATAACATATAAATAAAACATAAACCGCCGCCCATATGTCAGAGCATGAAGATATTATACCGAGTGTCAGATTCAACCCCAACACTGGATTACTAAAAATTGAAGGTAGATCACTGATGCGTGATGTTCAGGATTTTTACCTACCGATCATTGATCAAATCAAGCACACAACCGTTCCTACATTTATTGTAGAATTAAAGCTTGAACACTTCGATACTGGCACTATGAAATGCCTTTATCAGCTAATGATCGTATTGCAAGAGAAGCAATCTATGGGTGCCATGTTAATGATCAGGTGGTTTAGTGAAGAAGGTGATGATGATCACAAAGAACTTGGAGAAGATTTGGAAAACAGATCGGGTCTAAAATTCCAATACGTCAATTACTAAAAAAAGCCTCATCATCAGATGAGGCTTTTTTTCATTGGCTACTTTGTAGTTAACTATTCTTTTGTACCCTGTACGGTCACGCCAAATTGCTTCAATTCCATACTCATGCTGGTTTTCTCGCCAGAGTTGTCAAACTCGACTACAACTTGTCCATCCAGTGAAATCCACTTGCCGTCTTTTGGCATCACTACTACATTCATGCCAGCAGCAGGCACTTGTGCTTTCACCAAACCATCTTCCATTTTCATGGTCGCCTGAATGTTGAAATTGGCAATATTGTACGTTCCGTAGATAAATTCTGGAACTTCCACTCCTATCATTCGGTCCTTTAGAGGTGGGTAGAAATTATCCGTATCATCCACATCAGGAAGGCTTGCATTTACAGCGATGGTCTCTACCTTCTTGTAGTTAGGAATGGTCACCTCAAACTTGTCTTTGCCAGCCATGGTTTTAGCAGACATTGAAGTTTCGTATTCCGTTCCATCATTGTACTTCACTTCTACTTTGACCGGAACTGGTCTATTACCCAGGTTGGATACAGTAAGTTTATCTTTTTTGATTCCATCGATCTTCACGCTTGGATAGCCATATTCAAAGAACCATGGCTTCCATAGCCAGCTTAGATCCTGACCGCTTACATTCTCAAAAGTGTAAAAGAAATCAAACGGAATTGGAGACTTCTTGGCCCAGCGATTAATGTACTCCTTATATGCTTTAAAAAACATCTCATCACCTAAGTGATAGTGTAACATAGAGTAAATGAAGGCTGGCAATGGATATGCTGAATAGCCGTAGTTGGTGCCATCCATGAATTGAGAAGAAGTGAAAAGTGGTACATCTTCATACTGCCCTTGCATCCCTCCTACGCTACCCTTATAGTTGGTAAACAAATCCGAGCTATCGTTTCTGAAGAATCTGTTGGTAACCAAAGAAGTGACATAATCAGCCCATCCTTCGTCCATCCATGCAAATCGTCTTTCGTTTACACGCACATACATTGGGAAGTACATATGATACATTTCGTGCACAGTTACACCAAGTCCTGGACCGCCATTATAGGCCATCATTGGAAACTCCATGCCTCCTCCACCAAGTCCGATGAACGTAGTGAATCTAGGATATGGATAAGGAACACCTGGGATATCCTCTGAGAAGTGCTTCATGGTCTTTTGCTGATTTGGAGTCATCGCTGCAAAACCTTGTGGGTTCCCTGTAGGATAAACTGAGCTGATCATAACATCTCGTCCATCTACCTTTTGAGAAGCTGCATTCCAATCGTAGTGATCACTCATTGCGAAAGCAAAGTCAGGTACTTCGTCAGCTTTAAATTTCCATGTTCCCGTCTTGTGCTCAAATCCGTCTTTCAAATCATCACCATTAATGATGTCCATAGGGTCAGTAGCTGTCAGTGCCTTGTTGTATCGCTCCAGGATTTCAGGATTGAATACCTCTTCTGGATTTTGTAATACTCCTGTCGCCCATACAGTAAAAGATTTAGGTACATTGAACTCCACATTGAAGTTGGCCAGGTTGTTATAAAACTCCGTTCTGAAAGAGTAATCCTGTGTATCCCAGCCAAATACATCATCGTATACAGCCACTTGCGGATACCAGTATGCCACAAAGAAAGACGTACTGTCCGCCACGCCTGTTCTTCGATTAGTGTAAGGAACAAACTGCTCCCAATTGATTGCGAGTTCAATGCTTTCACCGCTTTTTACCGGCTCCGCCAGACGCAAGAAAATATTTGTTCCACGTCGGGTAAAAGCTCGGCTCTCCATATCTACAGAGTCGCCACGCACTTGAACCATGTTTAATGTTACTCCATCATCAATGTCTCGCTCATCCACACGTGACGCACGTGGATTGCCTTTCCGGTACACATCGTTGTACAGGCGTACTACAACTGTGCTCAGGTCATCCGGGCTGTTGTTCGTATAGGTAATTGAGGAGGTACCACTGATACCGCGAGTTTCCGGATCGATGGTCGCCTTGATGTTATAATCTACGGTATTGTGCCAGTAGTTGGCACCTGGCTTGCCGTCATAAGATCTGGTGCCATTGTCAAACGCTTTCTTCATCTGCTGCGGCATGAAGAATCTCTTCTCCTGAGCCACCAGCGACACGCATAGCGTCATAGTGATTAGTAATACTAGTTGTCTCATAGGGTTTTTAAATTATTTGAATAAGATGAAGTGCAAAGAAAACAAATTGTTACAGGAAGGTGGCAACCGCTGGTGGAAATCAGAATTTGTAACCTAGATTGGTTAGAAACGGCTATTTACGTTTGAAATAACAAAAGGGTGGTTTGGACAGTGTAGATCAAATTTGGGTTTTTCAGTAGATTTAAGGATAATGTTGTTTACATTAATGTATTGGTTACTTAATGCAATAATCGAAGCTTATCGCTTTTCCAATTTTAAGACCTTACCAATTTAACCAATGAAAAAGCTCAATCTATTAACCCTTATTCTTTTTGCAATAACAATATTCTCTTGTTCTCAAAGTAATGAGAAAACCCATTCACATGGAGATGACACTCATAGTCATAGCCAAACTCAAGAGACATTTTCAATTGAAAAGCTAGTTGACGAGGTTAAAACAGTTCCAGATTCAATTATTGAGTATTTACATACTCAACATCATTCACATAAAGTATTGGAGCGAAGAACTGTCCCACCTGGCTACGAAAGCAAAGAGCTAAAAAACTGGAGTGAATATGTGGCTAAGGTAGAAGACTTACCTGCAATTAACCCTGGACCTGGTGAGTATGTCCATGTAATGGAAGGCTATAAACATGGTTATCAAAATCTTGTAATTGGCATCACTGAAACATTTCCAGGCGGAGCACCTCCCATGCACACCCATAAAGGAGAAGAATCTCATGTTTTACTTGAAGGGACTATCCTTTATGCACTAGGTGATACCCTGTTTACTATTGAGGCCCCGTACATTGTGAATATTCCTCCAATGGTACCTCATGCTTTCAAAAACATAGGAGAGAAAACTGCTAATCTTGTGGTGATTTTCCCCACCAACGTTTGGGAGTACGATGTTCTGGATTACTTCCCATTTGAGGAAAAGGAATAGAAATATTCTTTGTCACTGCCTTTACACCCAGTACCTATAGACGAACACCCGCTCACAAGAGGTCTTATAACATTATGAGTAAAGTCCATGCCACTTAGAATAACTCAAACTCAACAAAAGCTAATTCAATGAAAAAAACTGCAGGACTAATTGGACTCCTTTCAGTTTCCCTGTTTGTGATCTCATTGATCGTTTTTGGATCTCTTCATCCAAAATGGAACTTTCTTAATAATTTCATAAGTCAATTGGGCGCAAAAGGAGAACCATTAGCTCTTTGGTGGAATTTGATCGGATTCGTAAATGTTGGATTGTTGCTTCTGCTATTTGGCCTGTACTATGGCAAAGTCTTGAAAGATAAATTGGCAGGAATCCTGCTTTCTCTTTTTGGACTTGGATTTGCTCTCACCGCCATCCCAACAGATGAGTTGGATTCCAAATCAGCAGTTTCTAAAGCACATGTAGTCGCTATTTGTTTTGCTCTTGCTTTTTGGCTTTTTGGTCTGGCACGTATTAGCTCAAACGGCTCAAACAGTGCTCAAATTCGATATCGTGCAAATATTGCAGCTGTTTTACTGGTAAGCTCTATGATTGGATTTGCAATTGGTTTGTGGTCAATGCCACTCACCCACAGATTAGTATTTGCTGTAGTCTTCGGTTGGACAGCATGGACAAGTTTTGGTCTTTTGCGACATTCTTTTCAGAAATAAGTTTACTTAGCAAGCTTGGAGTTAATGCATCAAACATTCATCCAGCCATGAATATATCTCTAAACTGTTGTTAAAAAATCTTAATAATTAGTCATTCGATTCTTCGTTTTGGATATTTGACATGTGCGAATAATACTTATCATTTCTTTTGTCTTCATATCGCTGTTCGGCTATTCACAGCGAAATTACCTGTATGGGGTGGTCTCAGATTCAGGCACATCAGAAGCTATGATTGGTGTTCATATATCCAATCCCCAGGCCGGATTACTTACGAATACTAACGCTAATGGCACATTTAAAATTCCTGTGCAAGCCGGAGATACACTTGTCCTTTCTTACGTAGGATACAAAACAACTACATATGCGATTGAAGAAAATCAACCAATCGAACTCATCAATTTCTATTTAACACAAGAGGCCACAAAACTGACTGAAGTGGAGGTGAACGTTTTTCCAGAGTATTGGAGATTTAAACAAATGGTCGTAGATAGTCAGCCCGTAAATTCAACACACGTTGTGTTCGGGTTAGCAGCTATTCCTCTAGATGCATTTCCGCTGGAGGCCAATGAATTGAAAGTAGAACCTGCTAATTATCAAGCTCCAACTATTGGGATAGGTTTCAACCTGAGAGGACTGGGTAAAAAAGGGAAAGAAAAGAAAAAGCTAGAGAAAATTTTAGCACAGAAGGAGACTGAGCGTGCAGCCTACCGTAAGTTCAATCGAGACTGGGTGAGCCAAGAGACAGATCTTACTGGAGATGAATTAACCAATTTCATAGCCTTCTGCAAGTTCACACCTAAGTATCTGGCCGAAACCACACTATTTGAAATCCATGGGCGAATGATGGCTTTACTGGATGAATTTAAAGATGGACAAAACAAATCCAAAAATCAGAATTACAATCCAGGAGCCTGATTTAGATTGATTATCCACCAACTTCTTGGCTAAATTTGATCTCCATGATCAAGAAAATTCAAGACCTGGAGAAGGTCGCACGCCAACTCGAGCCAAACGAAACTTCTTTAAAGACCCTGACTCAACAAGTATTTGACCATGCATCAGACTTTCTATCTGTCCTTGACGATTCAAATGCATTTACACAAAATCCAGAGCCGCCCAATCGAGATATAATTTCAGAACATCCAACGGCTATGGGTGAATTGCTGGCATTTCTTAAATCTAATGTAGAGGAAGATGGCATCAATGCTGCATCAGGTGGACATATGGGATATGTACCCGGCGGTGGGCTCTATCCTTCTGCACTGGGTGACTATCTAGCGGCTGTAAGTAATAAATATGCGGGCATTTATTTCCCCGCCCCTGGTGCTGCACGCATGGAAAATATGCTCATAGGATGGATGAATGAGCTGATGGGCTTTCCTGCCACAGCCACTGGCAACCTAACATCTGGCGGATCCATTTCCAATCTCATTGCAGTTGTAACAGCAAGAGAAGCTTGTAATGCGAAAGCAAAAGACTTTAATAAACTTGTCATCTACCTTTCGGACCAAGCACATCACTCTTTGCAAAAGGCATTACGAATTGCTGGTTTAGGAGAAGCCCAACTCCGCTATCTTCCCATTGATGATGAGTTGCGATTAGATATTTCTTCCTTGAATGAAACGATAGATTCTGACAAATCGAATGGACTTATCCCTTTTTTCATAAATGCCTCCCTTGGGACAACCAACACAGGAACTATTGACCCAATCCAGCAAATGAGCGAAATAGCATGCAAGCATAACCTATGGTTTCATGTGGATGCAGCTTACGGTGGGTTTTTTAGGTTGCTACCTGAGATCAAAGATCGATCTAAGGGAATAGAAAAAGCAGATTCCATTACTTTAGATCCGCACAAAAGCTTATTCCTTCCTTTTGGTACCGGAGCTGTGTTAATCAAAGACTTAAAAGCCATTTACAAAGCACATCGCTATACGGCTGACTACCTCCAGGATCTCGTTGATTCAGACAATGAAGTCAATGCAGCGGATGTCTCTCCAGAACTCACCAAGCACTTCAGAGGGCTTCGCATGTGGCTGCCGCTCAAGCTATTTGGACTCAACCCATTTCGTGCTGCCCTGGAAGAGAAAATGCTTTTGGTTCTCTATTTTAGAGATGAACTGGGGAAAATTGAAAGATATCAAGTGGGGCCAATACCGGATTTATCCATTACCATTTTTAGATATATTCCAGAAAAAGGAGAAGCTAATTCCTTTAATGAAAAGCTAATCAAGGCTATTCAAGATGATGGGCGGATTTTTCTATCTTCGACTACCATCAATGGTGTGTTTTGGATACGTGTAGCAGTTGTCGTCTTCCGAACACACAAGGCTAAGATTGATTTGCTTCTCGAAATCATTAAAGAGAAGGTAGAAGAACTTAGTGTTCGCTAAAACGCTTCGCTTATTCCTATATAGATTCCAGATTGCCCACCGCGACCCACTCCTACATCCAGACGGACATTAAGCTTTCGTTCGGGAATAATAGCAAACCGACCGCCAATACCTGCTATATATTTAAACTCTGAAATAGTAAAATCTTCAAGATCATTAGCAACATCTCCTACACCTGCGAAAATGGTCATCCCAAATCGCCAGAAAAGGGGCCTGCGATATTCCACTTGTGTATACATCATTTGCCGATCCCGATAAAGGCTGGCATTGGTAATTCCACGTAAACGCTCGTCTCCACCAAGTTGTGGTAGTTTATAAAATGGCACATCGGATCCTAAGGTGAACTGAGAACGAAATTGGAATGCAAGGATGTGCTTTTCATTTTTGATGGTCACATACTTTCTAAAATCAGCGAGGTAGCTCGTATAACTAAAGTCACCTATTTGATTAAATATCATCCGACTGGTAATAAAATATCCTTTCGTAGGATAAAGGGTATAATCCCTTGTATCGTATCGAAATGCAGGTCCAAGACCAAATAGGTTACCACCTTCCAAACCTACTGGTGAATCTGTTTCCAGTAGTCCATTTTCAATTTTATTCTTTAATGAGGTGAAATGTGCGTCGAAAGCTCCGCCTACAAAGATTTTATCATTAATCGGATGAAGAAATTGACCCTCCAATTGGAAGAATCGATTCGTATATTTTTCTGAAATACCTGAGTCATTATCATTTCCTATACCAAAATAGGAATCAGGAAAGTTGTAATAACGAACCGAGGCATTGAGGTTTTGTCCACTTGGGAAGTAATAATCAAGGTTCACTACCGCAATTGACTGTTTCTTCAGCGTGTAAATGAAATAGGGTGTCACTGTCGATTGGCGTTGAAAGGTGGTCTGTGAAACGTCTTGGCTTTTCAATACCCAAATAGCTACGCCACCTAGCTGCAAACTCGTTTCGGGCGCATAGCTCACTGCAGGAAATACCGCAAACGAACCTTCATTGACAGTAGAGTCTGCCCCTTGAGAGTATCCGATGAATGGCACTAAAAGGAGAATGCTTAGAAGTCTGTGCACTTATAAAAAATCAATTATGAAATTTCACACATCGGCAGCTTAGGTAGTGCCTATCACCAACTTTTGAATGATAGATATTTTCGTCTCCATTCTTTAACGTGATGATACCGGCAGAATTGCTATCTTTCAATTCATTATCCCACCAGTTTCCATGTACACCAATTCCTTTAAATGTCCCATCCGGTTGTCCAAACCCACCAAAAAGCATATCCATATCACTGGCTTTACCTTCGATCAGATACTTACCTGAATGGTGCCATCCTCCAAAGAAGTGAAACAAGTGTTTCCATTCATGAATGGTAGGTACATGCCATCCATCAGGGCATGCCAGATTGGCTTGCTCGTAATTATAAAGGCGGCCGTACGTATTGGCGTATTCATCTGTGCTGTTGTAAGCTTTGGAGCCGGGTACATTGAAGGCATTATTCTCTGCATACCATGTTCGTATAATTTCAGCACCGTTATGCTCTCGAATAAATGTGATGGTTTTATAAACTTTTCCATCTCGGGTATCGGTAAATGTTCCCATCTTATGGGAGAAGTGCTTATTTTTTTCTTCTCGACTTTGCGCCATTCCAGCAGTACAAAGGAGTAGCAGGCTAGCTGCTATTAGATATTTGGCTTTCATGTCAGTGATGATTTGAGATTTTAATTTAGTCAATTCAATGAATCTAATCTTCAACTTCCACTATCATCTCTATCTCCACCGCAATATTTCGTGGTAGTGAAGCCATTCCAACAGCTGCTCGTGCATGCTTTGCTCGATCACCAAAAACTTCTACCATGGTATCAGAAAAGCCATTGATCACCTCAGGTTGATTACCAAAGTCAGGCGTACAATTGACCATTCCTAAGACTTTCACAATTCTGACCACTTTGTTCAGATCTCCAATCTCAGCTTTTAAAGCAGCTAATTGAGCATATGCTACAAGTTTAGCTGCTTCATACCCTTCTTCAACCGTAAGGTTCTCGCCAACCTTACCCGTTACATACCCACCTTCTGGTAGATTAGGACCTTTTCCGGCCATAAAAACCAGATTACCTGTTCGGACAGCATTTACATAATTACCTGCTGGAGCAGAAGGTTTTGCTAAGGTGATGCCCATGTCCACAATTTTAGTCTCTACATCATAGTCGTAGAGTTCTTGCGCCTCTTGCATAGGATCATCATGATTGTGATCATGCGTATGATCACATGAAGTAATTAAAAATATAATTGGGAGGAAAAAAAATAGGGTTCGCACGATATTAAGTTTTTTTATTCAAGGAATAAAGTTACATGACATCAGCGAACCCCGGCTCGGATTAGGCAACTAGATCAATCCAACATATTAGAGTTAGTTGAATACTTCCGCTAGATTAATGCGTAGGTCATGAAAAAAGCAGTGTTATTGATAATAACACTGCTTTGATAACTTATTGTATACCTAATTTTATTGCTCGCGGATCGATTTAAACTCGGAACCAGCTTTCCATTTTGGCCACTCATTAGAATTTGCCACCTTCAATCCAACTTCCATAAGCAACATTCCATCCAACGCCATTCCGCCGAATGTCCAGCTGTCTGGGTTATATTCATCCTTTGGTTGATGGTATTGGGTATTTGAATAAACCTTATTTAAGCTATCCACATAATTGATTCCTTTGGTCATGTGCTCGTATGTCCCCGAAGCATATAAAGCAGGGATACCAACTTTGGCAAACTGAAAGTGATCGGATCTAAAAAAATATCCTTTACCTGGCTCTGGATCTGGAATAATATACCTTCCTTGAGACGTTGCAACCTCTTCTGCAATGTCTTCTAGCTCAGATTGGCCATAACCAACCACAGTTAAATCTTTCATTGGACCCCAGGCCGTGATTCCATCCATATTGATGTTGGCGACCGTATTAGCCGGAAGATAAATCGGATTTTGAGCATAATGTTTAGATCCAAGTAAACCTTGTTCTTCCGCCGTTACGGCAAGAAAAACCACAGACCTTTTTGGCTGATCCATCTTAGACATGGCTTCAGCAATGCCTAGCATTGTAGCTGTTCCGGATGCATTGTCATGCGCGCCATTATAAATGCTATCTCCGTCTATCTCCTGACCTATTCCCAAATGATCCCAATGAGCTGAATAAATAACATATTCATCGGGTTTTTCTGATCCGGTAATCATAGCAACTACATTTCTTGATTGATCACGCTTAATTTTATTTGTCACAGCTACTGATACATTCAATCCTAAGCTTACAGCATTGAAATCTTCACTTCTTGATTTCACGGCATAATTTTTCATATCGACATCCGAAGCTTCAAAGATTTTGATTGCCGCATTTCTGGTTATCCAACCCAATATATCCGGTTGGTATGCGCCGCCAGTTTGATCCAAATATAAGCTTGCTCCAGACCATGAGTTTCTGACCACTGACCAGTCATAACCTGCCGGTACCGTCTCATGAATGATCAAACAGCCGGCAGCTCCCTGACGTGCAGCTTCTTCATATTTGTAGGTCCACCTGCCATAATAAGTCATGGTTTCGCCTTTGAAAAAAGTAGAATCTCCAGACGCAAATCCTGGGTCGTTGACTAGTACAACTACCGTCTTTCCTTTTACATCAATGCCTTCGTAATCATTCCAATTGTACTCTGGAGCAACCACACCATAGCCCGCAAATACAAGCTCTGATGCATCAATAGATGCCTTCTCCACTACTTGTTCGGTATAAGCTACAAACTCATCCAGAACCTTTAACTCTACTTTCTTTCCATTACCTTCTACCGTCATGGATTCTGATGGAATAGCTGTTAATTCAACTAGTGGTACATCTTGGGTGTATGAATTGCCATTGCCTGGCTCTAATCCATAAGCTTTAAACTGATCTATCAGATAGTTGACCGTTTTGATCTCACCTTCAGTAAATGGTTTTCTTCCCTGAAAATCATCCGACGCAAGCACTTCAATGTGCGTCTTAAGTGATTCTTCGGATATTTCCTGTTTTGAGGATTCGGAGTTTGTTTGGCAGGCAAACAAGACTGCCCCGATTGAAAGCATGGCTAGATTTTTCTTCATAGTTAGGTATTTTCTAAGCTGCCAATTTAGTTGAAATTAAAGAAGTGAGTGGTGAATCACACGGACAACCAAGATTCTATTTAACTTCGGAAGTTCCAACCTTTCAATTATTGCTATTATGAAAAAGATATTAAGTATAGGCCTCCTTGGTTTGATTTTAAGCCAATGCGGGGCTCCGGAGAAAACAGAAGAAAAAGCTATGGAGCTTACTCCAATGCAGAAAAAAGTTGCCATCTACAAAAAGGTACAATTGACAACTGATATCAATCAACTGAGCGAAAGCGAAAAACAGATGATCCCGTTGATGATCGAAGCTTCTAAGATTATGGACGATCTCTTTTGGTATGAAGCCTACGGTAAAAAAGATTCGCTCCTTGCCTCCCTCACCGATCCCGCAACCAAAAGATATGTACAAATCAATTATGGCCCATGGGATAGATTGGCCAACAATGAGCCGTTTTTAGATGGCATAGGTTCAAAACCAGATGGCGCCAACTACTATCCTGTTGATATGACTAAGGAAGAATTTGAAGCTGCCGATTTGGAGGGGAAAACCAGCCTTTATACGTTTATTAGAAGAGATGAATCTGGCAAGCTCATGACAGTTCCATACTATGAGATGTTTGCTGAACATGTACAGAGAGCTTCACAACTACTTCGCCAGTGTGCGGAGCTGGCAGAAGATGAAGGTCTCAAAAACTACTTAACGCTCAGAGCAGATGCCTTGCTAAATGATGAGTATCAACCCAGTGATATGGCCTGGATGGACATGAAGACCAACGGACTTGATTTTGTCGTCGGACCAATCGAAAACTATGAAGACAAGCTGTACAACTATAAAGCCGCGCATGAGGCTTACGTTTTGGTCAAAGACAAAAGCTGGAGTGAAAGATTAGCTAAATATGCCGCCTTCCTGCCTGAGCTTCAGGCAGGCCTACCTGTTGCTGACGCCTATAAAGCAGAGACTCCCGGGACCGATGCCGACCTAAACGCATATGATGTGGTATACTATGCAGGTGATTGTAATTCAGGATCCAAAACTATTGCCATCAACTTGCCGAATGATGAAGATGTACAGCTAGAAAAAGGATCTAGAAGATTGCAGCTAAAAAATGCCATGCAAGCCAAATTTGATAACATTTTAATACCAATTGCAGATGTTCTAATCCATGCGGATCAGCGCAAGCACATTACGTTTGACGCTTTCTTCGGCAATACCATGTTTCATGAAGTGGCCCATGGTTTGGGTATTAAGAATACTATTAATGGAAAAGGGACAGTTCGAAATGCCTTGAAAGAACACTCCTCAGCACTTGAGGAAGGTAAAGCCGACATTCTTGGCTTATACATGATTACTCAACTTCATGAGAAAGGCGAAATTGAAGGAGACTTAAATGACTATTATGTGACATTTATGGCCGGAATCTTTAGATCTGTTCGCTTCGGGGCAGCAAGCTCCCATGGAAAAGCAAATATGATTAGATTCAACTTTTTCAATGAATATGGAGCTTTCGCTAAAGATGAGGAAACAGGCACCTATCGCGTGGATTTTGAAAAGATGAAAGAGGCTATGGACGCACTCTCTGAAAAAATTCTCACACTACAGGGAAATGGAGACTATGATGGCGTTGCCCAATTGGTGGCAGAGAAAGGTAAAATCGGAAATGTTCTTCAATCTGAATTAGACAGACTTTCAGAAAAGAACATTCCTGTGGATATTGTATTTGAGCAAGGTGTAGAAGTATTAGGACTATAATGGAAAAAAAAGAAATAAACGGTCATCCGCACGTATCATATGAACGGGACGTATATACTCCCGAAGAATCAAAGCAGCGTGCAAAAGCATATTATGAATGGCTTGACTCGCGAAGAACAGTAAGAGACATCTCAGATAAGCCAGTGAGTAAAGACCTTATAGAAAATTTGATAATGGCTGGGTCTACAGCGCCATCAGGTGCTCACAAGCAACCATGGACCTTTTGTGCAATTTCTAATGCAGAAATGAAAAAAGCGATTCGAGAAGCAGCAGAAAAAGAAGAGTATGATAGCTATCATGGTCGTATGAGTGAACGATGGATCAAAGACCTGGAACCTATAGGTACAGACTGGAATAAGCCTTTCCTGGAGGAAGCACCTTGGCTCATAGTGATCTTCAAACGAGTATTCGAAATGATCGACGGTGAAAAGAATAACAATTATTATGTCAATGAATCGGTTGGGATCGCATGTGGCATGATCATCTCTGCCATTCATAAGGCAGGATTGGTGACCTTGACACATACACCTTCCCCGATGAATTTCCTCACCAAAATTTTGAATCGACCTGATAATGAGCGTCCATATTTGCTTTTACCAATCGGGTATCCGAAGGATGAGGTGTTCGTTCCGGACCTGGCCCGAAAGCCACTAGAAGAAGTTGCGGTGTTTTACCAATGATTGGCAGGATAATGAAGTAGGTTGGCAGAAATGATAAAATGAGCACATCTATCTTCACTACGAAATCCACCTAATCACGCATAGCACCGTGGGTAGAATAAGCTCTCTTGATCTATTCAGGAGAGCTTTTTTTATATTGTCGTTTCCAATTGATACCACCATGTCAAAAAAACTAACCTTATTACTACTAGTTCTTCTATCAATAGTTGATGCAAATGCTCAGCTAAGAACTTTTCTGGATAGTCTTAAAAATGATCTTGAGATCTTGACTGAGGATTCTCTTCGATTTCGAGTATTGGATGAGCTAGCATGGACATATAGACGCATAGATAGTGACACTGCCTTAATGTATGGACAATTAGCTATTGAAGTAGCTGAGCAAATGAAGGATGAAAATCTTGAATCTATTGCATATTCCACTCATGGAATAATAATGATGCAAAACAACCTTGGAGATTTTGGCATTCGGGATTTAAACAAATCATTAGCTCTAAATAAAGGAGCCAACAATAAGCAGGGAGCTTCTTCTAACTATAACAATCTAGGTAATGCCTATAAAAGTTTAGGTAAATATGATTCCGCCATTTTCTATTATGGCGAATCAATAAAACTCAAGTTAGCGTTGGGTCGTGAAGCTTCGGCAGCGAGTACAATGAGCAATCTGGGTTTGGTTTATATGAAAATGGAAAATGCTGAAAAAGCCTTGTCTTATTTTCAGCAAGCCCTTGAAATCGTAGGTGAAGAAAGTCGGCGTGCAAATGGGATTTTCAACAATATGGGCATAGCTTATTCCAAACTGGATCAGAGTGAAAAAGCCAGATATTATCTTAAAAAGGCAATAGGTAACTATGAGTTCGAAGGGCATGAATTGCAATTCGCTCAAACATATGGGAACCTTTCTGAGAGCTTTCAAGATGACAAACGCTATGATAGCGCACTGTATTATGGCCATCTAGCCTACGACCTCAAGAAGCAATACAGTCAAGGGCTTACACAAACTTATCCAGCAATTACACTTTCTAAAATCTATGGAGAGCAAAACAATTGGGCAAGAGCCAAAACATTTGCCGAAGAGGCTTTGACAATAGCCAAGAAGTATGATAATCCTGAACGTCTCTCAGAAACGACCTGGTTTTTAGCCGAAGCAGAATCCGGCCTCAAAAATCATGAAACGGCAGCTAGATTATTCAGAGAATATTCGTTGATCAGGGAAGAGCTTACAAGGGAAGCTATTTTAACCGCTGGAGAAGAAGCAGAAGCAAAATTTCAAAATGACATAAAAGAAAAAGAAAATCAAATTCTAAAAGAAGAAGCCGAAAAGCAGCAGCAGCAAATACGATTTCAAAACACCGTTATCCTATCTATAGCGGCTATTCTAATTACCTTAATTGCTTTTGCATTCATTCTTAGAAAACAGCTAATCGAGCGTAAAAAATTACTTGAAAAAATCGAAGGACAATCACTCAAACTTCAGGAGTTGGATAAAGCTAAAACAAGATTCTTTGCCAATATTTCACACGACCTACGTTCGCCACTCACTTTGATACTGGGAGCTCTGGACAAAATCATCGAAAGGGACTATGAAATCATGAATAATGAATCCAAAGAGCTTTTGGATTTGGGTCTTAAAAACGGAAAACGTCTGCTTTATCTCGCAGATGAGATCATGGATTTGACCAGGCTTGAAGAGGGGAAAGTGACATTGGAACTGCAATACGTCAAGATCGTTCCGTATCTACGATTACTTACCAAAATGTTTAGCAGCGCCGCTGATATTAAGTCCATCGAGCTTAAGTTTTCTACTCATGCCGAAGACGAGACCACACTGCAAATAGATCCTCATCAGTTTGAGAAAATCATTTACAATCTACTATCCAATGCAATCAAGTTCACACCCGAAAATGGCTTGGTAGATGTTCAGTTAAACACAACTAAAAAAGATTTGGAGATAGTCATATCCGACTCTGGCACAGGTATTCCAAGCGACAGTCTTGAGTTAATTTTCGATCGATATTACCAATCATCTGAAGCTACCAACTCCCAAGCTGGTGTTGGTATTGGGCTTGCCTTGGTGAAAGAGCTTGTAGAATTACATGGTGGAAATATAAAAGCATCCAGTGGAAATGAAGGCACCATATTTACCCTCGGATTCCCTTTCAGGAAAAGTGATTGGATTTCTAAGGCCATTATCCCGGAAAGATCTCTCGATGTAGTCACCAGAAATTCTTTGTGGATGGATCTACAGGAAGAAAAAGAAAGGCTTCAAGTCCCTGGAATCAAAAATGAGGACAAAGAAGCTAAGTCTGTATTGATTGTTGAAGACCACAAAGAACTTAGATCTTACCTTAAGAGCATCTTAGCCACAGACTTCCGAGTATATCTTGCTGCCAATGGAACTAGCGCTCTGGACATACTCCAGGCAGGAAAAATTGATTTAATCATAACAGATCTCATGATGCCATATATGGACGGATTCGAATTGGTAGATCAACTGAAAAAAGACAAGGAACTTAAGAAAATTCCCGTCATAGTTGTAAGTGCGCGAACCGACAAAAAAGAAAGATTAGATCTGATTTCTAAAGGCGCCGAAGACGTCATTAGTAAGCCTTTTGATAAAGATGAACTGCTGATTAAAATTCAAAACATTCTAGGACGAGAATGGGACAGCAATAAAGTATTTTCCCAACTCTACGGTGAAACTGCTCAGGAATTTGAAAAGAACATCATGCATCGACTGGAAAATCTCATTCTAAAACGAATAGATGACCCTCACTTATCGGTGTTGGACTTAGCAGATGAAATGGCAGCTAGTGAACGTAAAGTTTATCGCATGATTAAGAAGATTTCAGGGTTGACGCCCTATGAACTGATAAAGGAGGTTAGATGGCAGTTTTTAGAAAATCACTTAAAGAATAACAAAGTACGAACAGCAACTGAGGCCGCACAATTAATCGGCATGAATAATGTAAGTTCATTTTCATCTCAATATGAAAAACGTTTCGAACATTCATTTAAAGAGGTTTTAGAGGGCTGATTCCAGATTGGCAGGAATTGAAAGTGAGTTGGCAGGATTTATAAATTAAACCAACTCAACTTAGAGTTGTCAAATTCAACTAAACGCCACCACCATGCAAGTAATTTGGTACAATACCACCGCCCAATCTTATCAATACGGAAGCTATAAAGAATTCGAATCAAGAGTGTCCGGAAGACCCAATGAAATCTTAGCACTCGAACGATTTCGGGATGCATCAGAAAGAACCTTAATAAAGATTGTCTCGGAATTGAATAAGTGTCAATTGTCGAGATTAAGATAATCCCCTGACTAGGGATCTTTGACTATAGCTGGTTGACAACCCTGGCCCCCAATTCACTTGGGACGTCAGGGTTTTTTATCTTTGACATAAACCACGCCTCAACCCAATATGAAAAGATTAACTATCCTATTGACAGTCGTTCCATTTTTTGGCTTCTCACAAGCGCAAAATGCAGATAAACTTCGTTCGCAAGATTTGAAGAAATACGAAATCAAAAGCGCAGAGATCAAGTATGAAATTTCCGGAGATGCTGAAGGTCAGGAAATGATGACCTTCGACAATTACGGATGGACCAGCTTGCGAAAGCAAGTGATGACCTTTGAGCTCTACGGCATTACGAGCACGCAAACCGTCTACGAAATTACAGATGGGGATTTGGTGTATCGACTCAATCCTGACGACTCCACCTACCTCATGAAAAGAGACCTGAAGTGGAGCCAACAAGCATCATATAAAAATCCGAGTCAGGTATCAGAAGCCATCTTGTTTTCAATGGGAGGAACCCAACAGGCAGATTCCACACTTAAAGGGAAGTCCTGTCAGGTTTGGACATTTAATGGAAAAGCCATTCAGGAAATGTGGATTTGGAAAGGACTGGTGATGAAGCGAAGAGCTAAATTAGGAGACCGGAATATTGTCACCGTGGCCACTGAAGTGAATTTAGATGTTGCTCCAGGTCCAGCAATTTTCGAAATCCCTGATTACTTTCGAATAAAAGAATAAATGCATAAACTTTTTCTTATCATCTCCTCCATTTCTGGCATGCTAGCCGTTGGCTTAGGAGCGTTTGGCGCACACGCCTTCAAAGACAAGCTTGCCGCTGAAGGAACACTAAATACATTTCAAACTGCTGTTCAATATCAATTCTATCACACCTTGGCACTCTTGGGTATTGCATTGCTAATGATCAAGTATGAAAGTCAGTGGCTGAGTTACGCTGGCTATAGCCTGACATTTGGCACTTTAATATTCTCAGGTTCGTTGTACATCCTGTGTTTCTCAGGAATGAAGTGGTTGGGAGCGATTACGCCTGTTGGAGGGTTACTCTTTATTTTGGGCTGGATATTTCTCTTGATGTTCGCATTGAAGTCACTTGAATGAAAACCAAAGAATGCCCTTCATGTGCAATGGAAGTAGCGGTTAAGAGCAAAGTCTGTCCGATCTGTCAATATGAATTTTCTGAGATAAGTACCGGTTATAAATGGATTGCCATTTTACTCATCATAGTCATGCTACTTTATCTGCTTACTTAATGAATCCACACCATAAATTAAAAGAGCTAGGCCTTACCTTACCAACAGCGTCCAGCCCTGGCGGTAGTTATGTTTCTGTCAATATTCGTGAAAACATTGCTTATATCGCTATCCAATTTCCAATCCGAGATGATGAATATCTTTTTCAAGGACGACTGGGTCAGGAATTATCGACTGAAGATGGCTATAAAGCAATGGAGTTATGTGCTCTAAATGTTCTCTCTCAGGTTAATAAAAAAATTGGCTTTGAAAACATTACGGGTCTCAATCACATTGATGCCTATTTTCAATCCGGAGAAAATTGGGATGACTCACCAATAGTTGTGAATGGAGCTTCTGATTTATTTGTGAAAGTATTGGGTAATCGGGGCACTCACTCCAGAGCAATCTTTGGTGTTGAAAAACTTCCCAGAAATTTTAGCGTTGGATTAACATCCTCCTTTACGCTCCAGGCAAATGATTAAGTGGTATTTCGATAAGCTTGAGAAAAACTCAAAATTTTATAGAATGAATCACAGAAACAATACGCCAGCCATGAGTGGTTTTAATTAGCTGCCAAAATTCACGCCCTCCTTTGATACGGCTTTCATTAACCAGTAAACTATAATCGAAGCTAGCCGATGCGACGAATCCATCGGTATCAATTTTAAGATTTGTTAACCTCTCTTCAAAATGGAGTGCTCTTGGAGGTGTCACCATGCTATTGATAAACGTATCTCTTGAAATATCAAAAACACCAAAATGGTTAACAACATCAGGGTTGGTTCCTTTGGCTATTTCTTCGCTTTCCCGATCAAACTTGCCCAACCATGGGGTATTATCATGATAGAACAATTGCAGAAATGTATCCTTATCCTGCTCTTTGATACACCTCATAAATTCAGATACAACCTCATTAATCTCCTCAACGTCGGTTTGAAATTCCAGTAGGTGATCTTCAATTGATTCAATATTAAATCTTGAAACTTCATCGGTCATATCTTGCTTGTTTTGGTGGTACTTAGTTTAGATATAAAACTAAGATATACAAGAACTGAAAGATTGCGCCTATGTGCTTTTACTTATGTATCACAATACAAAGTGCGACTTAGTAAGATTCCCTACTCAACTACTTGAATCTTCAACATATTTGTGTGGCCATGCCAATGTTGAGGCATTGATGACGTATTAATAAAAATATCTCCCTTCGCGAGATTTCCTGTCTCAACCAATTTTTTCTCGATTTGAACAAGAGTTTTGTCAATATTCTCATGTGAATTGTAGTAAAAGGTCTTCACACCCCACAGGAGGCACATTTGATGAAGGAGTTTTTCATTATTAGTGAACAGGTATATCTCAGCTTTTGAGCGATGCATGGCCGTTCTAAAACCAGTATAGCCAGACTTAGTCATACAAACCAAAGCACGAGCCGACGTATTTTCTGCCAATCGACAGGCCGCACGGATCAGTAAATCATTCATCCGAGTACTTGACTCAAACTCCTTATCATAGTACTTATTATACATGGAATTTGCCTCTGTCTCTACAGCCATGATCGTTTCAGACATCTTCTGAACAGCTTCAACCGGGAATTTACCGGCAGCTGATTCAGCTGACAACATTAAAGCATCGGCTCCATCCATTACTGCATTCGCTACATCATTCGTCTCGGCACGTGTAGGTCTTGGGTTTTCAATCATGCTTTCCATCATTTGAGTAGCAATGATGACTGGTTTTGCAGCCGTATTACATTTTTCTACAATCTTCTTTTGCCATATAGGCACTTCATGCATAGGAATCTCAACACCCAGGTCTCCTCTAGCTACCATAATTGCGTCAGTCTCCGCTATAATCTCATCGATATTCCTGAGCGCTTCAGGCTTTTCGATTTTTGCAACTACTTTTATTTCCTTGCCAGCCTTAGCTATTATGTTTTTAAGCTGACGTATATCGTCAGCCTTCCTCACAAAACTCAACGCTACCCAATCAACATCCAGTTCTAACCCAAATTCCAGATCTTTCAAATCTTTAGGTGTAAGCGAAGGTGCTGAAACTACTGTATCAGGAAGATTTATTCCTTTTCGGGATTTCAAAAAGCCACCATGAATAACCTTAGTTACTACTTCATTCTTTCCAACTGTAATAGTCTCTAATTCAATATTTCCATCATCTATGAGAATAGTATCACCGGGTTTAACGTCATTCACAATCTGTTTGTAAACAGTACTTACGCGCTTATTGTCGCCTTCGATCTCTTCAGTTGTAATCACCAGTTCTTGACCATCTTCCAATTGCGCCCCATCATCTTTCATGAGGCCGATTCGGATTTTTGGCCCTTGCAAATCTTGGAGAATCCCTACATGATATTCCTTCTCTTTACCAATAGTTCTAATAAAGTCCTTGACTTTTCTATGATCTTCGTGCGATCCGTGAGAAAAATTCAGTCGTAAGATATTAGCACCTGCCTCAATCAACTGAGTAATAGTCTCTTTATTATTACTTGCTGGGCCTATTGTAGCTACTATTTTTGTTCGTTTAGAAATTGAACGCATAGAGTAAATATTGTTTAATAGAGAAGATTTTCCTTCGATTTTAAGGAATCAAATTTAAGGCGCATTGTGTACTCAATGATAGAAATATCCTTGATTATTGCGCTAACGTTTTCGGAAGAGAGTTCATCAGTCTGATCTTTGAGTTTTAAGAGAAAGTCAAACTGTTTCAGTTCGGGCATCAATAGCTTGGTTTTAATATTCCCACTTCCTACCAACTTATTTTGAAGCAGTTCAATCGAAACAAAATCGGTTTCATAAACATAGTTTGAAATCCAAATAGACGTATTGTCGGCATATTCAATTTTAATATCATCTTGTTTGACCAGCGTAATATTAAGCGCTTGGTTTAGATACCAGGCCAGCTTGTATTCTTTTTTGTTGCATACAAGACCAAACAATTCAAAATCGATGGCATAACCACCATCTAATTTGTTTTTCTTCATAGAAAGTGCAAGCTAAGACCTAAATTCGCAATAAGAGATATGTGTTCAAAGACTAATTTGATTTTAGTTTGAGAATATATTTCTTTGCAACTCATTTTTAACCAAACATTACAAAAATGTCTGAAATAGCACAAAAAGTAACGTCAATCATAATTGACAAACTAGGTGTAGAAGAGTCTGAGGTAACTCCAGAGGCAAGCTTCACCAATGATCTAGGAGCTGACTCTCTTGACACTGTAGAGTTGATCATGGAGTTTGAAAAAGAATTCAACATTTCTATCCCTGATGACCAGGCTGAGAACATAGCCACTGTCGGTCATGCTATCTCTTACCTTGAAGAAAACGTTAAGTAAGTCAACCAACTTAGCTTATTAAACTTATGGAATTAAAACGAGTCGTTGTAACCGGAATTGGTGCCCTTACCCCTTTGGGAAATACTAAAGATGAATTTTGGGATTCTTTAGCCAAAGGAGTAAGCGGCGCGGCTCTTATCACTCGTTTTGATACCGAAAAATTCCGTACAAAATTTGCCTGTGAAGTCAAAGGTTTTGAAGCTACAGACTTCCTGGATCGTAAAGAAGCCCGGAAAATGGATCCCAACACCCAATATGGGATGGTTACTGGCGAGCAGGCTATTCAAGACTCAGGAATGGATCTTGATAGGGTTGATAAAACTCGCATCGGTGTAATCTGGGGATCCGGTATTGGTGGATTTAGCACATTTCAGGATGAAATGATAAACTTTGCCAACGGAGATGGGACTCCACGATTCAATCCATTCTTTGTACCTAAGATGATACCGGATATTACACCGGGGCTTTTATCCATTAAATATGGATTCATGGGGCCAAATTTTGCCACCGTTTCTGCATGCGCTTCTTCAAACAACGCAATTACAGACGCATATTCATACATCCAACTTGGGAAGGCAAATGCAATCCTGACTGGAGGATCTGAAGCGGGTGTAATTCAAGCTGGAATCGGAGGGTTCAATGCAATGAAAGCTCTTTCGGAGAGAAACGATTCTCCAGAAACCGCATCCAGACCTTATGACAAAGACAGAGATGGATTTGTGTTGGGTGAGGGAGCCGGGGCAATCATGCTTGAAGAATTAGAACATGCCAAAGCGAGAGGAGCAAGAATTTACGGAGAAATACTTGGAAGCGGCATGTCTGCAGATGCCTATCACATCACACAGCCACACCCTGAAGGAACAGGCATAGAGCTCGTAATGAAAAATGCACTTGAGGATGCACGGCTAACAGCAGATAAAATTGATTATCTAAATACGCACGGAACATCTACTCCGCTTGGAGATGCAGGAGAAATCAAAGCTGCACAGCGTGTTTTTGGAGGTAATGCTGAAAAAATGAACATCAGTTCTACCAAGTCAATGACCGGACACCTATTAGGTGCCGCAGGGGCGGTGGAATTTATCGCTTGCCTGATGGCAATAGAAAAAGGAATCGTTCCTCCAACGATTAATCACTTCACTGATGATCCGGAAATAGATCCGAATCTAAATCTTACCTTTAATAAAGCGCAAGAAAGAGAAGTGAATATTGCCATGAGCAACACATTTGGATTTGGTGGTCATAACACCTCAATCATCATCGGCAAATACAACGGCTAGTGTCTTCGTTTCCGAAAAGATTATCGGGCCGACTTCTTAATTCTCTTAAATCCGAAAAAAAACTTCGACAATCTTTTCGATTGATTACTGGTAGATCTCCTATCAACCTTGCCTTATATAATCAAGCCATGCGCCACAGTAGCGTAGCTTCAGTAAACGAGCAAGGAATAAAAAACTCCTATGAGCGACTGGAATACCTCGGAGATGCCATTCTGGGAATGATTGTAGCTGAATATCTCTACATGACGTATCCATTCAAAGAAGAAGGATTTCTAACAGAGATAAGGGCCAAGATTGTGAATCGTGAATCCCTGAATCGACTGGGGCAAAAAATTGGACTTAAAGAACTCGTTCAATACAATCAAAACTCACGGGCACATCGCTCCGTCTATGGAGACTGCATGGAGGCATTAATTGGTGCCGTATATCTAGATCATGGATTTGAATACAGCAAAAAATTTGTAATCAAAAAGCTTGTAAAGCCACATTATGATCTGGATGAGCTTATTTCTAAAATCACAAATTTTAAGAGTCGCTTGCTAGAGTGGTCTCAAAAAGAAAACAAAGATTTACGATTTGAGATTATTGATGAAGAAGATCGGAAATTTACTGCACAAGTTTTCATTAATGATCAAGCCATGTCTAAAGGCTTTGGCTTCAGTAAGAAAAAAGCAGAGCAAGATGCCGCTCAAAAGACCTACGAGCAACTTAACTTAGGCCAATGAGTCGCAAACTGAAACTAGCTGGTGCATGTCTCAATCAGACACCCATCGATTGGACCATTAACCTTCGCAACATTGTTTCCGCTATTGAGGATGCCAAAAAAGAAGGTGTAGATATTCTGTGCCTACCCGAGTTGTGCATCACAGGGTATGGTTGTGAAGATTTGTTCCTGAGTCAATGGTTGCCTGAAACAGCACTCGAAAAACTGAAGGAAATAATACCTCACTCAAAGGGAATAGCAGTCACTGTAGGACTACCGGTCCGATTTGAAGACCGAATTTATAATACTACATGCCTCCTTTCGGATGGTTTAATTCTTGGACTTTACGCCAAACAAAAGCTTGCCAACGATGGAGTTCACTACGAACCTCGATGGTTTTCACCCTGGCCTTCAGAGAAAGTAACACGTATTCAGATAGATGGCAAAGAGTATCCTTTGGGGCATATCACATGCGATATTCAAAATATTTCTATCGGTTTTGAGATTTGCGAAGATGCCTGGCAACCTGATCGGCCATGTGGGCATCTCACTAAAAAGGTAGACCTGGTGCTCAATCCAAGCGCTTCGCATTTTGCATTCAAAAAAGCACAATTTCGGGAAAATTTGGTCACCCAAAGCTCCAGACAATTTGATTGTGTCTATTTATATGCCAATCTACTAGGCAATGAAGCTGGCCGCATGATCTATGATGGTGACGTGCTCATTGCTCAAAAAGGAAACTTGATTGGCCGAAACCATCGGCTTTGGTTTCACGATTATCGTTTGCTTGCAGTTGATGTAGACTTTGACACCAATACTTCTGTAGCTAATATCAAGGAAGATTATAAAAATCAAAATGAAGAATTTGCTCACGCTGCATCTTTAGCGTTATTTGACTATTGCAGAAAAAGTGGAAGTAAAGGATTCGTTTTATCGCTAAGTGGTGGCGCTGACTCTAGCTCAATTGCCACATTGGTGAGCTTTGCTATACGTACAGGACTGAAACAACTAGGGAAAGAAGGACTGGAAAGAAAACTGGGTTTTGATTTAGCCGGTGAGACCGCAAAAGAAATTACGAAACAACTACTTACAACAGCATATCAGGCTACTGGAAACTCCTCCGAAGCAACATTCAATTCCGCAAAAAATCTTGCTGCTAGTTTAGGTGCTACGTTTTACAATTGGAACATTGATAGTGAGGTGAATGAATATCGTTCCACAATAGAAGATGCTATTGGAAGGAAACTCACCTGGAAGCAAGATGATATTACCCTTCAAAATATCCAGGCGCGTGCGCGCTCTCCTATCATATGGATGCTGGCCAATCTTGAAAGCAAACTATTGTTGGCCACCTCGAACCGTAGCGAAGGAGATGTAGGCTACGCAACGATGGATGGAGATACGAGCGGGAGCATCTCTCCCATTGCCGGTGTAGATAAGCACTTTGTGCTTCAATGGTTGAAGTATGCAGAAAATGAGTTAGAATTTTCGGGATTAAAAGACGTAAACAGTCTAACCCCAACGGCTGAACTTAGACCGGAAGATCAACATCAGACAGATGAGGAAGACTTGATGCCATATGAAGTCCTGGTGAAAATTGAAAGAGAAGCAATCCTTAACGGTCAATCGCCAACGCAAGTTTTCAAATCGTTAGAAGCGGATTATGCTTCTGAAAGGCTCAAAGATTGGATCAAAAAGTTCTATCGACTTTGGACAAGAAATCAGTGGAAGCGCGAGCGCTATGCGCCAAGCTTTCACTACGATGACTTCAATATTGATCCTCGCTCATGGTATCGATTCCCTATTTTGAGTGGTGGGTATCGAGAAGAGCTGGAGGAGCTTTAAGTGAAAACGATATATATTGAAGGGTGACTTCACTCAACATGAAAAAGATATTCACTCTTGCGATACTTTGTACTTCCTATCTGGGTTATGCTCAGGAAAAACCAGAACTTACTTTGGATGCCTATTTCTCCGCAATCATTGTTGCCGATATAGACTCTTCTATTAATTGGTACTCAACAGTACTGGGATTTGAAATTCAAAACAGGGTTGACTCAGAAGAACGTGGTTTCAGGCAATCGAATCTAAATAGAAATGGAATCTTGTTAGAGCTGATTCAACTTGATCGGGCAGTTCAACCGAAAGATGTACTTCCAAACTTCACAAAGAAGACCCGAATGAATGGATTTTTCAAGATTGGATTTAAAGTGAGCGACTTTGAAAAATGGATAGACCATCTGGAGAAATCAAAAGCTAGCTTCTCTGGAAATATCGTTTCTGATCCATTAACAGGTAAGAAAATGATCATAATTACAGATCCTGATGGAAACAGGATCCAAATCTTCGAGAAATAACATCAGACTTAGTTTTCTAAAATCCCTATCTTCCTCATGAAAACGTCCAAAACCATGAAATACCTAACCATTCTTTTCCTTGTACTTCTAATTGCATGTTCACCAAATCAAAAAGAAACCCAAACTACTCCGCTTACAAAAATTAAGCTAATTACAACAAAAGGCGAGATCGTCTTACAGCTCTACAATGAAACACCTCTACATAGAGACAATTTCATCAAGATTGTAAATGATGGCGTATTGGATAGTCTACTCTTTCACCGTGTGATTGAAAACTTCATGATACAAGGTGGTGATACTAATAGCAAAACTGCTCAGCCTGGCGACACGTTAGGAAACGGCGATCTTCCATACAATGTGCCAGCTGAAATCACTTCAAAACTTTTTCACAAGAAAGGTGTGCTTGCTGCCGCGCGCGGTGGCCATCCGGGTCGAGTTTCCAGTAGCACCCAATTCTACATTGTGCAGGGCAAGGTATTCAACGACAGTTTGCTCAACCAGGCAGAAACTCGAATCAATGGTTGGCTAGCTGAATATCATATCATTCACGACTCAGCGTATAGAGCAGACTTAGACTCTTTGTTAATTGCATTTGAAAATGAAGATTGGCGAACAATCAACCGTATAAACAGTCGGTTTTATGAACTGGCAAAAGACTATGAAGACTATGAAAAGTATCAAATTCCGAAAGAACATCGTGAAGTTTATGAAACCATTGGAGGAACTCCGCACCTGGATCAGAACTATACGGTTTTTGGAGAGGTAGTTTCAGGACTTGCTGTAATCGACTCTATAGCTGCTGTGGCTACCAATCCGCTAAATAGGCCGCTTGAGGATGTGAGAATTTTAAATGCAACAATTGTAAAAGAGTAAGTATCAGTCTACCGGATCGTACCCGCTTCCCCCCCATGGATGACACCTGCTGATTCTTTTTAGTCCCATTATAAAACCTTTCCACCCATACTTCTGGATGGCCTCTTTCGCATACTGCGAGCATGTAGGAGTGAATCTACAAGACTGTGGAAACAGTGGCGAGATCGAGTACTGATACACCAAGATCGGGAAAATGAGGATTTTCTTAAGGATGCGGTTCACAGCAGCAAAAGTACCAAGCAAATTTGCAAGCGCACCAAAAAATCATTCAGTTTGCACGTTAGCCGCTAAGAATAGTGGTAAAAATTCTGATTGATTGTATTGAAAAGATTCCTGCTAATTTTCGTTTTCATCAGCTGCTATCAGTTGCTCTACTGTCAGCAAGACTCTACTGAGGTGCTTACTATTAAGGAGATTACCATTGAGGGTAACTACAAGACCAGACCTCAAATGATTACTCGCGAGCTCAGCTTCGAAAAAGGGCGCACTTACAAACGTTATCAGCTGGACAGTATGTTCGTGTGGGATCGCAATCGAATCTACAATACAAACCTGTTTAATGAAGTATTCTTGGAATTGATCAATACTTCAAACGGATCTACTGATATCAAAATCACGGTAGATGAACGTTGGTACTTTTACCCGTTGCCCATTTTCAGATTGGTAGATAGAAACTTCAACGATTGGTGGGTCAATAGAGATCGAGATCTAAGTCGGGTCAACTATGGCATAAAACTTACGCAATTTAATTTCAGAGGTAGAGGTGAAATTCTCAGGCTGTGGCTCCAAACAGGGTTTGAGACTGTGGTCAACGTGATTTACAGTGTTCCATACATAGACAAAAAGCAACGGAATGGATTACGCATCAGTAGCAGCTATTTCGAGACAAAGAATGTGCCTGTTATCACCAGAGATAACATCAGGCGTTTCACCTCTTCCGAGGATGATGTCTTAAGAAGAGCCTACAAAACCACCATCCGCCATTCCTATAGAAGCTCTTTTTATTCTTTTCATTTCACGACGCTTGGCCATGTGCGGCTGGATGTCGCAGATACGATCGCCGCTATTAACCCAAACTATCTGGGCAACAGCAAAACACAGCAACAACACCTTTGGCTGGGCTACACTTATGTTTGGGATAAACGTAATAACAGAAACTATCCTACAAATGGTGAATGGTATCAGGTCGGGTTATTCAAGCACGGGATAGGTGTTTATAATGATGATGTGGATTTCTGGAGAGCTCGATTGAACCTGACCAAGTATTGGGAGTTTACAGATAATTTCTATTTAGTCGCGGACATTTCCGGACTAAGTACATTTCCAGCTAAAGACAGAAGTTACTTCAACTATTCCTCTGTTGGTTTCCTCAAAGAGGTGCTCCGAGGCTATGACCTGCGAATCATTGAAGCAAGCTCCTATATATTACAACGCAATGAGTTTAAACATAGACTTTTGGGTAGAAAATATGACATCAGCAAAGTCATGCCTGTGAGACAATTTCAAACGTTTCCTATTACTATTTACGGTAAAATATATTTTGATCAAGGGTATGCCGTCGGCTACCCAAATTATGATGGTAGTGATTTACTTTCAGATCAATACCTGTACAGCTTTGGAACTGGTGTTGACTTGGTCGTTGTGAATGATTTGACTTTTAGGTTCGAGCTGTCACAGACATCTCAGGATGAGACATTCTTTTTTGTAAATCTCCTATCCCTCTTTTAATCAAATTTTTTCCACTCTTTTTTCTTTCCTTTTTTGAAGAAATACCATTGCCCGGATTTCACCCCATTTTTCCAGTTGCCTTCATAAAGCTGGCTTCCATCTTCATTGTAGTATTTCCACAAACCACTTTCCAAACCATCACTTAATAAGCCTTGCTGATTAAGATTCCCATTCTCGAAATAGAAAGACCACTGTCCATTTGGAAGTCCTTCTTTGTAAAAACCTGATCTCTTTAAGTTTCCATTTTCATAATAGAACTTCCACTCTCCTTCATACAATCCATTTTGATAGACTCCTAGTTTTTCAATTTGACCTGTAGGATAATAATAGGAAGCAGAATCCGTCATGAGCCCACTTTGATAATATTCCAGGCCAATGAGTTTCCCGTCAAATGAATAATACTCCTGATGCCCATCCAACAAACCTTTGGTGTAGTTGAGCAAGCTATTGAGCTCTCCATTTGGATAGTAATACGTCCATTTTCCAAATTTCCCAGCATCAGTCATCCCTCCAAAAGCCTTTATACTTCCATTTTCAAATCTCACAGTATCTGTTTGTTGAGCATCTAAGCAAAATGTAGTCAATCCCAAAGTGATGGCAGATAGAATTTTCATGACTAGTTAATTTACGATTATTGAATTAAAGTTGCCAAATGCATACTTTGCAACTATGAAACGTATCCTGCTGCTGCTGCTGGTAGCAATCTCTTTTTCTTCTCATGCTCAGGTAGGTTCCTTTAACCTAGGTGGTAGAAGTGCCGGGATGGCTGGTGCTTCATTGACGCTTGGAGATGAGTTTAGTTTGTTCAATAACATTGGAGGACTGGGACGTTTGGAAAACCATGCTGCATTCGCATCTTATCAAAATCGCTATGGTGTAAGTCAGTTTCAAGTGGTGGGAGCGGGAGCTGTATACGCTACAGATATTGGAAATGCAGGTGTTGGTTTCTACAAGTTCGGTGATGACATCTACAGCGAGCAGCGTGTTCATCTGGCTGTTGGAAACAAGATTCAAATGGTAAGTCTTTCGCTAGGCCTTGATTTACTTCAATACAACATAGCTACTGTTGGTACAAGCAGAGCACTTGCTATTCAATTTGGTGGTATTGCTGAAATCACCTCACAACTAAGATTTGGTGCACACATATTCAATCTCAATCAAGCAAAATATGATTCGGAAACAGGCGAACGGATTCCAACGATCATGAAAGGAGGTTTCTCTTATCGTCCGAGCGATGAATTGATGCTTAACCTCGAAGTAGAAAAAGATCTCGATTTTGATGAAATATTTAAAGCTGGTATCGAGTATAGAATAGTTGAAAAAGTATTCGTCAGAACGGGCATTAGCACTCAGCCTTTCATAGGTGCCTTTGGTGTTGGGTTTCATCCAAAAAATCTAAAGTTTGATTACGGCTTTTCCAACGATTCCAAGCTAGGAAACATACATGAGATATCTGTCGCGTATTCATTCAAGAAATGAAGAAATGGCTAACCATATTATTTCTTGCATCTCGTCTTGTTGTACTCGGACAAAATGAAGAAATAAATCTGGAAGATTTTGCAGAAAGATTGTTTCAGGTTCAGGATGAAGATGTTTCCTATGAAGACATTTACGAATCCCTTCTACTCTATTATAGCAATAAGCTAAACCTGAATAACGTAGAACCTGAAGAGCTAGCTTCACTCTATGTTTTAAATCCGGCACAACTATCAAATTTCTTCATTTACAGAGATCGTTTTGGAGATTTTCTATCTATCAACGAATTGCAGGCTGTGCCGGAAATAGACCTGGAAACCATTCGATTACTCCTTCCCTTTGTCACGATGAAAGAATCGTTAATCGATACAAGACCATTGCTAAAACGGATGCTTACTGAAGAAAACAACTACTTCTTGCTTCGCTTTTCGCGCCGCCTTGAAGAGCAAATTGGCTACACCGCAGCCACACCTTTAGACACAACATTCATCCTCGATCAGGACAATATTGTAGTAGACACCGTCACTACACCTCCTACTCGATATCAAGGATCTCAAAACAAAATTTACGGCAGATTCAGAACTAGTCATCGCAATGACTTTAGCCTTGGGTTTACTTTTGAAAAGGATAATGGTGAGAGATTCAGCTTTGATGATGGCAAGAAGGGTTTTGACTTCTATTCGTATCATCTAATGCTGGAAAATAAGTTCGGGTTTGAAAGAATCATGTTAGGTGATTTTCAGATGCAAATTGGACAAGGAGTCGTTTTTGGCGCCGGTTTTAATGCCGGTAAGGGTGCTGAAACTGTGAATACCACCAAAAGAAATAGTTTAGGTTTACGCCCATACACCTCGGTACTTGAAGCAGGTTTTTTTCGTGGAGCAGGCATCACAAGAAAGCAGGGAAATCTAGAGTTAACGCTCTTTTACTCCAACATTAAACAAGATGGAAATATTCAAACAGACACCACTTTTTCTGATTTTGAAGAGTTTGTAAACTCAATACAAAACACGGGCTTCCACCGGACATCACAAGAACTAGCCACGAAAGATCAAATAAAAGAACAATCTATTGGTGCAGTTATTGAATATTCACCTCACCGAAGATTTACCCTTGGTGTCTCCGGACTCAATAGTAAGTACAGCAAGCCACTGCAACGAAAACCCAATAACTACAATCAATTTGAATTTAAAGGTGACCACAATTATATCACATCAGCCTATGGACATTATACCTGGCAAAATTTTACATTTTTCGGAGAAGCAGCTCGATCAAAGAGTGGTGGAATTGGAGCTGTCGCTGGGTTTGTAGCCAGCCTTTCACGAACTGTAGATATGGCCATGGTGCTGCGAAACTATGCTCGAGATTTCCATTCATTCTATGGAAATGCGTTCTCTGAAAATTCTCGAAATATCAACGAAAAAGGCACCTATTGGGGTGTCTCTGTTAAACCAAATAGAAGGCATAAACTTAATGCTTATTACGATCGATTTAAGTTTCCATGGTTAAAGTTCCGTACGGAAGCCCCTTCTGTTGGTCAAGAATGGTTGGTTAGATATTCTCATTTCCCTACTCGGCAGATTTCCATGTATGTTCAAGCTCGTCAGCAAAACAGACAAATAACAGTAGGCGATGAAAACCTGAACATTCTTGCGGATCAAATCAAACGCAATTACATTTTCAACATCGATTATGAGCTACGTCCCTGGCTGAAGTTGAAAACGAAAGTACAAAGCAGCACTCAAGATGAGAATGATATATTCACGAAGGGGTTTGCTATCGTTCAGGATGTGAATTTTAACGTTTGGAAATTGAAGTTCAATACGCGTATGGCACTTTTCGAAACGGACGATTTTGATAATGCCCAGTATGTCTATGAAAGTGACGTGCTCTACGCGTTCTCCATTCCTGCTTACAATGGGTCAGGCATCAGAACCTATGCCATGGTACGATATGATCCCGTCAAAAATGTTTCTATTTGGATACGATATGCGCAGACTACATTTCCTGGTGCATTTGGAGTAGCTAATGCAATCGGGTCATCGTTAGATACATCCTTCGGAGATACTGCTTCCGAGATAAAGGCAATGCTCAGACTCAAGTTCTGAGGTAGCGCAATTCATTTTGTCAAAGTTCTGAGCTAGGTTTACTCCAACAATAATGCTTAATGGAATCATTACAAACCGTATGGGATAAGATCATCGACTTCCTCACCAGAGTCGGTGAAATATTTACTACCAACTTATTCAATCTTGGCGATAGTAAAATCACCTTAGGCACCATTCTCTATTTTCTTATCAGTTTCATTATCCTGACATTTTTAGCCAAGCGATTCAGGAATCTTCTGGTTAATAAAATATTGGTGAAAGCCAATATGGAAAAAGGGGCGAGAAATTCCATCGGACTGATCACCAGGGTAATGATCATGTTCATTGGATCCATCTTCATTATTCAAAGTGCTGGCATAGACATGAGTTCGCTAAGCTTATTAGCAGGAGCTTTAGGCGTTGGTATTGGATTCGGATTGCAGAATATCACAGACAATTTTATTTCTGGTATCATTATTCTTTTTGAAAAGCCTATAAAAGTAGGTGACCGCATCGTGGTTGGGGATACAGAAGGTGACGTTATCAATATTTCAGTTAGAGCCACCACGATTCTCACAAACGAAAACGTCTCTATCATAGTCCCAAACTCTGAATTCATTTCCTCACGGGTTATAAACTGGAGTCACAACGATCGAAACATCCGCTTTGATATTCCGGTTGGGGTCAGCTATCAAGAAGATCCTGAAGAAGTTCGTAAAGTGTTGATGGACGTAGCAGAGGAAAATGAACATGCATTAAAACATCCTTCACCTCATGTCTTTTTTGATGAATTTGGAGATAGCTCATTAAACTTTACTTTGGCTATTTGGACGTCAACTCATACGGATAAGCCTAGAAGGCTAAAAACAGAGCTCTACTTTGCGATTTTTGAGAAGTTCAAAGAAAAGGGAATAGAAATTCCATTCCCTCAACGTGATGTTCACATCAAATCTCAACCAGAAGCTTAGGCCGCCTTTTCAGAAGACTTACCTTCATTAGCCTCATTTATCTTTACTCCTTCAAATTGAGCATCAGCTGATATTTTGCCAGCATAATATAGTTCTTGTATTTGCTTTGCAGTAAGCGAGCTGTTATCAGGACTCCATCCCGGAGGGCCAAAGATGTACATGAATACTTCCTTGAAACTCTTAGCTTTTTTGACATCATTGAAAATATCAACAAAAATGTGGGTATTGAGTTTAATTGGATTGTAGGTATCCGGGCTTTTCAAAATACCGTAATGTGGATTTACACCTTTTATTGTATTCTGCCATGTCCCAAATATGTGATCCCAAATCAGCAAAATCCCACCATGGTTTTTATCCAAATACTCAATATTGCTAGAGTGATGCACCGCATGAACATGAGGATTATTGAAAATTTTACCGAAGAAGCCCAAAGAACCTACCAACTTGGTATGTAAGAAATACTGATAAGTGGCATTAATGATCAAAGCAGAACCGATCATGATTGGCTCAAAGCCAATAACCGCCATCCATAACCAGAAAATAGGCTTGTAAAATGTTATAAACCATCCGTTTCGAATACTCACTGCCAGATTATAATTTTTTGATGAGTGATGCGGTACATGAGCAGCCCATAGCAATCTAATGGTATGGCTCCACCTGTGATGCCAATAGAAATTAAAATCATCGGCTATGATTGCAAGAATCCAGACCCACCATGCCCATCCAATAGTCGTGTACCCCAGATACTCAGCCCGCAAGGGTTCAAAAAAGTTGAAAATACCTTGAAAGATGACAGCAACAGTAAAGGCCTTTGTGAAGAATGAAATAAATGCAGCTCCTAAGGCTATTCCAAATCCTGCTAAAGAATCCTTAAGCTCATAATCGTGTTTGGCCACTTTATACTCTACGACCATGAAAAGAAGTAAAATTGGGAATATGTAAATCATATTATCCCCTACATTAAACTCTGGCATACTATTCTGTTTTAAAAACTTTGTTTTTTGATTTGAGGCGACAAGGTTAATTTAAATATTTCTGATACGGTCAGATATCTTGTTAAATCATTGTTGTGGTTTCTTTTTTCCAAACTTATAGGTGAGTCCTACACCGAGTACACTTTTGAATTGAACCCGAGGTTTTACTTCACTTTCCTGAATCGTTCCGTCACTATTATCATCCGCTCCGATTTCAATGTCTTTATCATAGATCAATTGGGTAAATACATTCATAGACAAAACCTTGGTTAACTGTAACACAAGTGCATTTTGCCAATTCACGTCTACTTCACCTACATTTTCGGTGTATCCGGTAAAGAGTTCGAGTTTGCTTTCGAAAATATCATTCTTGTATTTGGCTCTAAAGAATGAACCAAATTCTGCTCTACTCTTACTTCCCGGGGTTATAATGGTTACGCCATCTCCAGCAAATACAGCACGATTCACACCGTAGGCTCCAGCATTTGCAAGATCCTGATCGCTCACAAAAGTGAATTTACCCGTGAGCGGTTGATATGTAAAGCTTAGCTTATCACTTGGATCATATGAAATACCAAGACCAATAGTTAAATAACCAGGAGCCATAAAGTCTGAGATGAAATTATCCTCCCCATCAAAGCCTTCATAAAATTGGGTTCTAAAATCCATAAGCGCACTATAAAACCACTTACCATTGTCTTTTTTTACTTTGTAGCTGTACTTAGTCACAATGTTGATAAGATCGTCAGATTTACTAAAACCTGCCGATCCTTGCTTGATCAACCCATAGGCCAAATCCATAGAGTTTTCCCACTTTCCTCTACCCTTCACTCGATTAGCGAATATGCTGAAGTTGGAGTTTATCGCAACTGAGTTTTGGCCTCCCGCTGCCCAGTTGGTCAGTGAAACTTGGGAAAATGTCAATGAGCTCGTGCCACCAATACGCCAATAGGTGGTGTCTTGAGTGACATTTTGAGCGAATGATGTAGCACTGATTAATAGTAATAAGGCGGTAATTTTTAACTTCATTCTTAGTCGTAAGTATTTGTTTTTAAATCGTTTTCTTTCAGTATTCTTCGAAGAATCTTACCAACGTTTGATTTTGGCAGCTCATCTGTAAAGGCTATGTACTTTGGTCGCTTATATCCTGTTAGGTTTTCCTTACAGTGTTCTGTTATCTCCTCTTCTGTCAGGCTCGGGTCTGCCTTTACGATGTAGACCTTAACTGCTTCAGTCGATTTTTTATCCGGCACTCCAATTACTCCTACCTCCAACACCTTCTCATGAAGTGCAATGCAATCTTCTATTTCATTCGGATAAACATTGAAACCAGAGACCAAAATCATCTCTTTCTTACGATCAACTATTTTAAAGAGTCCTTGTTCGTTTATCACAGCAATATCTCCAGTTTTAAACCAATCTTCGTGGAAACAATTCTTAGTTTCTTCGGGTCTATTCCAATATCCTTGAAACACCTGAGGCCCGCGAGCGCACAGTTCTCCACGCTCTCCAGTCTTCACCTCTTTGCCATCATCATCCAAAATAATAACTTCCGTGCTTGGTATCGGCATACCTATATATCCTGGTTCTGCATCTTTCCTGAGCGGGTTGGCAGTAAGAACAGGCGAAGTTTCGGTCAAACCATAACCCTCTGAAACAGGAGTTCCTGTCACTTCCATCCATTTTTCAGCCACAAACTTTTGGAGTGCCATTCCACCAGCAAAGGAGAATTTAACTTTTGAAAAATCCAGATCTTTGAATTTTGGTTGGTTGAGTAATCCATTAAAAAGAGTATTCACGCCAGTAAGTATGGACCATTGATGTCTGCCCAGATCTCCTAGAAATGCTTTCATATCCCGAGGATTGGTAACGAGTACATTTCTCGCTCCGATCCGAACAGTCATAAGTGCATTACATGTCAATGCGAAGATGTGATACATAGGCAAGGCTGTAATGAAAATCTCTTTTTCTTCTTCCAGACCACCGTGCAGCATCCACTCACAAACCTGTTCCATGTTCGCAATCACATTTCTATGCGTAAGCATTGCTCCCTTCGATACCCCAGTAGTTCCGCCTGTATACTGAAGGAATGCTAATTCAGAGCTTTCTATTTCTACTTTATCTGGCGCCTTTTGAGTGCCAAGCTTTAATGCATTTTTTAGTGCAATAGCATTGGGAAGGCTGTAGGCCGGCACCATCTTCTTGATGTTCTTCACAACAAAATTTACGATACTCCCCTTTAAGCCTCCAATTAAATCTCCAATCTTGGTTAGTATAACGGTCTCTATCTGAGTCTCATTCAGAATCTCTTCCAGATTTGCGGCAAAATTTTCAACAATTATTATAGCCTTAGCACCAGAATCGTTAAACTGATGAAGCATCTCACTTGGCGTATACAACGGATTCGTATTTACAACCACCATTCCTGCTTTTAGGATTCCATAGAGAACCACTGGGTATTGCAACAAATTCGGCATCTGAATCGCAACTCTGTCACCTTTTTTAAGATTCGTATGATTCTGCAAATACGAAGCAAACTGATTGATGGCATGTCCGAGTTCTGAAAAAGTCATTTCCTTTCCCATGTTCTCAAATGCTACGAGATCACCATATTTCTCAATTCGCTCATCAACCATTTCTGATAGAGAGCTATAGCTATCTGGGTTTATCTCAAAGCTTACACCATCGGGGTAGCTGGCATGCCATGGTTGTTTTTTCATATTAAGGCTTGTTGATTTATAAAGCTGATAAAGATAAGGTATGCTCTTTACTGAAAAAGGATTAGTCAATAAAAAAGGCCTTGGCACCCCTACCAAGACCTTAAAATAAACAACATTAACCCAAAGCTGTAGAGGGAGGATTCGAACCTCCACGGAGCAGTTAGTCCCAGACGTTCTCTCCCGGTTCATGACCGAGAGAGAACTTACCGGGATTTATCCCTTATCTCCACCCCCGAGAGAGGAGGGCATGTCTGCCAGTTTCACCACTCTACAGTATGTTTGATGGTTCAAATGTAGCATAATGATGTTTTTATTGAAAATAATTCAATAAATTACATGAATAAATACATTTAATTCAATTTAAAACGTTTTAAATTGAAATTTTCAAAATCAATAAGTGATATATGAGTAAAAATTATGAGATTGATAATGTGGATCTTAAAATCTTAAACATCCTCTCAGAGGATGCTAAGATGCCATATACCGAGGTTGCCAAAAAAGTGTTTGTGTCTGGTGGGACTGTTCACGTCAGAATGAAAAAGTTAGAAGACATGGGCATTGTAAAAGGAACCACATTGAAAATTGATTACGAAAAGCTGGGATATGACATCACATGCTTTTTAGGCATCTACCTGGAGAAAAGTTCGCTATATGATAGAGTAGTATCCGAACTAAAAGAAATTCCTGAAATAGCTACCATCAGATATACGACTGGCAACTACAATATCTTCTGCAAAATCTATTGCAAAGGAACTTCACACCTCAAGGATGTATTGCATGACAAAATTCAAAAAGTAGACGGTATTGAGAGTACCGAGACATTTATTTCACTCGAAGAGAGTGTAAATAAACACCTCGTATTTTAGAAAAAGTGTTTAGCACTGAACCTTCTTCCATCTTCCTTGTTCTTATTTAGAATTACTATAAATAAGGTGTACCTTTGCACTCCGAAACGAAGTATTTTAGATGAGCACTGACGATCAAATATTAGAAGAATTTACCTCCAAAGAATACGAGCATGGTTGGTCTGTTGATTTTGAAGCAGACGAGGCTCCTTTGGGAATCAATGAAGATATTGTTCGTTTCATTTCAGCTAAAAAAGAAGAACCACAATGGCTACTTGACTGGCGTCTTAAGGCATTTGCTCAATGGAAGCAGATGAAAGAGCCCAATTGGGCAAACATCAACTATCCCAAGATTGATTATCAAGCCATCAGGTACTATTCTGCTCCTAAGCAAGATAAGAAGCCGAAGAATCTTGATGAGGTAGACCCGGAGTTGCTTAAAACATTCGAACGTCTTGGAATCTCCCTCCAGGAACAAAAAAGGCTTACAGGAGTAGCTGTTGATGCAGTGATTGATTCCGTTTCTGTAGCTACCACTTTCAAGGAAAAATTATCCGAACTTGGTGTAATCTTCTGCTCATTTAGTGAGGCTGTCCAAGAACATCCGGAATTAATAAAAAAATATTTAGGCTCAGTTGTACCTGCAAATGACAACTACTTTGCAGCATTAAACTCCGCCGTTTTTTCCGATGGATCGTTCTGCTACATCCCAAAAGGTGTAAGGTGCCCAATGGAGCTTTCCACCTACTTCAGAATTAATGCCGCTAACACGGGACAGTTTGAGAGAACACTTATTGTAGCTGACGATGATAGCTACGTGAGCTACCTCGAAGGCTGTACTGCTCCTCAACGAGATGAAAATCAACTGCATGCCGCGGTAGTGGAAATTTACGCAGCAAAAAATGCAGAAGTAAAATACTCCACCGTTCAAAACTGGTACCCTGGCGATAAGAACGGAAAAGGAGGAATTTTCAATTTTGTAACAAAGCGAGGCATATGCTCAGGAGATCACTCTAAAATCTCATGGACGCAGGTAGAAACCGGTTCGGCTGTGACTTGGAAATATCCTTCCTGTATTTTGAAAGGTGACCACTCGGTGGGTGAATTTTATTCCGTTGCAGTAACCAACAACTACCAGCAAGCGGATACAGGAACCAAAATGGTTCATCTGGGAAAAAACACGCGATCTCGCATTGTGTCAAAAGGAATTTCAGCAGGAAAATCTCAAAACAGCTATCGTGGACAGGTAGAGGTGATGAAGCGAGCAGAAAATGCGCGAAATTTCTCACAATGCGACTCACTTCTGATGGGAGATAAGTGTGGTGCACACACCTTCCCATACATTGATATAAAAAACAAATCTGCTCAAATAGAGCATGAAGCAACAACTTCTAAGATTGGTGAAGATCAAATCTTCTACTGTCAACAAAGAGGAATAGATGAAGAAACAGCTGTGGCACTGATCGTCAACGGCTTTGCGAAAGAAGTAATGAACAAGCTACCTATGGAATTTGCTGTAGAAGCACAAAAACTATTAGCGCTTACACTTGAAGGTAGCGTCGGATAAGACAATTCAATACACGTATGATAAGTATTAAAAATTTACACGCCTCAATCGAGGACAAGGAAATATTGAAGGGTATCAACCTGGAAGTTAAAGCTGGCGAAGTACATGCCATAATGGGCCCAAATGGTTCCGGTAAGAGTACGCTAGCCTCTGTACTTGCAGGCAGAGAAGATTACAACGTAACAAGCGGGTCTGTCACATTTGAAAATGAAAATCTATTAGCGTTGAGTCCTGAGGAACGTGCCCAAAAAGGGATCTTCCTTGCATTTCAATATCCTGTTGAAATTCCGGGTGTATCAACTACAAACTTTTTAAAGACAGCCATTAATCAAGTGAAGGAGGCGAGAGGTGAGAAAGCGCTAGATGCTGTGCACTTCCTTAAGCTGATGAAAGAGAAAATGAAGCTCGTTGATATCGATCAAGCGCTTTTGAGCCGTTCGCTAAATGAAGGCTTCTCCGGTGGCGAAAAGAAGCGAAATGAAATCTTCCAGATGGCAATGCTTGAACCAAAGCTCTCCATTTTGGATGAGACTGATTCCGGACTTGATATTGATGCGTTGAAAATAGTGGCGGATGGCGTGAATACATTAAAGACCGACAAAACCGCAACCATCGTCGTGACGCATTACCAGCGTTTATTGGATTATATCGTGCCAGATTATGTGCATGTACTTTATAAAGGTAGGATCGTGAAGTCTGGCGATAAAAGTCTCGCACTCGAGCTGGAAGAAAAAGGGTACGATTGGATCAAAGAAGAGCTTGCTACAGTATGATGATCGAATCAACGTTACTATCAAGCCTTACGGATCTGTCTCACGGCAATCAAGCACAGAAAGATGCTTTGAAGATGCTCAATGAGATCGGATTGCCTCACAAAAAATCTGAAGCTTATAAGTTTACATCCATCACTTCAATACTCGAAAAGAATGTTTCATTTGAGTCAAAAGAAGAAAGTAAAGTTGATACTAGTAAACTTTATAAAGAAGATGGAAGTCATCTGGTTTTCATCAATGGTGTGCTTTCAAATAAGGACTCAAACATTTCACCAAAGCTTAAATTGGAGATTAGAGCAGTCACGGAAGGCTTGCATGATCCGTTCAGCTTATTAAATACAGCCTACGCTCAAGAGGAAGTGAGTATTGAATCTGGTTATGAAGATCCTGTATTTATTTACCACTTCAACACAAACGGCATATCTAACCCTCGCATCAAGGTGAATGTGAAAGATGGCCACACATTTCGAATAGTTGAAAAGCTAATTACTCCCGAAGAAAAAAAGACATTTACCAATTCATACATTGAATTTACGGTAGGCAAGAATGCATTTGGTTATCACACCAAAGTGCAAAACTATAATGCAGAGACATTTAGTCATGAGACAGTAGTAGCCAGTGTATCCAGAGATTCACATTTCTATAACAATACCTTCTCTTTCGAAGGTGCTATGGTAAGAAACAACCTGACAATTAATCTAGCAGACGAAAACTGCGAGGGTCACATGTATGGGCTGTTCCTATTGGATAAGAAATCGCACGTCGATAATAATACTTCTGTAGATCATCTGAAGCCTAACTCGTACAGCAATGAGTTATATAAAGGAATCCTTGATGAAAAGTCGACTGGCGTTTTCAATGGAAAAATCTACGTAAGACAGGATGCGCAGAAAACCAATGCGTTCCAATCCAACAATAATATCCTACTTTCTGAAGATGCCACTTTGCACACCAAGCCTCAATTGGAGATTTGGGCTGATGATGTAAAATGCTCGCATGGATGTACCTCTGGTCAGCTGGATGAAGATGCCATCTTCTATTTAAGGGCTCGAGGAATAAACGAAAAAAGTGCCAAAGCAATGATATTGAATGCATTTGCTTCGGAAACAATGGAATATGTAAAGGTTGAATCAGTAAGAAATGAAATTCAATCTTTGATTGATAAAAAACTGATGTAATGTCTAATTCTACCACCACAGCCATAGATATTAAAAAAATCAGAGCACAATTCCCTGTTCTCAATCAGGAGGTGAATGGAAAGCCTTTGATCTATTTTGATAATGCTGCCACTTCCCAAACTGCGAAAAGTGTAGTAGATGCGCTGATTAAGTTTTACGAAAAGGATCACGCAAATATTCATAGAGGCATTCATACCCTGGCAGAGCGATCTACAAAGGGATTTGAAGAGACACGTGAAAGAGTACATCAATTCATTAATTCGGAAGAAGCTGATGAAATCATCTTTACCAAAGGAACAACCGAAAGCATCAACTTAGTCGCTCAATCGTGGGGTTCGAAATTTCTTAAGAAAGGAGATGAAATCTTAATTTCGCAACTAGAGCATCACTCCAATATTGTGCCTTGGCAGTTGGCAGCCGAACGAACGGGAGCCATCATTAAAGTAATCCCTATCAATGAAAAAGGTGAGATACTTTTGGACGCGTATAAGAAACTCTTGAATCGAAAGACCAAGCTTGTAGCTGTCAACTATGTCTCTAATTCCTTAGGCACCATCAATCCTGTGAAAGAAATCATAGAGCTAGCTATTGCGCAGGGAGCCATCACTATGATAGATGCTGCACAAGCTGCTCCACATATCAAAATAGACGTTCAAGATCTAAACTGCGATTTTCTGGCACTTTCGAGTCATAAGATGTACGGCCCAACAGGTGTCGGAGTACTGTATGGGCGCAGAGATCTTTTAGAAGTCATCCCACCCTACCAGGGAGGTGGTGAAATGATCAAAGACGTCTCTTTCAACGGCACCACTTTCAATGATATTCCTTACAAGTTTGAAGCTGGTACACCTAACATTGGCGAGGTGATCGCATTCAAGTTCGCAATGGACTTCATCGATGAAATTGGGCATGAAAACATTCAAGCGTATGAGCACGAATTACTCGAATATGCCAACAGCAAGCTAAAATCCATTCCTGGCTTCACGCCCATTGGAACAGCAGATAAAAAAACAAGTGTAATTTCCTTTCTGATTAGGAATGTACATCCATATGATTTGGGACAGTTGCTAGATGCGAAAGGGATAGCTGTGCGAACAGGACATCACTGCACACAACCTCTGATGGACTTCCTCGAGATAGATGGAACTGTGCGTGCCTCGTTTGCGGTTTACAGCACTAAAGAAGAAATTGATGTTTTCTGTGAATCTTTGCAGAAAATTGTAGCTCGTTTCAACTAATGGACTTAATCAAAAAACGTCAGGAGGAGATTATAGAAGAGTTTGCCATGCTGGATGGCGACATGGAAATGACGCTGGATTACATCATGGAGCTGGGTGCCGAATTGAGTGAGCTTCCGGAAGAAGCACGCATAGAAGACAATATTGTCAAAGGTTGTCAATCCAAAGTCTGGATGATTGCCGAACTCGACAACGAGCGAGTACAGTTCAAGGCAGATTCAAATACAGCCATCACTAAAGGTCTGGTGAGTTTATTGGTGCGAACGTTGAATCAATCGCCGCCGCAAGATGTTATGAATGCAGAGATCTACTTTCCAAAGCAGATAGGAATGGATCGATTCATCGGAACACAGCGATCTAATGGATTTGCAGCGATGATCAAGCAGATGAAAATGTATGCGCTGGCGCTTACAGCAAAACAAGAATCATGAGCGAAACGAAATCAAACAACGATATACTGGCACTGAAGGAAGACATCATCCGTGCGATCAAAGGCGTTTATGACCCTGAGATTCCGGTAGATGTTTACGAGCTTGGATTGATTTATGAAATCAACATTCTCCCTATCAATAATGTGGAGATTGTGATGACGCTGACCTCACCCTCTTGTCCTGCGGCAGAAAGTATTCCGAGCGAAATAGAAATGAACGTGAAGGCTGTGGAAGGTGTTAACGATGTGAATATAGAATTGACCTTTGATCCACCTTATGCTACAGACATGATGTCTGAAGAGGCGAAGCTGGAGCTAGGTTTTATGTAATAAGTAAAAAACAAAAACAAAACGAATATGTACCCTGCGGAATTAGTAGCTCCGATGAAAGCTCAACTTACTCAAAACGGATTTCAGGAATTGACGTCTGCTGATGCAGTTGAAAGCCACCTATCAGATCACAAAGGAACGTCTCTTTTGGTGATCAACTCAGTATGTGGATGTGCAGCTGGCACCTGCCGACCTGGTGTATTATTATCTCTTGAAAAATCTGATAAAAAGCCTGACAACCTTACGACAGTGTTTGCCGGATTTGATATTGAAGCAACTCAGAAGGCACGTGAGTTTACACTACCCTTCCCTCCATCTTCTCCCGCGATTGCGCTGTTCAAAGATGGTGAGCTCGCTCATATGGTAGAGAGACATCACATCGAAGGGAGATCTGCAGAGATGATCGCTGATCACCTCGAGCAAGTGTATGCTGAGTTCTGTTAGGTTACGCAATAATCTTTTAGTTAAAACCCTTCATCTGCTAGTCAGGTGAGGGGTTTTGTTTTTAAACCTCGTTGCTTCAGGTATCTTTGGTACGTAGATAAATTGAGCTATCTCGGCAAGTTTATGATCAGACTTTAGCTTGCTAATTGCACAGTGACGCAATCACAACAAATAGATAGAATAATGAGTAAAGACCAGCTTATAAGCTATGTGAAAAAATTTGTTCCACTAGACGATATTGAAGCCAAACAATTTGTATCAAACTTTGAAGAAGTCAACGTAAAAAAAAGGCAGTTCATTGTTCAACCTAATTTCACAAACAAGCACAGGGTATTTGTAGTAAAAGGTGCCTTCAGAAGCTATGCATTGGCGCCTGACGGACAAGAACATACACTCCAATTTGCAATTGAAAACTGGTGGGTCTCCGATTTCAATAGTTACATCTATCAACATCCTTCAACTCTTTTTATCGTAGCATTAGAAGACAGCACGATCTTACAAATTGAATTCAACAAAGAGCAAGAGCTAAAAAAAGTCAACCATAAATTTGAAACTTTTTTTAGAATAATGGCAGAAAAGGGTCTTGCCTTCGAACACCGAAGAATCGTTATTAATCTTACCCATTCTGCTGAAGAACGCTACCAGAATTTTTTGTCAAATTTTCCCAACTTCGTTCAGCGTGTACCACAGTACGCATTGGCTTCCTACCTGGGAATGACCACAGAGTTTTTATCCAGAATTAGAAATAAGAGAGCCAAAAAAAGTTGATCTACATCAACCTTATTTCTTGAACTACTTCATATTTATTGATTTAGAGTTAACCCACTTTTGCCTTATCGATTTTATTGATAAAACAAATCAAAAACTATGAGATTCATAACAAAAAATATACACGCTTATTTGGATTATCCGGTAGCTGTAGCACTTATGGCTTTACCCTTCCTTTTAGGGTTGGGGACTTCTAACTCCTTTGCTTTGATACTATCGGTAGTGACAGGAATTGCAGCTTTTATACTTACACTATTAACCGACCATAGGTTAGGAGTATATAAAATAATTCCTTACAAAGGACATCTTATTGTAGATGGTCTTGTAGGCATCGTGTTTGTGTTGGCACCTTTCATATTTTCATTTGAAGGTTTAGACGCAAACTACTATTGGTTAAATGGTGCTGCAGTATTGACTGTAGTTAGTCTGCATAAGCCAGAAGTGGCAGAAAATTCTGAAATAGCAAGCAATTAGTCCATTGAAAACATTCTTTGAAACCCTCACTTGACAATCAGGTGAGGGTTTTTTTTGGCTTTTTTCCAATACAGTTTGAGACATTTTTTGTCAGATGATGCCAGAACTCTTCTGAGCTATTAAATTAAGTACCCTGTCATATTTGATTAGTGATAAGGTAAAGACACTAAAAATCCTGAACAATCACCATGATCGATAAACCTAGCCGCCTCACCAACAGAGCCATTTGCAAAGGCTGATACAATGAGATATTTTTATAGATATTAGAAAAGTCTGGCTTACGGATGATGTTTGGACGTTCGCAGGAATACCTCCACTAAAATGACATTCTACGAAAGAAAGCTTAAAAAGCTACACGAAGTTCTTTACAAAAATCAAGTACAAATCGACGCTGTAATTGCAATCCGCAAATACATCGACTGCAATTATGAAATCGATTTGAACCTCAACTTACTGTCGCAAATTCAGTTTATTTCTAAGTATCACCTCTTGCGCTTGTTTAAAAAGTACTATGGCCTCACACCAAGACAATATTTGATAGATAAACGAATTGAAAAATCTAAAGATCACTTGGTAAACAAAATGACAGTCACAGAAACTTGCTATGCCGTTGGATTTGCAAGTCTGGGATCGTTCAGTGTTCTTTTCAAAACTAAAACCGGAAAAACACCAGTTCAATTTCAAAAAGAGCAACTTTCGAGAAGCAACTTAGTTTCTGATTCCTGATCTTTGAAATAGACAAATTTGAATCAACAAGATGAAGGTAACACTTATAAGTATCCCGGTTCGGGATCAGGAAAAGGCACTCAGATTCTACACTGAAAAGTTAGGATTCATTAAGAAACTCGACACTCCATTAGAAGGTGGCAATCGATGGCTGACTTTAGTTTCACCAGAATGGCAAGATGGGCCTGAATTATTATTAGAACCAGCTCCAAACCACTTTGAGCCCTGCAAAGTTTATCAAGACGCATTAATGAAAGCTGGATTTCCTTACACACAATTTGACGTTGAAGATGTACAACATGAACATGACCGATTGATTGAATTGGGAGTCGAATTCAGCATGAAACCCACTCAAATGGGAACGGTGAAAGTTGCAGTTTTCAATGACACCTGTGGAAATAATATTCAACTGGTAGAAGAACTGTGAGTAAGTAGCATTCGCTAACAACGATATAGCCTGCAGCCCTTTTCTGGGATACTTGAAAGTGAAAAGCAAAACCGATATTTTAGTAGTTGCTAAAAAAATTAAAATCAAGCGCCGATCTGGGTGCTCGATGCAATAAAATGAAGCATTATGAAATGGATCACACTAGCTGTCGCAATTATTCTTGTCCCATTTTGTTCGTTTTCACAGAACTTCTATGATTCATATATAGCCGAATTAAAAGTTGACACGATTGATGGATATGTGCCTACATTTTATACACCCGGCAGCTACACTATAGCACTTGAATTGCAGCAAACAATTTCAGATGCAATAAGATTTTATGAGAAGGAAAGTTTGGATCAATTCGATATAAAATTAGCTGTATTAGATTCTGCCCAATGGCCAAGTGAGAGAGTTCCTTTTGGTTATGTGTTTTATAGCAGTGGATGGATTTTCATGAATACAGGAATGACTTACGATAATTTTAAGAACGTATACGGACTTGCTGACATTTACGAACAAATTGACCTGGATCTCAAAAAGTCAGGAATTTCTCCTTCACAAATGATCCAGTCATTTTATGTTGTTTACTCCATTCATGAACTTGGACATTACTTCATTTCGCAAATTTCCAATGCAAAATCACCTGACCGTTGGACCAACGAATTCATTGCAACCTATTTCTCCTATAATTTTTTTAAGAAGTACAGTGAATCTTCGTTGAGAGAGTTTGAGCTTTTTCACCGGGTACACAAAGACTTTTATCAGCCCAAGTATTCCACAATAGCCGATTTTAATGACGTATACATGGGGATGGGAGTAGAAAATTATGTTTGGTATCATAGTAATTTCTATTTTCTTGTTGATGCATTGTATAAGTGCTACGGTTCTGATTTCATTTCCACTTTTGAAGAAATGTTTCCAAAAAATGAGCAATCGGTTTACGAAATTTCAGAGATCATTCAATTGCTAGATAAAAACTGTAACAAGGCCGTTGAAAATTGGGTGAAAGCCTTGGAAGCTGTTACCGTAAAATAGCAGCAAATTGCTGCAAGTTGCCTTCTGAATTACTTACTAGCGAATGAATTGTATGCTAGATCACTTTATAAATTAGCTATGTGGAAAGGCTTCCCCAAAGAGTATATGGAGAAGATAAAAAGATGTCAAATACTTCTTCCTAGACTTACTCCCAATATTCTGTTAACTTTCATTACCAATCTCACTCAAATGAAATCTTTCATTTTATCCATCCTGCTATTTATTTCTCTTGATTGTTTTTCGCAGCCTCTCAAAGAAGTATCGCTGGAAGAATTGCAAAAACTCTATGAAAAATCAAATGATGAGTTTACCCTAAATGGTTTCGCACTTGGAGACAAGCTAACCACACTGTTTGCTGATTACGACACCATTCCTAAAACGATCCATATCAAGGATTGCTCCATACAAGCACTTGAGCTGAACAATATATTCATTGGGTATTTACACTTTGAATCAAACATCATCGAAAACATTCATCTAACGAACGTAATTTTAGGAGCTGCTTCTTTTGAATTCAACTTGTTTAATTATACTCTCAGCTTGAATTCCTGTACTTTTCAAGGGTTTGCAGGATTCATCGGAAACACCCTTGGTGGAGATCAACTATGGTACAAAAACAACTTGATCATAGATGGCTCTACTTTTTCCAATGAGGTGACATTTCTTAATAATTCAATTGCAAGGGGCGGCATAGAGAATAACGTCTTTCATTCAAATATATCATTCGCTCCCAGTGAAATCAGACAATCTCTATATATCGCCAATAATACTTTTATGCCTATCGCGGGAAGTATAGAATTTTTTGATACTCTGACAAACAAACAGATCATCTACAAAAATCAGCTCAGCTTTTCAAGCGAAGGGCTAGCAAATGGCCTAACTATCATTGAAAATAGATTCATTAGCAACGACAAGTTTCAAACAGTTGAGATTGCTGGCGATATTAACATTCTGACAATTCAGGACAATCACTTTGAATCCTTGCTGGACTTTGGTTTACTGCGTATTGGGAAAGAATTTCAAATGATCGATAACAACATTCAGTACGTTGCTTTTGGCGACATGTCGTTTTCTGAAACTTCAAATACCATCACATGGAGTGATCTCTCCAATTTTAAACTTTTAGAAACAATAGATATAAATTTCAATGAAGATGAATCAGAAGCAATTGGCATTCCACAGGATTCTCTGGAAAGTTTTTACACTCAGACAGGATTAGGAGACCCTATAAGTTTTTTTGAACCACAGATCGATATCAGGCCTCCCTTGAACCAGCGAGCATATGACCAATTAATAAGGAATTATTATCAATTGTATAGTATTCAGAAGCATAACGGAAACATTCGATCAGCTAATTCTATCTATGATGAACTTCAAAAAATAGAGGAAAGGTTTCTAAAAATGGATTTTGATCAGTATTCAAACTTCAATTCATTTTTCAGATGGCAGCTCAATAAATTGATGGGGTTTTATACCGATCATGGAACGAACCCTGCCAAAGCAATTTCTATTTCTATCTACATTATTGTCTTATTTGGCATCTTCTATTTTTTCTTCCCATCGGAATGGGACAAAGAAAGTAAGCGCACCATGATCGAACACTATAAAGAGCTTGTACATAAAGATGGTAGGTATTTCAAGCCATTCCTAAAGCTTTCAACCGGTATAATTGTAAGCTTTATCAATGGATTGATTCTGAGTTTAAATGCATTTGTAACACTCGGTTTCGGCAGAATTCCTACTACTGGCTTGGCTAAATACGCATGCATCATTCAAGGCTTTATTGGCTGGTTTTTGCTCACGCTCTTTACAGTAACACTAATCAATCAGGTTCAATTTTAAACTCATGACTGCAGTTATGCTAGATCAATTCAAATGGTCTATTTTATTTAATTCTCTTTTACGCGACTTTCATTCTCATGACTCTTTTCACATCCACAAAAGAAAAACGACTTTGGCTCTGGGCTCTTGCTGTATTTGCTGCCATCATATCTACGCTTTTCATTGGTCGGCCACTCGCAAGTCAACTGAGGAATCAAAATGTACAAGCTATTTTCTTCATGCTTGGCATGCTGCTGATTGCAATTGCGGTCCTAATTCATGCATGGAAGTCAAAACCTAGCAAGATTGAATTATCAATCCTGCTAGGTATAATCGCAGTTTATGTCATGTTTATTTTCCGATTGGGCGCTCCTGAGAGGAGTCACTTAATAGAATACAGTGTGCTGACCATAATTATTCACAAAGCCCTTATCGAAAGAGCGCGACAAGCAAATCGAATTCGCATGCCCGCTTTGTTCGCTTGGGTTATTGCATTTCTGATTGGCGTCCTGGATGAATCAATTCAAATAATTTTACCTAATCGGGTATTTGATCCGCAAGACATATTGTTTAATGGTATAGCCGTGACTATGGCTATTATTGTGACTATATTTTTAGTTTGGATGCGTAGAAAATTTAGCAGGTCAAAATGAGCCAATAGCCATAAACCATCTAGCTAGTTTTTTTGACTTCATCCACAGGTCATTTAGTGAGGGTTAGCTTCCAAAATAGGAAGTAAATAACGCCTCTAATTCCTCAATAAATTCTTGATAATAATTGGCACTATCTTCAGTGGTTCCATCTTTAAATTTTAAAACGACTATCACTTCCTCGCCCTCTCCCTCCTCCAGCACGAGATCTGCCACTTTTAAATCTCTGATAAGCACCTCAACATCCACAAAGGCATTGATTTGACTGATCGTTGGGTCAGTGATTTGCAGAACTTCAGCTATACCATTCAATGACTGTATGGAGAGATCATTACTATAAAATGAAAATGTAAGACTCAGGATGTCTTGTTGCGTAAGGTTTTCAAAATCATCTGTTGCGAGTGATGCGTCTACATGGATACCAGTGGAGCACAAATCGCTATCCTCTGAAAAGTCAAGGTCTAGAGAAAATTCAGTAGAAGAACTTCGATCAACCACAATCGAAAGTGAATATGGATTAACGTAAACAAATAAATCGATCTCCACAGGTATTTGAAATCCCGCATTCGAAGCATAGGTAACACCCTCCAGATTCACCGCAATTATTTCTTCGTTATCCACTACCAAGGAAACATTAACAGTTTTAGGTAGGTAAATCGGACTTTCGCCAATTGTCACTTCCTGATCTGAGTAATTACCCAATGTAATAGTTCCATTATTTGTGGTTTGGTCCGGACTAGAAGGAAACTCAATGATTACCATTCCTTCCTGATCTTCTGTTCGCGTCCAGGTAGCTTCACCATGATTATAGGTATATGTGCCCTCAAAAAGATCAATATCAAAGCGAGCCTCTTCTGTCATCGGCACAGCTTCTGCTAAGCTATCGATCAGTGCATTAACCCACTCAAGGTTGAGTGTATCTCCATTTGAAATTCCCATGAATTCGGTCAGTAGCGTTTCTATCGCCAATCCGTTTTCCAAGGTCAATATGCAGTCTAGCGTGGCATCTATCGATGCCTGAATATGTTCTTTATCCTGTGATATGGTTGTCGGATCACATGCATCACCCATTCCATCTCCATCCGTATCCTCCTGATCTGGATTAGCTACATCCGGGCAGTTGTCAGTATCATCGACTACACCATCTCCGTCAGCGTCATTTTCACAGGCATCGCCAATACCATCTTCATCACTATCTAGCTGATCAGGATTGCTTACTAGCGGACAATTATCATCTTCATCAACAATGCCATCATCGTCCGTATCTGGCAAAGGTGGATCTTCTTCGCTAGTACATGAAATAAAAACTGAAAAGGCCAGGAATGTGAAAACTAGAAATACCGATCGGATAGTTGCTTTAGTCAGCCAAGTGATTCGACTATTCATAACTTTAAGAGTTTAGCGGTAGGGGGTAACTGGTGAAGTCTCTTACTTACTTTAAATATCGTCAAAAAATTACTATTTTTTGCATTAATTAATGATTTTTTTGTACTTAAATGATTAAACATTAAATATGAGCTCAATTAACTTTCAAAAAGTTGAAACAATAGCTGTGATCATCACGGCTTTAGGGAAGTTCCTTTTTTATGATATCCTCGATCAACGACTGGTCTTCATCTTGCTCATGTTTACTTTCTGGGGGTCTTATGTTTTTTGGCGAATCAGGAAATCTCCTGATGTTTTGAGAGAATGGGGCTTTCGTAGAGACAACTTCCAAATAGTCCTAAAGAAGGTGCTCCCTTTTGGCATTTTGGCCATATTGGCATGTTTTATTATTGGCTTTTTCAGAGATACTATAAATCCCCACTGGCACATCATACCTATTTTACTGGCCTACCCGATATTCGGTACCCTGCAACAGTTTCTGTTAATGTCTTTAGTCGCTGGAAATATGCAAGCACAAAAAAAATATAGCAATGAAGTAATAATCCTTACTACCTCTGCCCTTTTCGGACTTTTACATTATCCATACGGTTGGTTAATAATCGGCACATTTATTCTCTCTCTCTTCTACACTTATATCTTTTTAAAGCATCGAAATCTTTACGTGCTAGGAATTTTTCACGGATGGTTAGGGGCTGTTTTCTACTATACTGTTGTAAATAAAGATCCCTTTGTAGAAGTATTCGGTCCGCTTTTTAATTAGACATCAAATTGGATGTCTTACTGAATACATTTCATACGAAAAATATGAAAGGAGTCTAACTAATTTTCCTTAAACCGTTTTTATACCAGAAAACACCGTAGGCTATGAGAATAATTGCACTGATTTTAAGCGTTACATTTTCAGCATCCTTGTTTGGACAAACAAATGATTCAACAGCCATATTTAAAGAATTCAATAGTTTCCTGTTAGAAGAGGTAGTTTTCGGTTTAGTAGACTATGAAAAACTAAAACAGAATCCTGAAAAATTGGATAGGCTGATAAGTCTCATTGGAACATATAATCCCGGTCTTTATTCCCAAGATCACCAGACTGCATTTTATATCAATGCTTACAACATTCTGGTAATCAAACAAGTTGCGGATAATTATCCGGTGAATAGCCCTATGGACATAAAGGGATTTTTTAAAGTAAAGACATTCAATGTTGCGGGTGAAATGCTCACACTAGACGGAATTGAATTCACAAAGCTTATTGGGCCTACAAAAGATCCACGCATCCATTTTGCGCTTGGCTGTGGTGCCAGAAGCTGTCCCTTTCTCTACGATAATGCCTTTTATCCCGATAAGCTGCAAGAACAATTACAGTTCCGTGCCGAACTGATCATTGACAGGCCAAACTACGTTTTCGTTGATGAAAAAAAGAAGACTGTAGTTTTAAACAAAATTTTTGATTGGTACAGTGATCAATTCATTTCCAATGCAGGCTCATTGATTAAGTATGTCAATAGGTATCGATTCTATAAGGTACCAGAGCAATACAATCTTCAATTTCAAGAATACGATTGGACTTTAAACGACAGGTAATAAGGGTATTTTGCTGGTCGGTTTTTATGTACAAAACCTAACGATGAACAACCGAAAGCAGATATTGATTATCCTCGGTGGTATTGCTCTTGCGATACTTCTCATCTTATCCAATATTAAATCTGAGTCTTTTGATTCAGATATGACTCCAACCACACAAAAAAAACCGAAGCAAACTGCTCCGGCTCTCTTCGATAGTCTTTTGTAATTCTTATTTTCCTAACTTGAATAGGCTGTAGCCAATTGAAAGTTGGAAAGTTTTGTTCTTCACTTCTGATCCAACACCGTCATTAATATCCGATAGTCCAAATACGTATCTAGCTGAAAACTGTAAACCAAAAGGTGCATCCCATCCGGCACCAAGTGCTGCAGAAAGATCAGAACTTTTAAGTCCATCTTTAAGATCTGTCCCATTTTCATCTTCAGCATTAAGCAGGACTCCAAACTGTGGACCAGCTTGTAAGTTCAAACCTGCAGGAAGATAAAATTTAACCATTACCGGAATATTTACATAGTCAAGGTTTACCTCGCTACCTCCTGTAAAGCTAGAGCCTTGTTTAGAAAACAATACTTCTGGTTGTACACCCAAGCTAGCAAACTTGAATAAGCCATACGCACCAGCGTGTAAAGAAGTGATTGATTCTGAACCGGAGATATTAGTGTTTGCAAAGTTAGCACCAGCTTTGATCCCTAAAGAAACGGAAGCCTGGCTAAAAGCGACAACTGAGATTAGTGCTAAAGAAAGTGTAAGTAAAGTCTTTTTCATAATGTTTTTGTTTTTGTATTAGTAAATAAAAAGGTGTCATACACCTAAAGAAAAGACACAAAAAAAGGGTGTTAGACACCCTTTTAATGAAATTTTTGTAATTTTTATAGCGCAACTCCTATGAAGGATTTGAAGGCAAGGCCCATTAAGCCAGTGATCAGCATAGTAATACCCAACCCTTTCAATCCATCTGGTACATGTGAATATTTCAATCGCTCCCTGATCGCTGCTAGCGCAATGATCGCCAAAAAGAAGCCTGTACCTGATCCAAATCCAAAAGCGGTGGCTTCTACAATTGTATAATCTCTTTGAACCATAAAAAGAGATGAACCTAAGATGGAACAGTTCACAGCTATTAATGGTAAGAAAATACCTAAAGATCCATAAAGAGATGGGGAAAATTTCTCAATGATCATTTCTACTAATTGTACCATTGCTGCAATCACAGCAATAAAAATGATGAATTGCAAGAATGTAAGATCAATACTTGCAAAATCAGCTCCCATCCATGAAAGAGCTCCCTCTTTCAATACATTTTCCTGAATCAACCAGTTGATAGGTACTGTAATAGTTAGAACAAAGATTACAGCCATTCCTAGCCCAAAAGCTGTTTTTACTTTCTTTGATACGGCCAAAAAAGAGCACATACCTAAGAAGTATGCAAAGATCATGTTATCAATGAAAATTGCTTTGATCGCTATGTTAAACGCTTCCATAATTCTATCTTTTCTTAAGTGACTGGTTAGTGCTCTACGTAACCGTTTTTACTTCTTTGAATCCAAATAATCATACCCAGAAGGATGAAGGCTCCAATGGAGTCTACCATCAATCCATTTGTTTGTAGTGTTGTACCGAAAAGGCTTCCTAACGAACCATAAACATCAAATTCGAGTGGTGTACCCACGAATACTGTACCACCACCAAGTAGTTCTCTGAAGAATGCAACTACAAGAATGATCCATGCATAGCCAAATCCACTACCAAATCCATCCAAAATTGAATCGTAAGGCTTGTTCGCCATAGCAAAAGCTTCCAGACGTCCCATGACGATACAGTTGGTGATGATTAGACCAACGTAAGCTCCCAAGATTTTGTACATATCATAGCTATATGCCTTCAACACTTCGCTAACCAGTGTAACGAGCGTTGCGATGATGGCAAGCTGTACAATAATTCTGATTCTGTTAGGGATGATCTTTCTCATGACTGATGTGATCAGATTTGAGAATACAATTACGAAGATTACCGCAATAGACATGATCATGGTTGGCTTGAACTGTACGGTTACAGCCAAGGCTGAACAGATACCCAAAACCTGAACTGTAATTGGATTATCCTCATTTAGAGGATCAGAAACAATTCGTCTTCTCCTTTTGGATAATAATGGCTCCGACGGCTCTTTTGTATTTAATGCTACAGCTGACTCTTCTGACACTTCTGCGATTTCAGTACTCATATTTTAGCTGTTTTGAGATTTAATTTTATCAATGAATGCTGAGTAGCATTCCAAATATTTTTCGAGCATAGCATTCACGCCCTTAGCAGTCATAGTTGCTCCTGACATACCATCCACCTGATGCTCATTTAATCCAGCGTTTCCTTCACCCTTCACCATTGTGATACTTACTAGTTCTCCCTGATCATTGTAGATTTCTTTACCTACATATCTATTCTGAACTGTTTCTTCTGTAATTCTCGCACCAAGACCTGGTGTCTCACTTTTATGGTCAAAAGCAATACCTTTTACAGTATTTAGATCTGGGCCAAAAGCCACATAACTTGATATCCAATCCCAAAGGCCAGAACCAAACGTTGGAAAAATGTAAGACTCAATCTTACCCGATTCATTTAAAAACATGAATACCGGATACTGTCTTTCTTGTGGATCAAGTTTTGAGTTTTTCTGGATGTTTACTTTCTCGGCAACAATCGGATTTCCTTTATCATCAGTTGTGACTTCATTTCCATTGATATCGACAACCATTGATTTCACTCTTTCACTGTAGATTCTAAGTATTTCATTGGGATCTTCAATGGTGGAAATATCCATCACTGCTCCCAGGATTTTCTTCTTAGTATCCAATTCCACCTGCTTGTCTTGCAATGGCTTCAGCCCTACTGAGGTAAGGGAAAGTGCACCTCCAAATACCACTGTCAATCCAACGGCAAATAGAATTACATATAAATTAGACTGTCGCACGTTTTAATCTTCGTTTTTTGTTTGCTTCAACAACATAAAAATCAATAAGTGGGGCGAACACATTCATGAACAAGATCGCCAACATAATTCCTTCTGGATATGCTGGATTTACTACTCGAATCAATACGGTTATAACACCAATCAAGAATCCATAAATCCATTTCCCAAGTTCTGTGTGAGATGCGCTCACTGGATCAGTAGCCATAAACACGGCACCAAATGCAAGACCACCTATCACTAAGTGATAATGTGCTGGCATCTCCATGAAACTATTACCTCCAGTGAGGTTAAATAAACCTCCCATGGCCAGTGTTCCAAGAATTACACTAAGCATTATTTTCCAGCTACCCACACCGGTTACGATTAGAATGAACGCTCCTATCAAACACATAAGTACCGAAGTTTCACCTATACTTCCCGGTATGATACCTATAAACATGTTCCAAAAATCAAACATACCTGCATACCAATGATTGGATGCAAGCTGCATCATGTTTGTTCCATTGGCTGCAGCTTCTGCTCCGTAGGCAAGAATAGTTGCGCCAGAAAATGCATCAACAGGAGTTTTATCCCCAAGATAAGTCCAGACATCACCTGATATCTGTGAAGGATACGCGAAGTATAGGAAGACCCTTGCCGTTAGTGCTACATTCAGAATATTCATTCCTGTACCACCAAATACTTCTTTGCCAATAACTACAGCAAAAACAGTTGCCATAGCAACTTGCCAAAGTGGAATCGTAGCAGGCATGATTAATGGGATCAGCATTCCACTAACGAGGAATCCTTCCTCAATCGGGCGATTGTAAATCACGCAGAATATGAATTCAGTTAAAAGTCCAACGCCATAAGAAACAACCATGATTGGCACTACTTTCAAAATTCCTATCCAGAATTTATCCAGAATGGATGCCTCTACTCCTGTAGCGATAAAGTGCTGATGTCCCACATTCCACATACCGAAGATGAGGCATGGAATCATAGCAATGATGACTGTAAACATCAATCGCTTCAAGTCTGTAGCATCCTTAATTTGTGTCCCTTTTTTCCCGGTAATTATATCCGGAGCAAAAAAGATTGTTCGATGACCCTCATAGATGGTATGGAACTTCTCGAATTTGCCTCCTTTTTCAAAAAGGGGTTTTATCTGATCGAATTTGTTCTGCAAAAATTTCATTCCTGCTTATCCTTCTTTAATTAATTCAATTCCTTCTCTAAGTATTTCCTGAAGTGGATTTTTAGATATATCTATAAATTCACATAGCGCAACATCCTCTTCAATCACTTCATATATACCCAACGCTTCCATGTCATCATAATCTTCTGCCATAATCGCCTTGAAAAGGTAAGTAGGCAAAATATCCATTGGCATCACTTCCTCGAATGCTCCTGATATTACAAAATTCCTTTCCTCTCCGTGCGTATTGGTATCAACTTGAAACTCTTTGTCTTTCCCATTAAGGAATGTCAGCATACCAAATGCCTTGTGAAAGCTTAACTTTTTTGTTGATGGCATAATCCATCCCAAAAACTCTTCGTACTTCCCTTCCGGGATCACGGTAACTTGATTGTGATAATTTCCTAGATAGCCTTCTGATCCTACTCCTTCACCTGAAAGCACATTTCCTGAGATGAATCGATTATCATCACCTTCGACAACAAGTTTGTTTAGGCATGCTCCTGAATACATCTTGGCGTATCCTCGCTCTTTAAGTTGAGAACCAGTTAATGCCACCAACCTGGATGTATCATAAATTCCTTCAATGAATAGCTTCCCTATAATGGCAACACCTACTGGATTTACAGTCCATACTATATCACCTTTCGCTATTGGATCAATATGATGAATTTGAACGCCCACATTACCGGCTGGATGAGGGCCATTGATATTATTTAGCTGTACATTTTTTGTGTTGGAGAATAGCTGAGAAACCTCTGCTTTGCCATCGACATTAAGATGGACTGTACCAGCAGTAAATTTATTCAATACCTCAATACCAGCTTGAAAGTACTGTTCTTGACCTTGTAGCACGTATGAATAATCTGGTGCTAGCGGGCTGCTGTCAAATGTGGATATAAAAATGGACTTGGGGCTATCTTCAGGATTTGCTACGCATCCATACGGTCTTTGGATGATGTTTGTCCATCCGCCGGACTTCTTTAGCTGCTCAAGCGCATCTTCTTTGGAAAGGTTACTTATTTCGGATGCTGCGTACGCTTTGAATTTTTCAAATTCAACCTGCTTGTCCGCTAAAATTTTTACTTCGAGTACTTTTCTTTTCTCAGCTCGCTTGATTTCAACAATCTCACCGCTTACAGGCGAGGTGTAGAGAATATCTTCTACATTTCGCTCGAAGAAAACTGGTGATCCGGCTTTTACATTATCACCTTCCTTAACGACAAGCTTTGGTCGGCTCAATCCACTAAAATCCGTTGGTTTTAGCGCGAATGTATCCGGCTGAGTAACTTCAATTGTTTTGTTTTCTGCCTTTCCGGCAAGGTTTATGTCAAAACCTTTTTTCAGCTTAATTGTCTGAGACATATTTCTTACTTGGGAGATCGTCTAAAAAACGAGGCAAACTTAATCAATATCAGATTTAACCCCCGCCAAAATTCCAATAAAATAGCTGATTCGTCGGCTCATGAAATAGAAACTGATTTGGATTGATTGCTAGACCAAGGCTGGTTCATTATTTTTTAGAAAGTCAGCAACCTGTTCCATCAGCCAGGTTGGAGTAGAGGTCGCTCCACAAATACCTATTGAATCTTCTGGTTTGATCCAGGTTAAATCAATCTCTTTTTCGTTTTCCACAAAATAACTACGAGGATTGTGAGAAAGGCAAACATTATATAAGGCTTTCCCATTGGAACTTTTCCGACCTGCCACGAAAACAATTACATTGTGCTTTTGCGAAAACTTCTCCATGTGAGGTTCTCTATTAGATACCTGGCGACAAATACTATCATTTGGATTGAAATCATCGGCAACTGAAAGGAGACCTTCTTTTTCAATTCGCTTTTCTATCTCTTCTTTAATGGAGTAAAATCCTTTTGTGCTTTTTGTGGTCTGCGAATAAAGTGTGATTGGCCTTGAAAAATCAATTTTTTTCAAATCATCAGTTCCTGTTATTATGATCGCTTCATTCGACGTTTGTCCAGTGAGTCCTATAACTTCAGCATGGCCAGGCTTTCCATAGATCACTAGTTGGCCATTTTTACTTTTCACCAAGTCGTAAGCATTCTTCACTCTATTTTGAAGTTTCAGCACAACCGGACATGAAGCATCCACCAGCTCAATGTTGTTTTTGATCGCAATTTGATAGGTTTCGGGTGGTTCTCCATGCGCTCGAATCAGCACCTTACAATCTGTTAAATTCTTAAGCTCTTCTCTGGTAATTGTACGCAGACCTTTATTGTACAGTCGTTCCACTTCCATGGAATTGTGGACAATATCGCCGAGACAATAAAGCTGTTGCCCTTCAGACATCTCATCTTCAGCCATCTGAATGGCGAATTCAACTCCAAAGCAATATCCGGAATTCTCATCTATTTCAACTCGCATAAATTATTGATTCAGCCATTATAACAATTTTATCAATTTGTTGATCCAAAGTTAGATGAGAAGTATCAATCTCTTTTGCATCGACTGCTTTTTTGAGCGGGCTATCTGCTCTGGTACTATCAATGCTGTCGCGCTGTTTTAAATTGGCTTTGATTACTTCTGCGGACTCATCAATGCCCTTTTTTGATAACTCCATCCTCCTTCTCTCCGCACGAATATCCATATCTGCTGTCATAAAAACCTTAAGTTCTGCATCAGGAAACACAATCGTGCCGATATCCCTTCCGTCCATTACTACACCTTTCTCCTCTCCCATCTTTCGCTGCTGTTCAACCAATTTCGATCGGACTTTTGGAAGTGCGCTCACCTCACTCACATGCTGATTGACTTCCATTGTTCGTATCTCATGATCAACATTTTCACCATTCAATAAAACGGAAACGCCATCAAATGTAATCGTGCAACTTTTTAAGTTTTCTTCAACAATACGTTCGTTTTTAAAATCAACATTAGAAACGAGAAAAAAATAAGTAACTGCTCGATACATGGCTCCACTATCTATGTAGGTATAACCCAGCCGCTTGGCCACTTGTTTTGCAGTAGAACTTTTCCCCGTACCTGAATAGCCATCTATGGCAATTACTATCTTCATTTAACAATCTTTGATTGGGCAAGGAATTGGCTTACCTCTTTTTATTTTCTTTTTATTCTTTTGATGTGACGATGAGGGTCTTTTGCGACATCCTTCGGAGCCAATAAGTATTGTTCCTAAAAATAGAATCAATATGATTTTAGTAAATCTCATGAAATACCAGCAACAGTCATTTCTCTATCCACCTTCATTACAAGGCCTTGTAACACCTTACCTGGTCCACATTCAGTAAAACTGGTGGCACCATCACTAATCATATTTTGAACGCATTGCGTCCACCTTACCGGAGAGGTTAATTGCAAAACAAGGTTTTTCTTAATGCTATCCACATCTGTATAACCTTTCGCATCCACATTTTGATAAACCGGACATTTTGGTAGACTGAAATTTGTGTTTTGAATGGCTTCTGCCAATTCTTCTCGTGCAGGTTCCATCAAAGGAGAGTGGAATGCACCACCAACAGGAAGTACCAAAGCTCTTTTAGCTCCTTCTGCTTTTAATTTTTCACACGCTGAATTCACAGCGGCTACTTCTCCACTTATTACCAGTTGGCCTGGACAATTGTAATTTGCCGCTACCACAACACCTTCTGTTTCTAAGCAAACTTTCTCTACAATCTCATCTGCTAAACCAAGCACTGCAGCCATAGTAGATTCTTGTATTTCACATGCTTTTTGCATCGCCTTTGCTCGTTTTGACACAAGTGATAAACCATCCTCAAAGCTGAGCACTCCATTTGCTACTAACGCAGAAAACTCTCCCAACGAATGACCAGCCACCATATCTGGATTAAAATCATCTGAAGTAAGTGCCGCTACCACGCTGTGAATGAATACTGCTGGTTGCGTTACCTTCGTTTGTTTCAGCTCTTCATCTGATCCAGAGAACATAATTTTTTGAATGTCAAATCCAAGTATATCATTGGACTTATCCATCATTTCTTTTGCTGCAGAATGGTTATCATAAAGTTCCTTCCCCATTCCTGAAAACTGGGCCCCTTGTCCGGGGAAAACGTACGCTTTGCTCATAAGTTAATTATTGTTCTATGCAAAAGTAGGCAATCAAATCAATCGATAAATCTACTTTTCAATTCTGATGTTGGAATCATGCAATGATCTCTCTTCCCAAACCATTTATATCTGTTTTTGGCGATTAAATCATAAAACCAATCGCGGATGAATCTCGGTATTATAATATATACATATAGCAAAGGCCATAGGCCTGATAAGCTTTTCGAGATGGTAAGGGCAGCACTACTTTTGATTTTTATGCTGCCACCTTCTATTAGCACCAGGCTTTGTAATTGATCTTCCTTAATAAGATCAGCTGTCAAGTATTTCTTTGCATACGCTGACTGCAGAGAAGCGAATAAAAACCTATTTTTTTTATCTCTCTTGATTATGAACTGGATAGAGGAATTACAAAGATTGCAAACACCATCAAACAGTATGACCGGCTGTTTTATCGTATGATCTGAACCCACCCATTTATAACTTTGATTGCCTCTTCAGGGTTCAGCGTCACGAATTTCACTTCTGCTGAGTAAAAATAAACTCCTGCTGGTAATTCCTTTCCTCCCTTCAATGTACCATCCCATTCAATAAATATGGTTTTTTCTGGCTCAGAGGAATCGTGACTATATATCTCGGTGCCCGCTCTATTAAAAACCTTAAAAACAACTTGTTCTACAAAACGCGGACAAGTTCCAGGAGTTTGCATTGGACTGAACGTCTCATTCTTATTATCACCATTTGGAGTAAAAACGTTCGGAAGAACATATTGGGGGCAATTATCATTGCAGATTATCTCTGAAATTTGGCTCTCATTACCGGATCGATCTATTGCTGTGAGGTAATAACAATAGGCCAGGGTATTTAAATTATTATGGAAAAATTCGGTATCTGTTGTTTCGGTTAATAAAACAAAATCGCCGTCTTCCCCATTGCTTGATGCATAAACTCTAAAGAACTGTATATCGTCATCACATGAAGGATCTCCATCAAATTCCCAGGAAAATGCATTGACTAACCCAACACTCGAAACACCCCCCCTTGTTTGACATGCAGCCTGAGTTTCACAATCTAAACTGCTATTGAATATGATTGATACTGGTGCGCAGGGCGGAATTGTATCATTCGGTTGTGCGCACGTAATTTGTGAATTGTTTATTAATGGTGAGGGTAATAAATCATTGTCATAAGATCCATTTGTAGTAACGAAGTAACAGTACTCGATTTCTTCATCCAGATCTATGCCATTAAATGCCCCGTCATCCAAATAGGATAGTCCTTGCATCGTAACATCAACTGAATCGATGAGTTGGAGTGTACTTAAATCTCCATTGATCACATTATCCCTATAAATGTAATGGTATGGGAATTCTTGCACATTATTAGACCATGGCACGTTTGCTTCCCAATTCAGTCGAATGGCACCAACAAGAGGTGTGGGCTCAAGTCTTACCGATGATGCTTGCTGAGAAGTGTCAACCGGTTGATTGGTATTATCATAAAGAACAATCCGATAAGAATAGGAAATATCTTCTGTATTTAATCCTGAATCAATAAAAGTTGTGTCTGTGGAAGGAGGTCTTATAGATGTGAATGCTCCGCCAAAACCCTGACCTTGTTTTCTAAGCACCTCATATGTGTATGTTGGTGGGAATGCCCCGGCATCTATTTGATAGGGTGGCGTCCACTTGACTTCAATTTGGCCGTTTGTCTCACTTGTCCCTCTTACATCTACATTGGTAATAATTGGCACGTCGATTATCAAACTATCACATGCTTCTTCTGAGGCAATACTTTCACCTCCTGCAGGAGAAGGGAACTTGGCCACTAACCTATAACAATATTTTGAGCCAGAAGAGAGGCCTAAATTGTCATTTGTATCAAGAAAAGAGGTTGCAGAAACGTCCAGGGTTTCTATTAATTCATAACCGGAATTTGCCGGAATTCCAGGATTGCATGTTGGGTCTATATCAAATTCACCCACTCGTCTCCAAACCTGAATTGAATCCGCGTTTGGGCATGAATAATCATCCCAATCGAGCTGCATTCGTCTTCCTGGACGTGAATCAACTGTTAAACCTGTTGGCGCCGGTCCAACAACTGTAATGCGCCATGTTTCAAAATTTACCTGACCTGGCGGGTTAGATATGCCAGGGATGGTTGGGTCATCTGTGGCTTTGAATTGAACTTCATACGGCGCGATACGCACCTGACCACAATCAGTTGTCCATTGAAAATCGAGTGTTGCCGGGGAGTCCTGGAACATTGGTGGATCTGGAGTGAAGGTAGCTGAAGGGGTAATCTCAAAGGGACCACCAAAAGCCTCCAATTTTATAGGGTCACCATCTGGATCAGTTCCTGTTACAATTGCAGAGATCGATTCTCCGGCCACTACACACGTGTCAGGTGGTATTTCCAATTCTGGAGGGTCATTTTCAAAATTCCAAATTATGATTTGCATGTCGCGGGTTACAAATCCAAGGCGTATAAGTTGTCCATTAATCCGCCTCCATTCTTCTACCACAAACGCCACATTGAATTCTCTGTTTTCTTGGTCTGGAATAGTCGCTCCGCCTGGTGCATCCCAGACTAGAGTTCCATTAACCGGGTTGATTGTCAAAGTTGGCGGTCCATCTTTTGCTTGATTCCCCGTATTAAAATTGTCATAGAATGCTGGATCAATTAGCGGCTGATATCCATTAACGCTTAGGCCTTCAGCTTGCTTTGGTGTGGTGAAGTAATAAGATAAGCTGTCACCATCTGGATCAAATGCACCCGGATTATGTTCAAAAATTCCACCAACTACTCCCTGATCAATTGGTGGTACTGTGAAAAACGGCGTACTATTTACGATAAGTGGGTCAACAACAACCAGGGTCTCTACATAAAACGAAGTACTTACTGAACCTGCAATGTTTTGAATGTTTGCGTTTCTGAAATCTTCTCTATAGCTGACCAGGTAATTAGAACCTCCAGCATAAGTATAGGTTAAAGTGAACTCCCATTTTTCCACACCTTCAGCTATAAGCTCAATATTCTCCCACGGTATGGTGTCACCATTTTCTCCTCCGAAAATGGTACCATCTCCAAAATCAAAGGTACCGTTGCCAAAAGGCACACCATCAACATCGCGATAGCCGATAAAAGTAAACTGATAGGTCAGGCCGGAGACTCTTTTTGCAATAACCTCACCTGCTCTAATGTGTGTGGCATTTGCAATAACCACAACTGAAGTGAAGATTAGTAAGAGTAAATACCTTAGATATCTCATAGTAGCCAATTAAATCATTGTAAAACTAAAGGCTTTTAAATCACAACGAACAAATACCGAACAAGAATTGTGCGCAATTAGTTATTCTTTATAAACAATGTCTAATGTTTTATTACTTACTTGAGTGAACATTATTATTTAGAACCAGTCAAAAAAAGAATTAAGATTGTCAGACAAGCTTTCTGAAATTACCTTTGGCACAAATCCAATAACCTTAAATAAATGAGCAAGCAACTTTTTTCAGGCAGCATTGGTAGAAAATTTGCTATGGCGCTTTCTGCGCTATTCCTGATCATATTTCTATTGCAGCATTTCAGTATCAACTTCACATCCGTTTTTAGTGAAGAGACATTTAACGAGTTGTCCCATTTTATGGGTACTAATCCGTTCATACAGTTTGTGATGCAGCCAATTCTTATGTTTGGAGTGGCTTTCCACTTTATCATGGGATTCATTCTTGAGATCAAGAATCGTAATTCACGTGCAGTGAAGTATGCGAAGAATAACGGAGCAGCCAATTCTTCATGGATGTCCAGAAACATGATTTGGAGTGGACTATTCATCCTATTCTTTCTTGGTTTCCACTTTTATGACTTCTGGATTCCGGAAATGAACTACAAATACATTGAAGTAAAACCTGAGGATCCAAACCGGTACTATGACGAAGTGGTTCATATGTTTACCAGCCCAGGGCGCGTAATAGTTTATTGTCTATCATTTGTGTTTCTTGCGTTGCATCTATTACACGGATTTCAATCTGCGTTTCAATCAACGGGTGCTCACCACGACAAATACACTCCGGCCATTCAAAAAATTGGTCGCGCTTACGCGATTTTGATTCCTGTTGGATTCATCTTCATCGCCATTTTTCATTATGTCAATTCCCTTTAAGAAATAAGAGGCATGTCAACATTAGATTCTAAAATACCAGAAGGTCCGATAGCTGAAAAGTGGACCAATCATAAAAACAATATTCGTCTTGTAAATCCTGCCAATAAGCGTTCCATTGACATTATTGTAGTCGGAACGGGACTGGCTGGGGGATCTGCTGCGGCAACTCTCGCAGAGCTTGGATACAACGTGAAAGCATTTTGCTACCAGGATTCTCCAAGAAGGGCGCATTCAATTGCTGCTCAGGGCGGTATTAATGCCGCAAAAAATTATCAGGGTGATGGTGATTCTACCTATCGATTATTTTATGATACTGTAAAAGGTGGAGATTATCGATCACGAGAAGCTAACGTTTATCGATTGGCTGAGGTATCCACAAATATTATTGATCAATGTGTCGCGCAGGGAGTTCCTTTCGCAAGAGACTATGGTGGATTACTGGATAACCGATCATTCGGAGGCGTCCAGGTTTCAAGAACATTTTATGCCAAGGGACAAACTGGTCAGCAACTTCTGTTAGGTGCCTATTCCGCTATGTCCCGTCAGATTGGAAAGGGAAAAATCACCATGTACAATCGTCATGAAATGATGGATTTGGTAATGGTCGATGGAAAAGCCAGGGGCATCATTGCTCGAAACCTTGTGACTGGAGAATTAGAAAGACACTCAGCACACGCGGTGGTGATCGGATCTGGAGGGTATGGGAATGTGTTCTTCCTTTCTACAAATGCGATGGGATCGAATGTATCGGCAGGATGGAAAATTCATAAAAAAGGCGCTTTTTTCGCCAATCCGTGCTACACGCAGATCCACCCAACATGCATTCCTCAGCATGGTGATCAGCAGTCAAAACTAACACTGATGTCAGAGTCTTTGCGAAACGATGGGCGTATTTGGGTACCGGCTAAAAAAGAAGACGCCGAAGCGATCAGAGCTGGCAAAATGAAGCCAACGGACCTGAAAGAGGAAGATCGTGATTACTATTTAGAAAGAAGATACCCTTCATTTGGCAACCTGGTTCCAAGAGATGTTGCATCAAGAGCTGCTAAAGAGCGATGTGATGCAGGGTTTGGAGTTGGGACAAATGAAACAGGCGAAGCAGTTTACCTGGATTTCAGCTCGGCGATCATGAGATATGGGCAGGAAGAAGCTAATATAAAAGGTCATCACAACGCTTCAGAGAAAGAGATCAAAGAATTAGGTACCAAGGTTGTAGAAGCCAAGTATGGCAATCTTTTCCAGATGTATGAGAAGATTACAGCTGATAATCCATATCAAACACCAATGAAGATCTATCCAGCGGTTCACTATACGATGGGTGGTGTTTGGGTTGATTATAATTTAATGACAACTATTCCAGGTTGCTATTCCATTGGTGAAGCAAACTTCTCAGACCATGGAGCCAACCGACTGGGAGCTTCTGCCTTGATGCAAGGACTTGCAGATGGATATTTTGTTCTTCCCTATACTATTGGTGATTATTTAGCAGATGACATCAGAACGGGTGCAATTTCTACAGACTCTAAAGCATTCGAGGAAGCCGAAAAAGCTGTAAACGATCAAATTGACTTCTTTATAAACAACAAGGGTAAGCACTCTGTAGATTATTTCCACAAGCGACTTGGGAAAGTCATGTGGAATAAAGTAGGAATGGCTCGAGATGAAAAGGGTTTGAAAGAAGCTATAGAAGAGATAAAGGAAATACGTGAGCAGTTCTGGAAAGAAGTAAGTGTACCGGGAACTGCTGACTGCATAAATCAAGAGCTTGAAAAAGCTGGCCGAGTGGCTGATTTCTTGGAATTAGGTGAACTATTTGCGAGGGATGCGCTGGAAAGAAAAGAATCTTGCGGTGGTCATTTCCGAGAGGAATATAAAACCGAAGAAGGTGAAGCTATGCGTGACGATAAAAACTTTACCTATGTGGCAGCCTGGGAATATACAGGAGAACCATCAAAAGCTAAGCTTCACAAAGAGGATTTGAAATACGAAAACATAGAACTGAAAACACGTTCTTATAAATAAGATATTATGTCAGCAACAGAAGGATTGAACTTAACACTGAAAGTCTGGAGACAGAAAAGCGATAAGGAAAAAGGCAAAATGGAAACCTATCAGGTTTCTGGCATTTCGCCGGACAGCTCTTTTCTTGAAATGATGGACATATTGAACGAGCAACTAATCGCCGAAGACAAAGAGCCTGTAGCTTTTGATCACGATTGCCGCGAAGGTATTTGTGGTAGCTGCTCCATGTTTATCAATGGCGAGGCACATGGTCCGGGTGAGGAAATAACTACTTGCCAATTGCACATGCGTGAATTCAAGGACGGAGAAACCGTGTATGTTGAGCCGTGGAGAGCTAAAGCATTTCCCGTAATTAAAGACCTGGTAGTTGATAGAAGTGCATTTGATCGCGTGATGAATGCTGGTGGGTTTATTAGTGTAAATACATCAGGTAATACACAAGACGCGAATGCAATTCCTATTGACAAGCATGATGCTGACAAGGCTTTCGATGCTGCAACATGTATAGGATGCGGTGCTTGTGTGGCTACGTGCAAGAATGCATCCGCGATGTTATTTGTATCCGCCAAGGTATCTCAGCTTGCTCTTTTGCCACAAGGAAAAGTAGAAGCTAAAGAGCGTGTTCAAAACATGGTGAAGCAAATGGACGAAGAAGGTTTTGGAAACTGCTCCAACACTGGTGCTTGTGAAGTGGAATGTCCAAAAGGAATCTCCCTTGAAAATATTGCACGAATGAACCGAGAATACCTCAAAAGCGGCATTAGCTAAACTTGATGAAACTTTACTAGAAGCCTGCTCTGTGAGTAGGCTTTTTTTATCTACCTACACGAAACCGCCTTCCCACATAAACCCTAATTAACCAATAGAATAAGCTTAAGATTACAATTAAGACGGGTGCAATTAATGCTCCCGAGTCTCTAATTGCTTTTGGGAAAACTTGAGGTTGGCCCATAAATAACGACCCTGAAGCAATAAATAATGCTAGCAGCATTCGCCACAGGTGTCTTGCTATTCGTTGCGCTCCTTTTATACCATAAATTGAAACTTTAATATCTAAGGATAAGGCAAGAAGCGACAACACCAGATATACATAAAATGCCTCGACATATACTCCTTCAAGTATTGCCTCCCCACTTTGATATGCATTGATTGAAAGAAACAAAAAAGCAGCAAATAATATTGCAGAAATGCTAGCACTCACTCTGCTGATGCTCTTAATATTACGACTATTCTTAGCTGACCAGTATGCTGTAATAACTAAATACATCGTAAATAAACCTATGACCAGGTTGATCTTCTCGTGAGTATAAACTCCTGCCAAGAAACTAGCGAGACCAGCCATGACTAGCATTGAGTAGAAAAAAACCTTTCCAAGCGACCTGTGCCATTTACTTCCTTTCTTAGGAAGAATTGAACCAAAGCCGACAATGATAGCTACAGTTCCGGAAACGATGTGAATAATTCGTAAAGCCTCTTCCATTTCTAATTCGATTGTATTTACTTGGATTGATGTCAATTGCTAGACAAAGGTTGCTTCTGTAGGATCAATCTCTATTTTAACATTTTTTTAACACCCTCCATCCCAAACCAAATCCATTTATGTAACCATTATTGTTCTGAGCGAGTAATGTCGCTAGCTTGATCTGACTCAAACTCAAAAGACTATGCTAAAGACATTCATTCTCATTGCCTTACGAAGCTTCAGGAAAAACAAACTTTCGACATCAATCAACGCTTTAGGCTTGATTTTAGGCTTCTCTACTTTTGTCATCCTCTCGCTATTTGTTTACAATGAAATTTCGTACGACAGATGGCATTCCAAGTCCAGTAGGATCTATCGTTTCACGACCATAGACGAGGCGCTCGGTGTCACAAGCAACCAAGTGGCAATCTCAAATCCAAGAATGCCAGAAGCAGCAGAAACCGAAATTCCCGAGATAGAAATTGCTTCTCGGATGATGTATGCCGGCGAGCAGCGCATGGAAAAAGATGATCAGGGATACTATTCGGAGTACGCGCTGTATGTTGAAAATGATTTCTTCGAAATCTTTGACCTACCTCTCAGAAACCGTGAAGAAACACTTGAAAAGTTTAATCAACCGCACAAACTGATCCTCACTGAAGCCTATGCTAAAAAAGTCTTTGGTCAGGATCAGGAAAGCATTGGGCAGGTATTGACCATCAATGATCAATCATGGCAAGTGGTAGGATTAATGGACGATATCACACAGAATTCACATCTAGGTTTTGACGCACTAATGTCTTTATACCCGGCACAGTCTGATTCCTCCTTTGCTCAATACATCGACTCATGGGGTGGTTTGGGAATGTTAGGTTATGCTGTATTAGCAGATGGTGCAGATGAATTAGAAGTAGAAAGAAAGATGGCTGATATCGCTCTCGCAAATGATGTGAACGACTTTTGGATCCCACAACTTCAACCGCTAGAAGAAATCCACCTTGGTTCGGCCGGCATCTTGTTTGACTACTATCATATTGAAAAAGGAGATCAAGTATACGTGTATGCACTTTCGGGAGTCGCTCTCTTTATACTGCTCATCGCAGCTTTCAATTTTGTCAACTTGACCACAGCACAATCCACTACCAGAGCCAAGGAAGTTGGCATAAGAAAAGTGGTTGGTAGTTCGAAGGCTTTGTTGATAAGCCAGCACATGATCGAATCAGTTTTGATGGCTGTTATTGCCATGTTGGTTTCACTGGGAGTCGTTGGTATGATAACTACTTCAACAGATTTAAGCTTAAACATCGAATTTGCAACTTTGGTAAGTAATACACCCCAACTACTTGTTGGCTACTTACTTCTCGCAATTCTAATTGGAGTATTAGCAGGAGTTTATCCTTCATTCATTCTTTCAAGTATCAAATCAGTAAACATCTTAAGAGGCAGGTTTCAAACAAGCTCAAAAGGCATTTGGCTCAGAAAAACACTAGTGGTACTGCAATTCGTAGCTGCAATTGGAATGATTTGTACAACGCTCATTGTATCAAAGCAAATAGACTACATCAAAAACAAGCACCTGGGCTTTGAAAAAGAGCAACTAGTAAATATCAACATTGGTGATCCCGGACTTGCAGATGGAATGGATAGCTATAAACAACTCCTCGAGAGCAACACCAATATCACCGCCACAGCCTACTCGAATAACATGCCCGGAAATACTTTTGGAAGGTCTGTAGTAAACGTGGAAGGAGGCAATCAGGACGAGCCGTGGATTGTAAGCGTCATGTCAATGGATGAGCATTATGTAGATGCCATGGGAATGGAAATGGCTGCAGGTAGAAATTACGACCCCAGTTTTGGTTCTGATCGGCAAGAATCAATTATCATCAATGAAGCCATGATGGAGTCACTTGGATGGGATGAGGCAGTTGGGAAAAATCTGGTATTCGGTCAAAATAATACAACCCGCAAAGTGATTGGAGTAATCAAAGATTTTCACTTCTCCAGTATGCGGCACAAGATCGAACCACTGATGATTTTCTACAATCCCGGACCAAACAATACACTGGTGGTGAAAGTGAGTACAACAGATATCAGAGGCACATTAGACTTTCTTGAGGCTGAATGGAATAGTATTTTTCCAAATTATCCATTTGACTATCAATTTTTCGATCAGGAATTTGACGAGATCTTCGCTTCAGACGAGCTCTTTGCCAGTCTGGTGAATACCTTCACTGGCCTTTCCATCGTGATATCTGCTCTTGGTTTATTTGGCCTCTCCTTCTTTATGGTAGAGCAACGCAAAAAGGAAATTGGTGTGCGCAAAGTACTTGGATCTACGATCCGTCAGATTGTACAGCTTCTAATGAAAGAATTTGTATTGCTGATCATCCTGGCAAACATTATTGCCTGGCCGATCGCATTCTACTTCGTAAAAAATTGGATTAGCGATTTCCAGTACAGGATTGACCTTTGGGGTATAGATAATCTGCTGGTATATGTATTTGCGGGGCTAGGAGCTCTTATTGTGGCGATGGTAGCGGTTAGCTACAAATCGATCAATGCAGCATTGTCCAATCCTGTCAATTCATTGAGAGACGAATAATATTACAATGAGCGCCTGATTGAATCAGGCGCTCTCTATTCATTTCTTAATTCTCAAATTTCTTCAGCTGATACTCATAGTGCGAAGTATCATCATACAGTTCTTCGGCAAGTGCTAGTGCACGTTTTTCCAGCTCTATGGCCTTTTTCTTATTGCCGAGTTTAAACTGGAGTGAAGCATATGTGTCAATGATAGAAGGCTCTGGTTGCTGATCTACCGCTTGTGCTGCCCATGATGAGGCTATCTCCAGTTGACTTTTGTTATGTACAAATAAGTAAAATTTCCATGCCAGCTCGTTGAGTTGCTCTGGGTCACTTATATTAGTCATACCAACGAGTTCCACCGCATATCCAGCATAATCCTTCCAATTTTCCTTGTACTCAGAATAGTGGAGATTCATCATCAGTCTCAAGGTATCCGCTCCTGCAAATGAAGCCCCCTTGAAGGAGTGAAGTAATGCTCGCATTCCAAAATCATGGAGTTCGTCTGATTCAAATACTTCCTGATATTGAGATAGGTAGGTATCGTATAGCTTCGCATTAACGACCTTTTGTCCTAAAGCTTCTTCGTATATCTTTTGATTGTTTAGCATGTACTGGAATTCTCTACTGTAAATATCCCATTGGTAGGAAGCAAATACCTCCCATGGCGTTTCTTCTACAAGGTTACTCAGCTCTAATCCATTCAAATAATCTGCAGCGAACCGCTCTGCATCCAGGCAAGCATCTTCCAACAATTCTAAATAATCGATCATAAAGTCAGCTGATCGATCGCCTTGATCAAATCGATTTTCCATCGATAGTAAGGTTACGTTATCGTCCATTGCATCTTCACCTAAATTCAAAAATTGATTGGCATCCATGGCACCACATCCACGATGTACCACCTCTCCATTGCCATTGATAAACAGATAAGAGGGAAAAACTCCAATTGAATACTCTTCTGCAAGCTCTACACCTGGATAAGCTTCCATATCCATGTGAACGTTAATGAAATTGGAATTGTAATAATTAGATACTTCCAAATCGGTGAATGTGTACTCTTCCATCTCCTTACATGGCTCACACCACTCAGCATACGCATCCAGGAATATAAGCTTACCCGACATCCTTGCTTTGGATGTCGCTTCTTTCCATGAATTTTCAAACTTTATTTGAGCATTCAATCCCAGCGGTGTTAGACAGAAAAGTATAATCAGCTTCTTCATGGTGCCAATTTCATTCATTTAGATCTAAATCAAAAGACCAACAAAATAAAGGACTTGAAAATACTCAACTGGAACGATGATATGTGAATATTCTGTTCGAATCTTAAAAATATTTGTTCATTATCGCACAATATCTCTGGATGAATTTTACTTAAATAACTGATTATCTGGTATTTACAATCCTTGGCATACAGATTGGCATTTAAAGAGTATCCAAAACCAAATTCGACATGCTAAAAAATTATTTTATTACGATTTTCCGTCAAATCCGTAACAACAAAGTTTTTTCTTTCATCAACATTTTTGGTTTGGCGCTGGGTATGGCTGCCTGTCTGGTTATCACCCAGTATGTCAACTTTCACACCTCTTTTGATGCATTTCATTCTAATGCGGATCGCATATATCGGCTGGAATCTGATGCTTACAAAAACGGTGAAGAGCTCGGCCAATCCTTTACCGCACCTTCACTAATGGGTGAAACCTTAAGAGATCAATCCCCATTGGTCAAAGAGGTGGCACGCTTTTATGATTACACCTACGCCAACAACACCATTATTTATAAAAATGGCGATCGCTTAGCAAGTTTCGAGCAGCCAGGTGTTTTCATTGCGGACAAAGGGACTTTTGATCTATTTGATTATGAGTTCATCGCCGGAAGCGCTACCCGGTTTGATGAACCTCAGACCGCCATCTTAACTTTGGAGGCGTCCAGAAAGTATTTTGATGATCCGGAAGTAGCCATCGGCAAAACTTTTACCTTAAGTGGAAATACCGGAGCTCATGAATATGAGCTTTTAGGCATAATTGAGGAAATACCTGAAGCTTCGCACATTCAATTTGAGCTTCTCATCTCCTATCCATCCATGGATAATTATACCAAAGCCCGTACCAGCTGGGTATCGAGTAGCCTTATCACTTATCTCCTGCTAGAAGAAAATGCAGATCAAACTGCAATAATGGAGGACGTTACCAGACTACACAAAGAAAACTCTGAGGAGACTTATGCAGCAAGCGGTTATGCTGTGGATTATTATTTAAGACCACTGACAGACATACATCTGAATGCAGAGAGTCCATGGGTATATGGAGAAAGTGTTGACAGTAAAACTGTTTTTGTATTGAGCTTTATCGCAATTATTATTCTTGTGATTGCGTGGATCAACTACATGAATCTTTCACTTGTAAGGACCATGGAAAGATTGAAGGAGATGGGAATTCGTAAATGCATGGGCTCCTCGATGCGTCAAATCACTCAGTTATTCATCCTAGAGGCTTTTATAATGAATGTCATCGCCTTTGGCTTGGCCATACTATTGACACAAACCGCGGAAAAATATTTGATTGAAGTGACCGGACTTCCGGTTTCTGCCTTGCTTGACATGCAAGTCTTTGCTTTGCTCTCAGGGCTGATTGCAGTAGGTACATTTCTTATCGGTTTTTATCCTTACATCCTGCTAAAAACCATGAACATTGTCAATATTCTGGTTGGCAATCGTGGAAAAGTTGGTGGCGTGAAAATGCGTAAGAGCATGGTATTCGTACAGTTTATGATCACGTTCATTTTAATCGCAGGAACCATTACGGTATATAACCAGATCAACTATATGCGCGAGGCAGACCTGGGAATCAACATTGAAAACATACTGGTTATCAAGTCGCCTCCGGGCAATGTTACTTCTGAAGACCGAGAAGATGTCGCCAAATTCAACACCCTAAAAACGGAGTTATTGAGCTACACAGGCATCATAGAAATTACCAACGCGGGTGAAATACCAGGAGAACCTGTCGGGTGGCAAGCTGGTCTTTATTTAAAAAGTCAGTCAAAGGAAACAACCGTAGCTACCGGACTTGTTTCTATGGACCTGGATTTTCCGCAATTTTTCGGTATCGATGTAATAGCTGGAAGAGAACTAAGAAAAGGTGATGATCCGTGGACCAAAGGCGATGTGGTGATAAATAAGAAACTGGCAGAGATGTTGGGTTTCTCTAATCTGGAAGACGCTATTGGCGCTGAAATCGAGGGGTTTTATGCTCCATTGACTATACGAGGCGTAATGGAAAATCATCACCATACGTCCCTTCACAATGACTACACGCCGATTGCTTATATCCTAAGCTCCTGGACAGAATATTACTTCATTAAGCTCCGACTTGATGAAAACAATACAGATTCAAAAAGTGATCAGTTGGCGGGTCTGGTGGAAACCGTGAAAGCTGAATGGGGCAATGTGTTTACCGATTATCAAATGGACTACTTCTTCCTCGATAGTGCTTTTGATGAGCAGTACAAAGAAGACATCCGCTTTGGAAAAATCTTTACCGGATTCTCTGTACTAGCTATCCTAATTGCCTGTTTGGGATTATTTGGGCTGACTTCATTTAGTGTTCAGCAACGTACCAAAGAAATTGGCATTCGTAAAGTATTGGGTGCCACTGCCAACAACCTGTTGTTACTACTATCCAAGGAATACATGATGTTGGTTGGTTTTGCATGCCTAATTAGTATACCACTTGCCTGGTGGATCATGTCCGGATGGCTGCAAGAGTATACTTTCAGAATAGACCTGGGCTGGTGGTTTATCGTGATCCCGATTGCATTTGTCGTTGGGCTTGCGCTATTAAGCATCGTCACCAAAGTAATGGGAACAATAAAAACAAACCCGGTGCAGTCATTGCGCACCGAATAAAGAAATGCCCGATCACTAACTTACTCTACTAGGGCTAACCCCGCTGCAAAGCGGGGTTTTCTTTTTATCTTCTCGCATTCACAAGTAGGTTCACTAATTTCGAATCCTGAAATTGAGATAATCATGCCTAAAAGGAATGTATTTGGTCAGCCCATTTGGATTAAGAAGAAGATCTTTCAGACCGTGGGTCGTTTGGTTCTCTGGTACCTACTGAAGCCTAATAAAGTGGTTGTTTCTGGGACTAAAGTATTGACTGGAATTCCTGGCGAAAATGTCCTGTTCGTTTCAAATCACCAAACGATTTTCACGGATGTGATTGCCATGTTTCATGCCATGTTTGCCGCACTCAATGGACAGATAGATTCTATTGATGACTGGAGCTTTCTAAAAAACCCTAAAGTCAATGTCTATTATGTGGCAGCACGAGAAACAATGCAGAAAGGAATTTTACCTCCCATTTTAGCGATAGCTGGTGCTGTCACTGTAGATCGTACGTGGCGAAAAGGTGAAGAGATGATTAAGCGAGAGGTAAACCCTGACGATACCAAATCCATTGGTATGGCCATCAAGGATGGCTGGGTGGTCACTTTTCCTCAAGGAACTACACGAACTGGTGCGCCGGTGCGTAAGGGGACAGCTCACCTCATCAAGCAACACAAACCTCTTGTAATTCCTGTTCGGGTAGATGGTTTTCGAACTGCGTTTGACAAAACAGGCTTTAAGAAACTACAAAAAGGAACTGAGCTTTCATTGAAGTTTGGTCAGCCTTTGGCTATTGACTATGAAAATGACTCAGTGGAGGTGTTGGTTAAGAAGATAGGTGTGGCTATTGGGGAAGATCATCCGGCGGAATAAGCTTCTAGCTTTACTACTCGAAGATGCTGAATCAATCTCACAGAACACCCCTCACGCTATTTAATTACCTATTTTAAACAATCAAGCCCCGACCTTGGCCGGGGCTTATTCTTGGCAGAATACCGGATCACGTCCGGCACGTGTATGACTAACACCTACGTTAACCATTTTTTTAGATTCCCAATCATCAACTCATGATGCTGGAAACATATCCCTCAATTCACGAGGGATGGATTAAAATCTTTCAGATTTTAATCCACATTATCGTGCAAGAATTTATTGTTTCCTAAAATTTGATTTTCCTCATTCAGGTTGAATTTCGAAATGTTTCGCTCGGAAGAGTGAGGAACATTTTGGAGTTTTACTTGCTTGCGCTCGTATGCCGGAACATCCAGTCGCTCCTTGAATTCCTCCGTTTCCATTTCAAACTTCTTACTCGTGAACATTGCTTCACGCTCTGCTCGTTCCTGTGCCAATCGTACTTGCTTAGAACTTGGTGAAGCATCAAAGGCATCTTCGATATTTACCTCCTCTTCATGAACGTCTTCTTCATACTCTTTATCAAAGCCACTCGTAAAATCGAATTCAAAAGACGACTGATCGGATGGTCGTTTGTGGCGTTGCTCCTCTTCTTCTACTTCTCGTTTTATCTCATCTTTCAATGAGCTAAACTCATAGTTCCAATCTTCAACACCTTCTTTGTCTTTGGTATCTTCGATCTCAAACATGAAGTCTGAAGTATTTCCTACCTGCTTGTTTTCATCGATTTCCCGTTGAGAGTTCAGATCAAATCTGCGAGCTTCCTCCTCTTTAGAGATGTACTCACCATCTTCTGCTACTTTTCCAAATCCGGTTGCGATGACCGTGACCCGAATGTTTTCACCTAAACTACCATCCACGCCGTGACCAAAAATTACTTCAGCATTATCACCCGCATACTCCTGAATGTAATCTGTGATATCTGTAAGCTCATCCATTTGAAGTTCCGCTTCCTCACCCGAAATGATGGAAAGAAGAATCTTCTCAGCACCATAAATATCCTGCTGATTCAATAGTGGAGAGTTGAGCGCCTCTTCAGCTGCTCTACGTGCTCTGTTGTCACCAATTGTTTTAGATGATCCCATCACTGCCGGGCCTGCTCCTTTCATCACTGTTTTCACATCTTCAAAATCGACGTTTACATATCCAGGTACAGTTATGATCTCCGCGATTCCTTTGGCCGCAGTGGTCAATACGTTATCGGCTTCAGCAAATGCCTCACTTATGGAAAGATTGCCGTAGATCTCACGAAGTTTATCGTTCATGATCACAAGTACGGTATCGCAATACTTCTTCAGTTCTTTGATTCCTTCCTCAGCTGCCTTCATTTTTTTCTTTCCTTCAAAAGCAAAAGGTGCTGTCACAATTCCTACAGTCAGGATATCCAGCTCACTTGCTACCTGCGCAATTACCGGAGCAGCACCCGTACCGGTACCTCCTCCCATTCCTGCAGTGATGAAGACCATTTTCGTGTCTTGCGAGAGTAGGTCACGAATTTCTTCTTTGCTTTCTATCGCGGCATTCTTGCCTCTTTCAGGGTTTGCCCCTGCTCCTAAACCGCTTGTCAGATTGTTTCCTATCTGAAGCCTGTTTGGTACCGCGCTGCTTTCCAGCGCCTGATGGTCGGTGTTACAAACCACAAATTCTACGTCCCGGATCCCCAGGCTGTACATGTGATTAACAGCGTTGCTTCCGCCACCTCCAACACCTACCACCTTGATGATGGATTTGTGATGTGACGGTAAGTCGAATTGATACATATTTTCTGCCATAATTGTAAAAGTTTTAAGTGTCAAGGAGCAAGTTTCAAGGTTGAACTTGAAGCTTATAGCTTGGGACTTGCAACTAGTTTATTTTATCATCAAAATCATCGATTAAAAGGCCTTTGGTTTTCTCCAAAATGTTGGAAAAGAACTTGTTGCCTTGTTTCATTTTTTTCTTTCCGTCCCCTTTCATAGATGGGGCTTCCGAATACCTTGCCTGGCGAATATCTAATGCTTTGAAACCAGATAGTACCAGACCTACGGTGGTCGCGAACATTGGGCTCTTCGCTGCATCTACTTTACTTCTTCCCAGGTGCTCGTTTGGATAACCGATGCGTGCGTCCAGTCCGGTCATGTATTCAAACAGCTGACTCAAATTGGTCAACTGCGATCCACCACCTGTCACCACGATACCTGCCGCTAGCTTCTTGTTATAGCCAGAGCTAATGATCTCGGTATGTACCAGCTCAATGATCTCTTCCATTCTGGCTTCTATGATATGCGCCAGGTTTTTAATAGAGATTTCTTTTGGAGGTCTGTTTCTTAATCCTGGAATTGAGACTATTTCATTTGGACTTGCTTCTTCCGAAATGGCTTTACCAAACTTAGTTTTGAGTAGTTCTGCCTGATGCTCCATCACCATGCATCCTTGTTTGATGTCAGAGGTGATGATATTCCCACCAAAAGGAATCACAGCTGTATGTCGGATGATGTTGTCATAGAATACGGCCACATCCGTGGTGCCGCCGCCTATGTCCACCAAACAAACTCCTGCTTCTTTTTCTTCGTCGCTGAGAACAGATAAGCTGGACGCGAGTGGTTCCAAAATGAGATTCTCAATCTGGAGCCCAGCTTTCTTCACACACTTGTTTATGTTGTTGATTGCATTGGTCTGTGCAGTTATAATATGGAAGTCGGCTTCTAGCTTCACACCCGTCATTCCTACCGGATCCATGATGCCATCTTCGTAATCCACGATATAATCCTGAGGCATCACATGAATGATTTCGCTACCTGGAGGCGTGACAATGCGATGCATATCACTATTCAATCTGGTCAGATCCTCAATCGTTATTTCACCTTCAGCGTCTTCGCGTGTAATCCCACCATGGTGGACAGCACTCTTGATGTGCTGACCCGCTATACCCACATTGACAACACCAATATCAATTCCAGACTGCTCACTAGCTTCCGCTATCGCCTTTTCAATGGCCCTGACAGTCTTGTCAATGTTTGTTACGATTCCACGGATCACACCGTCGGACACAGCCTTGCCCATGCCCAAAATTTCGAGCTTTCCGTATTCATTTTTCTTACCTACAATGGCACAAATCTTTGTGGTGCCTATGTCTAATCCTACGATGATTTTGTCTTCCATAATTTCTTTATTTCGTGGTGATTACTATTCGCAAATAATTTGATTTTCAAACTTCAGATTTACTCTGTCGTAAGTGTTCCATCCCTTTTTGGGTAATATCTCTTTGTAGAAAGTCATCAGTTTTGAAAACTTACTATCTAAATCCACTGGCATTCCAAACGTTATAACTTGCTTGGTCACTTGTGGGTAGATTTCTATCTCTCCATCCTTCTTAATGAAGATATGCGCTATCTGTGCTTTCCAGAATGCATCCTTTTCGATGTATTTCAATAGTTCAAATACTTGAGTGCCATACTTACTCTCATTCAGATTTTTCTCCCAACCAAACTCAAAGTCTGTCTCCATTAGCGGTACGCGAGCTGTATGCTTTGCATTGACTGGTAAGACTCTACCATCAGAATCGATGTATCTATCATTCATGCCATCGATGAATAAGCGTGCGATTGGTTTGCTTTGCTTCACTTTGACCTGAAGATTTCCTTTTAGGTCTCTATATACCTGTGCATCCTTAACAAACGGATTGGCCTCCACGCGTTCCTCTAAGATCTTTGGTTCCAAATTTCCCATCTCTACACCAATCACGTAATCCGCACTTTTATCTGTCATCAGATCTACAACTTCGAGCTGATCAGTGAAGAAGATTCCATCATGCTCGAGGATTTCTACTTTCACTTTATCGATAACGCGACCATTGTTCTTTACTCCAGCAAAGGTGATTAGGCTTAGTAGAAGCAAACCACTAAACGAGTAGATCAGCATATTTTTCTTCTCTTCCTTACTCATCTTCGTTGGCTTTAGAATTTTCTTCAGACTCAGAATCTTCATCAAGTTTAGGTTCAAACCTATTCTTGAGGTATTTAGTAATCTTGGGAACCTCACGATCAATATCACCGGCTCCAATAGTCAGTACAATATCCAGGTTGTGCTTGTCCAGCTCGTCGTACAAATTCTCTTTGGAAACCATTACTTTTTTCTCATTTTCCATCAATTCGAAGATGGATTTCGAAGTAATTCCTTCAATGGGTTCTTCACGAGCTGGATAGATATCCAATAGTATAATTTCGTCTGCTTTGTCTAAAGCTTCTGCAAATGCCGCTTTAAAATCCCTTGTCCGTGAATACAGATGTGGTTGAAAAATTGCGGTTATCTTTCGTTTTCCAGACAATGATCGTACAGACTTCAAAAAGGCCTTAATCTCTTCGGGGTGATGCGCATAATCATCAATCAAAGTAATATGTGGGCTTCTGTATACGTATTCAAACCTTCGTTTTACGCCAGAATAAGTCTTCATGCGCTTACGAATCTCTTTACCCTCCATCCCCATATCCAATGCAACTGTAATTGCAGCAAGTGCATTTTCAACATTGTGATAGCCAGGAACTTCCACATAAACGTCAGAAATTTTCTCCATGCCATACCTATAAGTGAATACGAAAGCTCCATTCACAATTCGGAGTGCATCCGCCACTGCATCACCGTTCCGAATCGCGTATGAGGTGTATTTGTTACCAGGGTTGATTTTAAATCCTGCTTCCGAGTACATCAAGACTTTTCCGTCTTTAGGTGTCTTCTTCACAAACTCTTCGTAGGTATCAAGCATTGCTGTTTCGTCCCCATAGATATCGAGGTGATCCGGATCTAGTGAGGTGATGATGATATAGTTCGGATTTAATTGCATAAATGAGCGGTCGTATTCATCCGCTTCTACCACTACCGGTGCATTGGAATCTCCAATCATGAGATTGGTACCTGTATTGGTCATGATGCCTCCTACAAATGCCGAACAACCTTTCCTCGATACGCTCAAAAGGTGAGCGATCATAGAAGTAGTAGTGGTTTTTCCGTGAGTACCTGCAACAGCTATAGTGAAATGGTTTGCTGTGATCATACCAAGTACTTCAGATCGTTTCTTCACCTCGAATCCATTATCGCGGAAGTAATTCAATTCCATGTGATCAGCAGGGATGGCTGGAGTATACACCACCAGTGTTCCTTCTTTTTCCAGAAAGGAATCCGGTATTAGATCCAGTTGATCCTGATAGTGAATTTCCATCCCCTCTTCTACCAACTGCTTTGTCAGATCGGATTCAGTCTTATCATAGCCTGCTACTGGCATTTTCTTCGCATGGAACCAGCGAGCCAACGCACTCATACCAATACCACCGATACCGATAAAATAGACGCTATTTACTTCTTTTAATTCCATTAGGCTATGAGTTTAATTACTTCATTTGCAATGTCAACGGCAGCATTTTCGTGCGCCATTGCATGTATACTTTTTGAAAGCTTTGCTTGTTTTTTTTTGTCGTTTAATAGTTTGATCGCTTCGTCCACAAGTCTTTCCATTGCCACTCCATCCTTTACCATTTCAGCTGCATCATTATCTACCAACGCTTGTGCATTGATGGTTTGATGATCCTCCGCGACATTAGGAGAAGGTACCAGAATGGAAGGCTTCCCTGTGAGCATCAGCTCGGCGATAGAAAGTGCGCCGGCTCTTGATATTACCACATTTGCACATGCATAGGCGAAATCCATTTGAAATATAAAGTCTTTCAAAATTACCTTTCCTCCCTTGCCTTCTGCACGCTCCTTCATCTCTTCGTGATAAAATCCTCCGCATTGCCAGATCAGCTGAATGCCTTCTTTTTTCAATTTCTCCAGACCAGTGATAATGCTTTCATTTAGTGTCCTTGCTCCTAAACTTCCGCCTATTACTAAGAGTGTAGGTTTGGCGGCATCAAGTTCAAAATACTTAAATGCTTCGCCTCTTCGGTTCTGATTTAGTTTGATTGTTTTCCGTACTGGATTTCCAGTCACCACGAGCTTATCAGCAGGGAAGTATTTCTCCATACCATCGTGAGCTACACATATCTTATTTACTTTTTTTGCTAGCCATTTATTGGTAAGTCCTGCGTATGAATTTTGCTCTTGAATAAGGGTTGGAACTCCTTTCTTAGTAGCTGCATAAAGCAATGGACCACTAGCGTACCCACCTACACCTACCACCACATCAGGCCTGAATTTCTTGAGTAAACCGTAGGATTTAACAATGCTGGATACCAGTTTGAATGGAAACATCAGATTTCCTGCAGTGATTTTGCGCTGAATTCCACTGATCCAAAGCCCTTCAATTTCAAAGCCGGCAGCCGGAACTTTATCCATCTCCATCTTTCCTTTTGCACCTACAAATAGAATTTCCACGTGTTGAAGTGTGTCCTTCAACGCTTGTGCAATTGAAATAGCAGGATAGATGTGACCTCCTGTGCCTCCACCGCTAATCATTATCCGATATGTTCGTTCCTGCTCGATTACGCTGCTTCTTTATATTGGTTACCAATTGTATTTCCAAACTGATCAATCTCTCCCCTACTCACGCTTAAGATGATTCCAAGCGCTAAACCAGCAAAAAGCTGTGAGGTACCTCCCATACTTATGAATGGAAGTGTCAATCCCGTAACTGGGCCTAAACCTACTGCTACACCCATATTCACGAGCGCTTGTATGACTAGCGCAAAACTGAGCCCTGCGGATAGTAATCCTCCGTATGCCCGATCATTGTCCTCTGCTGCTTTCATGCCTCGATAAAGCAATGCGAGGTATAAAAATAAAATTGTGATCCCGCCAATCAGCCCATACTCTTCCAAAATGATAGCATAGATGAAGTCAGAATAAGGATGTGGCAAGAAGTTTCTTTGATCACTTTGTCCAGGGCCTTTTCCAATTACGCCACCTGACGCAATTGCGATATATGCTTGTTTTGCCTGATATGGGGTATCGTTATTGATAAAGTCTTCGACCCGTGAAATGGCCGTGCCGCCACGCTGGCCTATCATAAATGCTACTGATCCAAACGAGGCACATATCACAACCAACATTGCCAGATACTTCATTGGTACGCGTCCGATGAATAGCACCAACATACACGTCAGGAATAGCAGGATAGCCGACGAGAAATTGGTCAATGCGATTAATCCACAAATCAAACCTATCCAGAATAGCATGGGCACGATCGCTTTTTGGAAGTCTTCAATGGAATTTTGACGTTTAGCCAGCATACTGGCCAAGGTGACAAGTAATGCCAGTTTCGCAAGATCTGATGGCTGGAATGCCTGATTAATTACAGGGATTGTTAACCATCGAGAAGCCTCGTTGATATTGGTTCCAAATGCCCATGTGAATATCAACAATGGAACACATAGCCATAAAACCAACTTTGATATTTTGGAATAGTATCGATAATCGATTCGATGAGCCAGCCAAATCGCACCTAAACTTACAATCACAAGAATGGAATGCTTGATCAGGTAGTACTCGGTGTTGCCATCCATCATCTTGTAAGCAAGACTTCCGGTGGCGCTATATACCACCAGTATACTAAATAGCGAAAGAATGAGAACGATGAACCAGATTACCGGGTCACCTTTCAGGTTTCGATATGCCCAATTTTTTATTTCGTTCATGCCTCTTTCAATTTTAATTTCTTACTCAGCTTGCTTATTGCCCGTTTGAACTTATCGCCCCTGTCTTCATAGTTATTAAATAGATCAAAGCTGGCGCATGCCGGAGATAGTAAAACTACATCGCCTTCTTCCGCCCATTCCTGAGCTTTTTCTACTGCCTTCTTCGCACTATCAACCTCTGTGATTTGATCGATCTTTGACCCAAAATATCCAGTCAATGCCTGATTATCTTTTCCCATGCATATAAGTGCTTTGACCTTATCATGTACTAACTCATCTAACTGAGCGTAATCATTGCCTTTGTCTATACCTCCAGCAATCCATATGATGTTTCCCTTCACGCCATCAAGCGCGTAATAAACAGAATCCACGTTGGTCGCCTTCGAGTCATTGATGTAAGCGACACCATCTATTTCTTTGACAAACTCTAGTCTATGTGGTGCATTTTTAAAATTCTTTAGCCCTTTTAATACCTTTTCAATCGGCACTTCCATGCATAGTGCACTTAGCACAGCAGCCATGCTATTGACCATGTTGTGTTTTCCAATCAATGAGATTTCCGAAAGTGGAATCTGGTAATGTCTTTCATCTTTTTTGAACTGATAATTAAATATCAGATGCTCATCTTTTAGGTATGCACTGAGCTTATCATTGTTTGAAGTTGTCATGGCAAACATGGTCGCTTCAATCTTTCTGCGACTTATTTCTTCCGATACCGGCTCAGAATCCGCACAGTAAATGAATGCGTGTTCGTTCGTTAAATTTTCAATGATTCTAAACTTGGATGTGACGTACTTATTGAAGTTATAGTCATATCTATCCAGGTGATCAGGCGTGATATTGAGCAACACAGCCACATCTGGTCTGAAATTGGCAATTCCATCTAGCTGAAAGCTACTTACTTCAACCACATAATAGTGGAATTCGCCTTCGGCTACCAGTCCAGCCAGGCTTCTGCCCACATTTCCACCAAGCGCTACTTTGTAACCTGCTGTTTTTAACAAGTGATAAGTCAAAAGCGAAGTAGTGGTCTTTCCATTCGTACCTGTAATAGCTATCACCTTGGACTTATCTATGAATCTGTAGGCAAACTCTATTTCAGAAATGACAGGAATGTCTTTTGCAACTAACTGCTGTATTAATGGCGCTGAATCAGGAATGCCTGGACTTTTCACTATCAATGTAGCATTCATGATGAGCTCCTCGGAATGTCCTCCCTCTTCAAAATCAATTCGCTGTGTTTTAAGCACTCTTTTGCGCTCAGGAGCCAGGCTTGCACCATCAGACAAGAATACTTCATAGCCCTTTTGCTGAGCAAGTAGAGCTGCACCTACGCCGCTCTCACCACCGCCTAATATGACTATGCGTTCATTCATTATTCTTCTTCTTTTACCTTTTTATCAATGATGTAATCAAAGCATTTTGAGTACAATGCTATCAGATCATAACCGTCCTTCAGGAAGTCGTTTATCAAGCTGATTTGTTGTTTCTTATTTGCAATCTCCAATTGATCTAGAATGAACAATACTTCATCTGTTTCATCTTCCAGGGTGCCCATAATCTGACCAAACTTCATTTCTGTATTGGCTGATAATAGCTTCGAAAATTGATCATCAATTTTGCGAGCACATCTAATCAACATAGAGGTGGCTTGTACTAAGGAGCCAGAAGGAATAAGCTCAGAAAGCTGTACTGCGCTTTTCTGAAATTTTTCGTTTAATTCATGAATTTCTGTTACTGTCATTACCTGATTTTTAGAGTTGCAAGTGTGAAAATGGCTAAGAGAATTCCCACGATCCAGAATCTGCCTACGATCTTGGCTTCATGAATTCCCTTTTTTTGGTAGTGGTGATGAAGAGGAGACATTAATAGTACTCTTCTTCCCTCACCATATTTCTTTTTGGTGTACTTGAAATAAGCCACCTGAACGATTACTGATAAGTTTTCTATAACTATGATTCCACATAGGATCGGAATTAAAAATTCTTTTCTGATGACGAAAGCAAGGACAGCAATGATTCCTCCCAGAGATAGGCTACCCGTATCTCCCATAAATACCTGTGCCGGGAAGGCATTGTACCACAGGAAGCCTATACAAGCTCCAACAAAAGCGGTACAAAAGATCACCAACTCACCAGAGTTGGGGATAAACATAATATTTAGGTAGTCGGCAAAAATGGCATTACCAGATAGATAGGCTAATACTGCCAATGTAAGTCCAATAATCGCGCATGTTCCTGCTGCCAGGCCATCAAGACCATCTGTGATGTTTGCCCCATTGGATACCGCTGTAACAATGAAAATCACTACAAATACGTAAAGTACCCATGCATAATCAGTCAGAAAATCGGGTAGTAACCAATCATACTGAAATTCATTGTTGGCTACAAATGGGATGGTTGTGAGCAGCGAGTTCTCATCTTTGAAAGCTTCACCAGAGAAGTCTCTTACCACAATATCTTCATGAAAAACCATCACCAAACCAACCAATAAGCCTAAACCAATTTGACCTATCACTTTGAACTTCCCTCTGAGACCGTCTTTGTTCTGTTTTTTTACTTTCAAATAGTCATCAAGGAAGCCAATGGAACCCATCCAAAGAGCAGAAACGATCAAAAGAATGATGTAGATATTGGTTATATCGGCAAAGAGTAGCGTTGGGATAACTATGCCAGAAATGATGATAATACCTCCCATAGTCGGAGTACCTTTTTTCTCCATTTGTCCGTCCAGTCCCAGGTCGCGAATAGACTCACCGAGCTGATACCGATGAAGCATACTGATCAATCGTTTACCAAATGTGATAGTGATCAGCAAGGAGAGCAAAGCTGCCATTCCTGCACGGAACGAGATATACTGAAACAGTCCCGCTCCCGGGAAGTCCATTTGATTCAGATATTCAAATAAATAATTCAGCATTACTCTAGTTCAATAATTCTCCTAGTATTTCACGATCATCAAAATGATGTCGCTTTCCATTTATTTCCTGATAACTCTCATGTCCTTTTCCAGCGACTAATATGATGTCCTGGTCATTGACCAAATTGCAGGCTGTTCGTATAGCCTCTTTTCGATCTTCAATCACCATTACGTTTCGCTCCTTTGATTTAGGAATTCCCGCTTTCATATCTTCCAAAATCAGTTTTGGATCTTCTGATCTGGGATTGTCTGATGTTAAAATGATCTTGTCACTAAAACGTGACGCGATATCTGCCATCATTGGACGCTTCGTTTTGTCACGATCACCGCCACAACCAACTACGGTAACAAGCATTTCATTTTTAGTTCTGAGCTCATCGATGGTCTTCAGTACATTTTCCAATGCATCAGGCGTGTGTGCATAATCCACAATAGCCATCACATTAGAATTATTCTCTACTTTCTCAAATCGACCGCTGGCTCCAGAAGTAGTTGAAAGCGCACTTAGTATATCTTCCTTTTCTTCATCCAGAAGCACTGCTACTGCATAAGCTGTGAGTAGATTGTAAGCGTTGAACTGACCGATTAGCTTAAACCACACATCTACTCCATCAAAGTTGAGCTCCAATCCTTGCAATGTGTTGTGAATGATTCTGACCTTAAAGTCGGCCATGGATCGTATAGCCAATCTGAATTTATTGGCCTTTGTATTTTGCATCATCACCGCACCCCGCTTATCATCTACATTGACAAGAGCGAATGAGTCTGATGAAAGTCCGTCGAACAATAATTTCTTTGCAGCGATATATTCGTCAAAAGTTTTGTGGTAATCCAGGTGGTCATGAGAGATGTTGGTGAAAACACCACCTGTGAAATGGATTCCTGCAACTCGCTGCTGTACCAGAGCATGGGAGCTTACTTCCATAAAGCAGTGCGTACATCCACCTTCAACCATATCGGCTAAAAGTGCATTGAGTTGAACTGCATCTGGAGTTGTAAAGCTGGCAGATAAGACCTCTTGGTTAATCTTGTTTTCTACAGTAGAAAGTAAGCCCACCGTGTAGCCCAGGTTTTGGAAAAGCTCAAATAATAATGTGGCACAAGTGGTCTTTCCATTTGTACCCGTTATTCCGATGAGCCTAAGTTTTTCTGATGGTCGTCCATAGAAATTGGAAGCGACTATGCCCAAAGCTTCTGCGGAATCATCGGTTTGAACGACTGTAATGTCTTTATCAAGATCTTCTTGTAATTGCTCGCAAACAATCACTTTTGCACCCTTCTTTATCGCATTATCTATAAAATCATGACCATCTACGGTCAAGCCTTGCACAGCAACAAAAAGGAAGCCTTTTTTCACCATGCGGGAATCAAAGGTTACACCAGTGATCTTCTCCTCTCGATTTCCCGTGAGTGATCTGAGTGAAACTCCAAACAATATGTCTTTCAGCGTCTGCATCAGCTCATCTGGAGTTTAATGGTTGCACCTTTGGAAATTCTTCCACCTGGAGTCAGAGATTGAGTAGCCACACGACCTCTTCCATTCACCTTAACCTCTAATCCAAGGTTTTCTAAAACATAGATCGCATCACGTAAAGTCATGCCTCTAACGTCTGGCACCACCTCGTATTTAATGTTGTTACCTTTCCAATACACTGCATCATTGATGACTGACGTTTTCACCCATTCGGCATCTGACCTGGCATGGTTAGAAATGCCTAACTCGTTGCAGATCATGGTTAATTCATCTCGCTTACCCGCCTTTATATAAGGGAAGACGCCAGTAACATATGTTCGCTCTTGGGTGCCTATTTCATGCATATCCAACTCCAGAGAGTAGATTTTATCAGCGATTTCCTTAAAGACCGGAGCAGACACATCACTTCCATAGATTTGGAAACCTTTTGGATTGTCAATCACTACGATACAGCTATATCTTGGCGCCTCTGCTGGAAAGTATCCCGCGAATGAGGTGTAGTATTCCTTTACGTATCGTCCATTTCTCACCTTCTTAGCAGTTCCTGTCTTACCAGCAATTTTGTAATGACTGTGGTTGATATTTTTCGCTGTGCCTCGTTCTACGACTCCCTCCATCATCAATCTTAGTTGCACCAGTGTTTCTTTCGAAGCGATTCGCGCATTGATTACCTCAGTATCAAATTCCTCGACCATACGGTCGGCCTTCATCACTCCTTTCACAATCATTGGCTTCACCATCTTCCCATTGTTGGCTACTGCATTGTATAATGTCAGCATCTGAAGAGGTGTCATTTTCAACTCATAGCCGTGAGACATCCATGGCAGACTTACTCCACTCCAGGTACTATCTGATGGGTCTTTAATGTAAGGCTTTCCCTCACCTACCATTTGAAAATCAAGAGGTTGATGGAGGTTCATGCGCTTCAAGTAATTAATGTATTTCTCTGGTTCGTTTCCAAAGTAGTGCGACACCATCTTTGCTACTCCGATGTTGGAAGATTTTTCAAAGACTTCCTGAATTGTCAGTTTACCAAAGCCACCAGGCTTGTGATCGCGCATGGTTTTATCAAAAAATTCCAACTTACCATCTCCGGTATCGATGGAATCAGTGAGCTTGATATCTGTCTCTTCCAATAAGGCAATCATACTCGCCAGCTTGAAAGTGGAACCCGGCTCGCGCGAACCCTGACTACCTACTGCGTAATTGTATCTTTCGTAATAGTCTCCTTCACTATTTCTACTCAAATTAGAAATGGCTTTGATTTCTCCAGTGCTCACTTCCATCACAATGGCTACTCCGTAATCTGCGTCGTGCTTTTGCAATTCATTCAGCAGCGCTGATTCTGTGACATCCTGAAGATCTACATTGATAGTTGTTTGTATATCCAGGCCATCAACCGGACGTCTTTCGGTGCCATCATAGATCGGCTTCCAGCCTCCGCCAGCCATTTTCTGATAAAGTCCTTTTCCATTAACACCCGCCAGTTGCTTGTTGAAACTGTACTCCAAACCTACCACTCCACGATCGTTTGCATTTACACTTCCGATTGTGCGAATGCCCAAATGTGAAAATGGCAGAAAGCGTTTTTCTACTTTTTCAAAGAGCACACCACCTTTGAGTCGGCCCTCCCTAAAGAGCGGCCAGTTTTCCATGAGTTTCTTATCCTGGTAGCCAATTTCCTGCCTATTAAGTGTGAGGTAGCGTCTGCCCTTTTTGCGGGCATCATCAATTTTTCGCTTGTATTGGGTTGGCGTTAGGTCTTTATAATAGCGCGCTAATAAATAGGTAAGTGAATCAATGTTGTTTTTGTAAAGGCCATTTGTTGGCAAATACGGATCTATCGCCAATCGATAGAATGGCAATGAGGTAGCCAGTAAACTTCCATCATCGGCATAGATGTTTCCACGGGTAGCTTTGACATTCATGGCTTGAACGCCAAGTGTCTCGCCCATGCTTCTCCATTCCTCTCCTTCTACATATTGGATCTTAGCAATACGAAACACGACCAATCCTGCCACCAAGAAGGTGAGAATGAATGCGACGCGAACGCGTAATACTATGTCTCTTTTAATGCTCATATTGAGAAACGTATTTTACATCCCCTTATCCATGCACTTCCAACCCACCCCCCTTCAAAGGGGGAATCAGTCCTGATGATTGATTTATAGAAATGATATGTCTCTTGCTTATTCTCCAACTTCCCTGATTAATACTGGTGACTCTTTGCTCTCTTTTAAACCAAGCTCTGAAGCTCGTTTTGCTACCTCTGATTGCTTACTTTCATACATGAAATCCGCTTTCAGAGTCGTGTAATCTGCTCGCAGGTCTTCAACTTCCGTTTCCAGATGGTTGATGTCCCGAACCTTCTTTTCCGCGTAGTGGCGGTTGCCGATATATAGCAGACATAAGAATGCCAGAAATAGAATTTGGGGAAGAAAACGCACGTGTATCACCTCGCTCATGGAGCTGTCCATGCGTAGAAAGCGATTGATGAGACGGAATAGGCCTCCTCGCTCTTCTCTTTGGGGTAATTTGTAGGTGTTTTTCATTCTAGTTACGAGTTTTTAGTTGCGAGTTGCGAGTAAAGTCTCAAGTGAATCTCGAAACTCATAGCTCGTAACTCGTAGCTACTATTATCTCTTTCTGCCAATACGCAGCTTAGCGCTTCTCGCTCTGCTGTTTTCTTTTATTTCTGCCGCTTCAGGGACGATAGGCTTTCGGTTCACCGGGTCTAAGACCCTGATTGGATTCCCATAAAAGTCTTTTTCATCGACCCCTTTAATGTTTCCCTTATTGATGAAATTTTTAACCGGTCTGTCTTCAAGTGAGTGATAACTCATCACCACCAGTCTGCCTTCTGCCTTTAGCACTTCGCCAGCCTGTATTAAAAATTCCTTCAGTGCTTCCAGTTCTTCATTTACCTCAATGCGAATGGCCTGAAAGACCTGTGCGAGGTATTTGAGATCCCGACCTTTAGGAGCGTTCTTCATCGCTATTGCTTTCAGCTGCTCATTGGTCTCTACGGGTTGGTTCATTCTGAAATTCACAATCTCTCTTGCGAGGGTTCGTGCATTTCTAATTTCACCATATGCACTCAAAATATGTATCAGATCTCGTTCATCGTACTCATTTACTACTTCCCTGGCGCTTTTAGTTGCGGCTTGATCCATGCGCATATCCAACACACCTTCTGCCCGAATGGTGAATCCACGCGCTGGCTCATCGAACTGATGGGAGCTAACTCCCAAATCGGCCAGTATGCCATCTACTTCCGTGATGCCATGTAGTTTGAGGTACTTTTTCAGGAATCTGAAATTTGACTCAATAAATGTAAAAGAACGTTTGCCCGACTTTCCGGAAGTGTCCGGTCCGACAAGCTGTTGTGCATTTTTCTCAGCATCTGCATCCTGATCAAAAGCGATGAGGTGTCCGGTTGTCAATCGCTCGAGTATTGCTTTGCTATGACCGCCACCTCCAAAGGTCACATCCACATATACTCCGTCCGGTTTTATATCCAGCCCTTCCATGCATTCTTTCAGCATAACCGGGTTGTGATATTCACTCATGGTCTCTGACCATTTTTATAACGAGCTTTAGCTTCATTCCAACTTTCAGCCTTACCTACAATCAACTTTTTCATTCCAAACTGAAGCTTATTCGTCTAAGAACTTCTGTGCTAACTCTGAGTATTCGTCTGCATCTTCGATGAGGTGCTTATTGAATACTTCCGGATTCCACATTTCTATATAGTTGCCCATGCCGATGAGAATTGCTTCTTTGTCTATCTGTGCATGAGCGAGCATCGTCTTGGGTACCAGTATCCTGCTTGCGCTATCCAACTCCACCTGGGCGATACTTCTAAAAAAATTCCTTTTCAGCTTTCGCTGCTCAGGATTGAATTCACTAAGTGATGAGATCTTGTGGTGTATTTTTTTATACTCCACCATTGGGTAGAGGATTAGGTTCGGCTCGAATCCCTTCCGAATTACTAGTTCTGCAGTGGAGACCTCCGGAAGGTTGTTCTTGATCTTTGCAGGCAAGACCAACCTTCCTTTAGTATCCAACTTACACTCATACTCGCTTGTAAAAAACGTCATACTGAGCCTTGAAAAATATAAACCACCGAGACAAATGTAATCAACTTTTCCTATTTTCCTCCACT
>NZ_JBDVKP010000002.1:0-8432 GCF_039960695.1 Ekhidna sp. | reverse complement strand
TTGTTGAGAAAGACATGTTGATCCAGTTATTGAAATTAATAGCGCAGTTAACAGATATTTAGTTTTCATGGAATTAGGTTTCAGGGTAAAGACTAGAAGTAAAGCCGAAGGTTCCCATCTGGTAGTCATGTGTGGTAACGCCTATGTATGAGGCGTGTGCTCTACCTTTGTGGACAGCACTAAAATAGCGAAGTTTGCAAGTGCTTCCAAAGTTTGTAGAAAGCACTGTGTTTTGAGTGAAAAAATCCAGCGAACTGAAATCTCCAAAAGAGCTCACAAGCTTTCTTGGCGGCAGACGAAACGGTCGAGTTCTTATTCAGTATTTAGAAAGCACTAAAGCACATACCTTATAAATATTGTTAGAGCGATGTTTTGCTTTGAAAAATGTTAAAATTTAATGTTCAATAGGAGGATGCTAACTGGTTATCTATTGTAGAATTCTCAAAGACAAAAAATGAAATGATGAGGTTACAAACATCAGTTGGAAAGATTATCTGTCCATTTATTTTCACTATTCTATTCACCTTTTCAACAGAAGCTCAAATAGTAGGCTCTTTTGTTGATATTCGGGATAAGCAAACATATGAGACAGTAACATATACAGTTACTAGCTCTCAACAAGTTATTACTGATCACAATGAATATGGGACATATTTGAAAGGTGAACCACAAATCTTTGAAGTTTCATTTGAAGATGGTATGCCTTCATCTATAACTTGGATGGTGCAGAATTTGAATTTTGAAATAGCGGGATCAAGATGTAAATACGATTCAGATACTAACTGTGAATCATATGGTAGATTGTATACTTGGGAAGCTTCCAAAAATGCCTGTCCTAGTGGCTGGCATCTTCCGTCGGATGATGAGTGGTATTTGTTGGCTTATTTGTATGATGGTGTTTCAAACGCTGGTCAACATTTGAAAAGTACTGAATTAGGAGGAACAAATAAGAGTTTATTCAACATCAAAAAACCCTCCATATTCTGGTCATCAAATGAAATGGATTCAGAATCTGCTTTAGATTGGAAAGTTAACTTTCGTTGGGTTAAGCTTCAGCGATGGAAGGGAGGAAAAAACCTGTATAATTCTGTTCGTTGTGTGCAGGACTATTAATGTTATATGAATCTTCTGATTTAAAAAGAGAAATCTAAGTTGCATTTATTTCATTCAACATGGCTTACAACGCCCAACTATCATCCGTAAGCTGGACTTTTCAAATATTTATAAAAGTATCTTTTACCACTGGCCATTGCAAATAGCTCAGTAAGCTTAGGGATGATAGTGCTTGTTAGAGACTTTATTGACCAACCGTCATATCGTTTTTCATGACCATAGGAATTAACATACCGCCTGGTAGATTGGGATTATCTTTAATTTGCACGTCACCAGATATCTCTTGCTCAATTTTCCCTTCAACTATCCAGTTTGATTGAGGATCTAATTTATAGCTAGTCTTCATTTTTCCAGTGAGATTATACCTAGTTGGCATGCCATTTACTTCTATATATGCATCTTTGTTCTCAGTTGATATCTGAGAAGTTCCTTCAATGAAAATAGCATCAGAGTTGACATCAGTTAAAGTAAATGTGTTGTTCATAAATCCTGACATTCCTGATTCAAGTTTTACTGAGTTTTTCCAACTCTCGCCAACGTTTACCTCTTTGTTAGGAAAAATAGCGGTAATCATTTCAATATTACCCTTGAATGCTTTTTCACCGTAAGCTTGTCGAAGCTGAGCAAGTAATTGTTGCTTTTGAGGTTCAGGGAGTTCAGGAAAAGATTCGAACATACCATCAAAGATGCTATCTAAGCTTTCAATTTTCGAAATTGTTCCATTTTTCGACATCTCTATTAAAAATTCCTTACCAACTATAGTTTTCATGATCGTGGAGAAAATATCTGCACCTTCACTTTTTGAAGAAAATATCATTTCTCCCATAGGAGAATTCATTTTCATGATTAGGCTTGAATAAGACGCGCTCATTGAATATCTATCACCAAGATTTTCGTTAACCTGAAAGTCCATGCCGCCAGTAATCTCCATCTTGATAATTTGTTCCATACCATTGATTGTTTGGGTGATAGTATTCTTGGAAATGTAACTCTGTGAGTATGTTTCACCAACATTCAAGTTCAAACCTAAATCGGTTTTCTTAAGGTTACCAGAGAGGATAAGAATTGTTACAGTTAATATGTACTTCATGGGATTATTGTATCTACCGCTCAGATATGGCGCTGTGGCCTCCGAGCTTAATTTAAAGCCATGAAATTAGCAAATCTGTCAGTGCCCGGCAAGGGTGGGCATTCAAAGTATCAGATACGCATCGCGTCATGAAAGATTAAAAACTCATACGAGCAGAAGCTGGTAGGAAGCACCACAGTTTCTTGCCTGCCTGCCGGCAATGGCAGGCAGAAAGTGGGCTGTTTAGCAGGCACTTCGTAAAATCTAGATAAGGCATGTAACCAGCGTATGTTAGCGAGCTATTCGAAAATAATGTCGTTTGTTGATAGTTTCATTTTTGAAAAAAATTCTTTGGGAGAATAACCAGTAATTTTTCGACATTCCTTGATGAAATGGGATTGATCATAGTAGCCAAATTCGAGTGCATCGATAAGCTTCCTGTTTGATTGGTTTTTTAATTTATGTGAAACATTTTGGAAGCGAACGATTTGCAACAACTCTTTAGGTGTTAGGTTAAACTGCTTTCGAATCCACCTTTCCATTGATTTTTCAGTCATGTTCATGCTGCTTGCAAGAGTAGCAACTTTGAAATTGTTAGTTATTCTACTTTCTAATAATTCAAAGACTTTATCTAATTTCTCGTCAATCGAATGTTCACCAAGAGAATTGCTGATTACAGTGTCAAGTTCAGAGACAGGAATATTTGTTCTGTCCTTGGATATTTTGGAAAGAATTTTTTTCTGTTCAATTTCAGGAATCAAGTCAGCAATGTCAAAATTCTCCCAGTTGGTTAATAATCCACTAAATAATGAAAGGCTAAGAATATTGAGGTTCAGCTTTACATTCAAACAAATGAGATGAGTGGGAATATAGTAGAATGAAGTCTGATTGGTGGCGGGCAAAATACCCGATGAACTACTCGAAATAAATGATTCAGAAATAACATCCCATTTGGTAAATTCTCCTCATAACAAAATAGCACTCAACCTTACTATTTGGGATGGTTTTAAGAAACGCAGGTTCCTTAATGATGAATAACTGATATCGGTCCACATATTTGGCTAAAGCCGTGATTCTCGGACGTTCTTCAATTAGTACCATTTGTCTGATTCTTACAATTTTTTAAATAATGACACTCCTACATTTGTATAAACTTAAAATTTCAAGATGAAAAAACAAGGACTATTATTGATTATGATTTGTTTGACTTTGATGACCGTGGCTCAAACTAAAATTGAAATAGATGGAGGTATAAAAGGAAAGCGTTTCTCCTTGAAAAGGAATTGGGGCAATCTCAATTATGAGGTATTTGGAAAGGGAGATCCTCTATTAATTCTTCATGGGAACGGAGGGTCAGTAAAAGGAAAATATCATATGATCCCACAATTATTGGAATATCACCAGGTAATTGCAGTAGATAACAGATGTCATGGTTTAAGTGATTGTCCCGAGGGGGATTTAGATTACTTTGATATGGCTGATGATATAATAAGTTTAATGCAGAGCTTGGGGCATGAGAAATACAGTATATGGGGACATAGTGACGGTGGCATATTAGGTTTAATCATTGGATACAAATTGACAGACAAAGTAGACCGAATGCTACTCTCTGGAGCCAACACTAAATTATCCGGACTAAAACTAGAACTAGTGGCTATGATGAAAAATTATGAGCAAATAGCGGATCCTAAAACAAGGACTCATGTTTCATTAATGTACCATCAGAAGGAAATACCTATGGATAGTATTCGTAGAATTAATGTTCCAGTCATGCTTATGGTGGGTGATAGGGATGCAGTTTTGATGGAGCATACTATGGAAATATTCAAAGCTTTACCTATGTCAAATTTATGCGTTCTGCCAGCAACATCACATTTTATCGATAATGAGAAGCCAAATCATATCGCATATTGGATTAGGGAATTTAAAAAGCCATTTTTAGCTCCATCAACTGTAGAAATAGCTAATCAAATGGCAAAATCATTGTTTGATAATTAAGTTGTGATGGATTGAATAACATTAAGTCTAAACCAATTCTCGCTAACGTTTAGGTAAAATGCTGTGTGGCCCGAGTTTTTTTAGTAGCACTAAAGTAGCGATTCTGGTTCCAACTCACAATGGTTCAGATACAGCCCGTTCCACAGGAATTTTACCGACTGTTTGAATCCGTTTTTAGCCGATTTTGCATTTCGAAAAACACAAAACCAATCACGTTCAAAATTAGAAAATATGTCCAAAAATGTTCCATTAATTCTGTTCGATAAGAAGGACAAATAGAGCATTTGTTGTTCTTCTTTCACCCAAACGTCAATAACCGAACCTGATCCACTAAGAAGTTGGTTCGACAATGTCGAATTTTTAAACCATTCAACTTCCCGATCGTTCGCACTGTTAAGAATTCGGATTAGCTAGTTCGCTTGACCTCCATGTCTGGACTTAATTTCATCCTTCGTATGTTCTTCTAGTTACTTGCCAGATACATCTGTACCATAAGGATAGTATCCATATAAGCATGTGCTAAAATTAAAATCCAAAGTTTCTTTTTGAATTTGACATAACATATGCCCAGAGCTAATCCCATAAATCCAGTTTGTACAATTCCCATTGGACCCCACTCATAATGGACAAGTCCAAAAATTATTGAACTAAGGATAACTGCGATGATTGTAGCTTTTTTTGTCTCTTGTCCAAGTTCTGAGATTCTGTTTATAAGGAAAGCTCTATAAATAATCTCTTCTCCGAAAGAAGAAACAATATATACACCACCTAATGTCAAAAGGAGCATTCCAATATTTTCTTTCAAATAATCATATCCACTCATATTGGCACTTTCAGGAATGCCTGTAATATTCGCCATTATAATAGATCCAATAATGAACCCAGCTACTGCCAAAACAAAAACTAGTAGAGAGAGCAGAAACACTTTCATTACTTCACTCCAGGAGATAGATTTAAAACCTAGCCCAACATCTTTCCAGCTTTCACCACGAAGTTTAAGACCTACCCAAACAATAATTAACATTAAAATATTTGCTATCCAGACAGCAGCTTGTTTTAAAATAGGATTATCTCCAACTAGAGGTTTCGTCAAGCCAATAAGAGCAAAGGCTGCAACAAATACCAATAATATTTCGCTTATTTTAAATAGTCTATTTGTTTGTAATTGTTTTCCAATTTTCGTGTTTTGTACTTTATCCTCTTTTTCGATCATTACCGTATTTATTTAATTTGAACATAACGTACAGATATGACGCTGTACCTCTGTACTTATTTAATATCTTCTAGAGTATCCTTTTCGTAGTTTCAAGTATTCTTAAAAGGAATGTGCTATATCGTTTGTTAGCGAGACCGGACTTCCATTTGACTAATTGAGAAAATGCAATTTATTATCAATGAAATTGATGGCTGTTTTTTGACTACTTAATAATGGGTATCCCAGAAGACCGTCCATCCTGGTAACTTCGTGATGTCCTCCGAATAGATCCCCAAAAACAAAGTCCATATTGTACTTCCGATCGAGAATGGATACTCCTTTTAGCTGACCTTTTATGACTTTTTTATAATTGTTGTCTGAACCACCTAGCAATTCTGTCCTTTTATTTGAGAGTTGAGGGGTCATAGACTCTTCTAATCTACTTAGAAGCAAGTTTCCTTGAGCAGCACAATCGAGTCCAAAACGAAGCTTTTGAGAGCCAAAAGTCACTTCTATAACTGGTATATGAAATACCATTTCGAACGGAACAGCAGCTTCCTGCATGGTGGGATATTTAGTGTTAAAGGATTCGGATGAACTCCAAAGTGTAAGTTGCCTAGTGCTATAATCAAGTTCAACCACTTGATTCTTAAGTACCTCATAACCGATAATTCCTGCGAAATTTTCTATGTCCATTTTTTTTTCTAAATGAACCAAATTGGCAGTAGATGCTTCCACTTTCGTTAATGTCAATTTTCCCCATTCGAATCTTTTGATTTTGGTACTACCTGCATCATTAACTACTCCCAAAACACCTACAGGTGGTTGCTGATTTGGAGCAGAAGCATAAGTCTGAAATTGATCATTCAATAGAAGGTATCCTCCAGAGCCACTATCAACAATGAAATTTCCTTTTACACCATTAACAGAGGCCTCAACTACAATATGACCTGTTTCACTCAGCTCAAATGGGAATGTCAAAGTGCCTTTAGCAATGTTTGGATTTGGATCTCCATTTGGAGATGAATGGCCTTTGACAGAGATTTGGGCTATGTCTGCCCGCATAAGGTTAAGATTCTTATCTAAAACGATTTTACGATTACTCGATTCATTTTCATTGTGAATGACAACTGAAAGAGTTGTTTGGTTTCCTTGCTCCATCGTAGAAATGAGTGTAATAGAATCAATTTTAGGGTATTGGGTAATTACTTGACTTAATACATTTCTAGCCATATCACCTGACATTGTCTCGTATTGATAGTCCGCTGCTAAGAATGATTCAATTGTCGAAAAATCTCTGTTGTTAACAGCAAGCTGGAGATTGATCAAGACCTCATCAGAACTTCTGTGATCTGGAGTCGGCTGGGCACAACCATTCAAGAAGATCAATACTGGGAGAACCGCAACAATAATTTTTTTCATGACTTTTTTAAGCCAAAGGAAACGTGCCTGAGAGCCACTATCGCTTCATCCTAATGGATGACACCTATTTAATTCTATTTTGCTTGGCTAGCGTCAGGAATTCAGAAGGGGTTTTTCCTTCCAAATTTTTGAATGCACGGTTGAAAGTAGATTTTGAACTAAAACCTGAATCATATCCTATGGCTAGGACGGTAAAGTGATCATAGAGATGACTGGACATCATCTCTTTCGAGTGTTCTACTCTAAAAGCATTAATGAAGTTATTAAAACTTATCCCTTCCGTTAAATTTAAAACTTGCGAAAGATTATTGGAAGTAGTCCCAATAGTCTTGGATAGATCAGTTAAGTTGAGATTTGGGTCAAGGTAAGATTTTTCTTGAGCCATGTTTTCAGATAGGCGTTTCCATATTTGCAAGATTTCATCTTCTGTAAGTCTGGATTTTTCATATTTAGCCTTTCCTATTTTCGGGATATCAGTAGTAAAATAATTCTCCTTTAGTCCCAGATAGCTAACTAAGTAAATAAAGCCAGTTAGCACGATAAATATGAGATAGTTGAATCCAATCTGCAACTGATGGTTTAAAAGTTCGGGGCTAAAAAACGAGATCAATGAAGAAATCCAAATGCATGCGAAAAACAAGACCATTAGCCTGATCCAGATTTTATTTTCTACCTCTTTCTGTGGGTGGAGTGCATTACGGTAACTTAGAAATAGATAAAAGGGGGACAAAATCAAAAATAAGAATCCGAACGGGCTTGTATGGCTCAAGAAACGGAAAAATACGTATTGCACTTCGCCATTCTCATTATGAGATGGGAAATACAATGGAAATAGTTGGTACAAGAGAAAAAATCCAAAAGGGAGCAAATGAATAAAATGAACCATACGGATTTTTGCGATGCGCCTAGTCTTTGCCAGGGTATACAAATAAAGAAGGGGACCTTGTAGAAATGGAAAAGCTGCATTGAATATCATAGCATGAATGTTCAGCTGAATCCCTTGTAGAAAGATAAAATAGACAAGTGTGTGTAGGCCTAAAAGGGCAAACCAAAAAACAAGTACATAATCGGAAAGCTTTTTATCTGTTTTTAACCTCTGAATAAGAAAAACAAAGAACCAGGATTGTATTGTTGCAACTAGAAGGATTGAGCTCATATAAAGTTCTCTACATTATGGTTCATCCAGTTAGTAATTTATCAATTTCATTTTGTTCCTTTCTATTTTCGTCTTTATTGCTAACTCTCTAATATGGCGCTGTGGCCTCCGAGCTTTATTAATAACGATAAAAGTAGCTTATCTGTCCGCGCCCGGCAAGGGGGTGCACAAGTATCAAATGGACACTGCGCCATGAATATAAAAATATCCCACAAGCTGAAGATAGTAGAAAGCACAATAGTTTCTTGGCAGCTGATAAGCGGATGTTTTGAAGATACTTGGCGGATGGCTCAGTAAGGCCATGCGCTATATCGTTTGTTACCACACTGTTTCTATTCTTCTCTTTGAGCTTTTTCTACGAGTTCACTATTTGCATAGATATTCAAAGTGACGACTTTCAAACCGTTCTTAATAAATTCAAACTGAACGTTTTCGTAGTTCAGGTAGAAAGAGTTCTCTGACTCAGGAAATAGCTCTTT
>NZ_JBDVKP010000001.1:0-2738 GCF_039960695.1 Ekhidna sp. | reverse complement strand
CAGTGCGCCTGTTTTTCGCCAAAATGGCGGGAATCGGGCAAGAAACACACAACTAACGGGAAAATAGTGTCTGAATCTTCGATTTTTTGCCGGTTAAACCCAAGATCGGCAAATATCAGCAGTTATTCAGACCTTCCTTAGTAAGAGACACAAGGTGCAGGCCATCTTTATAAAACCGGTCTGCTTTCGGCAATTCGCTGGTCGGAACCCAGCATTCACTCTTACCACTTTCCAACTGATAAGCTTTTTTCCTGTCTTCTTGCGTGGCGCTTTTATTGAATCGACGACCGGCGTACTCGTAATTCAAATAAACCAGCTCCCTTCTTGGCTTTTTATATATTTCGCCTGTCTCGGGATCGCTAACGGTCGTGAATGCGCGATTCAGAGTCCGCTTTTTCAGTGACGTCCCACAATGAGGACAAGGAAACGGATTTTTCTGCTCCCCTTTATTGAGATCTACAGCACCATCCCAGTAATTAAATTCCTTAGAGCAGTTCGAGCAAATAAAAACATCGCTCCACACACAGTACTGAATCACTCCCTCCTGCCCATCTTCATTCACAGTTGTGAAATATTTCTTGAATTTTTCCGTAGCTAGTTCAAGAAGTCTCGCAAACTGCCTCTCAACATCTCTACCATGTAGCTCTGCATTAACATTAGACGCGATAAAGCCTGGTAATACCGAAAGATCTAACAGAATACTATGTCGCATACCTATATTCGATTCTATTTCATTGTTAGACAATCGGACGCCGCATTCTCTCGCTGCAATCCCTGTCATGCCAGTACCACAGAATCCATCAAATACAATGTCACCTGGCTCGGTGTAATGCAGGATATATTGCCTGATAGCCTTTGGTGGGACCTTGGTGTGGTAGGAGTGCGCGTTGTAAATTGGGTCGTTTTTCCCCTCGCTCACATCGGCTGCAAAGGGCTCACGATGGTAATGATAATCTTTTGACCGCTCAGGTTTCTGCTTCTCCCACTCGGCGATGAAATCTGGGATCCACGGATTAGGGCATGCTGTGTAGTATGGCGGATCACTAAGATTCAAAATGTCTTCATCATTGCCAATGGGAAAGCCTTCGATCTTACGGAACTCTGGGTCTTGAAGCTTTTTTCTCAGTTCACCAGAAAAGTGGGCTTGGCGAGCCTCATCGCCTTCAAAAGTAATGCCAAGACAAGTCACTAGACCAGACGAATTTTGCTCAACCGACTGCTCTTGCTCAGAAAATAAGTCGTCCATATTCATAACTTGCCCCAATTATTTGCTAGCTGCGGAATCGCGTGCATTTTGCTCCTGAGCGTACTTCTTCATACCGTCCCGTAAAATTTCAAGGAAGGTGTGATTTCTACTTTCCGCGTCCGCCACGATAGCGTCAAAAGACACTACAAACGTAGGCGTTGGAACGATTCGCCCATCAGGATGTGGAGTGTCGTATTCTTGATAAAAGACACTGCCTTTGGAAAAGAGAGGAGCCCATTTTAATTGTCGCAAGCGAAGAGCCATCGTGTCATTCACCTGCATGACTGCGTAGTACCAAATTCTCTGGATATTAGGACAGTGCTCCACCAATTTTACAGCTCGATCAAGCAATTGATTGATCGCGTATATATTATCCTTCTCGTCATCGGTCTTTTTCTTGATCTCGACAACAACTACATCCACCGCCTTTGCGTCAGCTGGATCTGCAGAGAAAATCATTGCGATATCCGGTCTTCCATCCTCTGCCGTATACTCTCCACCGAGTCGTACTGCGTTGATAACAGAATCCATCCTTTTCTCGCTTAGAATCGTTTGAAAAACCATGAACTTGTCATCCAATAGCCAGGCGTTGTTCTGGTATAGCTCGGACGCGATTGATTCCTGACCAAATTCCTTATAGCGAGGGACAATTAGATTATGTATATCCGCTTCGGCGTTTTGATCCGACATTTCCTTCATGCGGCCTATAATTTTCTCTCGGTAAAGCACATATTCGGTCAGCGTTCGAGAGGACAATTCGAGTGATTTTTCGTAAGCAGCATCGCTAAGCGTTTCACATTGAAGAACTTCTTTCTGAACACGGAAAAATTTTTGCTGAGCAACGGTCAACGCGTCATCTTGGTCTATAAGCCCAACTGTATCTTGTTCAAAGTATCCCAATAGATGTGGAAACGTTTTTTCAAACTGAGCTTTGGTTTTTTCATTTCTTTCGTTAATGATCGGAATCTTTTCCGCCAGTACCCTGCCGAGCTCACGCGTCAAAAATCTATACAGACGAGCTTCCGGTATGCCTTCAGGAAGAACTAGTTTTTGACGTGAGGTATCTGAACTCGACTGAAAGATCTCAGACTCAAACAAGAACACGCATAGGTACCCGGCTGGAAACGATGAGGCTGGGAGAAGGTTGGCAGGTATAGTTCGCCCATCAATACTGAAAGCAGTGAGGCTGCTCCCCTTCCCTGTCACTTTCTCGATGTGATAAAGCATGTCTATAGATGTGATTGCGTCTAATGTGTCATCTTGAATTGTTACTTTGGCCATCGATGGCAAGTCGTCTTCCGTGACGGTTGTTTTATGAGGGAAGAACTCTTTTTGGGAATTACTCTCCCGGGTGTAGTGGTCAACTAATCCCGGACAGTATTTTAAGTTTTTCTTCCGCGACTACAGGTGGCATGCCGTCATTGAATGTATGGGGACGCTGCCGGTTGTAGTAGTCCATCAGGTAGTCACCAATATCCTTTCTTGCATCAGG